>NZ_CP022303.1:2440000-3050000 GCF_004216475.1 Thalassococcus sp. S3 | reverse complement strand
TCCGGCGGCCAGAAACAGCGGATTTCCATCGCAAGGGCGCTTTTAAAAAAAGCCCCAATCCTGATCCTCGACGAGGCGACAAGCGCCGTCGACACCGAAACCGAGGCTGCGATCCAGGACAACCTGGATCAGCTTCTCGCCGGGCGCACGGCGATTGTGATTGCGCACCGTTTGTCGACCATCCGCCGCGCCGACCGGATCGCGGTTCTGGAAAACGGGCGGATCACACAACTCGGCGCACATGACGACATCGCGCAACAGACCGGAACTTATGCCCGGCTTCTCACGGCACAGGGAACAGCCGCCGAATGACCATCCACCCCGAGAGCACTCTGGCTGCGTCCGGCCTGTCGGTTGGCTATGGAAACGCCGCCATCGTCAAAGACGTAGACCTGCACATCGCTGCCGGGCAGATCACGGCCCTGGTCGGCCCGAATGGCTGCGGCAAGTCAACGTTGCTCAAGGCGTTTTCCCGCATCCTGAAACCGAAATCCGGTCGTGTGACACTTCAGGGTAAGCCAATCACATCCTACACGACCCGCGATGTTGCCACCCGTCTGGCAATTCTGCCACAAGGCCCCGTTGCGCCCGAGGGACTGACAGTGACCGAACTGGTCGCGCAAGGTCGCTTTCCCCATCAAACCTTGTTTCGTCAGTGGTCCGCCAAGGATCATGAAGCAGTTGAACGCGCCATGGCGCTTACCGATCTGGTGGATTTTGCCGAGCGCCCCGTTCACAGCCTTTCCGGCGGACAACGCCAGCGTTGCTGGCTCGCCATGGTGCTGGCGCAAGACACGCCGATCCTGCTGCTGGACGAGCCGACGACCTTCCTTGATCTCAAGGTGCAGGTGGATCTGATGGCGCTCTTGTCCCGGATCGTGGCCGAGGACAGGCGCACCATTCTGCTGGTTCTGCACGAGTTGAACCTGGCCGCCGCATTCGCCGAGCGGATCGTGATGATGCGCGACGGACAGATCGTGGCCGAGGGCACCGGACCCGAGGTCATCCGCCCGGATGAGCTGAGGCGAGTGTTCGATCTCCGCTCCGACGTGATCGCCGACCCGGCTACCGGTCGCCCCGTTTGTCTGCCTCGCGCGCCGGATCACCAATCGGCAATCACGCGTGCCGCCGAATGAATACGACCCGCACGATATTTGCGGCTGCAGGGTTTTGGCTCTGCCTTGCAGGTGTGGTGTTTGCATTCATGTGGCACATCTCCCTCGGTGCAAAAGCGATCCCGTTGAGCACGGTCTGGCAAGCGATCATGACGCCCCGGAACGACGTGTTTGATCACGTCGTCGTGCGCGACCTGCGGATGCCGCGAGCGATCTTCGCGCTCAGCGTTGGTGCCGCCCTGTCGGTGGCGGGGGCACTCATGCAAGGTATCACGCGCAACCCTCTGGCCGAGCCGGGACTTCTCGGCTTGATGGCAGGTGCCACCTTTGCCGTGATCGTCGGGATCGGCTGGCTTGGGCTGGCAGGCGCGGCTCATATCCCGCTTTTTGCGGCCATCGGTGCTTTGGTCGGCGCGGGACTGGTCTGGATAATCGCAGGCGCTGCACCCGGCGGCGCAACGGCTCTTACGCTCATCCTGTCCGGCGCTGCCGTGGGTGGTTTCCTGTCTGCCATTGAAAGTGCGGCCATCCTGCTGAATGAAGACGCCTTCAGCGATCTGCGTGTCTGGATGTCCGGTTCCCTTGCCGGGCGCGACATGGAAACGTATCTCTGGGCGCTGCCTTGGTTCGCCGTAGGTTTGGCCGCAGCCATGCTCATTGCCCGACAGGTGACGGCTCTTGCGATGGGCGAAGACACCGCGGCAGGCCTTGGCGTTGATACTCTGAAGATCAAGTCCATTGCCATGGTGGCAGTTGTGATGTTGACCGCCGCTGCAGTCTCCATCGCCGGGCCGCTTGGCTTTGTGGGGCTGGTCATCCCGCATGTCGTTCGGCTGTTTGTCGGGTCGGACTACCGTTTGATTGTTCCATTCTCCGCTCTTGTCGGAGCGGGCTATGTCGTCTTGGTCGACATTGCAGCGCGATTGGTCCTTGCACCTGTCGAGATTTCGACAGGCATTGTCACCACAATGCTGGGGGCTCCCATGTTCATCTGGCTGGTATGGGCAAGGCTATGAGCATGACAACAATCGAAGCCCTTGACGGACGCATTACGCTTCGGGTGCCGCTGAAAGGGCTCGCAGTAAGTGTTGCCCTGACCGGTGCAATTTTCGTTGTCCTGATGTGGAGCCTGATGAGCGGCAGCTACCCTATGGGCCCTTTGGACGTGTGGGCAACGCTCATAGGCAATCCGCCGTCGGAAACGGCAGGGACGGTGGTATGGGAGTTTCGTTTTCCAAGGACGGTCGTTGCCTTTGTTGTGGGCGCCTTCCTCGCTCTCTCTGGCGCTGCGCTGCAATATGTGACGCGCAATCCATTGGCAGATCCCAGCCTTGTCGGGGTCAGTCAGGGCGCTGCACTCGTTGTCGTTTCCGTCACCATCCTTTCCCCGGGCATTGGATACTATTGGCGTCCCGTCCTTGCATTCGGCGGGTCGCTCACCGTCGCGGCGCTGATCCTGGCCGCGTCTTCCTCCCGCCGGGGAGGTGAAACCTTGCGTTTTATCCTGATGGGGATCGGTGTGGCGGCCCTTATCTCCTCATTCACCTCTGCATTGCTCACCTATGGTGACATCGACCGTGTGATGTCCGCCCTTGGCTGGCTCGCAGGCTCCGTGCATTCGGTGGGCTGGGATGAAGTGAAATGGCTGACAGCCACAACATTCCTGGTGATCCCCCCGCTCTTCGCTGCGGCCCGTCCGCTTTCGGCAATCCGGTTTGGGGAGGACGTTGCTACAGGTCTTGGCATCCGGGTACGGCTGGCACGCTGGAGCCTCGTGACACTTTCCGTCGCTCTGGCAGCCACGGCTGTCGCCGCCGTCGGCCCGCTTGGTTTCGTTGGCCTTGTCGCGCCGCACCTGGCACGCCGCCTGGCCCAATCCGGCGTTGGCCTGCACCTGCTTCTGACCGCGCTTACGGGTGCACTTATGGTCGGGCTTGCCGATGTCGCAGGTCGCACGGCATTCGCACCTGTCCAGATACCGGCAGGCCTGGTCACAGCAATGATTGGTGTGCCGGTCTTTGTCGCACTGCTCCTGCGCACTCAAACAAGGAGCCAGCTCTAGTGAAATAGAAAACGACCGCCGCAGCGGTCTGCCGACACATTCGCCAGGTGCCGCTTGCATCACGCGCCCCAGCCCGAAACCAAGAAGGAAGCGATCATGAAACAAGTCTTTTGGCCCCTCGCGGCTCTTCTCTGCGCTTTTGCCGGCCCCTCCGTCGCGCTCGATTGTGGCAGCGGCATGCGTGCGTTTAGCCATCTGGGCGGTGAAACCTGCATCCCGGAAAAGGCCGAACGCATCGTCGCCCTGCATGACTTGACGATCACGCTGTCACTGGTCGAACTGGACGCACCTGTTGTGGGGTCAACGGGTCGGATCGATGCCGACAACCAGCTTTACATCCGGTCTGTTGATCTTCTGTTTGGCCTCGATTTCGAGAATTCCGGCATCACCTATGTCGGCACCTTCGACGCCGTGGATTACGAAGTTTTGGCGGCGCTTCAGCCCGATCTGATCATCGGTCGCGACTTTCAACTGGACAGCAGGGAGCAATTCGAGGTCGTGGCCCCGACTGTTTTCGTCTCAGACGATCCGACTGACCCGATGGCCACACCCCGCGCCATTGCCGAAGCCGCCGGGCTGACAGAACGCTATGAGCAATTGCTGACGATTTACGAGGCCAATCTTGAGCGCGCCCGCTTTGCCCTACCGGATGTCAAGGGTGCTACCTATTCCAAGATCTCTGCTTGGGACGGTCAACTCTTTGCCTTTGCCGGGTACCGCGGCCTGACGAAGGTTCTGGCGGATCTGGGCTTTGTGCGCGGTGCTATAGGGCAGGAGATGGCTGATCGTGGGGTCGCCCAGCAAACCGTTAGCGTAGAGCTCTTGCCCGAGCTTGAAGCTGACTATCTGTTTGATACCTATTCCATCGCTTATGGTGCAAGACTGGCCGATCCTGCCGCGCTCCTCAACCAAGCCGTACCAGGGTGGTGTGACTTCCTGACCACCTGCAGCGCGGGCCGCTACATCGTGTTGCCGCGCGAATATTCGAGCGGCTACAGCTTCGTGCAGCTCAACATGTTGCTGCAATTGATCACCACGAACGTGGCCAACGCGCCACCGGTCGAAGGCTGACCAGTGCAAAGTTGACTGACCTGAGCGTCTTTGGCAGCGGCCTTTGCCGTGTTGATTGTCGCGGCTCAGGGCGCGTGGTCAGGTGTGTCAGACCTGTCTTGGCGGATCTGAACCTTCTTCGCGCTCTCCGGCATAGCAACAACAGCCTCCGGGCTTGCCCATTTTTGCACGCTTCAACTGGGGCAGGCCGTGCACGGTTTCATCGGTGATCGGTGCCGATATGGGCGCGCAACATCTTCGGGACGGCCCCTTTGGGTCTCAGCCGCGTCTTCTCCGTATGAGCTTTCCTTTGCCGGGGCATCAAGGCGGATGACACGTGGGAGCGAAGAGCATGGCAGGCCGAAAGATCAACTCGGATCACGCCGCGTGACACGCAAGTAAGAGCCACTGTCAACGCTTCTGAGGACGCTCAAACCTTGGCCATTTGATCCACAAAATCGGCCCTCTTCTCCGCTTATCCAAACGTAACTTTACGTTACGTCCACTTGTGCACGTCTGACCGCGAACTGCGTTCAAGCCTAAGAATGAGGCAGCCATTTTTTGCATAACCCCCCGTTTTCAAGCCAACTTTCGCCGATGGCGCGGGGATCGAGATTTCCAGTTGAACTGAACAATTAAATATCGAAGGTGCAAGCATAGGTAGAATTCATCCATGCCTGAAACGCCTCATCACCCGGTGATGAAAGTCCTCTTTTTAACCAAACCTTTGACCCCGAAATCCGCCAACGCGACGCCTGTTGATCACGGGCGCCGTCGCTCCCGAACGACCGCAACAACTTGCGGTTGCCGGTAGAGGAGTCCCGAAAATCACCACGCGCGGTCTTAGCCAACCGCCTCAAATACAAGGAAGCCCATCATTTTTGACATGATCGATAAAGCTACTGACCGTCACCCGCTTTCCCGGGTGAGCGGAATTTACGACCTCGGCGTCTCTGCGAAAGGATAATCTGAAAATGTGCATGATGTGCCAACTGGGATACGGCCCCCTCGAAGAAGTTTCATTTGGAAAGGTCGGCTCGCAACAGACCGGTCTGCAAACGGTCCTGGGCGAGGCGATGACCCTGCAGCCGACATTGCCCGATCTGGTGGAACTCGATGATACTGCTCCGCCTCCTGTCGAGGCGGATGATGCGCCCGAAACAACCGACCGGGCCAACATGTCCGAGGCGGAAAATACGGACACGAGCGTCGGATCCGATGGACCGGCGACCGGAGCGCAAACAAGCAGCGAAACCGCCGATGATCCGTGGTGGGTCAACGACCAGACGCCGGACAATCCGTTTGGCAAAAGCGAGGATTACGAAGCCTATCTCGACTATCTCGGTGCGTTGCCGCGCAGCCTGACCCCCGAGATCGCGTCGGAGCCGCTGCGCATCAACGTCTCGGAACTCAGCAATCATCCAGATTATCAGGAAGCCGCTATTGGCGCGCTTGAAATGTGGGCGTCGGTCACCCCCTTCGAGTTCGTCGTCGTTGACGATACCCCCTTTGACGCAGAGACAGACTGGATGGAGGTCGTCAGCCCGGAGATTGGCGAGCAATTTGACGGCAGTGCCTTTTCCAGTAACAGGTATATCAGTGTCGGGCAGCGGTTCCATGATACCGAACCCAACCTGACCGATATTGGCGGCTATGTCTTTGACACCTTCATTCACGAATACGGCCATGAATTCGGGCTGAATCACCCCGGCCTTTACAATTACAGCGGCCCCGGTGGCGTGCAGATCAACTATCTGAACAATGCCACCTGGACCTTTGACCGCCAGCAATACAGCGTCATGTCCTATTTCGACGGGATCGATGTGGGCGAAGACACGCGGTGGTCCGCGTCGACCCCTCTGATGGGAGATATCGAAGCGGTCATCCGCACCTATTTCTCGACCGTCGATGAAGATGGCGTGCGAACCTATCAGACCATCGATCTGAACACCGGCGATGATGTCTATGGGTTCAACAGCACGAAGTACGGCTACGAGCTGACCTCGTCCGGGATGACGCGCGATATCGGTTTTGTCATTCACGACACCGGCGGCACCGACACGATGGACTTTTCCGGTTCGATCGCAGGCACGATCCTGGACATGCGTGCCGGGCAGTTTTCCAGTGTGAACGGCCACAACAACAACGTGTCCATCTTTGCCGGTCACAATGAGGACAAAACCGAATATTACATCGAAAACGGGATCGGCAGCCAATACGACGACATCCTGATCGGGAATGACGGCGACAACGTGTTGGATGGTCGCGGCGGCGGTGACCGCATGGCCGGGGGCAACGGTGACGACACCTATTTCGTGGATTCCCTCGACGACGTGGTGCGCGAAGAGCTGGATGGCGGCAACGACACGGTCATCGTGATGTCCAGGGATCTGGAGATTGGCAACATCGCCAATGTCGAAACCATCATCTACGTCGACAGCACAATCGCCGATTTGCCGGACGTGGAGGACGACACAGCACCCACATCAGGCGACAACACACTGACCAGCATCATTTTCGGTGACGACACGGATGAGACGATCGACGGAGGTGCGGGCGACAATACGATCTTTGGTCTCGGCGGCGATGACATCCTCATCGGCGGCAGGGATTCGTTCGAGAGCCGCGACGTCAACAACACCATCGACATCGAGGATCTCGAGGACCAGACCGAGAGTGACGATGGCAACGACGCGCTTTACGGCGGTGATGGTAACGACACCATTTTCGGCGGTCAGGGCGATGATCTGCTTGATGGTGGCAACGGCGACGACTTGTTGATCGGCCAGGCGGGTGTCGATGTCTTCAGAGGTGGCCAGGGCAGCGATACCGTTGATTTCAGCCGTGAAAGCCCGTTTCAGCTTATCGTCAATCTTGAAACCAACTTTGCCAATGGCGGCACGGTGTCGGGCGATACGTTCTACAGCATCGAGGGTCTGATTGGATCGGATGACCGGATCGACCGCTTCATCGGGACATCAGCGGCCAATCACTTCGTCGGTCAGGGCGGGGGCGATGTCTTTAACGGTCGTGCGGGCAACGACACGCTGGACGGCGGCAGAGATGGCGACATTCTCTACGGTGAAGACGGCGATGACGTGATCATCGGCGGTGCCGGTCAGGACTACCTCGACGGTGGAGAAGGCATCGATTTGGTTGTCTACAGGGACAGCTCAAGCGGTGTGACGGTCGACCTTGTCAATGGCATGGCCATGGGCGGCGACGCTGACGGGCCGGTTCAGATCGTGGGGCGCGGCACGGCAATCCAGCACGACATTCTGGTCGGGTTCGAAAATGTCGAGGGCTCGTTCCACGATGACTGGCTGATTGGCGACGACCAGATGAACGTGCTGTCTGCCGGCGCTGGCAACGACACGCTGACCGGCGGCGGTCGCCATGATGTGCTGGATGGCGGTGCAGGCATCGACACGGCCGATTACTCCGACGCGACCAGCGGGGTCAAAATCAGGCTTGAGCGGGGAGCATCCGAACGGGACACCTATATCTCCATCGAAAATATCTCCGGTTCCGGATTTGAAGATCGAATGAAGGGGGACCGGGCCTCCAATGTCGTCACCGGACAGGGTGGCGATGACACGGTGCATGGCGGTATCGGGGATGATACGGTGCTGGGTGATTTTGCCTATCAGGGCGACGCGCTGCCAACCCCGGGGATGGGCACGGGCTACACCACGCTTGGGCCGGATGCGACGAACAACTCAATCGCGACCGCTTTCGATATCTCGGACAACTTTTCGCTGGCCGAAGATCCCAACATCTTCGACTCGACCACCGTGCTGCACACCACGGTCGAGGCCACCGGAAATGGCCTGGGCGGCTATTATAGTATCGACCTGGTAGCTGGAACGATCCTGTCGATTGACGTCGATGGCATCGCTGATCCAGCCGTGCATGACAGTTGGATCAGGCTGCTGGACAGCAATGGCGATATCGTGACTGAAAACGACGATGGCGGTGGCGACCCCGGCTCGACCTCGATCCGCGATTCCAGCACGGTTCACGTCATCGAAGAAACGGGCACCTACTATATCCTGCAAGGCAGCTGGACGTCAGATTCCGAGGAAGGCGGTTGGACAGAAGCCGTGCCCGAAGGCTCGACCTATACGCTCAACGTCTCGGTCGACTTCCCGCCTGCACCTGCCGCACCAGGCGAGGCCGGGTCGGACGAGCTGTTCGGAGGCCGCGGCAACGACCTGCTGGATGGCGGGCTTGGGGCCGATACGATGACAGGTGGAACGGGAGATGACTCATTCCGGTTCTCGACGGAGCTTGGGGCCGACAACATCGACCGGATCCTGGACTTTGAAACCGACAATGACCTGATTCTTCTGGACAACCTCATCTTCGAGGAGTTGGGCGATGACGGCGCGCTGTCGTTCCGTGCCTTCCACAGCAGTGCAAACGGGGTTGCCCGCGACAGCGACGACCGCATCATCTACAACACCGAAAGCGGTGCGTTGTCTTACGATGCGGATGGCTCGGGTGACGGCGATGCGATCCAGTTTGCACAACTGGGTAGTAATCTGGACCTATCGGCTGATAATTTCATTATCATCTGACACCTGATGGAAGGGGCGCGTTCAACGCGCCCCTTCCGGTTCCCGCAAACACCGTGTCGCCGAACCAGCACACGGACAAAACCGGTCAGGGAGATATAGAAATGACAGTATGGCTCACCCGCCGCGCTTTGTTTGCCGGAATGCTGATATCAGGGGTCTTTACGTTTGCCGGAACAGCAGCGGCCCAAGCGACAGAGACGCGCATTGACGTGATATATGCCGGCGGGGAGGTCATCCCGGCGGGGCAAATCAAGATCTTTGCCGACGATCCTGCCATTCAAAGCGAGAAGCGGCTTGCCGAACAGCAGATGAGCATCGAAAGCGACGGCAAATCACGTCACATCGAAGTCCCCGTCGCTTGGACAGCAAGCCCCCAAGCGTCGCGCACCCTTCGGATCGTTGCGCATCTGGAACGTGAGGACGGCTGGCTGCTGGCCCGCGGAACTGCGCCGGTGGAGGCCGGGAAACCCATTTCCATCATCCTGAACAAGGTGATGTACTGAAACATCAGATTTGAGAGATCATCTGCCGAAAGTCATCACGCTCTTAGTCCCAGTGACGAGACGTGCAGATGGCGTGCCTTTGGAAGAGCCTGAAGCATCCTCAAAAACAGCGATGGCCTCCATCGCGACCGACAATCGCAGACGCCCCTCGTAGGCCGGGACCGACATGAATGTGTGCGATCGCGCAGGGCATACGGTTGCTAGGCTTTGTGCTCCACGTCGGTTGATGACGGCGCCTTGTCAGGGTCGGTCGCTCTGATCCGATAGGCATCAGCTTTGGGAAGCCAATCAGCAACCAGGTCTTCCAGGTCGGACAGAGGATCCTTGGAGGCATCCACGCGCAGATCCACGTCCTTGAGGTCCTCAGCGCCCAAAACAACCAACGCAGCCGATTGAAGGGGATCGCGTTCGCTGCCCGCCGCTTCACCAGCTTTCAGGGCGGCCAAAAGCCGCTGCGCCAATACGCCGTGTGTTGTCTCGAAAGTTTCGATCAGCGAAGACAGGACCCGCGGCGATCCCAGGAAATTCCCGATGGCCAAGCTGTTCTCGCCAATCTCTCCGCCGCATTCGGGCAGGCAGGAGCCGCCGGTGTGATGCAAACCCGGGCCTTTTGCGGCCAAAACGCCCAATTGTCTCCAATGCGGTGCCGACGCCGCGGATTTCATTGCCGCCAGCGTTCTTGCCGCGTCGCCCGTTTCCTTCCACGCCGCGATCCCGACAGCATGTAGCCGGGGATCCGTACGGGCCTGCGAAAACACAACGCAGCCGTCCGTGACGGCGCCCACACGGGCACCGACGCAAACCGAGGAGGTTGTGACCGCAAATCCGATCTGACCGGTATCCTTGCATCGTCCGGCAAGCGAGAAGGTCATGGCTCTACCTCCACACCAGTCTGCGCGGTGATGGGACCGTAATGTTCGATCCGGCGATGACGGGCGAAGTCGAAGACCGACCGCCGGATATACGCGCCCAGATCCAGATCGCAGTCATATGTGATGACTTCGTCATCTTCGGTCGCAGCGCGGGCGACCATCTCTCCGGTGGGCGAGACGATAGCGGACCCACCGATCATCGCAAAACCGTCCTCCGACCCACATTTGGCGGCAGCCATGACCCAGGCCGCGTTTTGATAAGCGGCGGATTCGAGACTGAGGCGGTGGTGGAATTCGCGCAGATGCGCAGGTTCCGGGTGATGAATGTTTCGGGTCGGGGTGTTGTAGCCCAGCATGAACACCTCCGCCCCCCGCAGGGCCATCACGCGAAACGTCTCGGGCCAGCGGCGGTCATTGCAGATACACATGCCGATGCGGGCATCGGGTGTCTTGAATGTCGGAAAGCCTAGGTCACCGACCTCGAAGTACCGCTTTTCGAGATGTTCAAACTCCAGATCTCCGATGGGATCGACCGTCCCGGGCAGGTGAATTTTCCTGTATTTTCCAAGTATTGCACCGTCCGGTCCAACAAGGACCGACGTGTTGAAACGACGCGTCGCACCATTTTCTTCGGCCTTCTCCGCATAGCCGAGGTAGAAGCCGACGCCCAAGTCCTTGGCGATGTCGAACAGCGGCATCATCGCCGGAGACGGCAGGCCTTCCTCAAAGAAGACATCATACTCATTGGGCTCGTCGTAGATGTATCTCGGGAAAAAGGTCGTGAGGGCAAGTTCGGGAAAGGTCACCCAGCGGGCCCCACGCGCGTGCGCCTGTTTCAGCATATCAATCAGACGGGCCACGACGGCAGCTTTGGTATCGCGCAGATGTATCGGTCCCAGTTGTGCGACCGCAAACCCAACTCTCCGGCTCATCTGCGCCTCCTCGTTCTGCAACGGGTCGACGCTAGACCGCGGCACCATTAGCATGAAATAAAACATGCACGCCCTCGAATAACTCAGAGTTATATCCGATGATCAGCGCACGTCAGCTTGAGGTCTTGTCCACGGTGATCGAGGTGGGCACCACCGCCCGGGCCGCCGAACTGCTTGCCGTCAGCCAACCCGCTGTCAGCAACATGATCCGTCATACTGAAGATCTGGTCGGTTTCCCGCTCTTTCACCGGGAACATGGGCGCCTGATCCCAACGCACGAGGCGCGCCACATCGCCCAGGAAGCGCAGCATCTCTTCATGCAGCAAAAGCGCGTGGAAAGCATCGTGAACGAGCTGCGCGGGGGCACGATTGGGCGTTTGAGCATTGTGGCGACGCCATCCATCGGACACGGGATCTTGCCGCATGTCCTGTCGCAATTCATGGAGAAGCGACCGAAGCTGCAGCTGTCCATCGAACTGGGCAGCATTGATGAGATTAACCGCAGGCTGGTGAGTGGACGCGCCGATCTGGGGCTGTCGATCACGCAGCCAAGGCATTCGGCCCTTTCCGTCCATGAAATCGGCGCGGGCTGGATGATGTGTGTTTGTCCCGAAGGGCACGAGTTGGGATTGCTGGAGAGGGTCAACGTGACCGACTTGAACCATGTCCAGCACATCTCCTACGCGACGGCGACACCGCTTGGGCAGCAGATCGACAAAGTCTTCTCCGAGCGCGGGCTCGAGCGGCGGTTCTTCTGCGAGGTCCGTCATACAGCGACAGCGCTTGAGATGGTGCGAAACGGGCTAGGCGTGGCCCTTGTCGACAGCTTCGCGCTGATCGGGCAACTGCATCGCGGCCTGATCGTGCGCGAGACGAAGCCGAAATTGCCGCTGAACATGCACGCGGTCACGTCAAACCTTTTCCCGACATCGAATCTTGCGCTGCAATTCCAAGGCTTTCTGGCAGACGTCCTGAAAGGCGGCCCGGTGAAGCCTGGCGACACCGTCTGAACGTATAACGTGAAGTTATAAAGGCGGGCTTCTTTTTTATTTTGCGGTTTTAGCCACTCATGGTCCCCTTAACCCTGAGGCACGCGGCCGATGCGTGCGCAAGAGTTACGACCAGGGTGTGTGCATATTAGATGACAGAGCCGATCCTCTCGATCCGGAATGCCGTGAAACGCTATGGCGATCTTCACGCCTTGGACCATGTCGATCTGGATGTCGCCGAAGGCGAGTTTCTCACGCTTCTGGGTCCATCAGGGTCGGGCAAGACCACCTTGCTCAGCGCCATTGCCGGATTTGTCGGTCTGGACGACGGACAGATCCGGCTGCGCGCCTCTGACATCACCAAGGCGCCGCCAGAGCATCGGGAGTTCGGCATGGTTTTTCAGGGCTATGCCCTGTTTCCCACGATGACCGTGCGGGACAATGTGTCCTTTCCTTTGAAAGTCCGCAAACGCCCGGCAAAAGAGATTGCCGAACGCACCCAGGACTGCCTTGATTTGGTGCAGATGGGTCGCTTTGCCGACCGGATGCCGCACCAGCTTTCGGGCGGTCAACAGCAGCGTGTCGCCCTGGCACGCGCCATGTCGTTCAAACCGCAGGTCCTGCTTCTGGATGAGCCTCTGTCCGCCCTCGACAAAAAGCTGCGGGCCGATCTGCAATGGGAGTTGAAATCCCTGCACAGCCAGCTGGGTGTGACGTTCATCTACGTGACGCACGATCAGGAAGAGGCGCTGTCGATGTCGGACAGGATCGTGATCCTGAAAGACGGCTGCATTCAGCAAGAAGGGGCGCCGGGAGATCTTTATAATCGACCACGCAACAGCTTTGTTGCCGATTTTCTGGGCAAGTCGAACTTCATCGACGCGGACGTTACGGGGCGGGATGCCGATATTCTGCACTGCGTTGCCGACGGCGCGACCTTCGATGTTCAAACCGATACTGCCGAGGAGATCGGGGCGAAAGTCCGGCTCGCTCTTCGGCCGGAACGTCTTCGCATCGCCAAGCCGGGGGTCGAGATGCTACCCGCGAAAGTCAGTCAGGTCAGCTATTTGGGAGAGCGGTGTCAGGTCATCGTCAAGCACGAGGGGCTGGGCGATCTGCTTCTCTCATGCGCGACCTGGCAAACAGGCATTACTCCGGCGCCGGGGCTGGATGTGAGCGTGGGGTGGGACACAAACGCCTGCGTCGTGCTGGCGGCTGAATGACCAAGAGAATTCAATAACTTCAACAACGGGGATGTAAAACATGACAGACACAACAGATATCGAAGCCAAGCAGGACATCGTGGAGATCGCGGTTGAACGCTACAAGCAAGGCCGCCTGACCCGACGCGGGTTTGTCGCGGCCTTGGGCGCCTTGGGCGTTCTGCCGATGTTGGGCAACAAGGCGATGGCGCAGCCCAAGGAAATCATCGTCGTGAACTGGGGCGGGCAGGCAAAGGACGTCCTGCAGGAGGTCCTGTGTGACACCTATACCGAGCTGACGGGCATTCCCGTGATCGTCGATGGCTCTGGCCCGTCCGCAGGCAAGATCCGCGCGATGGTCGAAAGCGGCGCAGTGGTGTGGGACCTTTGCGACAGTGGCGCGGGATCGGCCATCATTCTTGAGCAGCAAGGCATCACCCAACCGATCAACTACGATATCGTGGATCGGTCCAAGGTGCTGGAAGGGACGGCCTACAACAACGGTGTGGGCAATTACGTCTATTCCTATGTTCTGGCGACCAATCCCACGATGCTGGGCGGAAACGTCCCCACAACCTGGGAAGATGTTTGGAACGTCAAGGATTTCCCGGGCATGCGCACCTTCCGCAAATCCGTCCGCGGCATGCTGGAAAGCGCCACGATGGCGCAGGGTGTCCCATTGGCCGAGGTTTACGATGCGCTTGGCACCGAAGACGGGATCAAGTCTGCGATCGACAAGTTCCGCCAGATCCGCGAGAATATCATCGTCTGGGGGTCGGGCAGTGAAAGCCAGAACCTTTTCCTTCAGGAAGAGGTCGCCATTGGCAATATCTGGTCAACGCGCGCGCATCTGCTGAAGGATCAGATGCCCGAGGGCAGCTTCCAAGTCAGCTTTAACGGCGGTGTGATCGCACCCGGCATCTGGGTCGTGCCGAAAGAAAATCCCGCAGGTGCGGATGAGGTCATGAAGTTCATCGCACATGGTCAAAAACCAGAACTGCAGGTGAAATGGCTTGAAATGATCGGGTCGGGTCCGATCAACCCCGAAGCTGCGGACATGGTGCCGCCGGAGCTCGCACCGTTCAACCCGTCAAGTCCCGAGAACCTTGCGACGCAAATTCTCTACAATGATGAATGGTACGCCAAGAACCAGACATCGGCGGAAGAGCTTTATGTCAACGCACTGATCAACTGATCCAAGACCATGCAGGGGGGCGTCACGCCCCCTGCGATCCTCTGCCTTTGAGAGCCTATGCCCCAGATCACCGACAGTTTTCGCTATTGGATGCTGATCGTGCCGGCGCTTGCCATCATGATCATCTTCTACATCTTTCCAGTGCTGGGCATCTGGCAAATTTCGGTGACCGAGCCTGAAGCGGGCTTTGGAAACTACGTCCGGATGGTGGAATCCTCTGCGGTGCGCACAAGCTTTCTGATCACCTTCCGGGTCGCGGCGATCACCACTGTGGGCTGCCTGATCCTCGGCTATATCGTGGCTTACACCATTTCAAACTATGCCAGCCGCCTGACACCGCTGATGCTCGCGCTGGTCTTGTTGCCCTTCTGGGTGTCTGTGCTGATCCGCTCCTTCAGCTGGATCGTCCTTTTGGGCCGCTCAGGCCTGGTGAATGACACATTGCGCGACGCGGGTATCATCGACACCCCGATCCGTCTGATGCACAACGAACTGGGTGTGCTGATCGCGATGATCCACGTGATGCTGCCCTTTGCGATCTTGCCCATGCTCGCAAATCTGCGGGGCATTTCGGGCAGTTATGTCCAGGCCGCACGCGGATTGGGTGCCAGCGAATGGACGGCGTTCTGGCACGTCTATTTCCCCCAGACCCTGCCGGGTGTGATGTCAGCCGCCCTTTTGGTCTTTGTGCTGTCGCTTGGCTTTTTCATCACGCCCGCTTTGCTGGGCGGGGGGCGCGTTCTGATGATTTCTGAATACATCACCTACCAGATCCAGGAGTTTCTTGCCTGGGGCCTTGGATCGGCCTTGTCGGTCGCCTTGCTGATCGCGACGGCGCTGGTGCTGTTGATCGCCGCGCGGTTCGTCAATCTGCGCTCTGTCCTGCTGGATCGGAAGTGATGCCTATCTCAGCCTTCCGCATCTTCTTTCAGACCGGTGCCTGGGTCGTCCTGGCCTTTCTGGTGTTGCCGCTCTTGGTCGTCATCCCGGTGTCATTGACCGACACGAGTTTCATCGGCCTTCCGCGCGACAGCCTGTCGCTCCAGCACTACGAGAACTATTTCTCCGACCGCGACTGGCTTGCCGCTACGTGGAGCAGCATCTGGATCGGCGCGGTCGTGGCAACGCTGGCCACCGGTCTGGGCACGGCCTTTTCCATCGGCTGCTGGTTTCTGTCCAACCGCGCCTCGCAAATCGCACGCTGGCTGCTGATCGTGCCGATCCTCGTGCCGCCGGTTGTTCAAGCGCTTGGGTTCTATCGCTTCTGGGTCCAGCTTGGGCTGATCGACACCTATGCGGGCGTGATACTGGCCCATACGCTTTTGGCTTTGCCTTATGTTTCCATTTCGGTCTTTGCAGCCCTGGCCAATCTCGACCGCAACATCATCCGTGCTGCAAGAGGGCTGGGCGCCTCCGTCTGGCAAACCACGCTTGCTGTTGTCACACCCGCGGCGCGACCCGGCATGATGACGGGCTTCGTCTTTGCCTTCATCGTCAGCTTTGACGAGATCGTGTCGGTCCTGTTCATCACGGTGCGCGGGGTCACGACACTGCCCAAGATGATCTGGGAAGGGATCCAGGAAAACATCGACCCGACAATCGCGGCAGTCGCAACATTGCTTGTGCTGGTGACACTGATCGCCACGGCCATCGGAGCGCTGCGCCGGTCATGACCCGGTACCTGCTGAAATACACACGCTACATCGCGCATCCCGACGGGATGCCACAGGTGAAAGCCGGGCATATCGCCATCGACGGCAGCACCATCGTTGCACTGCCTGAGGCACTGGAGGGCACCGACTTCGAAGCCTTCGAGCCTGTGCATTGTGATGACAAGCTCGTCTCCCCGGGACTGATCAACTCGCACACCCACGCGGTTTTGCTGGCCCTGCGCGGCACGGTCGAGGATATCGAGGGCAACCTTGTCTACCAGTACATGGTGCCTGCGTCCTATCTGCTGGAGCCTGCTGAACGCGCCGCCATTGCAAAGCTCGCCTGCGTCGAGGCGATCCGGTCGGGCACAACCACGATGGTGGATCCCCTCCGCCATGTGGCCGATTACGCGCCGGCGATGATCGAAACCGGGATGCGCCTTTGGCTGGCGGAAAGCTGCGCCGATGCTGTCACGACCGAGGTTGGGCGCGGGTTCTATCGTTTTGACCGGGACTTTGGCGAGACCTTTCTGACCCGCACCCGCGATCTGATCGAGCGTTACCACGGGGCCGAGGACGACCGTGTGCGCGTCATGATGGCCGCGCATGGTCCGGACAATTGCAGCCCCTGGATGCTGGGTGAGGTGACGGCCTTGGCGCGCAGACACGGCCTGCGCCGCACGATCCATCTTAGCCAGATCATCAACGAGAAGCGTCAGGTTGAAAAACTGCATGGCTGCACCTCGACCGAATATCTGGATCGCAACGGGTTTCTGGGCGACGACCTGATCGCGGTCCATTGGACGTTCTGTACCGAAAGCGATGTCCAGATATTGGCCGAACGTGGCACATGGTTGGCCCACAGCCCGGCCTCCATGTCGGCCAAGGGCCCGCATCCTTTGCCTATGCGTGCGATCCTCGACGCCGGGGTCGACATTGTGCTGGGCAGTGACAACATGACCGAAGACATGTTCCAGTCCATGAAAATGGCGCTGACCCTGCATCGGGGGGCTTACGGACGGTCGGTGACGCCAATGCCGTCACAGATCTTTAACTATGCAACGATCAACGCGGCCAGGGCACTCGATCACACCGGCATCGGGCAGATCGCCGTTGGCATGAAAGCGGACCTGACGCTCTTCGATCTGATGTCGCCGGCGATGGCGCCGCGCCTGTCGGCGGTGTCCAACCTTATCCATTACGGGCATCCCGGCCTTGTGACCGACACCATGGTCGATGGCCGTTTCCTGATGCGGGATCGTGTCCTCACTTCCATTGATGAGCGCCGCGTGATCACCGAGGCACAAGCAGCAGTTGACGCGATGTGGGCACGCTTTGCCGCACAAGATCGTGGTGTGCCTTTGCCTGCCACGGACCCGGTATGAAGAAAGGCGAACCGAGATGACGTTTTCCATCATTGGCCGCTGCGCCCGAACCGGTGCTTTCGGTGCGGCGATCACCACATCTGATCTGGCTGTCGGTGGCCGCTGCGTCCGGCTGAACCATGGCAAGGGCGCGATGCTGTCCCAGCACCGGACCGACAGCCGTCTGGGTGATCTTGGGGTTTCGCTCCTAGCACAAGGGGCGACGGCGGCGGAGACGGTTTCGAACGTTGTGGCCTCTTCAGACGATATCGAATGGCGCCAGATCGGCGCGTTGGATGCGTCCGGAAAGGCGGCTGTCTATCATGGCAGACGCATGTATTCGATCTATACCCACAGCATTGAGAAGAACTGCCTCGCCCTGGGCAACATTCTGGCCAATGATCAGGTCACGGCGAAAATGGCCGCAGCCTTTTGTGAGGACGACACGTTGCAACTCTCTGAAAGACTGATGCGTGCGCTGGAAGCCGGGCGGGATGCCGGGGGCGAGATCATGGGGCCACTTCGCTCAGCAGCGCTCAGGGTCACCGGGGAGCATGGGCTGGACGCACAGGATCTGCGCATCGACATGTCCGCAGATACAGCAGTTGAAGATCTGCGCACCTTGCTGGATGCCTATGCCGACCGGGAAGAGCTTTTGCGTCAGGTGGCGCTGTCACCCGACACATTGCCCGTGATGCGCAGCCTTTTCGAAGCAAGCATAGAGCGCATATCCGAACTGGGTCTGGAGGCCCGCTTCCCAACGGCACAGCGGCGCGACAGCTGGACCTTGCGGGACTAGATCCGGTGGCAGAGCAGAGTGTTTACTGGGATGAGGAGGTGCTGCATATCGGCATCGCTGCCGCCTCCGCGCTGCCCAAGACAGTCGATATCGCGATCATCGGCGGGGGCTATACCGGGATGGCGACGGCCATTCACCTTGCTCGCGCTGGGCGACAGGTTGCGGTCTTCGAAGCAGGCGAGATCGGCACCGGCTGTTCTGCCCGCAACGGCGGCATGGTCGGCCCAAGCTTTCACAAGCTGGGCACGCAGGGCCTGATCGCCCGCTATGGAGAGACCAAGACGCTGGCATTGCTGCGCGAAGGTCTAAACGCGCTCGACTATTTCGAAGACTTCTTGCGTGAGGAAAATCTCGATTGCGATTTTCGACTTGCGGGCCGGTTCAGAGGCTCCCGCACACAAGCGGATTATGAGGTGCAGGCGCGGGAAGGCGACTGGTTGAAACAGAACCTGGGCCTGCCTTTCGACATGATCCCGAAATCAGAACAGCGCAGTGAGATCGGTAGCGATTTCTACAAGGGCGGTGGGGTCTATCATCGGGACGGCGGGGTGCAGCCGCGCACGCTGTTAGCCGCATTGGCGCGGTGTGCTGAGAAAGCCGGAGCATTGCTGTTTCCCAATTGCGCGGTTGAAAACATGCAGAAAGACAGGGAAGGGACGATCCTGAAGACGCGCGCGGGACAGGTTACCGCGACCGAGGTCGTCGTGGCAACAAACGCCTATTCCGACAGGCGCACATCGGCGATGCACAAACGTATTGTGCGCATTGATACCGGGGCAGTGGCAACCGAACCCCTTGCGCCCGAGCTGATGAGAGAGCTTAGCCCGAAGGGGCGGACATTCGGTGAATCCGGGCGCATCTTTATGTGGTTCAGGCCAACACCGGATATGCGCCGCTTCATCTTTGGCGGCCGGATGGGACGGCCTGGCGGGGACGCCCAACAACGCGCCAATGCTGTTCGCGCCTCGATGTTGCGTGTGTTTCCGCAATTGGACCATGTCGGTTTCAGCCATGTCTGGTCCGGAAACGTGGCCTATACCGGAGATCACGCCCCCCATATCGGGCGGGAGGACGGTGTTTGGCTGGCCGGTGGTTATTGCGGTTCGGGCGTGACGCGAAGCGTCTATTTCGGAATGAAGCTGGCCCGCAAGATTTTAGGGCAACGTCACAGCGATACCGCGTTTGATGATCTGCCATTTTCTCCGCTGCCCTTCCGCCCTTTTGCGGAGTTTGGCGCGAAAGTGTTGACCAAATGGTACGTCTGGCAAGATGCGCGGGACCTTCGGTCCCGTCAGTAGCGGCGGATGTCGGTATTCGACATGAACGGGGCCGCTTCGTGATAGGGCACACGTGACAGTGATGCTTGATCTTCGCGCCGCTCCCCGACCTGCGTAGAAGCCCACCGGATCAGCAGGTTTGTTCAAGTCCATTCGATCAATGGTCAATGCTTATGTGATCTGATCGGTGGCGGTGGAGGCAGGATTCTCATTTCTCTGCCCAGCATGCTTTCGCAACGTTTCTATTTCGCTGGCATTCTTTACCTGTCCGTTTGGTCAGGTGCGAATCGCGCATTCTATTGCAATTAGTTTTCACGCAATTCGAAAGAGATTTGCGATACTAAATTTTAACGTGAAAAGGAGATTACTTATGGCTACAGTTGAACAATGGGAAACCCGGGACGAACTGGAAAGCGAGCCGACAAAGGTAAAGGAGGCGGGGGCTTACACTGCCAGCAGCTTCAAAGCGTCCACGATGGAGGTGGCCGTTTTTCTGAACGGCGGCTTCCGCGGCGTTGCGCCACAAGGGGACGACGGGCCCAAACTGTCCTGCAAGGTCGGTGATATTCTGACCGTCAAAGGCACCGGGCAGGGCGGCAGAGCCGCAGGGTCGTGGCGCTTCACCGGTTCCTGAGCGTTCGGTGGGGGAGGCTTGACAAACTTCCCCCATTTCCGATCCGTTCGTCGAGCCGATGTGATGTTGGAGTATTTGACAACCCATGGATGATCTCAGCGATATCGCCCTTCAGTTTCGCCAGCGTTCTTTGGCCGCTATGCGTTTCGACAGTTTCATGGACGTTTTCTATGAAACGCTCATGGATGCGGGCGTTGATGGGGTCTATTACTGGACCTATGACAAGGGCGCATTGCCGACGCTTCTGAAAGGGGTCGCTCAAGGCACGGGGATCGTCGCCGCTGCGCGTGGCCCGATGCGGTTGAAAGCGCTGGAGACGTTGTATTGGCGCAAGAAGTGGTACGAACACGATCCGTCGTTACAGGCCACCGAAGAGCGTACGATACCGTTTCGCACCCGGGATGTGACGCCGCGCAATGGCAAAAGATTGAAGATCTTCGACTATCTTGACGCCCTGCAGCGGTTTGGCATCACCGAAGATCTTTTTGTTCCGATCCATACGCCACGTCGGGTTCAGGCGCTTTATTTCTTCACACTTGGGGATCCGGCGAAGTCCGTCCTGTCGGGACAAGCCTGTATCGCACCGCTCACCGAATTGTCGTTCCTGTTCGGGAACGGTATCGCCGATTTCTGCCGCAAGCAGGCGCGCGAAACACCCGAAACCGATCTGACGATCCGGGAGCACGAATGCCTGCGACTGACCGCGCAGGGGTTTTCCACGCAAGAGATTGGCGACGCCCTGGGACTGAAGCCGCGAACGGCCAAGTTTCACGTCGAGAATATGATGCGCAAACTGGGTGCGCGCACGCGGGCTCAGGCGGTGGGAAACGCGGTCCGGTCCTTCATCCTGACGGATTAACCGGCACGATCGTCTGATCGGCGATCGTCTCTTTCAACCCAAAAGCGCCGGGCGAGCCGTTTGGCATTCCGCTTCGCCATCCGCGAAGACGGTTAAGTCGCGTGAAAATGTTATTTTAATTAAACACTTAGGAGAGCGCTATGACAGCAAATTCACTGACCATTCCGGAACTGAATAAAGAGCCGGCGGACGAAGATTTCGTGAACGTATTTGTCGATGCCAATGTGGATTTGTATGGCCGCATCATGCCCGAAGGCTTTCGGGGGCTCGCGGTCGAAAAGACATCTGAAGGCATTCGGGACATTCTGAAATTCTTTTCCTTTCCATCGCTCAACATCGTCTTCTCGGCGGCGGCCCGGCTGATGTACTTTACGGATCACAGCATGTTTCGGCACGTTGATCTTGAAGATCTTGAAGTGTCGATCTCGCTGCGTGGCTTGAACAAGGACGGTGAGGTGGCGCCTGAAGGCAGCCTTCGCATCCTCGGAATTGACCCTTTCGAGACCGAGGCCGAAACGGTGGTGATCGAGGGGACACCGGCCCCGGAAGGCGGGACCAATATCGAATTTTCGCCGGATATCGGGGCTATCCTGAAGAAAATCGAAGATCTGAAAGGCAAGGCACCGGATACGGGCCAGCCCAAAAAGGATCCAAAAGATCCCAAGGACCCTAAAGATCCTAAGACTGGCGATCCCGCGACGCGTCAGGCCGGTTACGGTGCGATGATCGCGGGTGTTGCGACCGTTGCCGCGCAAGGGCTGACGCTGGCGTTCAGCAAGAAGAAGAAACCCCCGAAGAAACGGCAAGTGACAAAGATCACCCAGATGGCGTCCTTCCGCTCACCGACCGAGTTCTGCTGGTATCTGACCAGCTTTGGAGAGGTGAAAAAGGACGGTACACATTTCGGGACCGCATTTCTGCAGGTCAGCCGGGATGTCACGCAGATCGAAATCACGGCGCGCATCCTGACGGATTGGAAATTGCGGGGCGACAAACACTACAAACGCCTGCGCAACCAGAACAGGGAGTTCAAGCGGACGATCTCTATCTTTCACGGGGACGTGCCCAAGACACCCACGTTGAGCGACTTTTCGGATGCCAGCAACATGCCCATCATGGTGCCGCGGTCGGATGTCCGTTCGCTTTTGGGCATCTCGGAGGCCGAGTTGAATGAGTTGATCGCGGCGGGAAAGCTGGATGCGTTCGGCGCCGATCTTGCCCGTGTCACCAAGGGATCGCTGGTGCGTCTGATCGGCGTTTGAGGGGCAAAGCGGGCATGGGGCGTCAGGTGTCCAGGTACTGATGGTGGTATTCGTCTACTTGCCAGCCCGATGCCTCTGCCCCCGCCGCATAGACGCTGTTCAGAAAGCTGAGCAGAGCCGCGCCGGGATCGGGGGAGCGCCGCATGTCATCGTATTTCAGGATCGCCAGAGCGCCGCCATTCTTGTCGTTCCAGACCGCCTCCCGGGGGCGCAGGGCGTGCCGGCTCAACCCCTTCGGTTCGGGATAGGCGTATCCATAAAAGGCAGGGTGCGGGAATGTGTCGTCGCCGGGCCAGAAACCGACCGAGATAACCTCGTGCGAATAGGCTTCCCGATCTGACTGGGTGCGCGCATTTTCCAGCGGGGCGGCGCGTCCTGAAAAGCGGGTTACGACCAGGTCGAACGAATGCCAATAAAGATGGACGGGCGTCTGCTTTCCCACGAATTGCCCACGATAAACCTCAAAGACCGACGCGATAGAGCAGAGCGCGCGCCAATAATTCGAGACTGCTGCGGTATCATATGCCCGATCCTGTGTATCTTCGGGAAAGCGGATCTTGCTTTTGTTGTCATAAGGCATCGTGTTGATCTGAACGGCGATCCCAAGTGATTGCAGACCACCAAAAAGCGCCTCATAAAATGCGGCAATGGACTTTCCCGCGACCGGAAAAGCGACGGTCCGGCCATCGTTTCTGCTGATCTCGACGCGGTGTTCAAGCATGTCATAGTCGATCTGAAAGCCGCCGGATGGATGGGGAATACGTCCGGTGGTCAGACCCCTTGCTGCAACATAGAGGGTCACGTGCCACCAGTGGTTCAGTTTCGGATGCGTCTTGAGGCGCACTTTCCCGATGATCTGCAAAAAGAGATGCAAGCTCTCCTTGCTGTCGACCCAGGCGGAATAGGGCAGCTGGGGCAAGGCGTTTTCTGACATTGGGCGATCCTTTCTGTAGGGTGGCGGCAAAGGGAGCATCACACATCTTTATGTCCTTGCCATAGCGGGTCCATGGTTCGGTCCCGTTGGTCGCGTGTTCTCGTTCCAGAAATCGCGCGCAACACCGGGTGTTGCCGGGGTCCGATGGCGATGTTGTCACCAAACTCACCATGCGACTTCCGCTTGACCTAAAGCAACTTGAGGCGTGTAGGGATGGAACCCGAAAGGGGGATTCACCATGAAGATATCAGAAATCGCCGAACGAACCGGTCTGACGATATCGGCCATTCGTTATTACGAAATGTCCGAGATTTGTCCGCCGATCGCCAGAGATCCCGATGGGACGCGTGTCTTCTCACCCACCGATCTCGACTGGTTGCTTTTGCTGTCCTCTCTGCGAAAGACCGGTATGCCGACTGCCGAGATGCAGAGATTTGCCGCCCTCTATCGCAGGGGGAATGAAACGGTTCCCGATCGCAAGCAGATGCTCATCGCGCATGCCGAGCGGCTGAGGGAACGGCGGGCGGAACTGGAAAACTGCGCCGATCTGCTGCGGCGAAAGCTGGCCAGATACGACGAGATCATCGAGGGTGCAGGATGCGCGTGATTGTCATCGGGGCGGCGGGAGATATCGGCGGGATTGTGTGTGAGACTTTGGGCGGGCAGCACGATATCATCAAGGCCGGCCGCACGACCGGAGATATCCAGGTCGATATTTCCGATCTTGGCGCGGTGCGGGACTTTTACCGCGATATCGGTGCGTTCGACGCGGTCGTGTCTTGCGCCGGTGACGTGGCCTTCGAGCCGTTGTCGAATTTCACGCAGGAGAGCTTCATGCATGGCCTGCGGCAGAAGGTTATGGGCCAGGTCAACCTGGTTCTTGCGGGCCGGGATGTGATTGCCGAAGGGGGGTCGTTTACCTTGACCAGCGGTGTTCTCGACCGCGATCCGGTGCCGATGGGAACGGGTGCCGCAACGGCCAATGGCGCCTTGGCGGGCTTTGTAAAAAGTGCGGCGCTCGAAATGTCACGCGGCGTCAGAGTGAATGTCGTCAGCCCTGGGCTGCTAAAAACCTCCGAGCGGCGCTACGGCGCGTGGTTTCCGGGACACAAGCCTGTCTTGTCAGAGGATGTTGGACGGGCCTACCGCAAAAGTGTTGAGGGTGCGCTGACCGGGCAGTTAATCATTGTTGCATGATCTGGCGTGTTGTGTGTGGCTGCTGAT
Source organism: Thalassococcus sp. S3 (assembly GCF_004216475.1). Taxonomy (GTDB): domain Bacteria; phylum Pseudomonadota; class Alphaproteobacteria; order Rhodobacterales; family Rhodobacteraceae. The sequence goes on along the minus strand of NZ_CP022303.1, from coordinate 3,025,495 downwards.
CGACCGGACAGGTTAGCCCGTGTGATCTGCGGGGATTGCGGGCGGTTGAGCGATTCGGGCCAAGTCCGTCTTGTCCGCGCACGGAAATGCCGGGCAGGATTATCCGCCCGGCACATTGTTTGGATCAGGCGACCAGATCGAAGCGGTCGGCGTTCATGACCTTGGTCCAGGCGGCAACGAAGTCCCGTGCGAATTTGCCGGTATTGTCGTCCTGGGCGTAGACCTCGGCGTAGGACCGCAGAATCGAGTTCGAGCCGAAGACCAGATCGGCACGGGTGGCCGTCCATTTCGTCTCGCCCGAGGCGCGGTCGCGGATCGCGTAGGTGCCATCGTCGGTCGGGTGCCAGCTGTTGCTCATATCCACGAGGTTCACGAAGAAGTCGTTGGACAGAGTGCCTTCGCGGTCGGTGAACACGCCATGCTTGCTGCCGCCGTGATTGGTGCCCAGAACCCGCATGCCGCCGATCAATACGGCCATTTCACCGGCTGTCAGACCCAGAAGCTGGGCGCGGTCGAGCATCATTTCCTCGGTGCTGACCGAATAGTCTTCCTTCTGCCAGTTCCGGAAGCCGTCGGCCAGCGGTTCAAGCGCGTCAAAGGAGGGGCCATCGGTCTGTTCGTCCGTCGCGTCGCCCCGACCAGGTGCGAAGGGCACGGTCATGTCGAACCCGGCGGCCTTGGCGGCACGTTCGACCCCGACATTGCCGGCCAGAACGATCACATCGGCCAGCGATGCGCCGGTCTCGGCGGCGATGGGCTCCAGCACGCCCAGTACCTTGGCCAGACGCTCGGGCTCGTTGCCGTCCCAGTCCTTTTGCGGCGCGAGGCGAATGCGGGCCCCGTTGGCGCCGCCACGCTTGTCAGAGCCGCGGAAGGTCCGCGCGCTGTCCCAGGCGGTGGTGATCATGTCCGAGATCGACAGGCCGCTTTCGGCGATCTTGGCCTTGACCGCATCCACGTCGTAGCCGGTGTTGCCAGCGGGCACCGGATCTTGCCAGATCAGGTCCTCTGCCGGCACTTCGGGCCCGATATACCGCACCTTCGGTCCCATGTCGCGGTGGGTCAGCTTGAACCAGGCGCGGGCGAAGGTGTCGCGGAAATAGGCCTCATCCGCCATGAATTTCTGACAGATCTCGTTGTAGATCGGATCGACCTTCATCGCCATGTCGGCATCCGTCATCATCGGCATGCGGCGCACGGACGGATCGCTGGCATCGACCGGCATATCCTCTTCCTTGATGTCGATCGGCTCCCACTGGTTTGCGCCGGCGGGTGATTTGGTCAGTTGCCATTCATAACCGAAGAGCAGCTTGAAATAGCCCATGTCAAAGGTCGTCGGCTCGGTCGTCCAGGCGCCTTCGATGCCGGATGTGATGAGCGAGCTGGCCTTGTCGGTCTGGTTGGGGTTGGCCCAGCCAAAGCCTTGACCTTCGAGGCCCGCGGCCTCTGGCTCTGCGCCCAGAAGGCTGGCATCGCCGTTACCATGCGCCTTGCCGACGGTATGGCCTCCTGCAGTCAGGGCCGCGGTTTCCTCGTCATTCATCGCCATCCGCGCAAAGGTTTCACGGACGTGATGCGCGGTCCGGGCCGGGTCGGGCTGACCGTTCACGCCTTCGGGATTGACGTAGATCAGGCCCATATGGACGGCGGCCAGCGGGTTGGCAAGTGTGGAGGCGTCATCGAGATCGGCGTAGCGCTCTTCACTGGGCGCCAGCCACTCGGTCTCGGCCCCCCAATAGGTGTCGATCTCGGGTGCCCAGATGTCTTCACGGCCGAACGCGAAACCGAAGGTTTTCAGACCCATCGACTCGTAAGCCGCGTTGCCGGCGAGGATGAACAAATCCGCCCAGGACAGCTTGTTGCCGTATTTCTTCTTGATCGGCCACAAAAGGCGCCGCGCCTTGTCGAGGCTGGTGTTGTCGGGCCAGGAATTCAGTGGTGCAAAACGCAGGTTGCCGGACCCGGCACCGCCACGCCCGTCGGAAAGCCGGTAGGAGCCCGCCGCATGCCAAGCCATGCGGATCATCAGGCCGCCATAATGGCCGTAATCCGCCGGCCACCAGTCCTGGCTGTCGGTCATCAGCGCATAGAGGTCTTGCTTGACGCCGTCGAAGTCGAGGGTCTTGACCTCTTCGCGGTAGTCGAAATCCTCGTCCATCGGATTGGTCCGCGCGCCATGCTGGTGCAGGATGTCGAGGTTGAGGCCATTGGGCCACCAGCCCGTGACCGATTTGCTGGAGGCTGTATTGCCCCCATGCATTACAGGGCATTTGCCCACCAGGTTCAGATTGTCTCCGTCCATGTCATCCTCTCTTTGCTGCAATGGCCGTGGCCAGATGAAGGGACAAGCGGACCGCGCGCTCACCTTGTGTGAGCCAGCATCGGCACCCTCGCTGGAATCATTCTAACAAGACGAATGGATAATGTGGAATTGAATAATCTAACCAGAGTGATAAATTTCTCTAATGATAAACGTGACCATCAAACACCTCCGTTATTTCGATGCTTTGGCGCGCCACGGCCACTTTGGACGGGCGGCAGAAGCCTGTGCAATCACGCAACCGGCCATGTCGATCCAGATCAAGGAGTTGGAGACCATGCTTGGCTCACCGCTGGTGGAGCGGGGGCCTCGCCAGGTCCGGTTGACGCCGCTCGGAGAGGATTTTGCCGAAAGGGCTCGCGACATCCTGCGCTCGGTCGATGAGCTTTCCGATCTCGCGCGCGCCGCTGACGGCCCTCTGATCGGACGTTTGCGGGTCGGCGTCATCCCGACGGTCGCGCCTTATCTCTTGCCGGAGGTCATAAAGTCCCTGTCGGGGCGTTTCCCCTCGCTCGATCTGCAGCCAAGGGAGGCCAAGACCGAGCGCCTGATCGAGGATCTGCTGGAATCGCGTCTGGATCTTGCCATTGTCGCGCTCCCGATTTCGGAACCGGCGTTGCGGGAATTTGCGCTTTTCGAAGAAGACTTCGTGCTCGTTCGCCCGTCGGAGGAGGTCGGCATGCCGATCCCAAGCCCCGAGGGATTGCTGAAGATGCGCCTTCTGCTGCTGGAGGAGGGGCACTGCTTCCGCGATCAGGCGCTGTCGTTCTGCGAGGCGACCCCCACGGCCACGAGGAACCTGATGGAAGGCAGTTCGCTCTCTACCCTGGTACAGATGGTGGGGGCGGGGATCGGCGTGACGCTGATCCCGGAAATGGCGATGCCGCTTGAGACACAGGCCGCGCAGGTTTCGGTTGCCCGGTTCAAGAAACCCTCACCCTCGCGCACGATCGGCATGGTCTGGCGTAAAACGACGCCGCTGTCGGATCAGTTGATGGAAATCGGCGGGATCGTGCGGCGTGTGGGCACGGCCACCCGCGATGCCGCGCGGCTTGCGGGGTGATACAGGGCAGGCGGGTCGGGGCAATCTGTTCCGAAACACACTTCGTCTTGATCCACGTCAAAGAAAAATTTCCCAAAGGTGTTAACCTTTTCCCTGTAAGTGCCGCGATCCTAATCAAACGGGGAAAGGCCTATGACCTAATCCGATCCTTTGACGCTTTTCCGCGCCAAATCCCTACTTAAATCCTTGTCGTTCCAAGACAATCCGCAGGTCCGCCGTTCCACGCGGGCCGTCTAGCTATGGTTGCGTTTTGCGCCGCATCTTTTGCGGCCACGCCCGGCCTTTGGCCTTGGGCGGACGCCTGAGCTTTGTCCGCCGGACCATTTCGGGCCCGGTGGCGATCCCACAGCCAAAATGGAGGGAACCCCATGTTATCGAGATGCCTGCTGACGGGCGTGCTGCTGTTGAGCAGTGCCGCCGCAGCACAGGAGGCCGTGACGCCCGAGGAGGCGCTGGAGGTCGATGCGGCCCGCGCCGAGCTGGGCAAGCGGCTCTTCTACGACACGCGGCTGTCGGGGGATACGACGCTGTCCTGCGCCTCATGTCACCAGCCGGACAAAGCTTTTACCGACGGCGAGGCGCTGTCGGCGGCCTATACGGGCGGAGCGCATTTCCGCAACACGCCCACGCTGGCCAATGTGGGATATCGCGACGCCTGGCTGCATGACGGGCGTCTGGGCACCGACCTCAACGACGTCGCGCGGGAGATGATCACCGAAACCTACCTGATGAACATGGACATGCGCATCATGCAGGAGCGGCTGAAACAGGATCCCGTCTATGTGGAGATGTTCGCAGCCGCCGGCATGTCCGAGCCGTCGAATGGTGGTGCGCGCAACGCGCTGATGGGCTTCATGAAGACAATCCAGTCCCGCAACGCGCCTTACGACACCGGAGAGATGAGTGCCGCCGCCCAGCGCGGGCAGGCAATCTTTGAGGGCAAGGCCCAGTGTTCCGCCTGTCATTCCGGCGCCCGCTTCACGGATGATCAACCTTACAACATCGGCGTCCCCAACAACCCCGACATCTGGTCCGATCCCGAGCGGCATTCGGTCTATGTCACCTATGCAAAGTTCTTCGGCGTGCCGGGCTACATGAACCTCAGAGAGGATATCGGCGCTTACATCCGCACCCACCGGGAGGAAACACGCCGGTCCTTCCTGACCCTTACGCTGCGAGAACTGACCTATACCGCCCCTTACATGCACAACGGCGTTTTCGGCACGCTGGATGAGGTCGTGGATTTCTACGATGCCGGCGGTGGAAGCGATCCGCTCAAGGATGCGCGGCTGAAACCGCTGGGGCTGATCCCGTCGGAGAAGGCCGACCTGGTCGCCTTCCTTGAGAGCCTGTCGGGCGAGAGCTTTGACACCGATGCCTATGTCTGGCGCGAAGACGACTTCGATTACGAGGTGATCGAAGACTGGCGCAACCTGCAGAACTGACGGAGGCCGCAATGACATTCCGCATATCACTAACCGCCTTGGCCGTCGCGGGGCTGACCGTCGCTGCGACAGCGCAGGAAAATCCGCGCCCGGACACGCTGGCAGCGCTTGGCCCGCCGCCGATCCCGGCGGACAACCCGATGACCGATGCCAAGATCGAGCTGGGAAAGAAGCTCTTCTTCGATCCGATCCTGTCGGGCAATTACGGCATGCCCTGTTCGGCCTGTCACCGGCCCGAGGCGGGCTGGGCCGTGCAAGACAAGATCAGCTTTGGCTATCCCGGCACCACCCATTGGCGCAACAGCCAGACCATCATCAACTCGGCGTATTACGGCAAGCTGTTCTGGGCGGGCGCTTCGCCGTCGCTGGAGCATCAGGCCCGCGCCGCCGCGCGGGGCGGTGTCGCTGGCAACGGCGAGGATGACCAGATGGAGGCGCGGCTGGCCTTCGTCCCCGAATATCGTGCCGCCTTTCAGGAGGTGTTCGGCGATGACTGGCCCTCGGTCCGCCACGCTTATATGGCCATTGCCGCCTACCAGCGGACATTGGTGCAGACCGACACACCGTTCGATCTTTATATGAACGGCGACGACGATGCGCTGAGCGCGGCCCAGAAACGGGGGCTGGAGCTTTTCGCGGGCAAGGCCAATTGCACCGCCTGCCACAACGGCCCGCTTCTTTCGGACGAGGCGTACTATAACATCGGCGTGCCGCCCTTTGACGGATGGGAGGACGATGAACTGGCGCAGATCACCTTCCGGTTCGAGCTTTATTCCAAGGGTGTCACCGAAGAGAAGTACCGCAAGCTCAAGGACGATCCGGGCCTTTACTTCCGCACCAAGCAGGAGGCGGATATGGGCAAGTTCCGCGTGCCCAGCCTGCGCTACACCCAATACACCTTTCCCTACATGCATAATGGCATGCTGGAGACGCTCGCCGACGTGGTCGAGTTCTACGACCAGGGCGGGGGTGAGAACGAGTTTGCCGCCAACAAATCCGCTCTGATCCAGCCGCTGGGCCTTACCGACACCGAAAAGGCCGATCTGGTGGCCTTCCTTGAATCGCTCTCGGGCGAAGAGATGCTGGTCGATGACCCGGACCTGCCCGAGATGGAACCGCTGCCCATGGCGCAGAACTGACGAGGAGTGACAGATATGAGCAACGTAGACACACAGATCCTCGCAGCCATCAATGGCGAGAATGGCGAAGCCCAGAAGGCGGGCACGCGAAAGTGCCTGATGAACCGGCGGCAATTCCTGCTGACCAGCGGGATCGCCACCTCGGTTGTGATGGTGGGCATCCCGGGATTGCCGGAGGCGCAGACCCCGGCGGCGATCTCGACCTATCCCCGCAAGCGGGTCGGCAAACTGAGCGAGTTGCAGGTCGATGAACCCTTCGACTTCGAATATCCCGATGAGGGGCAATATGCGGAATCGATCCTCGTCAAGCTGGGCCGCGAGGCGGGCGGCGGGATCGGGCCGGACAAGGATGTGGTTGCCTTCAACTACACCTGCACCCATCAGGGCGGGCCGCTGCAGGGCACCTATCAGGCCGCCGACAAGGCGCTGGGGCCGTGTCCGCTGCACCTGACCACCTTCGATCTGACCCGCCACGGGATCTTCATCTCGGGCCAGGCGTATCAGTCGCTGCCGCAGGTACTTTTGGAGCTCGACGGCGACGACATCTACGCCGTTGGCATGTTCGGCCTGATCTACGGCCGGTTCGACAATCTTCAGGGTTGAGGAGGAACATCCATGTCCACACCCTATTACGTTCCCGAAACCTCCGTCCCGCTGCCGCCCCCCGATGCAGAGGTGATCGCAACGGCCTGCGATTACTGCGTCGTTGCCTGCGGCTACAAGGTCTATCGCTGGCCCGTCGCCGGTGGCCGCGTGGGCGGCCCGCAGGCCGACCAGAACGCCTTTGGCGAGGATTTCCCGGTGGCGCCGCTGGGCGCCTGGGTCGCGCCCAACCAGCACAACATCGTGCTGCACAACGGCGCGCCGCATCACGTGGTCATCGTACCCGACAAGGACACCGAGTTTGTCAACTACACGGGCAATTCCTCGATCCGCGGCGGGGCGCTGGCCAAGAAGGTCTATAACCCGCAATCGCCCACACGCGACCGGCTGCAATCCCCCATGGTGCGGATGTTCGGTGTGCTGATGCCGGTTACATGGGACTTTGCCCTCGATATCGCGGCAGAGGTCGGCAATTACGTGCTCGAAAAGCACGGCACCAACGCTTACGGGGTCAAGACGTTCTCCTACGGGTTCATGGAGAACACTTATGCGATTTCGAAATACGCCCTGCGTCACGTGCGGACGGCGAATTTCACTTTCCACGACACGCCGTCCGATGTGACCTCCACCCCTGGTTTCAGGGATGCGGGGTTCGACAATTTCGGGCCAAGCTATGATGACTGGGAAGAGGCCGAATGCCTGCTGATGTGCGGCACGGATCCTTACGAGTCGAAAACCATCCTCTTTACCGACTACATCATGCCGGCCATCCAGGGTGGACAAAAGGCAATCTTCCTTCTGCCCCGGCGAACCGGCGGGACGGCTTTTGCCGAAAAAAACGGCGGGATGGTCATCGACATTCAGCCGGGCACGGACCTGCCTGTCGTGCTCGCGATTGCAAGGGTCATTGTCGAGAACGGCTGGGAGGATGCCGAGTGGATCAAAAAGTGGGTCAATAACAAGTGGGAAAGCTCATCAGGCTTTGGCCAGGGTACCCGCAACACGCCGTGGCAGTGGCGCACGACCTGGGGCAAGTTCCAGACCGACGGCTTTGACGACTGGAAGGACTGGCTGCTGGCGCAGGACTATGCCCAACCGGAAAAAGCGGCCGAGATCGCCCAGATCGACGTGCAGAAGATCTATACCGCCGCGGAATGGATGGCCAAACCGAAGGAGGATGGTACCCGGCCCAAAACCTCGATCATGATCGAGAAGGGGTTTTACTGGTCCAACAACACCGGCAACACGCAGGCCATCTCGGCCCTTGGCATCGTGTGCGGCTGCGGCGGGCGCCCCGGGCAAGTGATCGGGCGCGCCGGTGGCCACCAGCGGGGCGGGCTGCGTGGCGGAAGCTATCCGCGCAATAAGAGCCCCGAAAAGCTGCCCGGACGGCGGCGGCGTGCGATGGATACCGACCGCTATCTGATGAGCGGGCATACGCGGCTCGCGCATGTGATCGGTACGACCTGGGTCCAGGCCATGTGCGGCAGCCAGTCGCTGCAGGCCAAGTTTGACGAGCTGACCACCCGCAACCCGCATCAGGTCATGTCCTTTGAAAAACAGGACATCATCGACACGCTCAAGCGCAGGGTGGATTCCGGCGGTATGGTCGTCTGGAACCAGGACATCTATCTCGTCGATCCCATCGGCGCGCGCTATGCCGATATCGTCTTCCCGGCCTCCGGCTGGGGGGAGGAGAGCTTTACCCGCGCCAATGGCGAACGCCGTCTCAGGCTTTATCCCAAGTTCTACGACGCGCCCGGCGATGCGAAACCCGATTGGTGGATCATCGCGCAACTCGCGCAGAAAATGGGGTTCGAAGGGTTCGACTGGTCCAATTCTAACGATGTGCTGGAGGAGGGCGCACGCCATTCCCGTGGCTCGCGCAAGGATTTCAACATGGTGCTCGTCGCCGCACGGCGCGAAGGCAAGACCCTGCACGAGAAATTCGCGGAGTTCGGCACGAACGGGATCCAGGGCCCCGTGCTGATGGACAAGGACGGCAATCTGATCGAGACCAAGCGCCTGCACGACGTCGACCGCGTCCTGCCCGAGGAGGGGCCGGCGGGCGCCAATGTCTTCAACAAGAAGCTCACGCATTTCAACAGCCAGACCGGCAAGTGCAACATCCAGAAGGCGCCGTGGGATCTGTTCTCCAGCTATTGGGACTGGCTGAAGCCGCGCGAGGACGAGCTTTGGATCACCTCCGGTCGTATAAACGAGCGCTGGCAATCGGGCTATGACGACCGGCGGCGGCCCTACATCGTGCAGCGCTGGCCGGAGAACTGGATCGAGATCCACCCAAAGGCGGCTAAGGCAAGGGGCATCGAAAGCGGCGATTACGTGCAGGTCTTCTCGGACCGGATCCCGGTACAGAAGGACACGATCGTGGGGGTCGAAGGGTCGGATTTCGACTTTGCGGAGTTGCTCAAGAACGGCCATATCGAGCTGACCCGCGCCTCCATCACGGCGGTGGCCATTGTGACCCCGGCGGTCAAGGAGAACCTGGGCTACATGGACTTTTTGCACACCGCCCAACCCGCCAATGCCCTGGCCGGGCGCGTCGTCGACTGGATCAGCGGCAATTACAACTACAAGATGGGCGTCGGCAAGATCCGCAAGATGGGCGAGAGCCCTTACAAGCACCAGTTCCGCTCGATGTCGTTCGCCCGCCGCGACATTGCCTGACGGCTGCTGACCCAAGAGCCCGGCGCCAGACCGCGCCGGGCTGTGTTCGAGGGAGATTTTGATGCGTGACTTTGCCTACGATACCCCGTTGCCGGCAGACTGGATGACACCGCTGCTGTCCTATGCAGCCTCCGAAAATGAGGTGCTGCGCTCTGCGGCCATCGGAACGCTTGCAGCGCTTCCGGCGGGGACGCAGGACGTGCGCGAAACACTTCTTGCCGCCCTTTTGGATCAGGATCCCGACATTCGCGCCGACGCGATGGAAGGGTTGACCCATCATGGTACGCAGGACGACGCAGAGACGATCCGCCTCTCTCTGGCAGGCGATCCGGTGCGCGAGGTTAAGGTTGCGGCAATCGCCGCTCTTGCCCGCTTGCAGGACAAGGATGCCTTTGGCCTGCTGCGGCGGCTTGTCCTTTCCCGAGCCGAAGATGAGGTCGCGTGGGAAGACGAGGGCAGCGATTGGGAAGACTGGCTGGATGTGCAGATCGCGGCCATCGCGGCACTCGGTCAGATGGGCGCGGTGGAGGCGATCGAAGACATGCTTGCGGCGCGCGATGACGAATTGGGCCAGACCCTGGATGGGCCGGTCTTTGAGGCGCTGTCGTGTCTGGGTCAGGCGGGGTTGTCTTGGCTTTTGGCCATCGTCGAGGTTGAACACGGGCTGGCCGCACGACGCGCAGCCGAGGTCCTGTCCCGCAAAGCCCCTGGTGATCTTGCGGCGCATCTCGACATGCTGGTCGGATCCCGGGATCCCAGGCTTCGATTGGTCGGCGTCGGATGCCTCGACCCGGGCGCGACTGAATTGGCCGGATGCGTGAGAACGGATCCCAATGCCGATGTGAGACGGGCGGCACTGCTTCGCGCCGCTGATGCGCAGCCCATGCTGGTCCTCGATGCCCTCTCTGACCCGGCGCCGGAGGTTCAGGCCACAGCGCTTGCATGCCTGAGCCCGGCGGAGGGAGCGGATCTGCAGGAGGATCTGATCGCCAACATGCTGGCCTGGCTTCAGGGCGGGCCTGCCGTGCTGATGACACAAGCGGCGCGGTCCTTGCCCGACTGGGCGCCGGAGCAGGCCGCGGCGGCCCTTTTGCGGCTGATTGACGATAGGGCCCGCCCGCTTGAGGCTCGGCTGGCAGCAACCAGATCCCTTGCCAAGGTCCAGCCTGCTGTTCCCTGTGACGCGCTTGTGGCTTTGCTGGGCAATCCCGCGCAGCAAGTGCGGACCGCGACGTTAATCCTCCTGCGTGACCGGGCCGCGCTGGGCGATGAGACCGCGCAGGACCTCCTGGCCAAGCTGATCGCCGGTACTGATCCCGATGCCGCGCCTCCCAGCCCGGCAGAAAGCGCGGATATCGAGACGAGGCGTCCGGATCTGGATTCGGTCCAGCCTAGCCTTCATATCACGCCGAACGGTGAAATCGTCCGCTCCGCACCGCAGGATGCAGGGACGGCGCCGCCGGATGGTCAATCAACGCTGTCGGAGATCCTCGCCCGAAGCCACAACTTGCAAAGCAAGGACATCTCATCTGAGCGGGGCGGGAACAAGGCACGCAAGCGCTGCTCTGTCGAAGGGCCCGAGGACATCTCACTAGCCATATCGCGCGAAGCGATGGCGATTGCCGCGATGCTTGCTGGACAGAAGATCGAAAGATCCCTCATGATCTGGGCCGCAGATCCCGGCAATCCACTATACCGGTCGGCTTGGCAGGCCCTTGCCCAGCGCAAGTCCCGGCACGCTCTGGACGCGGCCGCAGCCCGCCTCGCGCTGCGGGCCGTGGCGGGTGAGGACGCTGTTGTGCGATTGGCCGCGCTGCAGGTTCTGTCGGGTTATCCCGAAGGGGATGCCGCACGCAAAGCGGCACATCGTGATCCTGATCCTCTTATCCGCGCCGAAGCCATCGGCTGGTTAAAGCCCGAAGACCTGCCGTCTGCTGTCGCAGACGACGCTCTGCCGGTTCGCCGCGCTGCGGTCGCGCGCCTGTTGTCGTCGGGAAGCGCCGCCCAGATCGCCCACGCGGTCGAGGCGCTCATGCGGGCCGAACGGAAGGATGCCCTCTGTGACCTCGTCGCGGGATCACGCGAAGCGATGTCCCTGGTGCTGGAAAAGCTGGCCGCCACGCACCTCAGCGGACGTCAGGCGCTTGTTGCATTGGCGGCGCTGGGCGCGGCCCATGCCCGGATGAGGGCTGAGGGAGCAAGCGTATGAACGTTCAGGATCGGATCGAAGCGGATGGATGCGCCTGTTGCGCGCGCATGTCTTCGAAACCTCTGATCGAGGTGGAGGACGCGCTGGCGCGGATCGCCCGAATTGTTCCGCCGCCGCAAGTGCCTGAGAGGTGCTCGCTTCAGCAGGCCAAGGGGCGCGTTCTCGCGCGACCCGTGGTGAGCCGCGCACCGATGCCGCTCTTCGACAATGCTGCGATGGACGGCTATGCAGTCGCGACATCTGATCTGAAAGGCGATGGCCCTTAGCGCCTTGCGGTCAGGGGCAGGGTGCCTGCCGGAAGCGCGCCGCAGGGGCCCCTCTGCCCCGGCACGGCTCATCGCATCTTTACCGGCGCGCCTGTGCCAGAGGGGTCAGATGCCGTTGTCATGCAAGAAGACGTCGTGCGCGACGGCGATTTCGTTGTGCTGAACAGGGCGGTGCATCCTGCCCAGCACATCCGCTTTGCCGGAGAAGAGCGCGAGGCCGGTAGCGCCCTGGTGCCGCCCGGCGTATTGCTTGGCCCCCGCGAAATCGCCGCCTCGGCAGCGGCCGGGCAAGACTGCGTCGCGGTCAGGCCCAGACTTCGCCTCGCAATTCTGACCAGTGGAGATGAGGTGCGAGAGAGCGGATCCGACTTGTCCGAGGGAGAGATCTGGGACGTCAACGCGCCGATGCTGCAGGCGGCGCTGACATCGCCTGCCACAGAGATTGTCGATATCGTTCATGTCGCCGACAATCCGGGCGCCGTGTTGCGCGCGATCGCCGCTCTGGTGCCACGCGTCGATCTTTTGGTGACATGCGGCGGGGTTTCCGTTGGCGAGGAAGATCATATGAAGCAGGTCATCCACGCGCTGGGAGGAGAAACTCTTTTCAGCGGTGTCGCGCTGAAGCCCGGCAAGCCCGTAACCTTAGGGCGTGTGGGAAACTGTCATTGGCTGGGACTGCCCGGCAATCCCCTCTCCGCCTTCGTGACGTGGCAGCTTTTCGGCAAACCGCTTTTGCAGGTGCTGAGCGGCGTGGCGCGGTCCGCCGTCCCACGGCGTATGGTCGTTCTGAACGAAGCGGTGTCTCATAAAGCCGGGCGCTGCGAGATCAGGCCTGCCCGTCTTTGTGGGCCTGATATGCAGGGTCGCGACCGTGTGATCTGCGAGCCTGGATTGAATTCGGCACGGATTGCCAGCTTGCATGCGACCGATGGCCTCTTGTTTCTACCGTCCGAAGTGGACCATCTTCCTCAAGGGTCTCTTGTCGAGTTCCAGCCGTTTTACGATTGAAAGGATCCAGCGATGCACATGGCCTATACCATGGCGCCCGGGCGCGGAGATACCGACCTTTTGCTTTTTCAACTGGCCAAGGCGCTTTTGGCGCGGGGTGTGAAGGTGACTGGCACGGTGCAAATCAATACCGAACGGCCCTGCAATGGACCTTGCGATATGGATGTGAACGTTTTGCCGGACGGCCCGGTGATCCGGATTTCGCAGACGCTGGGTGTTGAGGCCCGGGGCTGTCGGCTGAACCCATCCGCACTGGAAGAGGCGGTCGGTCTGGTTTCTCAGCGTGTGTCGCAGGAAACGGGCTGTCTGATCGTCAACAAATTCGGAAAGCACGAAGCCGAAGGGCGCGGTTTCCGGACGGTGATGGCAGAGGCGCTCGCCCTTGATGTACCGGTGCTGGTGGGACTCAACGCGCTCAACAAGGACGCATTTTTGGAGTTTAGCGGGGATTTCGCCGTCGAGCTTCCACCTGATGTTGCGGCGCTAGAAAGCTGGCTGTTGACCAGCATGCAGAACGATGAAGCCGCAGCATAGCAGCAACGGTCAATAGATCTGCGGGGAGAGCCCCATCCGGGGTTCTGCTGCGGTGTCTCAGTCCGCCGTCCAGCGAAGCCGGTGAACGAAGGGGCGATCAGAGTTCGTGAGCCCAGGGCGGGTTCGCCCCGGCGCGCGACACCGTGATTGCCGCGACCCGGGCGCCAAATTCAAGAGCGTCCCGCAAGTCTGACGCAGACAGCGCGGACAGTTCCTCGCGCCCCAGCCGACCCATGTTTTGAAGGGCAAACAGGAGGCCCGCATTGAACGTGTCACCGGCGCCAACCGTGTCCACGCTTTCGGTTTTGATCGCGGCGACATCGACACGTTGGTCGCGCACAAAGCCCGTGGCGCCGTCTCCTCCGCGGGTCAGCACGACGATGCGGGGTCCCATCTTGCGCAGCGCGGCGGCCTTTTCCTCGATCGGGGCGGACCCTGCGATGATCCAGTCAAGATCCTCGTCCGATACCTTGACCAGATCGGCCTGAGAGATCACGCGGTTCAGCCGATGTCTGTAGGTGCCTTCGTCGGAGGCGAACCCGAGACGGACATTCGGATCTACGATAATGCTGCGGGTCTCTCTTTCCCGTTGCAGCACCGCGGCATATGCATCCGCGGCTGGTTCACAGGCCAGACTGATGCCGCCGAAATACAACGCGGTGACCGGAGCTTTAAGGGTCGGCATGTCCTCTGTGCGCAAGAGCCGTCCGGCGGAGTTTTCATCGTAGAATGAATAGCTTGCTTGCCCGTCCTGTAGATGAACCATGGCAAGCGTCGTGAGCCGGTCCGATGTGATGACATGAGAAAGATCAACGGCACTTTCGCGCAGCGCGGCGCTGAGCTGATCGCCAAAACGATCGGTGGAAAGGCCGGTCAGCAACCCGACCTCAGCGCCCAGCCGGCCCAAGGCAAGGGCCGTGTTGAACACCGCCCCTCCGGTATGCGGCCGGTAGAGGATCTGGCCGTCGTCGGTGACGACCGGGATCATGTCGATCAGAGCTTCGCCACAGCAAAGGATCATCGGACCTGCTGCATCTGTGACGTGATGGGGCTGTTCGTCTGGGTCGGGATCACGCTTTTCACCGGGACAGATAGTTTTGAATGGCGCTTTCGATCCCGGTATCGGAAATCTCTTTGAACCAACGGATAAATCTTTCCGCAAAGAGCGCGTTGTTGGCAAGATCACCGTAAAACTGCTGCATCTCTATCCAGCGGATCGGATCGGTCATCGCGGCCCGGGCCTGGGTTTGGAGCATCGTCCAGTTGGGATCATTCGCCGCGATCACCGAGCCGTCGTCGCGATGCCCCTGACAATATCGCGCCCAGATGGCTGATACCAATGCAAGCCCGTCAACGGACATGTCGCGCGCAAGCCCGTCTCGGATAGAGGGCACGATGAAGCCCGGATGACGACTTGACCCGTCAAAGGCAACCCGGCGCGTCGTGTCGCCGATGGCCGCATTGCGAAAACGACGCTCGATCAGGTCAAAGTATTGCTGCGCCGTAGAGGACGGCACCGATGGCACGTGGGGTGCGATCTCTTGCAGAACGACCTTTCTCAACAGGGCGCCGATGAGCGGGTGATCCATCGCCCCGTCAATGGTCTTGATCCCGAGCAGATCGCCCGCATTCGCGATGACCTGATGGCCGCCGTTGAGAATACGGATCTTCTGCAATTCGTAGTCATGCACCCGATCTGACAGTGTCACCCCGACTCGCGCCAAGTCCGGGCGCCCCGCGCAAAAGGTGTCCTCGATCACCCATTGGCGAAAATCCTCATGGGTTACGGGTGCAGCATCCTCGATGCCGAGGTCGCGGGCGAGGGCGATCTCGGCAGCGCTTGTCGCGGGAACGATGCAATCCACCATTGAATTTGGGAAGCTGCAGGAGGCATCGATCCAGTCCGCCAGATCCGGGTCGGTCAGACGGGCGAGTGTCACGACGGCGCGGCGCAAGATCGCGCCGTTGCCCTGCAGGTTGTCGCAACTCATCCCTGTAAACGGACCGGCACCGCGCATCCTGCGCAACCGCAACGCCGCCACCATCGCGCCAAAGGCCGTTCGCGGCGCGTCGGGATGTTCGATGTCGTGAAGCACATCGGGATGGCTGGCATCAAAGCCGCCCGTCGCGGGGTCGGTGAAGTATCCGCCTTCGGTGATGGTCAGCGAGACAATGCGGGTTCCCGGATCGGCCATCTGCGCGATCAGCGCTTGGTTTCCGCTTTCGACCGGCAAAAACCCGATCATGGAGCCACAGATTTCGGCGGTACGCCCGGTGGGTGCCAACTCGATCAGCGTCGTCAGGCAATCCTGTTGCAGAAGACGTGTGCGCTGATCGGCGTCGCCAGCCCGGATGCCAGCGCCCAGGATGGCCCAGTCCTGTGCCAGCCCCTGCTGCATGAGACGGTGGATGTACCAGGCCTGATGCGCCCGGTGAAAATTGCCCAGACCGATATGCACGATGCCGGGGCTGAGGACTGCGCGGTCGTAGGACAGTCCCAGGACATGATCTGGCAGATGTCCAAGTGTGGCGTCGCGCAGCGGTAGGGGCACCTTGGGAGAGGGGCGCGCATCACACATCAGCTCATCCATTGGCCGCCATCGACATTGTAGCATTGCGCAACGATGTACTCCGCCTCGTCGCTCGCCAGGAAAACGGCCATCCCGGTGAGGTCTTCCGCCCGGCCCATCCGGCCATAGGGGACGGCTGCGCCGACTTCGGCCTTCTTCTGACCCGGCGCCTTGTTTTCATACTTGGCAAAAAACGCATCCACCCCGTCCCAATGCGCACCATCGACGACGCCCGGGGCAATGGCGTTGACCCGGATCCCGTAGCGGATCAAATCAAGCCCTGCGGACTGGGTGAGGCTGATGACGGCCGCCTTGGTGGCGCAATAGACCGCGACGAGAGGCTCGCCCCTTCGCCCGGCCTGAGAGGCCATGTTTATGATGCGCCCCCGAATGCCACGGTCGATCATATGCCGCGCAACGGCCTGAAGCGGGAAAAGCGTTCCGGCGACATTCACCTCGAAGACACGCGCATAATCCGCCCGTTGGATCTCGACGATAGGTGCGGCGGTAAAGAGGGCCGCGTTATTGATCAGAACGTCGATCTGACCATGCGCCTCGATCGTCCGCTCAACAGCCGCCTCTATGCTTTGCTGCCGTGTCACGTCCATCTTCACGGCCATGGCGCCGGCCCCAAGACGGTCGGCGGCCTCGTGCGCCAGATCCCCGTTTATGTCGGCCAGCGCAACGCGCGCACCTTCTTGCAGATAGGCTTTGGCAAAGGCGAGCCCGATGCCGCGCCCCGCGCCCGTGATCAATGCGGATTTCCCGGCCAAGCGTGTCATGAGATGCGCAAACCTTCCGTGTCGAAGCGATGGATCATATCTTCGCGCGGGCTGAGGTGAATGCGGTCGCCATGGCGAAAGCCGACCTCGCCATCGGCGCGCACGGTGATCGTGTCGGCAAGACCCGTCTGTGCCACATGGAAATAGGTATCCGACCCCAGATGCTCGGATACGCTGACCACGCCAGACCAAGGGCCCTCTTGTTCAGAGACACCGATATGCTCCGGACGAATGCCGATTATGTGCGCCTTACGCTTGTCGGCTTCGGGGCCTGCGATGAAGTTCATCGTGGGGGATCCGATAAAGCCAGCAACGAATTGATTGCGCGGAGCACGATAGAGTTCCAGAGGGCTGCCCACCTGTTCGATATGACCCGCGCGCAGAACCACGATCTTGTCGGCCATCGTCATCGCCTCGACCTGATCGTGCGTGACGTAGATCATGGTGGTCTTCAGCCGCTCATGCAGTTCTGAGATCTCAAGACGCATGCCCACGCGCAAAGCGGCGTCCAGGTTCGACAGCGGCTCGTCAAAAAGAAACGCCGCGGGTTCGCGGACGATGGCGCGCCCGATGGCCACCCGCTGCCGCTGCCCGCCCGACAATTGACCCGGGCGCCGGTCGAGGTAGTCGGTCAGGTTCAGAACCGCCGCCGCCTGTTCGATGCGGCGCGTTTGTTCGGCCTTGTCCAGTTTCGCCATCCTCAGAGGAAAGGCGATGTTCTTGCGCACCGACATATGAGGGTAGAGCGCATAGGACTGAAACACCATCGCCAGCCTGCGTTTGGCGGGCGGGACGTTTGTTGCATCCTGGCCGTCAATCTCGATCCGTCCCCCGGTCACGTCCTCAAGCCCGGCAATCAGACGAAGAAGGGTCGATTTCCCACATCCCGAAGGCCCGACGAACACCGTGAATTCACCGTCTTCGATCGTCAGGTCGAGGGGCGGTATCACCTCGGCCTGGCCGAAGCTTTTGCTGACCTTATCAAGTCGGATGCGTCCCATACTCTTCCCTTACTTTACGGCGCCGAATGTCAGACCGCGGACAAGTTGTTTCTGGCTGAACCAGCCCAGGATCAGGATCGGCGCGATGGCCATGGTGCTTGCCGCGCTGAGCTTGGCGAAAAAGAGACCTTCCGGACTGGAATAGCTGGCGATGAAAGCCGTGAGTGGTGCCGCATTCGCTGCGGTCAGGTTCAAAGTCCAGAAGGCCTCGTTCCAGGCAAGGATAATGCTCAGCAGAACCGTCGAGGTGATGCCCGGCACGGCCATCGGTGTGAGGACATAGAGGATTTCCTCTTTCAGCGTCGCACCATCCATGCGCGCCGCTTCAAGGATTTCGCCGGGGATTTCCTTGAAGTAGGTGTAAAGCATCCAGACGATGATCGGCAGATTGATCAACATCAGAATAAGCGTGAGGCCGATCCGGGTGTCCAGCAGCCCAAGCTGGATGAAGATCAGATAGATGGGATAGAGCACACCCACAGCCGGCAGCATCTTTGTCGACAACATCCAAAGCAGGATGTCCTTGGTGCGCTTGGAGGGGACGAAGGCCATGGACCAGGCCGCGGGGATCGCGATGATAACGCCCAGCACCGTGGAGCCTCCGGCGATGATCACCGAATTCCAGAGAAACCGCATGTAGTCAGAGCGCGCCTGCACGATCGCGTAGTTCTCCAGGGTCCAGTCAAAGAAGAAAAAAACAGGTGGGTCACTGATTGCCTGGGCTTCGGTCTTGAAGCTGGTCAGAATGGTCCAGAGGATCGGAAAGAAGATCAGCAGCCCGATTGTCCAGGCGAGGACCGTGTTGAGCAGCTTGCGTCTTGTGCTGATCGCGCGTGACATCTCGGCTCCTCAGCTGTCCAGGTTCTTGCCGACGATGCGCATCAGAAAGAGCGCCACAATATTGGCCAGGATGATTGCATAGACACCGCCCGCAGAGCCCAGACCGACATTCTGGCTTTCCAGGACGCGTTGGTAGATCAGGTAGGTGAGGGTGCGTGTTCCAAAGGATCCCTGCGTGGTCACGAAGATCTCGGCGAAGATCGCCAGGAGGAAGATCGTCTGGATCAGGATCACCACGGTGATCGCGCGCGACAGGTGCGGCAAGACAATGAACCAAAAGCGCTGCAGCGCGGGCGCGCCGTCCATTTCGGCGGCTTCAAGCTGTTCGCTGTCCAGTGACTGCACGGCGGTCAGCAGGATGAGTGTTGCAAAGGGCAGCCATTGCCAGCTTACGATCAGGATGATGGATTGGAGCGAGGCCTGGCTCAGCCATTCGACCGGCACCAGTCCCACGGCTTCCCAGGTATGGGCAAGAAGCCCGTTCACCGGATCCATGAACATGTTCTTCCAGACCAGCGCCGAGACGGTAGGCATTACGAAAAACGGGGCGATGACCAGAACACGCACAATGCCCTGACCCCAGATCGGCTGGTCGAGAAGGAGGGCCAGCAGAACCCCGAAGACGATGGTGATGACAAGCACCCCGCCGACGATCATCAACGTCGCCTGCACGCTGGGCCAAAAGGCGCTCGAACTCAGGAAGCGGGCGTAGTTGTCCCAACCGGCCCAGCCGAGATCGCCACCACGAAGGGGCAGGTATCGACGAAAGGAAAACCAAAGCGTCATGGTCAGCGGGACCAGCATCCAGCCCAAAAGCAGGATCACGGCTGGCGCCATCATCAGTCGCGCCGCGGATCTTGAATGCTGGGTCGCCATGACGGGGTTCCTCAACGGGCCGATATCGACGGGGCAGGAAAGGTGAGGGTGGAGAGGGGCCGCGGTTCAGCCGCCCCTCCCCAATGATAGGGGCCGTTCAGTAACCTGCGGCTTCCATGGCATCGACGGTCAAGGCCTGCGCCTTGGCCAGTGCCTCTTCAGCGGTTTGCTGCCCGGCCAGCGCGGCCGAGAATTCCTGGCCGACTTCGGTGGCGATGCCTGCAAATTCCGGGATCGCCGCGAACTGAACGCCGACATAGGGCACCGGATCGACCGTCGGATTGGTGGGATCCGCGGACAAGATGCTCTCAAGGGTCATCTGCGCGAACGGAATGTCCTTGTAGTTGGGGTTCTCGTAAAGCGAGGTCCGTGCGCCGGGCGGCACATTGGCCCACCCCTCCTTGGAGGCGACAAGCTCGATATATTCCTTCGACGTGGCCCATTCTATGAAGGCCTTCGCCGCATCTTCGTTGTCGGTGCCCGCTGGAATGGCCAGCGCCCAAGCCCAAAGCCAGTTGCCTCGTTTGCCAAGCCCCGTGTCCGGAGCGAGGGCAAAACCGACCTGGTCGGCGACCGAGGAATCCGCCGGGTTCGTCACGAACGAGGCCGCCACGGTGGCGTCAATCCACATGCCGCATTTTCCCTGCTGGAAAAGCGATAGGTTCTCGTTGAACCCGTTCGTGGACGCGCCCGGAGGTCCGGCATCCGCCATCAGGTCCAGATAGAAGGTCAGTGTTTCCTTCCATTGCGGGCTGTCGAACTGGGGACGCCAGTCCTCGTCGAACCAGCGTGCGCCGAAGGCGTTCGAGGTTGCGGTGAGGAACGCCATGTTCTCGCCCCAGCCCGCCTTGCCGCGCAGGCAGATGCCGTAGATTTCGTTGTCCTTGTCGGTCATCTGGCGTGCGGCGTCGGCGACGAAGTCCCATGTCGGGGCATCCGGCATGTCCAGGCCGGCCTGTTCCATCAGGTCCGTGCGATACATGATCATCGAGCTTTCGCCGTAGAACGGTGCTGCGTAAAGCGTGCCCTCATAAGACAGGCCGCCGCGCATCGCGGGCAGGATATCGTCAACATCGTATTCCGCGGGCATGTCATCCAGCGGCACAAGCCAGCCGTTTTGCCCCCAGATCGGCGTTTCGTACATGCCGATCGTCATCACGTCGAAGGCACCGCCCTTCGTCGTGATATCCGTCGTCACCCTTTGGCGGAGCACGTTCTCTTCAAGGGTCACCCATTCGACCTGGTGTCCCGTCTTTTCGGTAAAGTCGTCGGTGAGACCCTGCATGCGGATCATGTCGCCATTGTTCACCGTCGCGATCGTAATGGTTTCGGCCGAAGCGACACTCGCCCCGACAAGCGATATCGCCGTCGCCGCCCGGAGTGCGTTTAATACGTACATCCGACTCCTCCCTGTGTTTGGATGCTACGGCGAAACGCTACCCAGTGTATCTGCAGAGTGTCAATTTAAATTTTTACG
This sequence comes from Thalassococcus sp. S3, assembly GCF_004216475.1. Classification (GTDB taxonomy): domain Bacteria; phylum Pseudomonadota; class Alphaproteobacteria; order Rhodobacterales; family Rhodobacteraceae. Next base: position 3,004,674 of record NZ_CP022303.1, on the reverse strand, counting down.
CGCGAAAAGTTTTGGGAGACTCAGGCCGAATCCCGCATGATCAGTTGTCCTTCGAACAATCGCGTCTCACGGGTACTTTCTGACCTTTCGTCTTCCACCGCGCGAAACAACAGATCCACCGCATGCCGGGAGATCGCTTCGTAGTCCTGCGCGATGGTTGTCAGCGGCGGACAGGTAAACCGCGCGAACGGATGATCGTCCTGCCCGGCGACGCGAATGGCACTGTCCTCGTCGCGCCCGACGCGCAATCGCATCTCGTAGCAGGCCGTCAGAAACCCGATCGCCAGACGGTCATTGCTGCACAGCACCGTGTTCGTCGCGAACTGCTTTGTCTCAAGGGCCTTGCGCCCTTCGCGGCGACCGATTTCCTCGAAATCCCAGCCCTGGCCCGATGCCTGGACGATCTGCGGCTCGTGCCCCAGACGCTCCATCGCCGCGACATAGCCTTCACGCCGCTTGTTGGCATTCGGGTTTGACGGTTTTTTCATCTCAAAGAAGCAGGGCGGCGCGCCGGTCCGGCAAAGATAATCCACGATCAGCATGGAGAATTGCGGATTGTCCGAACCGACAAAGGCCAGTCCCAGGCCGGGAAGATTGCTGTCGAAAAGAACGGTTGGAACGTCCTCGCAGAATTTCGCCACCGCGGCCCGGTCAGAAGCCCGTCCAAGGGGGGCCAGGAGAACACCCGCAGGTTTCAGGGATCGCAGGCTGTCAAGTATCTCGATCTCCAGCTCGGGTTGACCATGCGCGCTGTAGAGGGTGGGGCGGTAACCGCAGGCGATACAACGTTGTTCGATCTTGCGCGCGATTTCGGCGAAAAACGGGTCTGCGAGGTAGGGCACGACGATGCCGACATTCTTGGTCAGCTTGCGGTTTTGATTGATGGCGAAGATGTTGGGTCTGTATTCGTGTTGCTTCAGCGCCGCTTCGATCTTGCTTCTGGTCGATTGGCGTACGCTGTCGGGATCGTTGAAATACTTGGATACGGTCGGACGGGAAATGCCACTTACGGCGGCGAACTCTTCCATGTTGCGGATCTTGCGTTTCGTCATGTTGTATCCGTAAACTAACTCACTCCGAAAACCCGGGTGGTGCATCGCACCGTTGCCGTTTTCCGAAAGTTTCACACTTTCTTGGCGCGCGCAAACATTCTGCATGCGACATCAAAATGCCCTACGCAAAGCTGTCGTTTGAACGGATGTTGCCTGCACCGTGCCAAGATCGCGCCAGGGACTTCGGTCGCGCTGTGGCAAGAAGAATGTCGCGTGTTGGATGTCAGTGGAAATTTATGGGCGACCTTGGGCTACCAGTAAGCGCCACCGCGGTCAATGAGTTCAGGGCAGTACCGTCCAACTTGCTTCGTCTAACGCCACCGTCCGGCTGCCTCCACAGAAATCACTGCAATGTCCGGATCCGAGCGACTGCCAATCCGATACGCGACCAGGCCCGTGGCTTGTGTTTCCGTTTGGGTCCGATGACTCGTTCCAGCAAGCTGGCGAAGACGGTTTCCAGAACCCTCCACGGACACTGAGTGCCGAACGAAATCTGGCGGCGCTACGAACGGTATCGGAAATGTCCAAGCGATAGCAGCGCTGCGATAGGGATCATCAAATGTACCCGTACCCTCTGCCGCTATGGAGCCCAGATCAATTTTATGCCAACATTTCAAAGTGCCATCAGAATATTTTTCATATTTTCCATCAATATCACTCCCTGTTTCGACAATATATGATGTAAGGTTTTCACCCCTTTCAGCAAAAGTTGAGACATCACCTCCTGACCAGAAGCAGTCACTTGAAATATCGATATTTGCAAAATTCGGTTGATCGAGTTGGCTTACAATCACTGGTGTTCCAAAAAAACTGCAGCTCGCAGCGCGTGCCAATCGAACGTTTCCGGACGCTGAGCTGAATACAGATGCAGTGGTGCCGTTTGTGGGGCCTTTTGCGACAACATTGGACAATGAGAAATGGCTTGCGTTGTTTGCACTTATGATGCTGCCGTTTTGTACTGCTGCCCAGGTAAGAATTTGAACTCCGCTAAGAAATATATTTGTTCTAGGCGAGGTATCGCTGTCTGTTATTCTAACTACATCACCGCCAACATTAATAAACGCGCCGCCTGAGACTGATAGACCTTGAACGTTTCCTGGACCAGCGGCGATCTCCACAGCTGTCAGGTTATTAGTGAAAAATCCACCGCTCGAAAAAACTTCGGATATGAATACTCCCGAAGCTGCGGTCGCATCAAGCTTAAGGTTTGTATTCAGGAAGCGATCAGCCGCCCCTCCATCATCAAGCCATGCTTCTCCGATACGTATTCCTGAGCAGGCAGCGTCTGCTCTTAATGGGCGCACCAAAACATCAATCAGATTTCTTCCGAAATAAACCCAGTCATCCAAAAGAGTGCCATCCGAAACCTCAATAAGAAGACCCGCTTCATATTGGTATCCGTTGCCGGAACTTGATGACCATGAGCCCTTTGAAATTCGGGTTGTGAAGCCTTTCTCAACGCTGTCGTCAGAATAAACCCAGAACGTTTGTTTAATGATTGCCTCTTGCCTCTGTGTAAAAGTATTTGTCGCAACGTTCCCACAGTTATCGATTGTGGTGTTCCGGGCGCCTTCCAGCAGGATGCTCGGTGCCCCTCCTCGGAAAGAGACGTTCTCAAATGTCATGCCGGTTGTTACTGTGCATCGTATAGATGCCTGAAGTTCGATGGCTAAATCATCGTAAACACTTTGAATAATCATATTGCGAAGTAGGCAGTTACTCGGTCCTAGGGTGCCTGGTATTTCCGGTGAGCTGCTCGCAAACCAAATCCCTGCATTTGCGTTTGGGCCCTGGTTGAATAACAGTCTTGTATTTCGAACTCCTATGAGCCGTGTTCTATTGGATGAGAAAACGAGCGGATTAGATACCAAATACGTATCTTCAGAAAAATTAACTGTTCGGGAAAACCCCGCCGCATTTTGGATGGCGGGGGCCATGTTGGTCGTTCCAGGGGTGTTGTTGAATGCCCAATGATCCGGATATACATCGCCTATCGGTGACCAGTTGTCCCCTCCACCGGTCTGTAGAGCTGTTCCAGCTGGATCTCTAACAAAGCTAAGAACCAAGGGAGACTGTATGACAGTGATAACATCGACACTGATTGGTATACTAGCGCTCTCAGCGTCTGATCTTGTTCGAAAGGTAAGTTGCATAAGAAACCTATGATGAAAATTGGGAAACGGCATTTCGACTTATTGTCTCACCGCTGCCCCATAGCTTAAATGCTCGTGCAAAAATTACGTAGGTTTTATTCCGATAGGCTGATTTTGCAGATTTATGGGTCAGTCTTTCTCGATGAACTTCAGCCTTTTGGGCGGACACGAGTGATGTAGACAGTAACATGGAAATCCCGGGATCGTGAAAGGTTCGGTCCTCACTGAATATGCCTGCAGTGCAATCAACATGAGAGGAAAGACTGCGCTCGGCGACGACGTGGTCAGATATGGGGAGTGCAGCACCTTCACTTATCCTTGCGACAAGGGCGTGGCGCACAGTTTGAATGTGGCCCTGGGTGAGTTGAACGTTGCGATCATGGCGCTGCCAGAGGAAGCGCGGTGCAAGCATAACGGGCCGGGAGACGGTCGGCGCAGGAGACGGTCGCCGGATTTTCTGTGAGATTCGCAATTCCGGCGAGAACTGCGGGACACCCAGCTGCTAACTTATTGATTTATAATAGCGCAAAAGAAGAGGTTGCGGGACAGGTCGTCATTGATTTTATTGGATTTTTAGGAGGTTTGGTGGGCGACCCTGGAATCGAACCAGGCGTGCGTCTCCGCGAGGGAGTTACAGTCCCCTGCCACACCTTGCGGCCTGTCGCCCACGCGCCCAAGTGCATTGCACCGGGCGTGAACGCGTGATTACAAGCGCGTCTGAGGGGCGTCAACAGGAAAAGTCCTGTGCCAACGCGCCATGCAAGACCGATGGTTTTCGGGGGATAAAATGAAAAAACCCAGATGGGTTATCGAAAAGGAACAAGCCCGCAAGGCCGCCGCGTCAGAGACTGTTTGGCTCTTTGGTCTTCATGCTGTTCGGGATGCGCTGCTGAACCCCAGGCGAGAAAAGCTGCGCCTCATGGTCACGCGAAATGCCGCGGCCAAGCTGGAGGATGCGATCGCGTCCTCGGGTCTGGTGCCCGAGGTGGTCGATCCGCGGAAGTTTAGCGCCCCTCTTGATCCCGCTTCGGTTCATCAAGGCGCGGCGATGGAGGTCAAGCCGCTTGACTGGGGACCGCTAGAGGACGTGGCCGTCGGTGCTGAGACGCCGCGCCTGCTCTTGCTCGACCGGGTGAGCGATCCGCATAACGTGGGCGCCATCCTTCGTTCGGCAGAAGTTCTGGGCGCGTCGGCGGTGATTGGCACGCGTCATCATTCCGCGCCCGAAACCGGGGCTCTGGCCAAGGCGGCAAGCGGCGCTTTGGAGCGGCAGCCGTATCTGAGGGTGCGCAACCTCTCCGACACGATCGTGTCACTGCAGAATATGGGCTACATCGTTCTGGGTCTGGACGGGGACGCCGAAGAGACCATCGAGGCGACGCTCAAGGATCAGTCCACGCGTCCGGTCGCTCTGGTGCTCGGGTCCGAAGGGCCGGGGCTGCGCGAAAAGACCAAGCTGACCTGCGATGCCCTGGTTCGCATTGACGCGGCTCGCGGCTTTGGATCGCTCAACGTCTCAAATGCGGCGGCGATTGCGCTATATGCATCCAAGACAACAGAGGCAGGGGGCTGACATCGGATATCCCACGAAAATCGCGACATGTTGTTATTGCGGTACACGGGCGGCGCTGGTTCTGAACGGACGGGACCGGCACGAATTGTCCTGTTCCGCCTGCGGTGCGCCGCTTCATGATCTGAAACGATTGCGCAAGGACAAGCATGGTGAGCGTGACCTGGTGGCTGCTAGCCGGGCGCGCAAGCAGGCCCCCGTGTATCGGGAGGTGCCGCGCAAACCGCCGAAGCCGAAAAAGCGCAAGCGGCGGAAAAGCATACTGAAGAAAGTCTTTGAAGAGGCCTTTGACGTGATCGAGGACATTCTGGACTAACGGGCGCGGTCACCGGCTCTCACATCTGCGTCACCGCTCTGGCCTGGAATCGGGGGCTCTGCGATTGTGCCCTTGTTCTATGCTGTCTTGGAGTCGTCCATGTTGCACCGCCGCCAGCTTCTTGCCGGGCTGACCACCTCTTTCGCGTTCGGGTTCGCTTTGCCTGCGCAGGCGGAACAATCGTGGTTTTTTATCCGCAACGGCGACGTCATCAACGGCTATGATCCGGTCTCTTACTTCGTTGACGGCAAGCCCGTGCGCGGGCGCCCGGAATTGAAGCTGAAATGGAAGCGTGGAATGTGGTCATTTGCCTCCGCCTCCAATCGCGCCGCGTTCGAGGCCAACCCAAAGGCCTATGCACCGCAATACGGCGGTTATTGCGCTTACGCGGTCTCGCGCGGGTACACGGCCAAGACCGAGCCGGATGCGTGGCGCATCGTGGACGGCAAGCTTTATCTCAATTTCAACACCCGCGTCCGCGCCTTGTGGGAGCGTGACGTGCCTGGCAATATCGCCAAGGCCAACGCGCATTGGCCGTCCGTTCTTTATGGCTGATCGGCGAAAAGTCGCCGATCTACATAAAACGTACTTCACGAGCCTTTTACTGCCTCTTTTGAAGCCGCGTGCGGTGCCTATCTCTTAGTCATGACCGCGGGACCGGAACTCTCGCGGGTCACTTCACTGTCCCTCGTTCCGTGACTTGCGCTCAGGACCAAGGTTCTGAGCGCTTTTTTCTTTTACGCACGCGCGATACTGTCGCCCCATGACGTATTCCGATGCTTTTCTGAAAGACATTTTAACCAACACCAAGACAATTGCCGTTGTCGGCGTGTCGATGAACCCGGTCCGGCCGAGCTATTACGTGGCGCGGTACCTGTCGCTGAAGGGTTTCACGGTTTTGCCGGTCAATCCGGGCCATGCGGGCAAGATGCTGTTTGGACAGCCGGTTGTCGCGGAACTGGCCGAAATCAATCGCGATGTGGATATGGTGGACATCTTCCGCAGATCCGAGGCCGTGCCGCCGATTGTGGATGACGCGCTTGAGGTTTTTCCCAAGTTGAAAACGATTTGGATGCAGATAGGCGTGCAACACAGCGAAGCGGCAGCAAGGGCCGAAGCGCGCGGGGTCGACGTCATCCAGAACAGATGTCCGAAAATCGAATATCAGCGGCTCTTTGGTGAATTGCGCATGGGCGGGTTTGCAACAGGCGTAATCTCTTCAAAACTTTGATCTTTTGCTGTCTCGCTGAACGGTGCGCAGCAAATGGAACGTTCCATCAAACATCGTTTTCCCCGGCAATCGGGGCAGGGAACACTGTTCATGACGCGCTTTGAGCAGGACGTCACAGCGGAAGCCTTTCTTGTCAGATCCGAAAAGCGATGTTTTTCTTGACCGCTCTGTTCTCTGCAACCCCACAGTCGCAACCCGATGCGCTATCGGTTGCCGGTTGGGACGGGTACGTACCTCGCGAATAAGGCATCCTTTCTCGTATGCATTGTTTTGAGGGGAATGACGAAGATGAAGATACTTCATGCATTTGCAATCCTGACATCTGCCTTGGCATTGTCGGCATGCAGCAGCAGTTCAAGCAGTTCCGGCCCAGGATACGGCGCCCTTACCCCCGACAGCAATCTGGTGACGCTCCGGTCCGATGGTTCGATACCGGATCAGGGTTTTTCAGGATCCGGCACGAGTACGGAAGGGGGTATCCTTGTTACCGAAAACGGCGTGACGAGCGGGTTCAGCTACCAGACGGGCCGGATCGCCGGCACGACACGGTATCTTGGTGTTGCCGGGATCGCTCCGGACACCCAGGTCGGTCCGGCACCAACGGCAGCAACGGCAACTTACACGGGGGACTACCAGCTTAGCCATGTCACCGCTGCCCTGGCTGACAATCAAAAAGGCCGGATCACGCTGAATGCCGATTTCAATGCCGGAACATTGACCGGTCAATCGGGCGGTCTGGACGTTGCGGGCACCATCAACGGCTCATCTGTCGGCGGAACCGCCTCTTATGGCGGCGTGACGGGCAATATGCAGGGTCTTATCGGGCGTGACCGGACAGTGACGGCCTTTGCGGGGCACTCGCAGAACAACGGTGTGCTGGTGGGCGGGATCATCGCTGACGCGCCATAAGTCTTGCGGATCGGGGTGAAGGTTCGGCTTGGCCTGCTGACGGGTCTTTGTATTGCATTCTTGGGTGTCCCGGGCAGCCCATTGCGCGCGTCCGACGCGCCCGGTTTTGACGCCAGGCTGGTGGATCTGGTCGCGACCGGGCAGGTGGCCGAGGCCCAAGCGCTTCTCGAAGAGACCAATCCTTCCCCGGAGGACCGCGCCTTTCTCCGCGGACGGGTTCTGAAGGCAAACGGACAATTCGAAGCCGCGATTGCGGTGTTCCGTTCGATCCTTCAGCGCGTGCCCACATATATCAACGCGCGTCGGGAACTGGCGCATACTCTTCTTCTGCACGGTGATTTTCGCGCGGCCTCCCACCACTTTCGCGCCTTGTTGCAGGTAGATCCCGACCCGCGGATGCGGCAGAGCTACCACATCTTCCTGTCTGAAATTGACCGCGAACAGCCCCTTGGCATTGCCGGGCACTTCGCGATGCTTCCATCGACCAACATCAATCGCGGCACGATGAACACGGTATTCGATCCGGGAAATCCGAACATCCCGCCATCCCGGATTACCAGCCGCGCGGCGTCGGGTGTTGGATTGCTTCTGGGGCTTTCTGGATATCTGCGCCATCCGCTGTCGCGGACGGATCGCCTTGTCTTTGATTGGTCCGTTACGGGACGCGGCTATGAAGATGCGATCCACAATTCCGCGACCTTGTCCCTTGGCGCGCGGTATCAAAGGCGGGCCGTTCAATACCAGTGGTTCGTCGGGCCCTATGCGCGCAAGACATGGCGGGAGGATGACGACGACAATTCCGCGATCGGCCTTCAGGCTGGTCTGGATCGCAGGATCGGGGCCCGCACAAGTGTCTTTGTGCAAACGAGCTATGAGGAAAGAACCTATCCCGACGCAGCGCCGCTCGATGGGCCGTTTTTTTCCGGAAGCGGTGGGGTTGCGTTTTCCCCCCGGCCTGACCTGACCTTCGTCGGTGGTGTGCGCCTGGATGAAAGCCGACCCAATGCCCTGCATCAGAACTATACCAGCGGGGCGGTCTTTGGCCGCGTTATCAAGCAGTGGCCCGGAGGACTGACAACCGGCATGAGCTTCGAGATCGGAACGCGCGACTACAAGGATACCTTTCCTTTGACGAGCCGGACGCGCGGCGACGAGTTTCTTCGCATTGATGCGTCGTTTCAGAACGCCAACCTGGATTGGCGCGGCTTCACGCCCGTGCTGACCTGCTCGCACACGGTAAACCGCTCGAATATCGCGTTTTTCGACTACGATGTCAGTGAATGTCAGATCGGCCTGACCCGGAATTTCTGACCTATTCAGAGCGCGCGGCTTTTTCCGACAGTCCGGATGTTCCCTGCCGCGCCGCAAGTTCGTCCAGGACATCGGAGAGCGACACATCCCGGGCGGCAAGCATCACAAGCAGATGATAGATCACGTCCGCGGCTTCGGATCTCAGGCGGTCGCGGTCGCCCTTGACCGCTTCGATGATGGCCTCAACGGCCTCCTCACCGAACTTCTCGGCGCATTTTTCGGGCCCTTTGGCAAGTAGTTTGGCGGTCCAGCTTGATTGCGGATCCGCCGATTTGCGCGCTTCGATGGTGTTGAAAAGCTCTTCCAGCGTCATGTGAGCCTCATGGGAATACCGGCAGCTGCCATATGCGCCTTTGCCTCGGCGATGGTGAAATCGCCGAAATGAAAGATCGACGCGGCGAGGACCGCGCTGGCCCCACCTTTCGTGACGCCCTCGACCAGGTGATCGAGCGTTCCGACACCGCCGGACGCGATGACCGGGATATCGACGGCGTCTGAAATGGCGCGGGTCAGGGGCAGATTGAACCCTGCGCGGGTGCCGTCCCGATCCATCGAGGTCAAAAGGATCTCACCAGCGCCTTTCGCGGCCACAGTGCGGGCGAATTCCACAGCGTCGATGCCGGTGGGTCTGCGCCCGCCATGCGTGAAGATTTCCCATTTTCCGGGGCTGACCGTCTTGGCGTCGATGGCGACGACGATGCACTGGCTGCCGAACTGGTCCGCCGCTTCGGCAACGACGCCCGGGCGCGCCACGGCGGCAGAGTTGAACGAGACCTTGTCCGCGCCCGCGAGCAGAAGATCGCGCACATCCTCGCGGCTTCGCACACCCCCACCCACGGTCAGGGGGATATAGCATTGTTCGGCGGTGCGTTGCACCACATCGAACATCGTGCCGCGGTTTTCATGGGTGGCGTGGATGTCGAGAAAGCAAAGCTCATCCGCGCCCGCCGCGTCATAGGCGCGGGCGGCATCGACAGGATCGCCGGCATCGACAAGATCGACAAAGTTCACGCCCTTGACGACGCGCCCGTCGGCCACGTCCAGGCAAGGGATGATGCGGGTCTTGAGCATGGCAACTCCTCTTTCGCCGCCCTCCTAGCGGCAAAGCCGCGCCGATGCCAGAGATGTGATTGGCAAGGGCGTCAATGCTGTGGCGATTTGCCGATGACATCATCAAGTGAGGACTTTGAAATGAAATCTCTTTTTGTCGCGGGCATGGTCACGCTGGCCAGTACATTTACCGCCGCGGCAGGCGAATTGACCAAGATTGAAACCAGCAAAAGCGTCGGCGAGGCCATTGATGCCTTGGAGGCCGCCGTGGGCAATGCCGGCGGCACGGTCTTTGCGCGGGTTGATCACGGGGCAGGGGCCGCCAGCGTCGAGATGGAGCTGTCGGACGCGCAGCTTCTGATTTTCGGCAATCCCAAGCTGGGCACACCGGCCATGCAGGCGGACCCGCTCGCCGGACTTTACCTGCCGCTGAAGGTGCTGGCTTACGAAGACGGGACCGGTCAGGTCTGGCTGGTCTACGAGGATCCGGCAGATATGCTCTCTGCTCTCGAAATCCCGGGGGATGCCGAGGTCATTTCCCGCATGCAGGGCGCGCTCGGCAATCTGACAGAGGCGGCTGCCAACTGATCTGCGTCAAGCAGGTCGAGCCCGGGACGCGTCGACACGGCCCACCCGCGCCAGCGCGTCCCGGACTATGAAAATATGAAATGGCATGATCGTTGCCAGATACGCCCGCCCGCCCAGATTGTGAGGCCGCACCCATGTCGCGACCGACACGCGGCTGCCATCGGCATAGACAGACACCTGGAAGTTGAGGTGTTTGTCATCAAAGCCTGCGATCACCTCGTTCGAGGTTTCGGTTTCGACCGGGAAAAGCCCGATCTTGTCCGGTACATCCGGGCTGTCACCGCGCAGCCCGAAAGGCGCGACCAACAGGTTGCGAAGCTGGACGAGGCTTTGGGCCCATCCGGGAAAATCGGTGACAATCTCCGCCGCGTCCCGGGCGCCAAGTGCGGCCTCGGTCGCGAAACAGTCCAGGAAATCGCCGGTTTCGAAGCGCTGATGCAAAAGGCTGTCGGCAGGAAGGGGGGCACGCGAGATCTTGGAAAGGGTCATAGGGTGACATCCGCTTGAATAGAGCGGCCTTCGCCGCGTCGCACGTGTCAGCTAAGCCCACGGCCGGCGGTCCCGCAACGCGGCATCTCAGCGCTGGGAAAGGATGTGACATGCACAATCCGAAAACGAGAAGGGTGGGGAGGATGTTACCTTCTTGAGCAACCGGTCGGGACCTGCGCAACATCGCATGACGAACAGATCAGCGCGCCGGAGGAAGGAGACGCAAGGATCCATCGCTAAATACCCCGGGCCAGATGCGCTGCGTCACTTGAGAGCCGTCAGCGCCTCTTTCAGATCGATGGCACCGTCATAAAGCGCTCGGCCTGAAATGGCGCCGTTCAACTCCGCTCCGCAATCACGCAAAGCCAGCAGATCCGAGAGAGAGGAGACGCCGCCAGAAGCAATCACGGGGATGGACACGCTTCGGGCCAGAGCGGCGGTTGCTTCGATGTTCGGCCCCTGCATTGCGCCATCCCGGTTGATATCGGTGTAGATGATGGCGGCGACGCCGGCATCTTCAAAAGACTTGGCGAGATCCGTCACCATCACGTCCGTTTCCTCGGCCCAGCCCTTGGTGGCGACACGTCCGTTGCGGGCGTCGATGCCGACAGCGACCTGGCCGGGGAAGGCACGCGCGGCATCACGGACCAGGTCGGGGTTTTCGACGGCAACCGTTCCCAGGATGACCCGAGCGATCCCTTTGCTGATCCATGTCTCGATCGTGGACATATCGCGGATGCCACCGCCAAGCTGGGCGGGAACCGGACAGGCGTCCAGGATCGCGTCGACCGCATCGCCGTTGACCGGTTTGCCCTCGAAAGCGCCGTTGAGATCGACCAGGTGCAACCAGTCGCACCCGGCATCGACAAACGCCCGGGCCTGTGCCGCCGGATCGTCGTTAAAGACCGTTGCTTCGGTCATTTCTCCGCGCAAAAGGCGCACGGCCTGTCCGTCCTTCAGGTCAATCGCGGGATAAAGGATCATTCTGGGTGCCTTTCGTCAGTCGCGCGCCTGTCTGACACCAGCGGCCCCGGAATGCAACGCGACCCCAAGTCAAGCTTGCCCCACCACACGCGATCGGTCACCGTTATGCGAAAACGGGAGGACAAGATGATAAAACTGATGATCGCTGCGGTGGCGGCTTTGGGATGGGTCGGAACCGCGGTGGCCGATCCGGTGCTGGGCACCTGGAAGACGCAGCCCGACGACGGCTCTTACGCGCATATCCAGATGACACAATGCGGGGCGGCGGTGTGCGGTGTGATCGCGCGCACCTTCGACGGGTCCGGCGAATACAAATCACCCAATATCGGAAAGACGCTGGTCATCGATATGATGCCCAAGGGCGGCGGCGCTTACGAGGGCAAGGTCTGGCGGCCCTCCAACAACAAAATCTATATCGGTAAGATGAGCCTGAACGGAAATACGCTTGCCCTGCGGGGCTGCGTGGCCGGCGGACTGATCTGCTCAAAGCAAACCTGGAACCGGGTGAACTGACATAGCTTGGGCGCCATCCCCTCACACGGGATGGCGCAAGACGGGAACTGGGCGACGCTGATCTCCCCCGAGCCGAGGCATGTCGGGAGAGGCCTTAAGCATCGATGATCTGGTGTCAGCTTAGGTCGGGGAAGATCAGCAGACCTGCCGCAGCCGTGATCATCCCGGCCAGCATCGCGCCCACAATGCTGCCGGACACAAGCATGATGAGAATGGCGACAATCACCGCTGCGAGATTTTCCAGGCCGCCGGTCATGATTTGGGACGCCACGAGCGCCGAGATCACCGAGGCGGCCACCCCTTCAAGAAACCGTTCGCTTTTCGGTGTCGGGCTCACACGCGACATCAGCAGAGCGCCAGCGCATCGGGTGACAAAGACTGTGACAGCCATCACGACCAGCGCAAGGGTGAAGGAGCTGTCACTCATGCGGCCTCCAGATCGCCAGGGCGCCCCCGGCGACGGCGGCCAGCATGATGTTCCAGCCGGTCGGCAATATCGGCTGCGTGATCACCGAAATCAGCATCGCGATCATCGCCGGCAACAGCAGACCAGAGGAGGCGCGCAGCATTCTCACCATGGTCGCGGCGAAAAAACAGACCATGATGGCACCAAAGCCAAATGCGCTTGTATCGCCCAGATGCGTTCCCCCGAAGGCGCCCATTGCGGTGCTCAGACCCCAGACCAGCCAAAGCATCAGTCCCCCGCCCACAAACCGGCCCAGATCGGTGCTCCCGTCGCGCAGCGCTGGATGGGCATCGGCAAAGTTGGCGTCGCTCAACAGGACAAGCGCCGCGGCACGTTTGAACACCGGAAGCCGGTTGATCCAGCCCGACAAAGCGGCGCCCATGACCACATGCCGCGCGCTCAAGGTCAGCGTGACCAGAAACAAAGACAGAAAGGCCACCTGATCCCCCAGAAGGTCGAGGGCCGCGAATTGCGCGGTGGCGGTGAAGACCAGCAGGCTCATCACCGTTGCCTGGACAGGTCCAAGACCGTGTTCGACGGCCGCCGCGCCGAAGGCGACACCAAAAGGCGCGACAAACAGGCTGACGAGAAAAAGGCGGCGCATACCATGAAGGATACCGGCCCCGGACAACGTGATGTCGTTTGCAGGCGAAGCGATATCGCGATTTCTAACCATTAATAAGGTTAGATGACAGATGTGCCTTCTCGTCAACCGTTATAGTGGTTAGAATGAGGAATGACCTACTCCACCGGACACCCCATCAAGCTGGTTGGCGGACGACTTGCGCTTGATTTCGTCAATACGGCCGATTGGACGTCGGATGGGCAAGTTTGCCACGAAAAGATCGCGACAACCGCCGATCTTGAGGCCTGGCTAAAGGCGCTTGAGATCCCGGTGCGACCGGTTGCATGCGATGTCGACACGCTGTTGGCCTTCCGGGCCGAGATGCGTGACCTTCTGTTGGGGCAGGGTGATGCAACGGTTCTGAATGCGGTGCGGGACATCCGGATCGCGGACGATTTTCGCCACCCGAAAGGCGGTGCAAACCAGCCGCTTATCCCGTTGTTGGCGGTGTCTGCTCTGTCCATCCTGATGGATGACCGAGAGTGGCGCAGGCTGAAAATATGCCCCGGGGAAAGATGCGGATGGCTTTTTATCGACGAGACAAAGAATGCACGTCGAACATGGTGCAGCATGCAGACATGCGGCAATCGGGCAAAAGCCGCGCGCCACTACGCCCGATCCAAAGCGGTGAGAGATCAAAGCGGTCTTACATCGCGCGGTGACTCCTCGACCCTGAGGCAGGACTAGCGGGGCAGTCGTGCCTTTTCCTGCTCGCGCTCACAAGCGGGTCCTTGCAGAGGTTTACGGGGTGGAACGGGCCCGCAGCTATGGGGTCCAGCGCAGGAAATTCGCGATCAGCCGCAATCCGGTTGCCTGGCTCTTTTCAGGGTGAAACTGCATGCCGATCATCGTGTCCCGACCGATAACTGCCGTGACCTCTCCGCCATATTCGACATGGGCCAGCCGGTCGGAAGGGTCTGAGACGTGCATGTGGTAGGAGTGTACGAAATAGGCGTGATCACCGCTCTGGACGCCGTCGAACACAGGATGATTTGCGTTGATGTCCAGATCGTTCCAGCCCATATGCGGCACTTTGAGCGCGGCATCGCTGGGGTTGATCCGCACGACCTCCCCGCCGATCCAGTTCAAACCGTCGGTGTCCTGATATTCCCGTCCGATGCGGGCCATCAATTGCATGCCAACGCAGATCCCCAGAAAGGGGCGCCCCTTGTCTTCCACCGCGTGGCGCAGGGCGTCGTAGAGACCGCTGCGCCCCCGCAGGGCTGCCGCGCAGGCCGGAAAGGCGCCGTCGCCGGGCAGCACCACGCGGTCCGCGCGCGCGACGACGTCCGCCTCCGAGGTCACCACAACCTCGCCGGCCTCCACTTCGCCTGCCATGCGTTGAAACGCCTTTTCAGCGGAATGAAGATTTCCGCTTTCATAGTCGATAATCGCGGTCAGCATGGGTTTAAAGCGCGCCCTTCGTTGACGGGATCGCATCGCCCTTGCGGGGATCAGGCTCTGCTGCGTCGCGCAACGCGCGCGCCACGGCTTTGAACGTCGCTTCGGCGATATGGTGACTGTTCACCCCGTGTATCTGATCAATATGAAGCGTGATGCCGCCATGGGTGCTGAGCGCCTGAAAAAACTCGCGCACAAGTTCGGTGTCGAAGGTTCCGATCTTCGGTGTCGGCAAGGTTACGTTCCAGATCAGGAACGGTCGGGCCGAAAGATCCAGTGCCGCGCGGACCAGCGCGTCATCCATCGGCAGGAGACACGCGCCGTATCGCCGGATGCCACGCTTGTCGCCCAATGCCTGAGCCAGTGCTTGTCCCAGCGCGATGCCGGTATCCTCGACTGTGTGATGGTCATCGATATGCAGGTCCCCCTGTGCGCGGACGGTCAGGTCGAACAGGGAATGGCGCGCAAGCTGATCCAGCATGTGATCGAAAAAACCGATCCCGGTCTGGTTGTCATATGTCCCGGTGCCGTCGAGCTGCAGCTCGACAGTGATGTCGGTCTCGGCGGTTTTGCGGGTGATCGTGCTTGTGCGCATGGCCGGCTTCCTTCAAAGAGCACCGCGCTTATAGGCGCGGGGCGCCGCTAGTCCAAGCGCTTTCAGATTTCTGCGGCAAACCCTTGGTCAAGCTGTGCTTTTTCGCGCGCGTCTGCTGTGGCGCCACGGCGCTTGCGTCGCGCGGCGTCGATCTGGGATTGCACCTGCCTTTGGCCCGTGACAGCTTGGCTTCATTCTCCGGAGGGTTCTTATGACAATCTGTGTCTTCATCCAGATCCGATGCAAACCCGGCACGACCTACAAGGTGGCCGAGCAGATCGCGTTGCTCGAGATCCACTCGGAACTCTACTCCACCAGCGGGGACTACGATCTGCTGATGAAACTCTACATTCCGAAGAACGAGGATGTGGGCAAATACATCAACGACCACCTCCTCGTTATACCGGATATCGAAAGATCGCTGACAACGATGACGTTCAAGGTCTTCTGACCTCAGGGATCTACCCGAGGTCAGCTGATTTTTGTCGGAACACTCCTAGAACGGGCTTTCTAGGCTTGGCGGGGCCGGGACTTCCGGGGGACGTTCGAAGATCTGGAAGAACTTCGCGAAATTCGCCAGCGGTGCGTTGCCGACGAAAAGAACGTCCCCGTTGCGAAGCTGGAACTCCCGCGCATTCAGACGATCTGTCGGATCCTTGTAATCTGCGCGAAAGATCACGTCGCCAAAGATCCGGTCGGTCTCGCCATTTGCACGGCGCAGCAGAAAGCTTTCCCCGGGCGGCTGGCGGCGGAAAAGATAGACGGCGCGCGCATTGGCGCGGGAATCCTGCAGACCGCCCGCGCGGGCGATGGCCTGCGCAAGGCTGAACTGACCTTCGACAAAGTTGAACTCACCCGCGCTGCCCACAGCGCCATCAGCTATGAACGTGGCATCGCCGCCACCGACAACAACGATATCGCCGGGTTGCAAAGGCACGTTCTGGCCTGGGTCGGCGATGATCCGATCAAGGCTTTGGCGACCGGTATTGCCACCGCGGATCAGGCTCACAATGGTATTTTCTGGCTTGCCGGCAGAGCCGCCACCCGCAGCCACCGCATCGAGTATCCGTTCGCCCCGTGGCGTCAAAGGATAAGTGCCACCCTGTGCCACGCTGCCTTGAACGGTGTAGTTGTCGCTTGCGCTGAGCGAGATGCTGACCGTCGCCTGTGGATCGATCGCGGTTTCGCGCAGGCGGTCCGTGATCACCCTCTGGGCCGAGACCACGCTTGACCCGGCCACGCGGATGTTCCCGACAAAGGGCACAGAGACCGAGCCGCCCGGCTGCACGGCGAAATCGCCAAGATCGAGAACATTGCTGTCAGCGACCGAGAACACGCCATCTTCGCTGGTCTGGAAGATCCGGACACTCACGATGTCTCCCGGTTTGATGGTTCCGGGCGTATAGGGGCGGGCCATGAAATGCGACAGTCCCGCATTCGGCGCCGGTTTGCCCAGCGCTTGCAACACGCTTGGTTGAAGCTGCAGGATCGGAACGTTGTCGGCGCGTGCATCCGACTGGATGCGAGAGGATGTCGGTCCGTCCGACGGCGTGCATGCGCCGAGGCCGATTACGGCCACGAGCGCGAAAGCTCGAAGTATCATCTGATATCCACCTGTCCAGCGTTCTATGGTTGGCGCGTCTGCTCTGACAAGAAGACTGCCAGCGCCGATGCGTCAACCGGCGCGCCGGCGATTAGCGCGTCCTGAGTCAGTTGGGTCACAACCGACGCGGGTTGATCGGCGGAATTCAGCGCATGGCCCATCTCATGCATGCCGATTGCGTTCAGAAGTCCGGGCGAAACAAGGATAAATCGGTCTCCGGGTTCGGCCCGTCCGATCGCGCTGTCCGGCGAAAGATTGATCGCGGCCCCCACGGCCCGGGTCACCATGTTGCGCAAAGCGGGGTCGACATGCGGTCGGGTGAGACGCGTCAACTCCCCTTGCCGCAGCAGAAAGGCCTGCGCGTCACCGGCCCAGAGAATGGCATAGCGTTGCGCTTGAACCAGCAGGACCACCGTGGATGCGGCAAAGGCATGCCCGCCGACCGATCCGCGAACCTGCAACATCGTGTTCATCGTGCCAAGCCGCCCTTTTGCATCGGCCAGAAGGTCGTTCATCGAAAAGGGGCTGGATATATCCTGCAGCAGCGGCACCACATCACGGATCGCGGCGCCGATTCCGGGCACATCGCCGATGCCACTGATCAGGCTAAAGACCTGGCAATCCGCGTTCACCGCCGTCTGGGTGCCCAGAACGGCATTTCGGGTGCCTTTCAATGACGCCTCTGCATAGTCGATCGCCAGCATCCTCGGACGCTCCGGCGCGGGCGTTGGGGCAGGAACAGGCGGCGGGGTTTCCTTCTCTGCGGGGGGCGCCGCTTTGGCAGATGCCTGCATGAACACGGCATGGAAATGCTCAGGTGCGGGAAGGCCCGTGATCTCCGTGTCGCCCGCCTGGCCATCCGCGGTCCACCACAGGGTCGGGCCATTGATGCGCGGCGCGTCTTCGGGCGGCAAGGGCCAGTCCGGAAGGGGCAGGGCATCAATGCGCTCGTCGAATTCAGGCAGGTTCACCCGGCTGGCCCCCAAGGTAGACAGAGCGAGGTCTTCCGCGGCGTCGAAGAAGTCCCTGAACCTCGCGATGTCGATCAGTTCAGGCCCCTTGGGCGGTAGGGCCGCGGCGATGATGAACGGAAAATAGCGACCGATCCGGTCCACGCTTGGCATCATCACGCCGATCACGGTGTGAGGCCCCGCGATCCCCGGCGGCAAGGCCAGCCGCCAGACCGGAGCTACCAGAAACGCATCGAGCCATCCGGTGCCAAGCGCGGACTGACTGGCTCGCATCGCGCCACGCAGCCATTGATCGAGCGTGTTCTCGACATTGCGGGGCAGACCGCGTGCCACGAAATCCCCGCGCTGCGGCATCTTGCCGAAATAGCCGCGCCAGATGTCGGTCTTCATCCTTTTGCCTCCACCATCCATGGCTCAGAACTGCTCGGGGCAACGGAAGGCTGTCAGAGCCTCTAGTCGGAAGGGGTTGTTCACGCTGCCGGACGTCACACGCAGGGCAACCGCTCGCCCGTCAACGGTGAAAAATGCGTTGAATTGGTTGTCCGAGACGGGTTCCACACGCGCGCGTTCGAACAGCCGGTACGGGGCCCAGGGACCGCTGACCGACAAAGCGCTGGCCCGACCGCCGGGCAGCAGCATGATCCTGGCGCGTTCGACCCCGCCTTCCGGGGGCCAGGAGAGACCCTCGTCGGATGCAAGCTCCCGGCGATGGGCGGTTCGGGCCGATCCGATCTCGACAAGAACCACATTCGCCTCCGGATCGAGCTCGATCAGGTCGAGAGCGATCTCGACACGCGGCGTTTCCGAGCCTGCGGGGAAGAACGCTCTCCGAATGGCATCGGCCCGCTGGAACTGCGCCAGCGCGGTGGTATCGGCATCCTCCAGCCCCAGCCCGCCGCGCCACCGCCAGGGATCGCGTGTCGTATCCACGAAGTCCGCCAGATGTTCCGAGAAAAAGGATGCGAACAGGCCGGAGGGTCCGAAGGTCTGGGTAAAGTCGGTCAGGGTGACATCGGTGCTTGAGGCGCGGAAGAAGGGATAGCGCCCTTCGACCGACCGGCGACACTGACCTGCGCCTTGCGCCTGCCAGAGACGGTTGGCTTCGGCCCGCGCCTGACCGACGGCGGCGTCGGTCACACGGGCCGCCAGGCTGACAACCCAGCCATCGACCGGTTGCGGCATCTGACGGCCTTCGGCCACCAGCGCCTGTGCTGCGTCCGAAAGCGCGGTCTCCGAGGCAAGCGCCTCGGCTGCCGAAGGATCGCGCGTGTCGAGACGCGTGATCTCGGTATAGACCGCGTCAAGGATCGGGGTCAGGGCGGCCAGCGGACCATCGTCCTCTCCCTGCGGGCTCAAGGCCCGACGCAGCGGCGCATAGGGATCGGGCGCGGCCAGCAGATCGAAGGGCAGCGACGCGGCATTCATCACCAATCCGCCGCCGGGTGGCGAGACGAGATCGCTTTGCTCGGCGATGGAGGCGGCCAGCCGACCGATCGGATCGGCCTCGGCACTCACAAGACTGACGAGGTCGGCCGCTTCGCTCAGCGTTCCGGCCTGCGCAATCGAGATATCCGAAACCGCCCCGCGCCAGGCCGCCGCGAATTGTTGCCAGTAAAGCTCAACTGCATCGACCGAGATTTCGCTGGGCGTGGCGCTGATCTGGCCGCCCGGTCCGCGCACCCAGCCCTCGCCGGCGGCCACTTCGGAGAGGGGGCCGATCTGGGGCAGAACCACGCTGTAGTATCCTTCGCGGGTCAAAAGCCCGTCGATTGCCCGCGCCTCGACGCCAAAGGCGGCGCGTGCGCTGGGGCCGATGGCAGCGGTGACGCTCCAGTCGGGCAGGGCGCGCGCGGCGGGCCGGTCTGCCAGCAGGTCCAGCACCCGCAACGCCGGACCCCGGTCGGCGATGGTTTCACGGGTTTCCGCCACGAGCTGCTCGTCGATTGCAAGGATGGGCAGGCGTCCCTTGTCGAGCATCGCCTCCATATGGCCCATCAGCGTCTCACGCGTGGGCGCGCGGCCTTCGTCCGGGTAGAGGCCCAGAAAGATCCGCTCTGCCTGCGCCAGAAGTCCGTCGCGGTCGATGGGGCCAAGGCCTGCAAGGGACAGATAGTGCTTGAGCGTTTCAAACGCCTCCGCCTGTTCGATCTCCGGGTCCTTGAGGCGGTTTTGCAGCGCCACTAGGTAGCGCGGCAGAAGATAGGCGCCCAGAGCTTCGGCATAGGTACCCGCATGCGCATTCTCGATCCGGTTCGACCGGTCCATGCCGAAGGCCACACGGTGAAGCGGCACCGGACCGGCGCCTGCCTCTTCAAAGGCCGCAGGCGTCCGGGCGAGCGTTTCCAGCGCCGGAAGAACGCGCAGGAAATCGGTATCTTCGATCTCCCGGATCGGGATGTTCTGGGCACGCTGTTCATAGCTCGCAAGCTGCCCGTCGATCTGGTTCAAAGCCTGCCTGTTATGAGCAAACCCGGCGGTCCACGAGGTCGCCAAAAAGATCGCCGCGCAGGCGGCAAAGCCATAGCCAAGCCCGGTTGCGATCTTCTGCCGGCGCGATACACGGCTGTCGCGGGAGATCAAGGCCGCTTCGCCCAAGATCACCTCGGTAAAAAGCCGCTCGACGAAATAGGTGCGGTTCATCGCGCTGGCGGCCTGCGGCACACCGCGCGGGGCGACATTTGCGGCCTCGTCCTGGGTCGCAGAGGCAAAGTAGATGCCCCTTAAAAGCGGTTCGGCCACATTGGCGCTGCCGGAGGACAGCTCTTCGACGATCTCACGCAACGCATCGTGAAGCGCGCTGACCTGGGCGGGAAAGCGGAAGATGCGTCCGCGCTGGTCGATATCGGTTTCCTGTTGCAGCCGTTCGACCAACATTGCGTTCAGCCGCACCAGAAGCGCCTGATACTCGCGGGAGAAGATGTCGGGCGTGCGCCCGGGCTCCTGCGCCTCGTCGTAAGGAAAGGTGATGCCCCAGACCTGTTTGCGCGCCTGCGCGCCCAGGCTGTCGAAAAAGCGGCCGAACCCGGTCAGCTTGTCCGCTTTGGTCAGTACCATGTAGACGGGAATGCGGGCGCCCAGCGTTTCTTCGATCTCCGACAGGCGTTGGCGGATGGCGCGGATCTCGCGCAGGCGGTCCTCGGGCGGCTGGGTGAGAAGATCGGTCAGCGACAGGGTCAGCAGAACGCCGTTGATCGGTTGCGCCCGGCGCTTGCGGCGCAGCATCGACAGAAAGCCCAGGAAACCCGCGCTGTCGCGTTCCTGCCCGGTATCCTGCGTGGTGTAGCGTCCGGCGGTGTCGATCAGGATGGCACGGTCGGCGAACCACCAGTTGCAGTTGCGCGTTCCGCCCACGCCCTGCACCGGCTCGGCCCTGAGCGCATCGCCCAGGGGAAAACGCAGACCCGATTTGGTCAGGAGCGTCGTCTTGCCCGCACCAGGGGCGCCCATCATCAGATACCACGGATATTCATACGCATAGCCGAAGGGTCGCTTGGTCAGCTTGCGCATCATCTTCATCGCCGCCGACAGACGGTCGCGCAGTTCGGCGATTTCGGCCTTGGTCTCGGATGCGGCGCGGTCCTCGGGGCTTTCGGCGACGGCGTCTTCAAGCGCTTTGCCGGCGCGGCGCTGCCGCCACCACGAGATAATCGACCAGATCGCCCATATCCCCAGCACGATGGCGATCGCGATCAGGCGGCGCGGCACCGGGGCGAGGGGCTGATCGCCGAACAATGTCAGCCGGGGTCCGAAGATCCAGATAATGGCGCAGATCGCGCCAACCCAGATCAGCGCAATGAAGCGGGGGCCCACGACAGAGGCATAGCTGTCGATCTGCGAGCGAAGATTAGTCCAGAGGCCAAGCGGGTTCATTGCGCATCCTCCGTGGCAGGATCAAAGCCGCCGCGCGACAGCAATTCCGGCGGCACGCGGTCCCCGACCTCACGGACCAGAATCTCGGTGCGGCGGTTGGCTTCACGCCCCTCGGGTGTTGCGTTGGTGGCGATGGGCTGGGTTTCGGCCACGCCCTGAATGCTGATCCGTTGTGGCTCCACATAGCCCAGCAGGATGTCCCGCACGGCGGCGGCGCGGGCGGTGGAGAGGTGGAAATTCGACGGATAGGGCGCAGAGCTGATCGGCAGATTGTCGGTATGGCCCAGCACTGTCACCTCGAAATCCTCGGCCGCAAGGGCCTGTCCGATCCGGTCGAAGATATCGACGAACTCCGCGTTGATCTGTGCGCCGCCGGGGTTGAAGGCGCCCGCATTGGCGACCCGCACAAGAACAGCGTTTTCTTCGCGGTAAAGCCGCACCAGCCCTTCCTCGACCTCTGGCTGGAGGAAGGCGATGAACATCTCGATGGCCGGCGGTTCCGGCGGGGCGGCGGGGGCGTTGGGCTCTTCTGCCGGCGGCTCGGGCTCGACCACCGGCTCGGGCGGCGCGGGCGGTTCGGGAACGAAGAGCGAGGGCGCTTCGCCCGGCGGAAGGGCGCCCAGACGGGCGAGTGTTGCATCGGCAGAGCGATTGAGCGCCAGCGTGAAGATCACGAAGAGCACGATCAGCAAAAGGAGCACGGCACCCGTCACCAGCCAGAAGATTAGCCCGCGCCGCATTGGCTTCATCACCGCGTCCTCGCCCTGCCAGAGCGGGGAGAGATCCCGTTCGACAATATCAAACTCGGTGCGCAGCGTGCGGTAAAGGTTCTCGCGCACCTGCGCCAGTTCGGTGGCACCACGCGGGCTGACGCGGGCGCGACCCTCGAAACCCAGCGAGAGGCAGAGATAGATCAGGAGCAGAAGATCGCGGTTGGCGCGCGGGGTTTTCTGGAAATGCGACAGCAGGTCATAGACCTTCTCGCCGCCCAGAACGTCCTGATGGAAGGTCGAGACCAGCCCCTCCACCGACCATTCGGCGCCCCAGCTCGTGTTGCGGATCACGTCGTCGAGCGTGGCACAGACAACATAATGCGCCGCGCGCGCCTGGTCGGGCAGGATGCCCGCCGTGGCCAGTGCCTTTTCGTAATCCCGCGCGGCCTTTGTCAGTTCGCGTCGCAAGTCGCCCATCGACGCGCCCTCGCGCGCCTGCCGCAGGGCGTGGGCGAGGTTCAGAAGGGGGGCGGCCTGGGCGACCATGACCGGAAGATCGCCGGTCTCGAAGCGAAAACCCGACAGGATGTCGGCAACAGACAGGGCCGGATCGGGCGCTGCGGGCTCCGGTGGCGGGGCGGGGGCGGCCTCCGGCTGCGGCTCTCGCCGCTTGCCGCCAGGCGTGGGCAGCACGATGCGCGGGGTTTCGTCGTCCTGACGGTCTGCCGATCCGTTGCTCATTGCCGAACTCCCCACAATTCCATCTCAAGCCCCGGAAATTCCGAGGCGAGATGAATGGCGATGGCGCCGCTTTCGCTGGTTGCGCGCCACAAATCATCCTGGGTATCGAGTTCGAAATAGACGGTCGAGGCGCGGAACGGAAGCTGTCGGGGCGCCACGGGCAGGGGGCGGACGGGCACGCCAGGCAGGGCCACGTTGACCAGTTCCGAGATCCGCTCGACCGGGCCGATCTTGATCTGGTTGGGCAGCGCGCGGCGCAACTGCTCTTGCGGGATGTCAGCACGGGCGGCCAGCACCATGTTGGCCTTGGCGCGCAGGGCGGCATCGGCGATCATTCCGACACGGACGCCGTGGCGCCGCTCTTCCAGCGGGATGGGGGTGGCGGACTGATCCAGAACCGCCGACAGCGACCGGCGCAACTCGTCCATGACCGGGGCAAAGGTCGCTTCGGGCTCCATGTGACGGTAAGGCGCGAGATCGGGGGCGAGGCTGTTGTCGGCGGTGAAGGTCGCAAGCTCCCCGGCCAGCGCCACGAGCTGGCGATAGATCGCCTCGGGGTGGAGCTGCGCGGCCTGTGACTCAAGATGCGCGATCATCGGCGTGGCGCGGTTGAGCGCCTGCAGCATCATGTAGTCTCCGACCTCTGCCGCACCGCGGATCGACGGGTCGCCCATCCGCTGCGCGATGGCCGTCGCGCGGTGGCGCAGCAGGCCAAGAAGTTCGGTGAGATAGCCTGTCAGACGGGGCGATGCGCCGAGCGTCATTACCGGCGGGATCATGTCCTCTTCGAGAATGACCGACAGATCCGCTCGGGTTTCGGCCACCCGTGCGATCGGCAGACATTCAAAGCCTTCACGCTCATCCTGTTCGGTTTTGAGCGAAAGCGACAGGCGGCCCACTGTGATCGGGGCGGAAAAGGCCGTGTCGGCATTGCCATCCTCTGCCTCATAGTCTTCCCGCTTGTGGCGTGCGCCTGCGGCGGCCTCGCCTGCATATTCAGGCTGTCCCGGCTGGCGCATCGGCAGGGCAAGGTAGACGGTTTGCGCGCCGGAGCCTTCGGTGAGCTGTACGGGCGCGGGCAGGTCACAAAGACCAGGCGCCGAAAAGGGAGTGCCGTCGGGCATCATTCCCTGGATCGCAGATAGTGCCACGCGGCCCACGCCAAGCGCTGCGCGGTCGATGGCGATCTGGGTCAGTCCCCAGGGATAGGGGGCCAGCGGCTCGGTACGGTCGCGCACCAGCCGTTCGGTCCAGCGGTCGGCTTGCTGAAAGTGCTGGACCCTGAGGAACATGCCTTCGGTCCAGGCCACGCGGTTATCGGTTTTCACTCGTACGGGTCCTTGTCTTGACGTTCATTCAGATGCGCGCGGATGGCGGTGGCCAGCGCAGCATCGGAGAGGGGTGCAGGGTCTGCCTCGAACCGGCGGCGATAGATGTCCCAGGCCGCGCGCGCGGGCGCCAGGCGACCGGTCACGCCGGCCTCGGTCGCGCGATGCGCCTCCACCGCGTCGGGGTCGAGTTGCGCGCGCGCCTCGGATGCGAAGCTGCGCACGCCACCCAAAAGGGCGGTTTGGGCGGCGCGCAGATCCGACAACCGCCCTTCGAGCGCACCCAGCGCCGCGTCGGGGTCCTGCGCGGCGGAGATGAGGAGTGCTGCGGGCTGCCGCGCGGCGCTGGGCTGCAGAGGATCCGCCAGCCCAAGCTCGGCCTTCAGCCTGGCCTGGGCGTTCTCCATCTCCGACACCGCGTCCAGCAGGCTGAGAAGCATGCCTCCGAATGCCTCCATCTGGCGCGCGCCGAGGCCGGGCATTTCGTCGGGCAAAAGACCGCATGCGCGCAGGAAAGCCGCAACCGCCGCATCCGGGCGGGGCGAGGGGGCTTCATCGAGAAACATATCCTTCTCGCGCCCGATCTTGAGAACGGCGGCAACCGCCTCGGCCTGTGTCATTTCATTTCCGGCATCCGACGGTGCGCCATCGGGCGCGTCCCAGTCGGATGGCAGGAACGGTGTATCCGCCGGTGCCGAAAGCGGCGCTGCCTCCTCGGCGTCGCCCTGGTAGCGGCCAAGCGATGCCCATTCCGGCCGCGCGGGCTCGGACGAGGCGAGCGTGTCCAGCCAGTTTTCTTCGCTGCGTGCCTGAACCAGGCCGTCGGACGTAATCCCGCCAGGGGCGACATCAGCGAGGATCGAGCTGATCGTGGGCGCTGTTCCGATCGCTGTCACGCCCTCGCTGGCGGGTTCATGCGTGCGTCCGGCGCGCAGCTGGTGACCCGCGATCTGAAGGATGCTTTGCGGATGAAGCGGACGTGCGGCATCTTCGGTGAGCCCGCGCTGGTCCAGATAGGCAACACCGCTTTCCAGTCTGACGGTCAGGCCGTCATGACCGTCTTCGATCCGCACATCCCCGCGCCCTTCCGCGGTCAGGGGCAAAAGCCATGTCGCCCCGGCCGAGGTACCGATGACAAAGCTGCGCCCGTTGCCGACAAGGCGTGTCTCCCCCGCATTGGGGCCAGTCAAAAGCTCCAACGTCAGTTGCATTGTCTTCTCCGGCGGTGGCGGGTTTGTGTCCGGGATGTCACGCGGCAACCCTCCGTTCCAACTGCGCGAGCGCGCCGTCTATGATCGCCTCGTCGCTGTCGCGCGCCGCGGGTTCCGTGCGCGCCCAGGCATTCCAGCCCAGTCGCACAGCAGGACCGCTGCCCCCCAGCTGCGTTTCGGGCACGTCGCGTTTGTCGAGCACGATCTGCAGATCGAATTCGATGACCGGGCCAAGGTAGAATTGCACCAGTTTCGCGCATTCGATCAGGCGCGGCTGACCGGCCTCAAGGGTCAGGAAATCGGCATAGCGGACCGGGCCGATGATCAGCCGCACCTGACCGGACCGGTTGGGCACCGCGCCCCCGGCCACACTGTCGACGCCCAGGACACGCGATCCGTCGAGCTGCGTCTGATCTTCCTCGTCCAGCATGCGCCAACGGTGTTGGAACTGTACCACGCGCACCGGCAGTCCCAATTCGGCCTCTACCAGTGTCCGCAGGCCAACGGCGGACCGCGTCCGTTGCGACAAGAGCCCGGCATGTCGCAACGTGGCTTGAGCCGGCAATGGAAGCGCCTTCTGCAAGCCCGGCGGCGCCGCGCCGATCAACCCGTTCAGGGCTGTGAGAATGCGATTGCGATCATCCCTTTGCCATTGCAGCAAGGCAGGCAGGCTGTATTTCGCGGCTGCGGCCTCGAAGAGCCGTGCCATCCGATCCGAGAAAATCTCCAGAAAGCCCGACAGCCCACCGGCGCGTCGCCTGGTGTCAGCGGCGGCCAGTTCCGTATAGGCGGGCGGCAGAGGTGACAGCGGGCCGACCAGCCCGGTAAGCGCGCAATCGACCTCGATCCGGTCGGCGCGGACATTGACCGCGCGGATCGCGCTGGATGCAAGCGCCGTGGACGGCGCGCTTTTGATATCAAGCGGCACGCCGCGCCGCTCCGCCTCGGCGGCGGCAAGACGAAGGGCGGTCAGCGCCTCGAACCTGTGCGGGTCGCGTTCGAGGGTGTCGAAGAGATTTGGCCCGGGTGCCGCGTCTTTCATATCAGCGCCTCCTCTCCGGCCCGCGCCGGGAAACGGGCGAGCAGATCAGAGCGGTCCTTCATCCGGACGGAGAGCCGGGTGAAGGTGTTCAGACTTGTGTAGCAGCCCAGGAAACGGTCAAGCACGGAGGCAAAGAGCACGGCCTGGCCGGGGGAAATCCGGCTGTCTTCGAAGACAAGGGTCACGTCGGTGCCTGTCACCGTCACGCCGCCGACCCGCCCCAGCCCGGTTTGCGTTTGCAGCGTGTCAATGGCGTCGATCATCTGTCCCGTTTCAGGGCTCTCGCTGGTGGCATAGAGCCGCAGAATGTCCTTCAGCGCCGCAGCACCCGAGGTGCTGAGGGATAAATGATTGAGCGACAGATGCGACATCAGTCGCCACGCCCGGTTGTCCGCGCCGTTGGTGGCGCGCGGAGGGGTGGGGGCCCTGAGACAGAAAACCGAACTTACGAAATCGATGCTCGACCCGATACGCAGCCGCGGCTGCCCGCCGCCATAGGGCAGGCGACGGGGCAGCGCCCCGTTTGTGGCCAGCACCTCGACACTGGCGGTCATTCCCGCGCGGGAGGCAGGGGATTGCCGGGCGTCCACGAACGCGATCGTGGTTGACCCTTCGGGCGCACCATCCGCACCGGAATGGCGCCGCAGATGCCAATAGACACCATTTGTCGCGTGATCCGTCAGTCGGTGAAAGAACGGCTGGCAAAGATCGACCGCACCGTCGTCATCGGTCAGCGTCACACGTCGCACCGAATGGACCTGGCGGGTTTTTGGACGGCGCGCGTCCGCGGCAAGAGGATAGGCCGACCGGGTGCCATCCAGCGCCACCGGCTCTGCCCGCGCGCGAAAGAGGTTTACGACAGGCGTCGCAAACAACGTCACCGAATTCAGTCCGACCGAACGGACCGCATCGTCTGGCGGGATGTCGAAATAGAGATAGAGGTCAAGCCGGTCCCGCTGGGAAATCTCTGGAAGCGCGATGTCGAAGAACAGAAACTTTTCCGGCAAGGCCGAGAATTCCGAAAGCATCCGATACCCTTGGAAGCTTCCATCGGGATATGGGAAAAGCGCCGCGTCCGGCTCGAAACCTACCGGTCTCAGGACGGATGGATCGAGACGCCGTGCCTCCGGGTCCGCGGCGTGAGCGGCCAGCGTCACGCCCTTGCAATGCTGAAACAGCAGCCGTGCGAGTGCCGTGGCCTCCTGTGCCGGTCCCGATAGATAAAGGCGCAGCTTGTCCAGCCCAAGTTCGTTGAGGCGGGGCGCGGCACTGGGTGTTATCGCGAGGCGCAGGCAACTTCCCGCGCGCGCAGTGGGTGCCGGAGGCGCTTCGAAGGGGCGCGCCATCATGCGAACCTCTGTCAGCCTGATCGGTGCCACCTGGGTGTCTTGCGTCGTGGTGAACCGTACGGTGTCGCCTTCGATCGGCTCCGATGTCACATCCGTGCCGCGCGGAACAATCCGCATCGCGTCGAGGTCGGGCGCGGGGGCAAAGCTGACAATCGATAAGGCCGGGATGGGGGCCAGATAGTGAGGATAAAGCGTCTCCAGCAGGCTGTCGGTCAGCTCCGGCAGGCTGTCATCGATCTTTTGCCGGACCCGGGCGGCGGTGTAGGCGAAACTCTGGATCAGGCGCTCGACATGGGGATCGTCGGCGGTGTCCTTGGCCAGACGCAGACGCCCCGCAATCTTGGGATACGCCGTTGCAAAGCGGCCCGCGCGTTCGCGGATCGCGCCGAGTTCGGCATTGTAGAATTCAAGAAAACGGTTAGCCACGACGGGTCTCCGCCATCCGCATATCTGCCACCAGAAAGCGCCCGGCGACAGGATCGAGGCTGGTCTCGAAGACAAGCGGGGGCAGGCCGGGCCGCGCGTGGTAATGTGCAGAGATGCGCAATCGCAGCTTGCGCTGGTGTGGCGTCGCATCCGCGACAAGCGTCACCGAAACGTCCTCAAGCCGGGTCTCGAACCGTGCTATCCGCTCCTGAAGCCGCCGTGCGAAATCCTCACGCTGGATGGGAGAGGCCAGGCTGGCGGCAAAGAAATCCTCCACGCCGTAGGCGAGCAGGCTGTCGGCAAGCTCGGGATAGGCGCTGGCCGGTGACGACGGCGTACAGCGCGTATTGAGCAGGATTTCCAGATCGCGCCGCAAGGCCGCGCGGATGCCGTCAAAGCTCTCGGCGGATGCCGGGTTTGGATCGCGTTCGAGATCCGGTTCGAGGTCGATCAGCCGGTCCAGCAGTGATGGCGCCAGCCGCATTGAGCCCCCTTTGGATATGCGCGGAGGGCCAGTCATCGAAAGAGCCACGTTTCTGCCTCAAGGATCGGTGCCATGCCGTCCTCGACCAGGAAGGCCCGTTGTCCAAAAGCACGGGTCAGACCGCCGGGCAGATCCTCGAAATCCGTCTGGCGCGCCAGATGTTCGGCCGGCATGCGCGGCGCGTCGTAGATTGCGGGGATCAGAAGATCGGCGGAGGAGCCGTCTTTCAGGCTGACCCGCGCTGAGCGCAGCGTCAGATCGAGCGGCGCGCTGACGGGCGCAAAAGTCACCTCGCTGAACTTGGTGAAATCAATCCAAAGATAGCGGCCACCGCTGGTAATCGCCTCAAGCGCGTGCGGAAGGCGATCATCTAGGTCCCGCAGATCCGCGTGCTCGGTCGAGTTCCAGACCACGGGACAGGCGAGCCGTACCGCCTCCAGCTCTGCACCGGCGCGGCGCACCTCGGTCTCGGTGGCGCCGGTCCGGATGGCCACGTTCAGTGCCAGGGCCAGCTTGTCGGCTTGTGTCGCACCTAGGGGGAAATCGGGCAGGGCGCCTTCGGACCACCATCTTTCCCGCGCTTCGAGGCCGCGTAAATACTGGCGAAAGGGCGTCAGCGACGGGGCGCTTGCCGGGTCGAATTGCTGGGCAAGGCGCGCCTGCGTATCCGCCCGTTCCAGCTCGCCGCCGAGCACCAGAAGTTGGGCAAATTCCATCCGCCGCGCTGTCGATTTCGGCTGATACTTGACGCGGCCAGCAGCCAGGCTCAGCGCCTGGTCCAGATCGTCGTTCGACAAGAGGTCGGTCAGTGTGGTCGTTTGTGTCATGAAACACCCTTTTCAAGATCTGCTGCCCGCGGCGCTTCTGAGATCAGGTGGAACGTGGTTGCGATATCATCGAGCTGGAAATGAGGTTGCAGCCGGATGGTCGCGGCATAGCAGCCGGGCTTTCCGGGCACGGCATTGACCGTCACACCCGCGTCGCGCAGGGGATATTGCGCCTTCAGGGACGCAGCCGCGTCGTCGTTGCCAAGGCAGTATTCCCGCAACCAGCTGTTCAGGCGGTATTCGATTGTCGCGGGATCTGCGGCCGAACCGATCTCGTCCCGCATCATGACCTTGAGGTAATGGGCAAAGCGTGACGTGCAGAGCACATATTGCAGCATGGCACCCAGCCGCGCGTTCTCGTTGGCCACCGGCGTTTCGTAGGTGGGAGGCTGATGCACGGAAGGATTGGCGTTGAACACGGCCTGAGGCTCGAGAAAGAGCGCCGAAAGCGGAACGATACCCCGTTCGATCAGCGCGTTTTCCTGGGCCGCGGTAAAACGGATGCGAACCGGCGCCTGGGCAGAGATGCCATGACCGTCCGTTTCGAAGTCGTAAGAGCCAAAAGCGGGCACACGTCCGCCACCTTCCTCGTCCTGATAGGCGCCCCGGATCGCGGCAAACCAACCGCTCTCCTGAAAGGTGGCAATGACGGTCGAGGCAAAGGCAAAGGCGGCGTTCACGAAAAGCGGATTTTCGGGCCCTTCGTCAAAGGTGAATTGATCCGCCCGCTCGGCGTCGTATCGGCGATAAGGAGATCGCAGGACCAGATCGGGGGCCACGATCCCAAGAAACCGGCTGTCTTCGCGCTGTCGCAATGTTGTCCAGCGCCGCAGGTCGCGTTCGGTATGCCGCCCAAGCCGCAACTCCGCCAGATCCGACGTCGCGCGGAGTTCGTCGAACCGGTTCACACCAAGAAGATCGGGCGCCGTGCCCAGAATAACCGGGCAAAACGCGGCGGCCGCGACGCCCGCCAGGCTTTGCAACGTGTCCACCTGATCCCCGCGCTCTGGATCTGTGCGCGCCGATACATGGTAATCCGCCACAATCAGGCCGAACGGAAGGCCCCCGGGCATCCCGAATTCGCCATCATAGACCAGCCGGTAGAGATGGCTTTGATCAAACTCCACCGCCCGTTCGAGATCGCGTGACAGAACCCGCCAGTTGACGTCCAGCAAACGCAGCGTGACCTGCTCGGAATCGATCTGATCGAGCAAGCGCGCAAGCGCGTGCCAGCGGCCCTCCATCTCACGAAACCGGGGCGCGTTCAGGATTGCGTTCACCTGCGCGGCCAAAGCAGCGTCTATCGCCACGATGAGACGGTCAATGCGCGCGGCGATCACGTCGCCGCGCCCGATTGCGCTATCGTAGCTTGGCGCTGCCCCGGCATGCAGAACCGGGGCGTCCATGGCTTAGACCTTCTCGGGGATCCGAGCGACCATGCGGAGCGATGTCGTCAGTTCCTCCATCTGCAGCCAGGGCTGGAGCCATGCGACGGCGTTGTAGCTTCCGGGCTTGCCCGGCACTTCCTCGACCTTCACCTTGGAATCGCGCAGGGGATAAACCGCGCGCATGTCGGGGCCGGCATTGTCGTTGGCGTTCACGTAGTTGTTCAGCCAGCGGTTCAGCCATTCCTCGCAATCCTCGGCCTCCATGAAGGAGCCGATTTTGTCCCGCGCGATGACCTTGAGGTAGTGGGCAAAGCGGGACGTGGCCATCACATAGGGCAGACGTGCCGAGATCGCGGCATTGGCCGTTGCTTCGGGGCGGTCGTACTTTGCGGGTTTGTGCGCCGTTTGTGCACCGAAGAACACGGCATAGTCGGTGTTCTTGTAGTGACACAGCGGCAGAAAACCCATCGCGCCCAATTCGCTGTCGCGCCGGTCGGTGATGCCGATTTCAGTGGGGCACTTAATGTCGGTATCGCCCTGGTCGGTCGAGAACAGATGCATCGGCAGCCCTTGCACCTTGCCGCCATTCTCGGCCCCGCGGATTGCGGTGCACCACCCTGTCTGGTTGAACGCCTCGGTCAGGCGGGTGCCCATGACATAGGCGGCATTCATCCAGCAGTAGTTTTCATGCGGGATACGGTCACCTTCATAAGCGATCGCTTCATCGTAGACGAATTCGTCAATGGTCTTGGTGTTTGGACCATAGGGTGTGCGGGCCAGCACGCGGGGAAGCGTCAGAGAGACGAAGCGGGATTCCTCGGTCTCGCGGAAGCCGCGCCATTTGGCATATTCGGTGGCATCGAAGATCTTGGACAGGTCGCGTGGTTTCGACAGCTCCGTGAAATCGTCAAAGCCGAAAAGCTTGGCGCTTGCCGCCGATATGAAAGGGGCGAACGCCGCAGCCGACACCTGGCTGATATCGCGCAGGCACTCGACATCCTCAAAGCTGTTGTCGAATTCGAAATCACCGATCAGAACACCCATCGGCTCGCCGCCGGGCGTTCCGAATTCGTCCTCGTAGATCGACTTGAAAAGACGGGACTGATCGAATTCCACCGCCTTCGAGAGATCTCGACCAATCTCTTTCTTCGAGGCGTTCAGAACCCGGATCTTCAGGTTCGAAGAGGTGTTGGAGTTCTGAACCAGATGCCAAAGACCCCTCCAGCTTCCCTCCAGCTTTGCGAAGTCCTCTGCTTGCATGATCGCAGCGAGCTGTTCAGAGATCTTTGCGTCGATCTGCTCAATCGCCTTGGTCAGCGTGATGGTCAGGTTGCGCGAATAGCTGACCGTGCCGTCGAGGGCCGCATCCGTCAGGGTGCGCAGCAATTCCTTGGTCCGGTCGGGTTCGGTCTGCCGGGTTGCGCCGATCACCTGGCTCAGCAGATCTTCGGTTACTCCGGTCGTCTCGACGGCCGTGCTTTGTTGTGCGTTTGACGCCATTATTTGGCCTCCTCTGCGGGTGTATCGGATTGCAGCTGACCCATGATCTTCTTGAGCGCTTCATTGTCCTGCAGCATCGTTTCCAGAAGCGTTTCCAGCTCTTCAGAGCGATCGGCCTTGCTGAGCAGGTCTCGCAGCTGGTTGCGGTTCTCCAGCAGCGTCTTGAGTGCGGGAACCTGGTCGACAACCCGGGCAGGCTCAAAATCAGACAGCGATGAAAAGGCCAGGTTCACCTTCATCATCTCGTCTTCTTCGCTCAGCGTATTTTCGACCTGCAGGTTCAGACCCGGTGTCATGCGCGCCATCACCTGATCGAAATTGTCCTTGTCGATCTGGACGAATTTCCGCTCCCCAAACGGGGCAAGCTCTTCGGTGGGGTCGCCTGAATAGTCTCCTAGCACGCCGACAACGAAGGGAAGTTCCTTCTCAACGGCGGCGCCTTCGGTTTCGACTTCGTACTTAATGTGAACGCGCGGTTTGCGCACGTTATCCAGTTTATCGTGAATGCTGGCCATCTGCATCTCCTTGGTCAGATCCTTAAAAAGTGATTTTGCTGCGATAGGTCATGCGGCCCCGCGGTGTGCGATATCCAAATCGGGTCGCACCTTCGGACTATGGGGCGGTCAATGATTGCTCCCTTCGTTGTCGGGTTTGTTGCCGATGCCAGCCGTGGTCATCATCGCCCGCCTGATATTCGGGTCCGGGATCAGCTCTTCGATCAGCGCCATGAAATCCATGCGCCCGCGCCGGACGATGGTCTCCAGCGCGTCGCCCATGGGCGAATGAGGCTCGGTCCGTCTGAAAAAAGCAGCGATTTTCAGGAGCTGTTCAAAGGCCTCCTCGCGGCTGGCGATCTCACCGGTTTTGACCTTGGGGGTAGGCGCCGCGTCCGGGGGCGTGTCAGGATCCTCCGCGGCCTCTTCCGCGGCTGCCATCGACATCTGCACGCCGGGTGCGAGGTTCTGGATCATCCGCTCGCTTTCATCCAGCACATCGACGATTTGCCCGAAGGGCGGCGCATCGGCCCCAAGCAGATCGGTCAGGGCACGGTCACAGGCATAGACCGCGCTGCGCGCGTCATCGATCTCGGCCAGCTTCTTGGCAACGGCATCCATGCCGGGCTCTGTCAGCATGGTGCGCATTTCATCCTGGCTGTCGGTGGCCATCGCGTGCCACAGGCTCGCCTCGCCATAGCTGAGGCCCGGCACGAGCGGCGTCAGCCGCAACGGCTGAATGAGAGCGCCCTCGCGCCCGACCCCGTTCAGGGCGGCGATCATATCGAACGGCTCGTCGAGATTGTCTTCGGGTTGGGGGTGCAACATTCGCCCATAACGTGAAACCATTTCTGTCAATCGAGCCATCGTGCGGGCCAATCCGGAGTGACCCGAAATGCGCGTTTCCGCCTCGATCAGCCAAACAGCGACCTCAATATCCTGGCCAATGTCGGCCAATATGAGATGTGCAATTTCCTGTACGCGAGACCAGTCCATCGGCGCTTTTAGGCTCCGAATGCTCGGATCTTCGCCGTCCTGTCGGCGCTCTTCCGCTCGCGCCGCCGAGCGCGCATCCCGCAGATCGCGGTATTTCGCCAGACCCTGCGGCGATTTGCGCGGGTCGTCGCCGACAGATTGAGCTTCGTCCTGCTGTTCGGGCGCTTCCGACATGTGTTCCCCCAGTTTTTTGAGATCAAAAAATCAATTTAAATCAGATGTTTGGAGTTTTTTCCTGCTCGATTCGCAAGACCACGTTACAGCAACCTGAGGCTGAAACAGACGGTCCGGAGCGGTTGAACGAGCCGCCGTCTGCTGAAACATAAAAGGGACAGGGAGGTCTGGAATCGACCTCTCTTACAAGATTTGAACTGTCGCTTACTCAGCCGAATTTACCTGACTGGATTAGATGTCTGCCATCGATTTACATGTCTTGATTTCCCGCTTGTCTCCAGAGGTCGCGGTCTCGCTCGAACAAGCAGCAGCGCTTGCCGTGCGGCATGCTCATGCCTCTGTTGAGCTTGAGCACTGGCTGGCCGTTTTGTGTGCGGGAGAGGCGGCTTCGACCATCGAAGCTGCAGGGTCCGATCCCGCACGGGCACACGCGGAAGCTGTGCGCGCGGTCGATAGCCTGCCGCGTCAGGCCGGTGGTACGCCGTCGATGTCGACCGCCGTGATCGACTTGGCCCGCGAAGCATGGACCGCGGCCTCCCTACGCTTTGGACAGTCGCGGGTGAGCGTGGAGCTTTTGCTGCTGACGCTCGTTTCAGACACCGGCCTGCGGGCGCAGGTTCGGCGCGTCGCGCCAGCGCTTCTCAACCTCAGCCTCGGCGCGCTCGAAGAGGCGGTTCAGGCCAAGGCCGCAAGCCTTCCTTCAGACAACGCCACACCTCTTCCGCAGGCATCCGGGGGCGCCGAAGACTTTCTGTCGGCCTATGCCACGGACCTGACGGCCGAAGCGCGCGCAGGTCACATCGACCGGATCGTCGGGCGGGAAACCGAACTGCGCCAGATGGTCGATATCCTGCTGCGACGTCGACAAAACAACCCGATCCTTCTGGGCGAAGCAGGGGTCGGTAAGACCGCGGTTGTCGAGGCATTCGCAGTCATGATCGCCGATGGCGATGCACCTTCGCCTCTCAAGCACGTTTCTGTTTTTGCGCTGGATCTCAACCTGTTGCAGGCCGGAGCTGGTGTGAAGGGCGAGTTCGAAAGGCGTCTCAGCGGGGTGCTTGATCAGGTTCGGGCCTCCGAAACGCCGATCATTCTTTTTATCGACGAAGCCCACAGCCTGATCGGCGCGGGCGGGGCCGCCGGACAGGGGGATGCCGCCAATATCCTCAAGCCAGCGCTGGCGCGGGGAGAGTTGCGCACCATCGCCGCCACGACATGGGGCGAATACAAAAAGCATTTCGAAAAGGACGCGGCGCTGACGCGGCGTTTCAATCCCGTGAAGGTTGCCGAACCGGAGATCGAGACGGCCATTCGCATGCTGCGCGCCGTAGCACCAAAGTTTCAGGAACATCACGGCGTGCCGATCCGCGAAAGCGCGCTGCGCGCTGCGGTGGAATTGTCCGCCCGCTACCTGCCTGAGCGGCAATTGCCCGACAAGGCGGTCAGCGTGATTGATACGGCAGCGGCCGCGGTCAAACTCAGCCGCGAAGTGACCCCGGACGATCTCGCCCGACATGAGATCGAGGCCCGGGATCTGAGCGTCGAAATCGAGCGGCTGGCAACAGAGCCGCCGCGTGCCGGATTGGCGCGAGATCTCAGGGATCTCCGCAGGAAGCTGCAGACCGAGGAAGCAGAGGCCGCCGCAATTTCAGCCAAGCTGACAGAGCAGCGGGCCCTGGCGGACGCCGCGGATCAGGTTGCCGGTGAGGGTGGAGAGGACGCATTGCAACGTCTGGGCGCGCTTGAGAAAAAGCTGGCGCGTGCCGGGGGGGAGGCGCCGCTGGTGCACCGGGTCGTTGATGCCGAAGCGGTTGCGGCGGTGATCGGGCGCTGGACCGGCGTACCCACCGGGCGACTGATGCGAAGCCAGATCGCCGCTGTCGGCAGCCTTGGCGACCGGATCAAGTCGCGGGTGTTGGGGCAGGATGCCGCCGTTGATCGCATTTGCGAAGCGATGCGCATCGCCCAGGCCGGACTGCAAGACGCCCGCCGCCCGCAAGGTGTGTTCCTGCTGGTTGGCATGTCCGGCATCGGCAAGACCGAGACGGCGCTGGCCTTGGCGGATGAGCTTTACGGCGGGGCGCAAGGCCTGACGGTGATCAACATGTCCGAATTCAAGGAGGAGCACAAAGTCTCGCTGCTGATGGGCTCGCCCCCCGGATATGTAGGCTATGGAGAGGGCGGGGTGCTGACCGAGGCGGTGCGGCGTCGTCCCTACAGCGTTCTTTTGCTTGATGAAATCGACAAGGCACATCCCGGCGTGCAGGAGATCTTTTATCAGGTGTTCGACAAGGGCGTGCTGCGGGATGGCGAGGGGCGGGACGTGGATTTTAGAAACACCACGATCCTGATGACGGCAAATACTGGCAGCGACACGCTCGCCACGCTTGCCGAAGACCCCGAGACCATGCCGGAGCCGTCTGAACTGCCGGATCTTCTGCAGGCCGATCTGAGCCGCGACTTCAAACCGGCCTTCCTGGGACGTCTCTCGATTGTGCCTTACCTGCCGCTGAACGATGCAACGCTGGCGCAGATCGTGGAGCTTCAATTGTCCAAGATCAGCGAGCGGGTCCGGGAAAGCTATCAGGCAGAGATGACGGTCACCGATAGCGCGCGGGACCTTTTGGCGGAACGCGCCCGAACCGGGGACACCGGAGCACGGGCTATCGAAACGATGCTGGCGCGGAGCGTGCTGCCGCGGCTGGCCGACTTTTTTCTGGATTCAGTGGCGAGCGGTATGATGCCGCGCGCTGTTGAGGTTGGCGTCGACAACGAAGACGGGTTTTCCGTCGCCCCTGTTGGCAAGAGGAGGCGCCTCGCAAGCTGAAAAAGCACCGTGATTCTGTTGTGCTTTTTCGAACACCAAATCTTACGACTTTCTTACCAGGAGTTATAAAGAATGCCGATCTACATGCAGCTGGATGGAATTCCGGGCGATGCGACTCAAGAAGAGCATAAGAACTGGATGGACATCGAATCGCTTCACTGGAATGTGTCGCGCAATATGAATACTCAGGCGGGCTCCACGGCGAACCGTGAAGCGTCCGAGCCGACCGTCAGCGAGCTTGTTCTCACCAAAGTGACCGACAGTTCGTCCACGAAACTGTTCGCCGAAGCCTGCACTGGCCGGCTGGGCAAGAACACCGTGATCCACCTTGTGACCACCGGTAGCCCGGGCATCATGTACGTGGAATACAAACTGACGAACACGCTGATTGCCGAATACAGCGTCAGCACGGCAGGTGACCGTCCGATGGAAACCATCCGGCTGAACTTCACCAAGATGGAAGTGAAGTACATCCCGCATGATGAGAACCACAGCCCGATGTCGCCGATGATCGCGTCCTACGACCTCAAGACGACGCTCGCGGCCTAATCTGGCGCCAATACGTATTACGGGCTCCGGCAGGGAAACCTGCCGGGGCCTTTTTTGTGCGAACGCTCCGCAAGTGACGACCCGGCTGGCCCTCACCTGGACTGCCCGGACATATGATCATGCGGGCGGGCGCCCGTCCGCAGCCAAGGCGGGCAGGGTTCCGGCGGCAAGGCCCTTGATCCGCATGCCCGCGCCCCGGAGTTGAATGCCAGAGCGGCGCAAGATGCCCTTTCTCTGCACAGTCAAACAGCTTTGCACCGGTCTCGGGACGGGGCGGATCTCAAACCTGTTGACAGGTGTCTTTTGACTCGACATTCTCAATAACAGAACAAATGTGCTGATATACGGTACAACTACATGGAGGTTAATGATGAACCATTTCGCCAAACTGGGGGCGATCGCGGCGGTGGTCTGCGCTCCGACATGGGCCGCGGCGGAAAGCGCCACGGTGAAGCAAATCGAAGATCGGGGCACGATGCTGTGTTCCGGTCACAACGGCAGCTATTTCGGATTTGTCGAAGTGAACGACAGAAACGAGTGGAAGGGCCTCGACATTGATATCTGCCGCGCGCTCACAACCGCTATTCTGGGCGATCCGAACAAGGTGCAGATCGTCCCGCTGAGCTGGGCCCAGCGTTTCCCCGCCCTGCAATCGGGTGATGTCGATATCATCATCAAGGCGACAGGCTGGACGATGGGCCGCGATACGGAGCTTGGGCTCCAGTTCTCGTTGCCGTATTTCTTCGGAGGCACCCAGTTCATGGCGCATGGCGATCTTGGTATCTCTGAGGCCAAGGATCTCGAAGGGGGAACGATTTGCGTGGAAGCCGGCACCACGATTGAGCGCATCGCGGCGAATTATATGAAAACCATCGATGTCGATCATACGATCGTGTCCTATGAAAAGGCATCGGAACTGCGCGCGGCCTATCTGGCCAACCGGTGTGATGCCTTCGCGGGGTGGGGGCCGAACCTCGCCGTTTTGCGGGCAACCGAAATCGACAATCCCGACGCGCATGTGATCCTCGATGATCAATTGTCCTCTGAACCCATTTCCGCAGCCATGCGTCAGGGCGATGAAGAGTTCGTTGACGTGGTGAACTGGATGCTCTCCGCCCTTCTGATCGCTGAGGAAGAAGGCGTGACCATGGCCAATGTCGAGGAGATGGCGGCAACGCCGCCAAACCCCCGCGTTGCCCGTTTGCTGGGGGTCGATCCGGGCATGGGCGAACGGCTGGGACTGCGGGATACCTGGGCGAAAGAGATGATCGCGGCAGTCGGTAACTTCGGTGAGATCTACGATCGCAACCTCGGTGAAGGCAGCCCTTACAAGCTGGATCGCGGCCTGAACAACCTTTGGAGCCACGGCGGCGTTCTCTACGCCCCGATCCTCGACTGATCCACGTATCGTCAACCGGGCCATTCCACCATCTGGAATGGCCCTTTCCCCGGACGGAGGCGTATGATGTCCCCGGCAGAACTCAAGGCGCGGGCCAAGCGCCGTCAATACGCCATTCAAGCTGTCATTCTCGTTGGAACCATCGCGATCGTTTGGTCGGCGGTCAGCAGCGCGCAGACAAATCTCTCTGCGCTGGGCATCACAAGCGGATTTGGCTTTCTCGACCGCTCCACCGGATGGAGTTACTCGTTTTCTCTGCTGGAACGGAACATCGATGACAGCTATGCGCGGACACTGACAATCGGGTTTCTGAACACCCTGTTTGTCGGGGGCGTGTCCATCATCCTGGCCACAATTCTGGGTTTTATCGTCGGCACGGCCCGCGACATGCGAAATCTCGCGCTGGCATCGGCGGCCAACGTGTTTGTTCAGATCTTTCGTAACATTCCCCTGATCCTGCAGGCGGTCTTTTGGTACGCGATCATGATCCATATGCCAGGCCCGCGTCAGGCTTACTCTTTGGGAGAGGCGGCCTTTCTGTCGAACCGGGGATTGATGTTGCCGACGCTCAACCTGTCGCTGGGGGCCGCCGCGATCCTTCTGCTTACGAGCCTTGCGCTTGCGGCCTTTTTGGTCTGGCGCAAGACCTCTTTGATGCGGGCGCTGGCACTTTGGATCGCCGGGGTTCTGGCCCTCGCGATTGCAAGCGCCATCACCCTGGTGCCTGCGGATGAGACGATCTTTTCGGTTCCCGAGCTGCGGGGTTTGCGTTTTGTCGGAGGGCTGACCGTTTCCATCGAATTGGTGGCCATGATCGTGTCCATCGTCCTTTATGGATCCGCTTACATCGCGGAGGTTGTGCGGGGCGGGCTCAAGGAGGTGCCGAAAGGACTGGTGGAGGCGGGCCAGGCGCTGGGTCTTAGCCCCGCTTCGATCTGGTCGCGGATCAAACTGCCGATGGCCTTGCGCACGATCATTCCACCTTTGGGAAACCAGTGGATCTTTATCATGAAGGCCACGACCATTGGTGTGGCCATCGGGTTTTCAGATCTCTTCTATATCGTTTCCACCTCGATCACCCAGTCCGGTCAGACTTTGGAGTTGATCGCGATCCTGATGGGGGCGTTCCTGCTGATCAACTTCACGCTTGCGCAATTCGTCAATTGGCTGAATGCGCGGCTTCAACTGAAGGCGCATTGATATGGCGACTGTCGCACATGCAGCCCCGGGTCGCGGCGCGCGGATCCTGACGCGCCTGCAAAAACGCGCGTTTGGCAATCCAAAGGACAGCGCGATATCGGTGGTTGTCTTCGGATTTCTGGCCTACCTGATCTGGCTGTTCGCGGACTGGGCGGTGTTCAACGCGGTCTGGAGTGCCGAGAATGCCGATCAATGCAGCAAGGAGGGTGCGTGCTGGTCGGTGATCGATGCGCGGCACCGGCTGATCCTGTTCGGTCTTTATCCCTATGACGAACACTGGCGTTCGACCCTGGCCTGTCTGGCGATCATCGGCACCGTGATCGCATCATGCGTCCCTTGGACATGGACGGCCAAGCGGTTGACGACGCTGTGGATCGGGGGCTTCGCGGCATATTACCTGCTGATGGAAGGCAGCCTGCTCGGTCTCCAACAGGTCACGACCGACCAATGGGGCGGGCTGTCACTGACGCTGTTTCTCTTCGCATCCGTCGTGCTTTTGGGCATGCCGATGGGTCTGGGGCTGGCGCTGATGCGACGCTCGGACATGCCGGTGGTCCGTCTCTTTGCGACATTGCTGATCGATTTCATCCGCTCGCTGCCGCTGCTGACGACCCTGTTCACAGCCGCGGTGGTCATTCCGATCCTG
The DNA here is from genome assembly GCF_004216475.1 of Thalassococcus sp. S3. Lineage (GTDB taxonomy): Bacteria > Pseudomonadota > Alphaproteobacteria > Rhodobacterales > Rhodobacteraceae. Next base: position 2,963,683 of record NZ_CP022303.1, on the reverse strand, counting down.
CTGCCGGACTGGTTGCAGGGGGACAAGATCTGGCGGGTCATCATCGCCTTCGCGCTCTTTTTCGCCTGTTATCAGGCCGAGGTCTTTCGGGGCGGTTTTCAAGCCATCCCGAAAGGTCAGTTCGAGGCTGGCAAGGCGCTTGGTCTCAGCTATTGGCACATCCTCTTTCGCATCGTGCTGCCGCAGGTGTTCCGACACGCCTTGCCATCGACGATCAACATGGTGGTGGTCACGTTCAAAGAGACGGCGATCGTCATCATCATCGGCTTCTTCGACATATTGGCGTCGGCCAATGCCGCCTTCGGGACCGGACAATGGGCGCCTTACTATCTTGAAGTCTACGCTTTCGTCGGCGCGATCTACTGGATCTTCATCTTCTCGCTGGGCCAGTATGGCGAATATCTCAAAAGCCGAATGACCGTATCGGAACGCTGAAGAGGACTTAGTCGATCACAACAGGTCCGTCCGGTGTCTCCAGCACAAAAGAAAGCGCCGGATCCCCCTCGCTCACCTCGGCAAGTTGATCGACCTGAAGACGCCGCAGCATGCCCTTCAGACAGTCTGGGTCGGGATGACTGAGGCGGATCGCCATGAGCCTCACGCCAAGATCCTGCTGGCCCGTGCTGGGATGCGGACCGGGGGACCATTCGATAAAGGCCGGAAGCAACCCGCCTTCCGGCAGGCTGCCATCCTTTGGCACGGTCAAACGCCACGACCGTGTGCCCCGCGTGAATGTCACAACCTCACCCAGATCAACCGGGCTGGCCGACATCACCGCATCCAGATCATCGGTGTTCACCACCCAACACAGGGCACGGGGCCGTTCTGAGAGCCGGCTTTGCGTGGCCGGATCGTCCAGCGTGAACCAGCGCGTTCGCCCCGGATCGCCAGCCTCCGGATCGATCGCGATGAGTTCAAAAAAGCTTTCATTGCCCGCCTGCATGACACAATTGTGCGTGCTCATTGCGTCATGCTTGCCGCCGCGCGGCACCTCGACGCCAAGAGCGGTTTGCAGGGCAGCCACCCCTTCTTCCAGAGAGGTTGCGCCCACGGCAAAGTGGTCGATCTTGTTTTTCATGTTCGCTCCGGTGCGCTGTTCAGGTGGGGCAGGGCGGCGGCAAGATCCGCCTTCAACGTCTCGGGATCCTCAAAGCCGATGTTGAAGCGGACCAGTTGGCCGTCTTCCACCCAGGGTGTTGCGGTCCGGGTCGGTGTCACCGGCAGGACAAGACTTTCATATCCGCCCCAACTCACGCCGATCCCGAAATGATGCAGGGTCTCGACGAAGCTGCGGATCTGGGCATCGCTGCAGGGGTGGAACACCACCCCAAAAAGCCCTGCGGCGCCCGAGAAATCACGTTGCCACAGCGCGTGCCCGGGGCAGTCGGCATGGGCCGGGTGCAGCATGCGTTTCACCTGGGGCTGCTTTGCGAGCCAGTTGGCCATGTCCCGTCCGGCGGCGTCCACATATGCCATGCGCATCCGAAGTGTCCGCAGACCCCTCAAGGCCAGAAACACCTCTTGCGCGCCCGGCTTGTCGCCGATGGCCATCACCATTCTGCGGATTTTTTCGCCCAGCGGGCCACTGGCTGCGATGATCCCCAGCATACAGTCGGAATGCCCGCAGATGTATTTCGACCCCGAAGCGACCGAGACATCCACATTCATCAAAAGCGGCTGACAGAAGAGCGGTGTGGCCCATGTGTTGTCGAACACGGTCGGCACCTTTTTCGCGCGTGCTACGGTCGTGATGGCCGGGATGTCGGGTATCTCGAACGTGCCGGATCCTGGGGCTTCGAACATGATGGCCGCTGTGTCTGGACGGATCAGATCCGTGATGCCGCCCCCGATCATCGGATCAAAGTATTCGATATCGACGCCCTGCGAGGCGAGCACCGTGTCGCAAAATCCCCGCGTATTGCCATAGACATGGTCGGCGACCAGAAGGTGACTGCCCGGACGGGTCAGGGCAAGCAGCGTGAGGGAAATCGCGGCCACACCGGATGACGTCAGCGTGACACCATCGGCTTTTTCCAGCCGGGCCAGCATCGCCTCTAGCTGGAAGGAGGCATGGTTCCCATATCTGCCGTAATAAACTGTACCGCTGTCATATCGCGCGTCGCGCGCGGCTTCGAATGCGGCCAATGTGTCGAATACCATCGTCGAGCCAAGCTCGATCGGCATGTTGACATGACGACCTTCCGCCCGTTCGGGTCGGCCGGCCTGAACCAGATGGTCAGCAATATTAAGTGGATCTTGCGGCACGCCGGGACCTGCGTATGGATATCAAATGTGAGGATGACAGTCCGGCAAAGGCGTGTCAATATTCGGGATATATGTATTGTATAGCGGCACAATAATCGGATGACGGAACATCAAAAGCAGGCCTTAACCGCCAATCACTGGGGCGTCGGCGTGGCCCAGGTTGCAGATGGGCGCATCGTCTCGGTCGCGCCACATCCGGACGATCCGTCCCCGTCCCGGATCAATGACAACATTGCCGGCAGTCTGGGCGGGCGGGCCCGGGTGTTGCGCCCGGCGGTCCGCGCGGCTTGGCTGGATCACGGGCCCACGGCGCGGGCGGGCGAACGCGGGCGGGATCCCTTCGTCGAAGTGAGCTGGGACGACGCGCTGGATCTGGTCGCAGCCGAGATGCGGCGCGTGCGAGAAACCCATGGCAATGAAAGCCTCTTTTCTGGTTCATACGGGTGGTCGAGCGCGGGGCGGTTTCACCATGCGCAGGGCCAGTTGAAACGCTTTCTGAACACACAGGGCGGCTTTGTCAGGTCGGAAGGCAATTACAGCTATAATGCCGCCCTGGTGCTGATGCCCCATATCGTGGGTCCCTTCCGGAGCCATGTGGCCCAGGCGACGCGGTGGTCGGTGATCGCGGAACATACCGATCTGGTGGTCATGTTCGGCGGGATAGCCAAACGCAACACCCAGGTCAGCGACGGGGGCGTTGCCCGGCATCGCATGTCGGACAATCTGCAGGCCTGCGCGAAGGCCGGTGTACGCTTCGTCAATATTAGTCCGCTGAGGTCGGATGCGGAGGCGTCGTTGCAGGCCGAATGGCTGCCGCCGCGTCCAGGCTCGGATACGGCCATCATGATGGGCCTGGCTTATGTGCTTCTGACCGAAGGGCTCTGTGACAGGGGTTTTCTGGACAAATACACTGTTGGGTTCGACAAGGTCGCCTCTTATCTGCGGGGGGAAAGCGACGGCCTCCCGAAAACACCCGAATGGGCCGCGGCCCAATCCGGGCTGGAAGCAAGTCGTCTGCGGCAACTGGCCCGCGAGATGGCCGCCGGGCGCACGATGATTTCAACCGCCGCCGGCGTGCAGCGCGCCGATTGGGGAGAGCAACCGCTCTGGATGACGGTGACGCTTGCCGCGATGCTGGGTCAGATCGGTTTGCCCGGTGGCGGTTACACGATCGGGTACGGTGTGAACGCCAATATCGGCAATGTCGAACGCCCCTTTCGCTGGGGGTCTCTTCCGCAGGGGACAAACCCCGTGGAGACGGTCATCCCCGTCGCGATGATCTCGGACTTGCTGCTGCGTCCGGGCGAAGCTTATGCGTATAACGGAAGCACATTCCGCTTTCCAGATATTCGGATGGTCTGGTGGGCGGGCGGCAATCCGTTTCATCATCATCAGGATCTCAACCGTCTCAGACAGGCCTTTCAGAGACCGGAAACCATCATCGTGAACGAGGTGAACTGGACGGCGACCGCGCGGCACGCGGACATCGTCTTGCCGGTGGCCGCCGCCGAGGAACGAATGGATATCGGGGGCGGCAAATCCGACAACGCCCTCGTTCCCATGCCCGTGCTGGCCCAACCGCCGGGCGAGGCCCGAATTGAATACGACATCTATTCGGATTTGGCCGCGCGTCTGGGATCGTTGGGTGCCTTCACCGAGGGCAAGTCCTCCGAAGACTGGATCCGCGATATCTGGTCCCAGACACAGGCGGCCGCCCGGGCGGCCCATCTCGATCTGCCCGACTTCGACAGCTTTCTGGACGGTGATGTTGTGCATCTGACTGACCCGTCACCGGACCAGGTCTTCCTGCAGGCATATCGCGCAGACCCGCTGCGCAATCCGCTTCCGACCCCAAGCGGGCGTATTGAGTTATTCTCGGAAACCATCGCTGGGTTCGATTTGCCGGACTGCAAGGGCCATGCCACATGGATGGCGCCTCGGGATGCTGCGGGGGAGGGGGATCTTTATCTTCTGTCCGGACAGCCAAAGACACGGTTGCACAGCCAGCTTGATAACGGAGCCTATAGCCTGTCGCACAAGATCGCAGGCCGGGAGCCGGTCTTGCTGCACCCCGAGGATGCGCAGGCGCGCGGTATTCGGGACGGAGACGTGGTTGAGCTTTTCAACGCCCGCGGTCGCTGTCTGGCCGGCGCGCGTGTCACGGATGAGATCCGGCAGGGCTGTGCCTTTTTGTGGACGGGCGCATGGTATGATCCCGACTTCGAGCTGCCGGACCATCTGGACCGGCACGGCAATCCCAACGTTCTGACACATGATCTGCGCACGTCGAGCCTGTCGCAAAGCCCCGCGGCACATTCCGCGCGCATCCACCTCCGCCGCTGGGACGGTACGGCCCCTCCGGTGCAGGCGCATGATCCGCCCGCCTTTCGCAACCAGGCCAGCTCTGATAGCCTGGACTGCCAGCCAACCGAGCAGAGACATCATGACTGACGCCATTGCCAAGCCTCCGAAGGTCGATTCGACCTTGTCCAAAGGTCTTGCGATCCTCGAAAACCTGGCGGCTGCACAACGCGGCAAAGGGGTCACGGAGCTGTCCAAGGAGCTTGGGCTGACCAAATCCAACACGTTTCGTCTGCTCCAGACCCTCACGACGCTGGGCTATGTCAAACACGGGGACGACAAGACATATTCGGCGACACTGAAAACCTGGCAGGTCGGGCGCGCGTCGGTCGAGACGCTGAACCTGAGGGCATTGGCGGGTCCCGAGATGAGCTTTCTCGCGCAAAAGACGGGCGAGACGATCTATCTGGCCGTGCTGGAGGGCCTGAACGTCATCTACATCGACAAGATCGAGAGCCAAAAGCCGATCCGGTCCTGGAACCCTGTGGGTGGCATGGCCCCGATCCATTGCGTTGGGACCGGCAAATCCATTCTCGCGGCGAACTACGAGACATTGCGAGACAAGGTCGCAGGCAAGCTGACGCGACATACCAACCGAACCCTCACGACGCTCAAGGCGCTGGATGCCGACATGGCCGAGACGCAAGCACGCGGCTACGCGTTCGATACCGGCGAATTTCGCGACAGGATCCTGAGTTTCGGCGCTGCGGTCCTTTTGCCCAACGGGGAAGCGATTGGTGCCATCGGGGCATCCTTGCCCGATATCAACCTGCCGGAGAACGGTGCCTCGTGGATCGGCGGCCTCGTCCAGGAGGCAGCCGAAAGCGTTTCGTCGAAATTGGCGCGGAGCTGAGCGGCGCGTTGGGTGACCCGATGCGCGTCGTCATTGGTGGTCCGGAAGCAGTCTGATCGGGCATTCGATGCGCTGCCGGCGTCAGCTGCGCGAAGCTCAGTCCTTCTGATCTGGGAAATCAACGGGGCCGCCCTGCTTCTCCCAGGTCGAAAACCCTTCTTTCAGATGGGCCGCGTCAAAGCCCATGTCCTGCAGCGTGGCCACCGTCAGGGCCGAGCGCCAGCCTGAGGCGCAGTGAAAGACGTATTTCTTGCCCTCCTGGCCAAAGACGTCCTTGTAATAGGGGCTGTCAGGATCGACCCAGAACTCTATCATGCCACGAGGGGCGTGAAAGCTACCGGGAATGAAACCGCTCCGCTGTCTTTCCCGGACGTCTCTTATGTCGACGACGACAACATCGGGATCGTCATGCATCGCGATCAGGTCTTTAGTTTCGACTTCCTCGATTCGGGCGCGCGCGGCGGCAACCATCTCGGCCGCGGTCGTTTTGAGTTCTGCCATCGGTGCATAGGATCCTTTGTGCTGACATTTGGAACATGTTTTTCATATGTTGACACAACAAGGGGGCTGTAGCAACATTCCCAACATAGACGCAGTGATAACCGAACCGGACGCGCCATACGATGACCATTGAAAATCCGATTTCGCTTTGGGACAGTTCGGCGCAGGAACAGGACTATGCGGCGCCTTTCTCCTCTGACGGGGTGGTTGATGTCGCGATTGTCGGCGGGGGGTTTACGGGTCTTTCGACCGCCCTGCATTGCGCCCAAAAGAGTCTTGGTGCGCATGTCTTGGAAGCGCATCAGATCGGATATGGCGGATCGGGCCGGAATGTCGGTCTTGTGAATGCAGCCGCATGGCTTCCGCCCGCGAAGGTGCGTGAGAAGCTGGGGCAGACCTATGGGCCGCGTTTTGTCGAACGGTTCGGACGGGCCCCTGAATACGTCTTTTCGCTGATCGAACAGCATCAGATCCGCTGCGAGGCGACCCGGACCGGCACGATCCATGCCGCACATGCGCCCAGCGGGTTCAAGGATCTGCAGGACCGACATGCCGAGTGGCAGCGCCTGGGTGAGCCCGTGGATCTTCTTGATCGCTCGGAGGTGGCCGATCTGATCGGATCCGACGTTTTTTTCGGCGGCCTCGTCGATCGCCGGGCCGGAACGGTTAACCCGATGGCCTATTGCCGGGGGCTGGCAAGGGCGGCGCTGGGCGCGGGGGCGAAGATCAGCACCAACGTGCGCGTCACAGGGCTGGTCAGGGACGGCGATCTGTGGATTGTCGAGACGGATCAGGGTCAGCTCAAGGCCCGCAATGTCGTTTTGGGCACCAATGCCTACACGGATGATTTGTGGCCGGATCTGAAGCAGAACTTCACGATGATCAATTATTTCCAACTGGCCACCAAACCGCTGGGGCCGGATGCCGCGCATATCCTGCCTGACCGACAGGGGCTGTGGGACACGGGCCAGATCATGTTCAGCCTGCGCCGCGACGCCTATGACCGGCTGGTGATCGGATCCATGGGCAAGATTGTCGGTGACGTGGATCGCGGCCTGTCGCATCGCTGGGCGCGCAAGCAGATCGCGCGGATTTTCCCGTCGCTAGGCCCGGTGGAGTTTGAGGATGCCTGGCACGGGCAGATTGCGATGACGCCCGATCATCTGCCGCGCGTTCATCTGCTGGATCGTGGGATTTATACGGCAATCGGTTACAACGGTCGCGGAATTACCACGGGGACGATCTTTGGGCAGGCAATGGCGGATTTGCTGACAGGTATGGATCCCAAGGACTTGCCCCTGCCGATCACGGATCCCAAGACTGTCGCCAGCGCCCCGGTGGCGTCGTGGTTCTACCAGACCGCCTTTACCGCAAATCAGATCCTCAAGAGCCTGTAGTTCCCCATGACCACTCCTCCCATCCGTGTCGGCGTTGATATCGGCGGCACATTTACCGACGTTGCCCTAATGCATCCCGGCGGACTTGCGACCGCCAAGGTGCTGACCACATACGGCCAGCCGGAACAGGCCATTCTCGATGGCATCCTGCAGGCCGCGGATCGCTCGGGCGTGGCGCTGGGCGAGATCGGCCAGGTGATCCATGGCACCACATTGGTCACGAATGCTCTGATCGAGAGGCGGGGTGCGCACACTGCCTTTATCACCACCGAAGGCTTTCGCGACGTGATCGAAATGCGGTCTGAGAACCGGTTCGAACAATATGACCTGAACCTCGCGCTGCCCGAACCGCTGGTCGCGCGGCAGCACCGCCTGACGGCGCGAGAGAGGATTGGCCCGGACGGCGAGGTGCTTCTTCCCCTGGACGGGGCCGAGGTGGAACGTCTTGTCGCTTCGATCCGGGCCGGCGGATATCAGGCGGTGGCGATCGGGTTCATGCATGCCTATGCCAACGACAATCATGAGGTGCGCATGGCAGAGGCTCTGCGCGCGGCCTTGCCGGATCTGTCGATCTCCCTGTCCTCCGTCATCTCACCGCAAATGCGGGAACTCCCGCGCTTTAACACGGTGATCGCGAATGCTTACGTTCAGCCTCAAGTCGCCGATTATCTCGGGCGGCTCGTCGCGCGGTTGCGGGAAACCGGGATCGAGGCGTCGGTTTTCATGCTGCATTCGGGCGGCGGATTGATTTCAGTTCAGACGGCGGCGGAACAACCGGTGCGCCTGCTGGAATCGGGACCTGCGGGGGGCGCAATCTTTGCCGCTGACTACGCGCGCGCGCATGACCTTGATAAGGTGCTCAGCTTCGATATGGGCGGAACGACGGCAAAGATCTGCCTGATTGAGGACGGCGCGCCCAAGACCGCGAGCACGTTCGAGGTTGCGCGTACCTATCGGTTCAAGAAAGGCTCGGGCATGACCGTGTCGACGCCGGTGGTGGAAATGGTCGAAATCGGCGCCGGCGGCGGTTCGATTGCATCCATCGACGCGATGGGCCGTATCCAGGTTGGACCCCGCTCTGCCGCGTCCGAACCCGGACCCGCCTGCTATCAGCGCGGGGGAACGGAGCCGACGGTGACCGACGCGAACCTGCTGCTGGGGCGTCTGGATCCGAACAATTTTGCGGGCGGGGCGATCCCGCTTTCGGTTCAGCAGTCGAAGGGCGCCATGACGGAACGGCTGGCCGGGTTTTCCGAACCGGACGCGGCTTTTGGCGTGACCGAAATGGTCGACGAGAACATGGCGAACGCGGCCCGGGTTCATACGGTGGAAAACGGGCGTGAAATCGAACATTTCACGATGATTGCATTCGGTGGCGGCGCCCCGCTTCATGCCTGCCGCCTGTGCGAGAAGCTGGGGATCGAAGCGCTGCTGGTGCCGCCGGGCGCCGGTGTGGGCTCGGCCATCGGCTTTCTGAAGGCGCCGGTCAGTTACGAGGCGACGCGCGGGTTTTTCCAGCGCCTCAAGGCCTTTGACGCGGCAGCGGTCAACGCCGCGCTGACGGAACTTGAAGAGGAAGCCCGGGCCTTTGTCGCGGCGGGTGCGGATGGGGCTGAGACCACCATCCGGCTTACCGCATTCATGAGATATGCAGGGCAGGGATGGGAGATCCCGGTGTCGTTGCCCTATCGCGCCTTGTGTGAAGACGATATCGCGATGATCGAAACAGCTTTCGAGAAGGCTTACCGGACGCTTTTTGGTCGGACGATAGACGGTCTGGAGGCCGAGATCACAAACTGGTCGCTTGTCGTGGCGACCGTGCTGCCCGAAGCAACACAGGTTGCCCGTCTTGGCGGACAATCCCATGCACCGGTTGCCAAGACGCGGGAGTTCTTTGACGCCGCCCTGCGCGCCACCGTGCAAGCGCAGGAGATCCTGCGCAGCGACATGATTGCAGGCGCGTCGGTCGAAGGGCCCGCGGTGATCGTAGAGGCTGAGACATCGACCATCGTGACATCGGCCTATCGGGCGGTGGGACAATCCGACGGCAGCCTTCTCTTGATCCGAAAAGGAGAGCGGGCATGAACCCTACAACCATCGACCACCAGATCATGTGGAACCGCTTGATCGCCGTGGTGGAGGAACAGGCGACGACCCTTATCCGCACCGCGTTTTCCACTTCGGTGCGGGAGGCCGGTGATCTTTCAGCGGGTCTGTTTGATCGTCAGGGGCGGATGATGGCCCAGGCGGTGACCGGAACGCCGGGTCACGTGAATGCCATGGCCGAAAGCGTGACGCATTTCGCGGCTGAAATTACGCCGCAGAACACTTATCCGGGCGATGTCTTCATCACCAATGATCCCTGGCTCGGGACCGGACATCTACACGACATCACGGTCGTCACGCCCGTCTTTCGCAACGATATTCATATCGGTTATTTCGCTTGCACGGCCCATGTCGTCGATATCGGCGGGCGCGGGTTCGGCCCCGATGGAAACGAGGTCTACGAGGAAGGGCTGCTGATCCCGATCACCAAGTTTGCGGAGCGGGGTCAGGTGCAGGCGCTTCTGGTTCAGCTGATCCGGGCCAACGTGAGGACGCCGGACCAGACCGTGGGTGACATCTATTCGCTGGCGGCTTGCAACGAGGCTGGCGAGCGGCGGTTGCAAAGCATGATGGAAGAGTTCGGCATCAACGATCTTCAGGATCTGTCGGACTTCATCATCGAAACGTCCCGCAAGGCGACGCACGCGGCCATCGCCAAAGTTCCGGATGGCACATATGCCCACACCATGCAGGTCGACGGCTACGACAAGCCGGTGCACATGGCGGTCTCGCTTCGCATCGACGCAGACAGGCTGGTCGCCGATTTCGAGGGCACCAGCGGCATGAGCGCCTTTGGTGTGAATGTCCCCGAAGTCTATACCCGGGCCTATGCCTGTTACGGCCTGAAATGCGCCATTGCGCCTGACGTGCCCAACAACACGGGGTCGCTCGACCCGTTCGAGATTACTGCACCGGAGGGGTGCATTCTGGCGGCGAAGCGCCCGGCACCCGTTTCTGTTCGTCACGTGCTGGGGCATCTTGTGCCGGATGTGGTCCTGGGCGCGTTGCACAAGGCGCTGCCGGGTGTGGTTCCGGCTGAAGGCGCGTCCGCACTTTGGAACATCCAGATTTCCGCGCGCCCGCTGGATCCGGAAAGCGGATTACCCAATCGCGAGGTTCTGATGTTCAACTCCGGCGGGACCGGCGCGCGGCCCCTGGTCGACGGGCTGAGCGCGACGGCCTTTCCCTCCGGCGTCTCGACGATGAGTGTTGAGGCGACCGAACATGTCGGCCCGATCACGGTCTGGCGCAAGGACCTGCGCGAAGGTTCCGGTGGTGCGGGCGCCTTGCGGGGCGGCTTGGGGCAGGTGATCGAGATCGAGGCCCGCGACGGTTATGAATTCTGGTTCAACGCCATGTTCGACCGTGTCGAACATCCCGCGCGCGGACGCGATGGCGGGGCGGCGGGGGCTGCGGGCGCGGTCGAGCTGACAGATGGCACACCCTTGCGCAGCAAGGGCCGCCAACGGATCGCACCGGGCCAGCGGCTACGGCTGAGCCTGCCCGGAGGGGGCGGTTTCGGCGATCCCAAGGAACGGGCGCGCGACAGGGTTGCCGCGGACCTTGAGGCCGGTTTCATTACGTCGGAGCAGGCCAAAACGGATTACGGCCTGAACGATCAAGGAGAGATTGATGACTGACACACCTATCGCGCTTGTCACGGGCGGCGCCCAGGGGATCGGCCTGGCCTGCGGGCAGGCCCTGGCCGATGATGGATACTTTGTGGTTCTGGCCGACGTCAAAGAGAGCGTTCACGACGCCGCCAAGGAACTGGGCGGCGCCGGTTATGTCTGCGACATGGGCGATGTGGCCGCGATCGGCACGCTCTTTGACCGGATCGCTGCGGATCACGGCCCCGTTGCCGCGCTGGTGAACAACGCAGGCATCGCGATGCCGGGTGACTTTCTCAGCTACGATCTCGACGCGTTCGCGCGGGTTCTCGATGTCAACCTGCGCGGCGTGTTCCTGGCCACGCAGCGGGCTGCGAACATGATGGTCGAGGCCGGGATCGAAGGGGCCATCGTGAACATGTCGTCCATCAACGCGCAGGTCGCCATTCCGGCAATCCCGGCCTATTGCGCCTCGAAAGGCGGGGTCATGCAATTGACTAAGGTTGCGGCACTTGCCCTTGCGCCCCACAACATCAGGGTCAATGCCGTCGGGCCAGGCTCCATCGACACCGAGATGATGGCGGGCGTCAATGCGAACCCCGACGCCATGAAAATGGCCATGTCACGCACGCCTCTACAGCGCATGGGCACCGCGCGTGAGATCGGGGATGTCGTTGCATTTCTCTGCTCGCGCAAGGCCAGCTATGTCACGGGAGAGACGATTTACGTCGATGGTGGCCGTCTTGGCCTGAACTACGTCGTCTGACCGATGAGCCGCTACGCCGAGACATATGCCAGATGGAAGGCCGATCCGGAAGCCTTTTGGGCCGAAGTCGCGACCGAGATTGATTGGATCCGTCCCGCCCAGAAGGCCTTTGATCCGGGCAGTGGCGTCTATGGCCGCTGGTTCGAGGGGGCCTTGTGCAATACCTGCTGGAATTGCGTCGACCGGCATGTGGAGGCCGGTCACGGCGCGCGGCTGGCGCTTGTTCACGACAGCCCAGTTACCGGAATTGTACAACGGTTCACATTCGCGGATTTGCTCGACGAGGTGAGCGCGCTTGCCTCGGTTCTAGGCGATCTTGGCGTGGGCAAGGGCGACCGGGTGATCATTTACATGCCGATGGTGCCGGAAGCTGTCTTTGCCATGCTGGCTTGCGCAAGACTGGGTGCCATTCATTCGGTTGTCTTTGGCGGGTTTGCGGCCAACGAGCTGGCCACCCGGATTGACGATGCCGCGCCAAAGGCGATCATCTCGGCCTCTTGCGGGATCGAGACGAACAGGATCGTGCCTTACAAGCCTCTGCTGGATGAGGCCATAGAGATTGCCGCGGCCAAGCCCGATGCCTGCCTGATCCTTCAGAGAGAGGCGCTGCGGTGCGATCTCGTCTCGGGTCGTGATCACGATTATGCGTATCGTGTTTCTGAAGCGCGGGAGGCCGGACGGCGTGCCGGGTGCGTGCCGGTGGCAGCGACAGACCCCCTTTATATTCTTTACACTTCGGGCACGACCGGTCAGCCCAAAGGGGTGGTGCGGGACAATGGCGGCCATATGGTTGCCCTGAAATGGAGCATGTCGCACCATTACGGTCTTTCGCCTGGAGAGGTCTTCTGGGCGGCCTCGGATGTCGGCTGGGTCGTGGGGCATTCCTATATCTGTTACGGCCCGCTGCTGCATGGCTGTGCCACCGTGCTTTACGAAGGCAAACCCGTCGGCACACCGGATGCCGGCGCGTTCTGGCGGGTGATCAGCGAACATCGCGTTACGGCGCTTTTCACCGCGCCGACAGCCTTCCGGGCGATCAAAAAGGAAGACCCTGAGGGCCGCTTGATCGGAAACTATGATCTCAGCGGGTTTCGCACGCTCTTTCTGGCGGGTGAGCGGTCTGATCCAGCGACCGTGGCCTGGGCCGAGACGCATCTCAACCGTCCGGTCATCGACCATTGGTGGCAGACCGAGACGGGCTGGGCCATGTCGGGCAACCCCGTCGGACTGGGGGCACTCCCCGTCAAACACGGCTCGCCGGGCGTGCCGATGCCGGGCTATGACATTCAGGTGCTGGATGACGCAGGCCATCCCGTTCCCGCGGGCACGCTGGGCAACATCGTGATCAAACTGCCCTTGCCACCTTCGGGTACGCCAACGCTCTGGCAGGCCGAAGCGCGCTTCCGTTCGGCTTACCTCGAAGAGTTTCCGGGCTACTATGCCACCTCGGATGCCGGCATTATCGACGCCGATGGATACGTCTTCATCATGGCCCGCACCGATGACATCATCAACGTGGCTGGCCACCGCCTGTCGACCGGCGCGATGGAGGAGGTGATCGCAAGTCACCCCGATGTGGCGGAATGCGCCGTTGTCGGACGCGCCGATCCCCTCAAAGGCCAACTGCCGCTTGGCTTTTTTGTCACCAATGCCGGTGTCGACCGACCCGAGGCCGAGATCGAACGGGAGCTTGTGGCTCTCGTACGACAGAAGATCGGAGCGGTCGCGGCCTTCAAGACGGCTGTCGCGGTCGCACGATTGCCGAAAACACGCTCGGGCAAGGTTCTGCGCGGGACGATGCAGAAGATCGCGGATCGCGCCGCGTTCAAGATGCCAGCCGCAATCGACGACCCGGTCATTCTGGAGGAAATCAGCGCCGCGCTTCTGGCCCGTGGGCTGCTGGCCGAGGAACCGACAGCCTGACCGGAACCGACACTGAAAAAGCAGACCAAAGTCCCGCCCCAACAGGAGAACCGACCCATGACACCCGCGGTGCAAATGCAGAAGGTCAATAAGTTTTACGGCAACTTTCACGCCCTCAAGGACATTGATCTGACCGTCGGCAAAGGCGAGAAGGTGGTGGTTTGCGGCCCGTCAGGCTCGGGCAAATCAACGATGATCCGGACGATCAATCAGCTGGAGGAGCATCAGTCCGGCGCCATCCGCATCAACGGGGACGAGATCGCCGCCGACGCGCCGAACATCGACGATCTGAGGCGCGAAGTCGGAATGGTGTTCCAGCACTTCAACCTTTTCCCGCACATGACGATCCTTGAGAATTGCACCCTGGCGCCAATGCTGTCGCGGAAGGTGCCGCAGGCCGAAGCCGAAACAACGGCGATGGGTTTTCTGGAAAAGGTTCAGATTGCAAATCAGGCGCAAAAGTATCCCGGCCAACTTTCGGGGGGCCAGCAACAGCGCGTTGCGATTGCCCGGGCGCTTTGCATGAAGCCCGAGATCCTCCTTTTCGATGAGCCGACCTCGGCGCTTGATCCGGAGATGATCGGCGAGGTGCTTGATGTGATGGTCACTTTGGCACAAGAGGGGATGACCATGATCTGCGTCACGCATGAGATGGGCTTTGCCCGCAAGGTTGCCGATCGCGTGATCTTCATGGATGCAGGCGAGATCATCGAGGAGGATGAACCCGAAGCCTTCTTCACCACTCCCAAAAGCGCGCGCACACGTGCGTTTCTCGATCAGGTGCTAAGCCACTGATGCAGCGCACATGACCAACCGGCGGGGCGACGCTGCGATACCCTCGTGATGCATCGCTTCGCAACAAGACCGGAGTTTTGGCCGAAACCGGCCTCAATTGTCGCAACGGGCTGGACATCGCGAACGCAACACTTACTGTTTGTTGTGCGCCACAGGGGAAATGTCATGCCGGATCTGATCAAGCTTTACATTCGTCAAGTTGCCATTGGTTTTGGGATCGCTGCGGTTTTCGTCGCCGGTCTTTTGTATTTCAACGTGATGAACCTCTGGTATCTCGTGACGCATAACGATGCCGGTCTGATGGCGGTCTTTCTGCTTTGGTTCATGAACGGTATCGTCTTTGCAGGCGTCCAATTCGGCTACGCCATCATGCAACTTGGCCGTGAAGAGGATGAGACGCCGCGCGGCCCAGGTCTCCGCGATCACGTTGCCATTCCCGTGCGCGTGGACGACGACAAACGCATCTCACGCTTTCGCAGGAAGTAAGCGGCGGGACCACCAGGCAACCGTGTGGTTCTGATTCCCGAGGACCTGTATATACAGGTGGGCGCCAGGTAACCGGACCAGGGCCCGGACAGAGCCAGCTCCCTCGGATTTGCTTAAGGCCACCGGAATGCAACCTTGCACGAGAAGGGCAGAACCCGCCACCGCCTTACCTAAGCCGTGACGGGTGGGGCGGCAAGTCTCAGACCGCCAGGTTGTGCAGATTACCCAGAAAGCCGTGCCATCCCTTGTCCATGTTGAAGACGAGGGAATAACCCTCGGCATCCTCGGGCAGGCCGGAATGGGTGAGCGTGAGCCGCGTTCCGCCCGGAGCCTCCTCCAGCCTCCATTCGACTGTCGTCATGATCCCGTTGAGCGGACCGACGGTGAAGGCCCATCGCATGTAATCCGTGGGCTCCATCTTCTCGACCATGCCCCAGCACATCCGCTCGCCGTCATTTTGCGAGGTGAGACGAAACGGTGCGCCTTCCACCATGTCCTTGTCGGCGGGGTGGAACCAGTCTCCCAGTTTCTTGGCATCGGTCAGATGCGCCCAGACCGTCGCCTTGTCGGCTTTCAGGAATACGGATTTTCGGATGGTCGTATCGGAACGGGCAATGGTGTCGGTCATGTGGGGTCTCCTTCGATGGTCTCTTTGAGATTGGCCAGTTTGTCGTCCCAGAACTGATCGAAGTAACTCAGCCAGGTCGTAACAGGGCGCAGGGCGTTCGGGTTCAGGCTGTTGATCCGCTCGCGGCCCGCACTGCGGACCGAGATCAGGTCGCCTTCTTCCAGCACGGTGAGATGCTTTTTCACCGCGGCCCGGGTCATCTGGAAGCGGGCCGAGACCTCTCCAATTGTCATGTCAGAGCGCCCGAGCATGACGAGGATCTCGCGCCGGGTGGGGTCAGCCAGGGCGCGAAAGGCCGGTTGCAGGGCCGGGGGCATGACGGTTCCTTTGTGATACTATTTGGTATCATATTAGATAAGAAACCGTTTGGTATCATGTCAAGCGTCGCGCGTGAGATTATCTTAAAGCGTGGATTTTCATTGAAAGTTTCGATTTTGGAAGCCCGCCAAAAACCGAGTTCAGCGCCGATCCGGTCTGGCTGTCAGGCGAACGCTGCGAACGATAAGTGCGACCTATTGATCCGCCGTCACAAATCCGTAGTCCTGCAACTGCTCTGGCAGCAGCACGTAAATCTCATCCGGCGGTGTCGTCAGCGCGTGTTGCATCACCAGCGGGTCGATCCCCATCGCATCGAGATAGACCATCACCTCACCCTGTCCGCGCTGAATATCTTCGACCGCCACAAAGGCGGGCAGCAGGCTGCTTTCCCCGAAATAGTGCTGGTGCACGCCGACGGAGGCGGTCTCGTCTATCTCCCGCTCCACCCCGGCGGCCAGCAGGTAGGGACAGGCGGAATAACACACATCCTGCCCGCGCAGGGCGGTGTTGATGCCGGCCTCCCGCACATGGCGCCCCAGATCGAGCGCATCGGTCACCGACCCTCCCGGCGATTGCAGGAGCAGCGTCTCGACTGCTGGCGTGGCCTGCTCCAATTGCGAGATGATGCGCGCGGCGTCGCCGGCGTCGATGGCGCCTTCCAGACGATACACGCCGCCATCCACAGCTGTCAGTGTCAGACGGTCGGGCAGGGGGCCGGACGGGCCGGGGCCGGTGCGCCCGGGGTTGAAATCGCGCCGCTGATCGCCCGGACGCACCGGTTCGGTCAGCGCAGGTGCGGAGGGGCCAAAGCTGGGCATGCGCAGCCCGCCCTGCACATCGCCCAGAACCAGAAAGGCACCGATGAAAAGCTGAAAGATCAGCACGCCGCGGAGGACGCGCCCGACGACGGGGCCGGTCATGCGCCTTTGCCCGGAAGCTGTTTCACCTCCGCCGGTGGTTTCTTCGGTGCTTTGTCGTCCGCTTCCGGCATGGCCTGCATGGCCACCTCCACATCACGGATGGCTGACAGGGCCGCGCGCAACTCGGCAAGCGTCATTGTGTCCTCGACAGCAGACCCTTCGCGTCCTTGCCGGATCGCAGCCCGCGTGATGGCGAGGATGAAGACCAGCACGGCGGGCAAGAGATCAATTGCAATGGCCCCGGCCCAGGAGGGGACGAAATTGCCGGCATAAAGGATCACCGCGTCAGCGCTGGAAATCGGGGTGTAGGTCACGTCCGGCGGGGTCTGCAGCGCCTGCACGGCCTGCGCGGCGGTCTCCAGGGTCTCGGCCCGCTGGGCGAGCACTTCCAGCACCGAGGTGATCGTGGCCGCCTGATCGCCGCGCGTCTCCTCTGTCCGGCCATCGAGTTCCGGCAGCACGACAGAGGCGGCGAGATCCTGCGCCGCGCGCTCCACCAGAGGTGCGACAGAGAGCTGACGCATCTGCGAGATGAGGCCTGCCAGTCGGACCGCTTGTTCGGAAAACTCAACAGAACGCGCCGCCACCGCGCCCGGTTCGACGGTCAGCGCGCGCATCCGGCTGAGGATCATGTTGCCCTCGTCAAAGGCTGCATCGACCAACGGGGTCTGGCTGGCGATCTGCGCCTCAAGGGCGGCCAGTTCCGCCGATTTCTGGCGTAGCACACGAAACACCGCGCCGCGCCCGGCGAGGCCAGAGAGGTTGCCCGTCGCCTCTAATTCGCTGAGATCCTCGAAGCTTTGACGCACGCGGGCCACGTCCCGCTCCAGCCCTTGTGCGGTCAGCGCGACCTCGTGGGTCTCCTCCAGCGCGTCCTGATAGCTTTGCACCGTCTCGGCCAGGTGTTGCTCCACTGCCGCTGACCCGGCCAAGGCCGCTGCGTTCAGCCAGCTTGACATCGCCACGATGGCGAGGGAGCCAAGGCCCATTGTCGCCAGCAGCCCGATCCGCGCGCCCGCCGTGCGCACGGCGGGAAAAAGACGCAACATGTAGGACCAGAAAACGAAGATACCAACCGAGACGGCGACCGAATAGGCGATGGCCGCGAAGATCGACATCGCGCCGTTCTCATCCAGCAGCGACGACACACCCAGATAGGTGTAGATGCCAGACGCCACCGCCAGCACGCCAAGGGCCGTGCCCGAGAAGGTGTCGAGCCAACCCAGATGGTCCTCAAGCTCGCGCGCGTAGCGCACGCCGCGGGCCTCGGCTTGGGTGAGTTCGTGATCGGACATGAGCGCTTCCTCGAAAAGAACAGGGGTTAATCTAGGGGCTTGCGGCAGTCAGACAAAGCAGGCTTGATTTTGTTCACGTAATGTTCATACCTTTGTGTATGACCGACATGCGGCCGATCCAGAACCTGACCGAGATGATGCCGGGCCAAGTGCTTGCGCGGGGCGTCGCGCGACACCTGGCCAGCCATGCCTATGCATCGGTCGAAGAATTCTGCCCGGCGCGGGGTCTGCGCGTGGATGTGATGGGGCTGGGCCCGAAGGGCGAGATCTGGGTGATCGAATGCAAATCTTCGCGCGCCGACTATCAGTCAGACGGGAAATGGCAGGGCTATCTGGAATGGTGCGACCGCTATTTCTGGGCGGTTGATCAGGATTTTCCGACCGATCTGTTGCCCGAGGGCACCGGACTGATGATCGCGGACGCCTACGATGCCGAGATCATCCGCATGGCGCCCGAAGACAAGCTGGCGCCCGCGCGCCGCAAAGCCGTGATCCAGAAATTCGCCACCCACGCCGCGCGGCGACTGCAAAGCCTGCGCGACCCGGGTTGCCTTACGTTCTGAGCGCTTGCGCGGCCTTGGCGGCGGCGCGGATTTCCTCGGCGATTTCCTCTGCTTCCTCAGGATCGAAATCCATTGGGATTTCAACGCCCCGCGCCTCGACATAGATGCGTACCATGCCCTTGTCGGTGGGGCCGATCTGCAAGTTGGCCTCGATATCGCTTTCGCTGTTGATGCCCATGGCGCCGCTCCTCTGACAAGGCCTGCGTGCTAGCGTGCAGAGGCTTGAAAAGCAAGACGCGCTGCGTCTTGATGTGCGTATGAACGACGTCCAGATCCGCCCCTTCACCGCCGCCGATACCGATTGGCTGGTTGACCAACACGGGCTCTATTACGCCCGCGACGAGGGGTTTGACGACACGTTCGGCCCCCTTGTGGCCTCGATCCTTGCCGAGTTCAACGCTGACCACGATCCCATGCGGGAGCGTGGCTGGATCGCCGAAGGGCATGGGCAAAGGCTGGGCAGCATCTCTTGCGTGGCGCTGAGCGAGACCACCGCGAAACTCCGCCTCTTTCTACTGATGCCGGAGGCGCGGGGCAAGGGGCTGGGCAAACGGCTCTTGGCCACCTGCATGGAGTTCGCGCGCGATACCGGCTACCGCGACATGCAGCTCTGGACCCATGAGAGCCACGAGGCCGCCTGTGCGCTCTACCGCGCCACGGGATGGGAGTTGGTCTCCTCCAAACCCGTGCATTCCTTTGGCTGCGATCTCGTGGAACAAAGCTGGCGGATTGACCTTTAATCCGCTTGCATTCACGATAGCTGTTGGCTACATCGCCGTGCAGTGCCGCCTTAGCTCAGTTGGTTAGAGCGCTGGATTGTGGATCCAGAGGTCCCCTGTTCAAGCCAGGGAGGCGGTACCATCCAACTCAATCCGCTTCGATTTCAATGGTTTGGCGCAACGCGCCCGAGCTTTGGCTGAAGATCAGGATGCGATTGTCATCGGTCACCACTGCATACCATCCAGCCCCGCGGGTAAACGCGGTCGGTGTCGTGCCGTCAGGCAGCGTGATCGTGTCGGGCAGAGGCGCCTGCACCTTCGGGAAGCGGGTGACAAGCAGGGTGATGACAATTACAAGCCCCGCAATCATCACCGCCGTCAGGACCGTCACCAGAAGGCGCAGAAAGCGCAGGTTGGCCGGTTCGGGCGGGGTGTCGGAAGGATCAGTCATGGGCGAGACCCGCGTTACATTCACCATCGCGGCCGATCCGCCGCCGCGCCTTGATAAGGCGCTTTCGCGTGATGTGCCAGACGAGGCGGCGCTGTCGCGCACGCGTCTGGCCCGGTTGATCGAGGCCGGTGCGGTGACAGTGGACGGCGCGGTCATCCGGGATCCAAAGGCCCGCGTGACCGAGGGGGCCGCGGTGTCGGTCACGATAGAGGCGTCCGAAGACAGCCACATCGCGCCGGAACCCATCCCGCTCGACATCCGGTACGAGGATGACGACCTGATCGTGGTGAACAAGCCGGCAGGAATGGTCGTGCACCCCGCGCCTGGCTCACCCTCAGGCACGTTGGTCAACGCGCTGCTGCATCACTTCGGCGACGATCTTTCTGGCGTTGGCGGTGTAAAGCGCCCCGGCATCGTTCACCGGATCGACAAGGACACCAGCGGTCTGCTCGTGGTGGCCAAGTCCGATGCAGCACATCACGGGCTCGCCGCGCAATTCGCCAAACACAGCGTCGAGCGCGCCTACGAGGCGTTGGTTTACGGGGTGCCCGACGCAAACGATCCGCGCCTGCGGGGGATCCGGGGCACGCATTTCGAACCCGGAAACGTCCTTCGCATCACCACGCAGTTGGCCCGGCACAAAACCGACCGGCAGCGTCAGGCCGTTCTCTTCGAAGGCGGGCGTCACGCCGTAACCCGCGTGCGCACCGTCGAGCGGTTCGGCACACCGTCGGTGATCGCGCGCGTGACCTGCTGGCTTGAAACCGGTCGGACCCATCAGATTCGGGTTCACATGGCGCATGTCGGGCATGGATTGGTCGGGGATCCCGTTTATGGCGGACGTCGGTCGCTGGCTGCGCGTGCCCTTTCTGAACCCGCAAGAGCGGCCGTGCGCGAATTCCCCCGGCAAGCGCTCCATGCGGCTGTTTTGGGGTTCGAACACCCTTCAAAAAGCGAAATGTTGCGGTTTGAATCCGATATGTCGCAAGATATGGCTGATCTTTGCACGGTTCTTCGGCAAAAACTGTCATGAACAGCACATGCGCGTGAGCGCAGTGTCGCAAATCTTCTACAGGACGGACGTCCGCCCCACTTTACAATTTGTTAAACCTGTATGCTCTTGAATAGGTATATTCTCGACTTATCTGGTATGTTAAACCCGTAAACATTGGGAGGGACAGAACCATGGCCAATTATGCAAACCTGCCAGCACCGACGCCCGAAGGTGGTCTGAACCGCTATATGCAGGAAATTCGCAAGTTTCCCCTGCTTGAGCCAGAGGAAGAATACATGCTGGCCAAGGCCTGGGTCGAGAAAGAGGACACAGGCGCGGCCCACAAGATGGTCACAAGCCACCTGCGCCTCGCGGCGAAGATCGCGATGGGGTATCGCGGCTATGGCCTGCCCCAGGCCGAGGTGATTTCCGAAGCCAATGTTGGTCTGATGCAGGCCGTGAAGCGGTTTGATCCTGAAAAAGGGTTCCGTCTAGCGACCTATGCCATGTGGTGGATCCGGGCCTCGATCCAGGAATATATCCTGCGCTCGTGGAGCCTTGTGAAACTCGGAACGACCTCGGCCCAGAAAAAGCTGTTCTTCAACCTGCGCAAGGCCAAGGCCAAGATCGGCGCGCTGGAAGAGGGCGACATGCATCCCGACAACGTCAAGCAGATTGCGACCGATCTGGGCGTGACCGAGGATGAGGTGATCAGCATGAACCGGCGCCTGTCGGGCGGCGATGCCTCGCTGAACGCCACCGTAGGCACCGAAGGCGACAGTGCCATGCAATGGCAGGACTGGCTGGAGGACGAAGACGCCGACCAGGCCGCCGATTACGAGGCGCGCGACGAGATGGATGCGCGCCGTGAATTGCTGGCCGAAGCGCTGGACGTGCTTAACGATCGCGAGAAAGATATTCTGACCCAGCGCCGGCTGGCCGAGCAGGCCGTCACGCTGGAAGAGCTAAGCGGCCAGTACAATGTGAGCCGCGAACGCATCCGGCAGATCGAGGTTCGCGCCTTCGAGAAGCTGCAGAAGAAGATGCGCGACCTGGCGCGGGAGAAAGGTATGCTCGCAACAGCCTGATCCAAACCCAGGACCCTCGGGCCCCCGCATGTTCTGCCATGCGGGGGTTTTGGTTTTCAGGGATCCTGATCAGCGCGCAGGCGTCGATTGAGCACTGCAGATAGACCTTTGAGCCGGTCGCTTTTGCGATCCTCCGCGCTCCCGGCGGTTAGCGAAGGGTTTGGCGCAGCACCCGGATCATATTCTCGCCCATGACCTTGCGGATCCGCGCGTCGGTCAGACCGGCCTCCATCAGGGCGTGGGTGAGCGCGGCGATCTCGGATGTGTCAAAGGCTGTGGTGACCGAGCCGTCGAAATCGGAGCCGAGAGAGACGTGGTCTTCGCCCAAAGCGTCGATGGCGGCGACGATCATCGTGGCGATCCCCGCAGGGTCGATCTGGTCGCAGGCGACCTCGGCCCAATAGCCGATGCCGATCACCCCCCCGGTCGCCGCGATCTCCCGCATCAAGTCGTCGGTGAAATTACGATTGACCGGGCAATGGCCATGCAGGCCGGTATGGCTGACCACCAGGGGCATGTCTGTCATTGCCACCACGTCGCGGGCCACCTGCGGGCTGGAATGCGCGAGATCCAGGATCAACCCGCGCGCCTCCACCTCTGCCACGACGGCGCGGCCAAAGTCGGTCAGCCCATGCCCGCCTTCGCCATGAAGCGAACCGCCCAGTTCGTTGTCAAAGAAGTGCTGGAGACCGACAAGCCGGTAGCCTTCGTCGATGAGCCGGTCGAGATTGGCAAGGTCACCTTCCAGCGGATGGGCGCCCTCGATCCCCAGAATGCCGCCGACCGTCTGGGCACCCGCCGCGCGCGCCTCCAGCAGCGCGTCAAGATCGGCGCGGCTGCGGATGATTTTCAGCATCTCCGGCGCGCGGGCCTCGTAGCGGTGCAGACGCTCGGCCTGGTAAACGGCACGCTCCAGCAGGCTGCCCCAGGTGCGGATCGGCCAAAGCTGCCCGATGGCCAGAGGCGTGATGTTGTCGAACGCCTCGGCAGAGTTCTCGTCGTAATTCTGACCCGCCGGACTTTTGGTGACTGCAGTGAAAACCTGCAGCGCCACGTTGCCCTCGATCAGACGCGGCAGGTCGACATGGCCGTAATCGCCGCGTTTGGTCAGATCGCGGTTCCAGAGCAGGCTGTCGGCGTGCCAGTCGCCCACGGTGAGCGTGTCGTGCAGCGCCTGCGCATCTTGCGAGACCGGGTAGGGGTCATGCAGGACGACTGCGTTGCGCTGCCGCTCAAGATAGCCGGGAGCAAAATAGAGAAAGGCCGCAACAATCAGCGCCAGCAGAAGCAGAAAACGTCCAAGCCATTTGCCGAATGTGCGCATGATCGCCTCCCCACGTGCCGAGCCTATGCTAGTCGGCGTGGGCGGAGGCGCAATGCCTATGTCGCGCCAAGGCGCATCCGCATGACGTGTTGAGGTCCGGCCTGCCCATGCGGATAGACTTGGCCCGTGTCGCGAAATCCGCCCTTGCGGTAGCAGGCAATCGCGGGCGGGTTGATCATATTTACGGTCAATACAATGGCGGGCGCCTTGGGGTAGTGCCGGGGCAGGTAGGCGGGCAGGGCGGCCACGGCTGCGGTCGCGTATCCCTTGCCCTGCTGACTGAGGTCGATCAGGAAGGCGCGCAGGCCCAACTCGCCCCGCTTGGCAAAGCCCATCCGCTTGTGAAACCGTCGGTCGATCTTGAAGAACCCCACCGCATGGTCATCTGCAAAGACGCCGTGGAAGTCCACGTCGGCTTCGTCCGCCTCGAACGCTTCTCGCACGGTGCCTGAAAACCGCACCTGATCGGGCGCGACAATGATGTGGGAGACGCGTGGCAGATCGTTGCGCGAAAGGGGGGTGAGAGTGATCGGGTGCGGGGTGAATTGCATACAAGCGGTCAAGAAATGGCGCGTTCCGGAATGCGGTGGCACATCTGCCGGTCTGTTCCGTCATCGTAATAGAACCGGTCGGATCCGTCGTACGTGATCGTCGCCGGCGCGATATCAAGGTCAAATACCTTGTCTTTCATGCTCTCTGCGAGCGGTGTGTCAGTGTGATCGTTTCCGCTGAGGGTCAGCCGCAAGATCTCCAGAGACATATAGTCCGTCTGCAAGGTTGAGTTCTCCAAGACCCACGTTCCGGTCGCACGGGCTGCAAGACTGATCGGAGCGTCCCAGAATTGATACTCTGTCGTGACTTCGGTCCGAAGAGAGCCATCCGGCAGATAGGTGACGGTTTCTGCGTTGGAGATGAAATCCGGGTCGGTTGATGCAATCAGCTCGCAGCGCCATGTGCCGACGAGGCTTTCGGCGCTGCAGATCTGAGCGGACAGCATCAAGGCCATGACCCAGAGGAGCGTTTTCACCCCTCCATCGCCTCCAACTCGTCGATGAAGCCGGAGATCATGCTGAGACCCTTGTCCCAGAATTGCGGGTCGGAGGCGTCGAGGCCGAAGGGGGCCAGAAGCTCTTTGTGGTGTTTGGAGCCACCGGCCTTGAGCATCTCGAAATACTTGTCCTCGAATCCGGCATCCCCCTCGGCGTAGACCGAGTAGAGCGCGTTCACCAGTCCGTCGCCGAAGGCATAGGCATAGACGTAGAAGGGCGAGTGGACGAAGTGGGGGATGTAGGCCCAGAAGGTCTCGTACCCGTCCATGTATTCGAAGGCGGGACCGAGGCTTTCGCCCTGAACGCTCATCCAGATGCCGTTGATGTCGTCGGGCGTCAGTTCGCCGCCCCGGCGGGCATCGTGGAGTTTGCACTCGAAGTCGTAGAACGCGATCTGGCGGACGACCGTGTTGATCATATCCTCGACCTTGCCGGCCAGCAGCACCTTGCGCTGGGCGTCGGTTTCGGCGGCGTCCAGCATCTTGCGGAAGGTCAGCATCTCGCCGAAGACGCTTGCTGTTTCGGCCAGCGTGAGCGGCGTGGACGACAGCATCTCGCCCTGGCCTGCCGCCAGAACCTGATGGACGCCGTGGCCCAGCTCATGCGCCAGCGTCATCACGTCGCGCGGTTTGCCGAGGTAGTTGAGCATCACGTAAGGGTGCACGTTGGTCACGGTGGGATGCGCGAAGGCGCCTGGCGCCTTGCCGGGTTTGACGGCGGCGTCGATCCAGCCCTTGTTGAAGAAGGGCTGGGCCAATTCGCCCATGCGCGGGTCGAAGGCATTGTAGGCGTCCATCACCGTGCGCTCAGCCTCGGCCCAGTCGACGATGCGAGGGTCCTCCAAGGGCAGGGGCGCGTTGCGATCCCAGACCTGCATCTTGTCGAGGCCCAGCCATTTGCGCTTGAGCTCGTAGTAGCGGTGGCTCAGCTTGGGGTAGGCGGCAACGACGGCGCTGCGCAGGGCTTCGACCACTTCGGGTTCGACCTGATTGCTCAGGTGCCGCCCAGTCTGGGGCGTGGGCATGCCGCGCCAGCGGTCGATGATCTCTTTCTCCTTGGCTTGCGTGTTGTGGACGCGGGCAAAGGTCTTGATGTTGGCCTCGAAAACCTGCGCCAACTCGCGCGCGGCGGCTTCGCGCTTGGTGCGGTCGGGGTCGGTGAGGAAGTTCAGCGTGCCTTCGATGTTCAGCGTCTCGCCGTTCACGTCAAAGCTGAGCCCGGCGATGGTCTCGTCAAAGAGCCGCTCCCACGCGTCGCCGACAACGCCGAGGTCGTGGAGGAATTTCTCCAACTCGTCGGAGAGTTGATAGGGCTTCATCGCGCGGATGCGGTCGAAAACGGGTTTGTAGCGGGCCAGATCGGCGTTTTCGTCCAGAAGGGCGGAGAGGTGGTCGTCCTCCAGCCGGTTCAGTTCCAGCGTGAAGAAGACCAGCGGCGTGGTGTAGTTCGTGATCTTCTCCTGCGCGTCGGACATGAACTTCGCCCGGCCCGCATCGGTCGTCACCTGGTAATAGCGCAATCCGGCAAAGGACATGATGCGGCCCGCGACCTGATTGATCTTTTCGTTGCGCAAGACGCAGTCGAGGAGGCCCTTGGCGTCGAGATCGGCCAGTTTCCCCTCGTAGTCCTTCGCGAAGCTGGCGCATGCCTCCTCCAGCCAGTCAAGGTCACGCTTCAACTCTGCCGCATCCTCGCCGGTATAGAGGTCATCGAGGTTCCATTCCGGCAAATCGCCGAGGTTCTTGTCACCTCCTGCAGCGTTGGCATCGCGGACGGGGAAGGGCAGGTGGAGCATGGTGGGACCTCTTTATGACGTCCCAGACACTTAGGGCGCGGGGGCGGGCATCACAAGCGGTTTGCGGGCCGGGTCTCAGCAGGGCCGGGCGCGCAGGTCGGAGCGGCGCAGCACGAGGGGGTTGTCGAGCGGGTCTTGGAGCCGCTCCAGCGGGTCGCGACGGAGGGGGAGGCGGTCGGTCCAGGTGACGGTTTCGGTGCCGCGCAGGTGGCGAAAGATGCGGTCTTCTCCGCCGGCCTCGAACGAGAGTTGATAGGCGGGGATGTCGCTGCGAAAGGTCTGGCAGATGCGCTGGGGCGTGACCGGGGCCATCGCCATCGTATCGGGGGCCATGTTGGTGAGGTCGACGATATGGCCCGATTTGACCGCAACGCCGCGCACTTCGAAGGTGAGCGGTTCGGCCAGATCGAAGATATGCGTGCGGTCGCCGGGGCCGAAAAGTACGTCTTCGCCCAGCCATGTCGCGCCGCTGGCAAAGCGCAGGGTGAAGGTGCCGGGCGGGACGAGGACGCGGAAGAACCGGCCCCCTTCGATGAAGGCGGCGAGGGCGGGCGCGTCGGTGTCGGGATCACGCAGGGTGAGATAGTAATTACGTCCGGGCGGGGATTTCACCTGCAGGGGGAAGACGGCGGGCAGGCCGGTGCGGTTCCACATCAGGCCAGTGCGCGGGTTCTCTTCGGCGCTGGCGGCATCGCTCAGCAGGCTGCCGAGGGCGAGAGCCAATGCCGTGAGATATGCCGTGAGGCGTGTCATGCCGATCCTGCTTGGTCCGCGTTCAACAGGGACATGGGGGCTTTCCGGCGCGGCGCAATGGCGTCAACCGTAGACACGCAGCATCTCCTTGAGATCGTCGAGCGAATTGGCCTCCTGCACGGGCTTGTCCTCGCGCCAGCGCGACATGCGGGGGAAGCGCAAGGCCACGCCGGATTTGTGGCGGGGGCTTTCGTGGATGCCTTCGAAGGCGATTTCGAACACATGTTCGGGGGTGACCTGCCGGACGGGGCCAAAGCGTTGCAGGGTGTTCTTGCGGACCCAGGAGGTGATCTTACGAAACTCGGCGTCGGTCAGGCCGGAATAGGCCTTGGTGAAGGGGACCAGATCGTTGCCCTGCCAGACGGCGAAGGTGAAATCGGTAAAGAGGTTTGCGCGGCGACCATGGCCCTGCTGAGCGTAGATCATCACCGCGTCTATGGTGAGCGGGTCGAGCTTCCATTTCCACCAATCGCCCTTCTTTCGGCCGGACAGATAGGGGCTGTCCGCGCGTTTCAGCATCAGCCCTTCGGCCTTGGCGTCCCGCGCGGTTTCGCGGATGGCCGCGAGGGCGCCCCAGTCATCGAAGGCGAGTTGCGGGGAGAGGTGGACGGGCGCGTCGGCGGGCAGATCGCCCAACATGCCTTCGAGCCGCGCGCGGCGCTCGGCGAAGGGGCGGTCACGCTGGTCGGTGCCGTCCGCTTCCAAGAGATCATAGGCGAGTAACGCCACGGGCGCTTCGGTGAGCAGTTTTTTGGGCACGGTCTTGCGCCCGATCCGCTTTTGAAGGGCGTTGAACGGCAGGGGGGCTGTGCCGTCCCAGGCGGCGATCTCTCCGTCGATCACGGTGCCGTTGGGCAGGAAATCGCGGGCGCGGGCGAGTTCGGGGAAGCGGTCGGTCATTAGCTCTTCTCCCCGCGACCAGACGAAATGCTGGTTGTCGCGCAGGATAAGCTGGCCACGGATGCCGTCCCATTTCCACTCGGCCCGCCAATCCTGAGGCGCGCCAAGGCTGTCGGGCGGGTCCTCCAGCCCGTAGGCGAGGTAGAAGGGATAGGGGCGCGAGGCGTCGGCGCCGGCATCCTCGGCCTCGATTAGGCTGTGGAAGGTGACGTCATCGGGCGTCCAGTTGCCCATCAGGCGGTGGGCGAGTTCAGCCTCCGGCTTGTCAGTGGCCTGAGCGAGGGCGCGGGTCATCAGTTTCTGGCTGATCCCGATGCGGAACCCGCCGGTGATCAGCTTGTTGAAGAGGAACCGGTCCACGGTGTCGAGTTGATCCCAGGCGGCAAGGACCTCTTTCTGACGCTCCTCATCAGAAAGATGAGAAAGGCCGCGTAACTGCATGATCCAATGCGTTAAACCTAGATCACTTTCGCTCGATGGCGGAGGCAGGAAGAGCGCTATGGTCTCGGCCAGATCGCCCACGATAGGATAGGCTTCCTCAAAGAGCCAGAGGGGATAGCCTGCCCGCTCTGCCGCCCATTCGCGCAGCCTGGTCGTGGTGACCGCCCGTTTGGGGCGACGGCCGGAGAACAGCGCGATGGTCCAGAGCTTGTCGTCATCGGGCGCGGTGCGGAAGTAATCGGCCAGCGCCGCAACCTTGACGTTGGTCTTGGTGCTTTGGTCGATCCGGGTGAAAAGGGCGGCGAAGTCCTTCATCAGGCGGCCTGTTCGTCGAGGCTTTCGCCTTCGTATTCGGTCGGCACCACGGCGGCATTGTAGCCCTGATCATTCAACCAGCGTGTGAAGATGTCAGTGTAACCGTGCGTGACATATATGTTTTCCGCGCCTGTCTCGCGGATGGCCCGGTTCAGCCCGTCCCAATCGGCGTGGTCGGAGATGACAAAGCCCCGGTCGGCAGCCCTGCGGCGCCGGACGCCGCGCAATTGCATCCATCCGCTTGCAAAGGCCGACGACCGCGTGCCGAAGCGCCGCGCCCATGTGCCCGACAGCGCCGAGGGTGGTGCCAGGACCAGCGCGCCGGGGTGATCAGCGGCCTTGGTCTCCGGCGTGACATGCACGGTGTCGGGCAGGACGACCCCCTGAGCACGCAGGACAGCATTGGTGTTCTCGATGGCGCCATGGGTCAGGATCGGGCCGATCCCGGCGTCCAGCATCGACAAAAGGCGCTGGGCCTTGCCGAGGGCATAGGCGCCGAGGATCGGGGTCTTGCCGTCTGCGATACTGCTGCGCCACCAGTTGTTCAGCGCCTCTGACACCTCTGCCTGCGGAGCCCAGCGGAAGACGGGTAGGCCAAAGGTGCTTTCGGTGATGAAGCTGTGGCAGCGGACGGGTTCGAACGGGGTGGAAAGTCCGTCGTCGATCATCTTGTAATCGCCCGAGGCGACCCAGACCTCGCCCGCCACCTCGACCCGGATCTGGGCAGAGCCCGGCACGTGGCCTGCGGGGTGAAACGAGACGGTCGCGCCGCCGATGGTGCGGGCTTCGCCGTAGGGGATGGTTTCCAGCGTGATCTCGCCCAGCCGGTGGCGCATCACGGGGGCGGCAGCATCGGTGCAGAGATAGCGGGCGTGGCCGGGCCGCGCGTGATCGGCATGGCCATGCGTAATCAGCGCGCGGTCCACCGGGCGCCAGGGGTCGATGTAGAAATCACCGGCGGGGCAATAGATGCCGCGGGATGTGAAGGTGAGGACCGGATCGCGTGTCATGGGAGCGAGCATAGCGCGGCCGCGCCCCGGCGCCAGCCCGGTGGATCAGGCGCTTTGGGCGCGGCTGCGGTCGCTTTCGGCGCTCACGAACAGGTCTTCGAGCATGTCGAATACCTCGCCCCGCTTCTCGGGCGTCTCCATCAGGACCTCGTGATTGGCGTCTTCCAGCAGGTGGAAGCGCCCGTCCGGCCAGGCATTCATCCGATCGCGCATCTTGTCGACATCCACGATGATCTCGCCGCTGCCCGCGATGGTCAGGGCCGGGATACCGGGCGCCGGGCGCTTGCCGAGGATCTGGCATTCGCGCAGCGCTTCCCCCACCCATGTCACGCTGGGCCCGCCCAGAGCCAGGTCGGGATAGGCGGTGATCTGCCGGCGCATCAGCGCATACATCTCGGGGTCGGTCGTGAGCATGTTGCCCTCGAACTCCTCCGCCATGACATAGTTTTCATAGCGTGTGGTGGGCGGCAGGCGGTGGCCCTGATTGGCCCAACCGCTGGCGTAATAAAGCCCCCACGCGATGGGCCGCAAGAGACCCGCGATGCGGATGCCCCACATCGGACCGGTGAAGGCGCAGCTTTTGACGGGCAGACCGTCCATAACGGCCCGCAGGCCGATGGCGCCGCCCATGGAATGGCCCAGCACGTGAAAGGGCTTGGGCACATTCAGCACTTCCGCTGCGTCCAGGAAGGCGGCAACGTCGTGCTGGTAGTCGTGAAACTTGCCCACATGACCCACACGGCGGTCGGGCAGAAGACGGTCGGCAATTCCCTGGCCGCGCCAGTCGATGGCCATCATCGCATAGCCGCGCCTGGCCATTTCGGCGGCCATCATGCCATATTTTTCAACGTATTCCGTGCGCCCGGGGAACAGGAAAAGCGTCCCCCGCGCGTCTTTGAGCGGCCAATAGGCGACCCGCACCCGAACGCCGTCGGTGGTGGTCAGCCAATACGCCGCGCCGGACCCCGGCCCCTCGGCCACGTCGGCATGAAAAGGGGCCGCGGTCAAAGCCATTACGCCAGCACCGATGCCAGTTTCATGGCCACGCCCATGTCGCCGTCCACGCTGAGCTTGCCGCTCATGAAGGCCGCCGTGGGGTTCAGATCTCCGTCGAGGATCGACCGGAAGGTGTCGGCATCCGCGCTCATCGTCACGTCGGCGGGATCGTCAGACACGCGGGCGCCTTCGCCATCCATGACAATGCTGCCTTCGCCTTCGATGTCGAACTTGGCGGTGCTGTCGAAACCGGCCGTCTCCAGTTTGGAGTTCAGCTCGGTCACGGCCTGGCTCAGAATGTCGCTCATGAATACCCTCTCGGTTAGTTGACGCGCACCCTCTGGTTTTCCGTGCGCGCTGCGTTACACTCATGGCTGTTATGAGCCTTCAGCGACCCTTTCTCAAACTTATCGTGGCGGCATTTCTGCTGTTAGTCACGTTTTCCTTACCTTTACACGCGCAAGAGCAAAGACCTGCCGCCGATCTGACCGATGAGGCGGAGCTTCTGGAGCGATTGGCGGGCGCCGACAAGGCCGAAGCGGCGCATCTGGACCGCCAGCTTCAGGCGCTTTGGCGCAAGAGCGGATCGTCGGCCATGGATCTGCTCCTGCGGCGCGGACGCGATGCCATCGAGGTGGGCGATGCGGATGCGGCGCTTGAACATCTGACGGCGCTGACCGATCACGCGCCCGACTTTGCCGAAGGCTGGCATGCCAGGGCATCGGTTTACTTCGAAAAGGAAATGTACGGCCCGGCGGTGAGTGATCTTGAGCGGGCGCTTTTTCTGAACCCCAACAATTACAATGCCATTTTCGGCCTTGGCACGATCCTCGAAACCTTCGAGGATTACGACCGCGCC
Source organism: Thalassococcus sp. S3 (assembly GCF_004216475.1). Lineage (GTDB taxonomy): Bacteria > Pseudomonadota > Alphaproteobacteria > Rhodobacterales > Rhodobacteraceae. Next base: position 2,932,202 of record NZ_CP022303.1, on the reverse strand, counting down.
TTTGACGCCTATCAGCGCGCGCTGACTATACATCCGCATCACGAGGACGTATTGCAGGCGGTGGAGCGGGTGAAAACCAAGGTGGACGGTCAGGCGCTCTAGGGCGCAGCAAGCAAGGGGCCCCAGGTGGCATCGTCATCCCGGATCGCGGCCGTTCTCGGCCCGACCAATACAGGCAAAACCACATATGCGATCGAACGGATGCTCGGTCACCGTACGGGGGTGATCGGCCTGCCGCTGCGGCTGCTCGCGCGCGAGGTCTATGACCGGATTGTGGCCGTGCGCGGCCCGTCGGTCGTGGCGCTGGTGACGGGAGAGGAGCGGATCGTGCCGCCCCGAACGCAATACTGGGTCTGCACGGTCGAGGCGATGCCCGAGGGGATGGGCTGCGATTTTCTGGCTGTCGACGAGATCCAGCTTTGCGCGGACCCGGAGAGGGGCCATGTCTTTACCGACCGTCTTTTGCGCGCGCGCGGCCTGCACGAGACGCTGTTTTTGGGCTCGGACACGATGCGCGGGCCGATCAGCGCACTGGTGCCGGAGGCGCAATTCGTCCGGCGCGAGCGGATGTCGCAACTTGTCTATGCGGGTGCCAAGAAGGTCAGCCGCATGCCGCCGCGCAGCGCTATCGTCGGTTTTTCGGTCGATAACGTCTATGCCATTGCCGAACTGATCCGCCGCCAGAAGGGCGGGGCCGCAGTCGTGATGGGCGCGCTCAGCCCGCGCACGCGCAACGCTCAAGTCGCGCTCTACCAGAACGGAGAGGTGGATTACCTGGTGGCCACGGATGCCATCGGGATGGGTCTGAACCTCGATATCGACCATGTGGCCTTTTCGGCGCTGACCAAGTTCGACGGGCGCCGCATGCGGCCTCTGGCGCCCAATGAGCTTGCCCAGATCGCAGGTCGTGCGGGGCGCGGCATGTCGGACGGCACGTTCGGGGTGACGGGCGAGGCGCCTCCGCTCGAAGACGGTGTGGCGCAGGCGATCATGGATCATCGGTTCACGCCGCTCAAAAAGCTCAACTGGCGCAATGCCGCGCTGACCTTCGGGTCGGTCGACGCGCTGATCCGGTCTCTGGAGGAGAGCCCCAAGCTCGACAATCTGGTCAAGGCGCGTGAGGCGGATGACCTGATGGCGCTGAAATCGCTGGCGCAGGTGGCGGAGGTCGCGGCGCGCGCCTCGGACGGGCCATCGGTCAGGCTGCTGTGGGATGTCTGCCGCATCCCGGACTTCCGGGGGATCAGTCATGCCGAGCATGCCAGCCTGCTGGAGGCGATCTTTGGCTATCTGCACGAGAGTGGTGCGGTGCCGAATGACTGGTTCGCCCGGCAGATCAAGCGCATCGACCGGACCGACGGAGATATCGACGCGCTGAGTAAAAGGCTGGCGTATATCCGCACATGGACGTATGTCGCGCAGCGCAAAGGCTGGGTGCAGGATGAAAGCCATTGGCGCGGCGAAACCCGCGCTGTAGAAGACAGGGTGTCGGATGCGCTGCACGAACGTCTGACCCAAAGATTTGTGGACCGGCGCACATCCGTGCTTTTGCGCCGGCTCAAACAGAAGGAGGCCCTGTTGGCCGAAGTGAACGACAAGGGTGAGGTCACCGTCGAAGGAGAATTCGTCGGACGGCTTGAGGGGTTCCGGTTTATCCAGGACAAGGGAAGCGCTGGCGCGGACGAGAAGGCGCTGAAAGCCGCGTCGCTCCAGGCGCTGGCGCCGCAATTTCATTTGCGCGCGGACCGCTTTTACAACGCACCGGATACAGAGATCGACTTTACCGAACAAGGTGGGCTGATGTGGGGCGAACACGCGGTGGGCAAGCTCACCAAAGGCCCCGAACCGCTCAAACCGCAGGTCGAGGTCTTTGTGGACGAGGCCGCTGGCGCGGATGTCGCGCAAAAGGTGCAGCGGAGGCTTCAGCATTTCATCGACCGCAAGGTGGCCGCGCTTTTCGAGCCTTTGCTGGGCATGCAGAAGGACGAGACGCTGACGGGGCTTGCACGGGGCTTTGCCTTTCGCATGGTCGAAAACCTGGGCGTTTTGACCCGGGCCACGGTCGCCCAGGAGGTCAAGGAGCTGGATCAGGAGGCGCGGGGCGCGCTGCGCAAGCATGGCATCCGGTTCGGGCAGTTCACGATCTTTATGCCGGCGCTGCTGAAACCCGCGCCCACAAGGCTGAGGCTGGTTCTTTGGTCGCTGGACCGGGGACTTGCAGAGTTCCCGGAGGCGCCGCCGCCGGGTCTGGTCACGATCCCGATCGAGCCGGGCGCGCCGGACGGTGCGGATACGATGGCCGGCTACCGCGCGGCGGGAGAGAGGGCGATCCGCATCGACATGCTGGAGCGGCTGGCCGACATGCTGCGGGCCGAGGACAGCCGGGGCGGGTTCGAGGCCAAACCGGACATGCTGTCGATCACCGGCATGACGCTGGAGCAATTCGCCGATCTGATGGGCGGTCTGGGCTATCGGGCCGAACGGGGAGAGCGGCCAAAGGTCAAGCCGGTCGATGCCGTGATCCCCGAGGCCCCGAATGCCGCCGAAAGCGCAGCCGATAAACCGGTGATGGACCAGGCCGAAACTGCGCCCGAAGGATTGGCCGTGGAGCCCGCCGAGACGCCGCCCCCCGCGGATGTGCCACCCGCCGCCGAAGCGCTGCCCGACACCGGCGAGGCGCAGCTTGCAACAGAGCCCGCGGACGCACAGGAGGTGCCTGCCGAGATCGCCGAGGCGCCGGCGGAAGAGGTGCCGACAGGTACTGCACCGGACGCGAAGCTCGCCGAGCCGGAGATTGAGGTCTTTTTCACCTTTACCTGGGGGCGCAATCGTCAGCAGCAGAACCGGCCCAAGGGGCAACGCGGGCGCGGCAAGCCGCAGGACAAGGCCGAAGGTGGCGGTCGGCGGGACCGCAGCAGCGGCGGCAAGCCTCCGCGTGGAAAGAAACCCGGCGGGCGCGGTGCGCAGCAGGGCGGGGCGAAGACATATGCCGCCCGGCCCCCCAAGCAGGACAAGAAAATCGATCCCGACAACCCCTTTGCCGCCGCGCTGATGGGGTTGAAGGACAAGACCTGATCCGATGACGGAGGCGCCGGTCAAGCTGCGGCTCGACAAGTGGCTCTGGCATGCCCGCTTTTTCAAAACCCGTTCTCTGGCCGCCAGGCAGGTGGCCGGAGGACATGTCAGGGTCAACGGTGACAAGACCGACAAGCCCGCCCGATCGGTGTGTGTCGGGGATGTTCTGACCTTCGCGCAGGCGCGTCAGGTGCGCGTTGTCCGTATCGAGGCGCTGGGCGTGCGGCGCGGTCCAGCCCCCGAGGCACAGACGCTCTATACGGAGATTGGTCCGGATCCGGAGCGGCCTGCGGAACAGACGTCCAAAGCGCCGGGCTTTGACGGAACGGGACGCCCGACGAAACGGGACCGGCGCGCATATGATCTTTCTCGACGCAGGTCTCTTGAATGAGTCTAAATCGTCCTTTAGTCAGACGTGGCTCTAGGGGATTTGGAAAAGCGCCAATGACATATATCGTCACCGACAATTGCATCGCGTGTAAATACACGGACTGCGTGGAGGTCTGTCCGGTGGACTGCTTCTATGAGGGCGAGAACATGTTGGTGATCCACCCCGATGAATGCATCGATTGCGGTGTTTGCGAACCCGAATGTCCTGCCGATGCAATCCGCCCGGACACTGAGCCTGACATGGACAAGTGGGTGGAGTTCAATCGGAAGTACTCCGAGATGTGGCCCGTCATCATCACCAAGAAAGACCCGCTGCCCGAGGCCGATGAACGCGATGGCGAGACCGGGAAGCTGGAGAAATACTTCTCCGAAGGCGCGGGCGAGGGTGGCTGACCGATTCGTCGCGTCAGCCTGGCACGACAGCTCAGATGAAGATGTTAATCACCGGTTAACATCTTAAAATCTCTGATCTTTTCAAACGTTTCCGTTACGTCCGCTTCCGAATGCGGCAATTTTGTGATATGCTTCTTCAATAAATGGTGTCAACGAAGGACCTGTCCCCCCTTTGGCTGCCGCTGATGGGGACAGAACAGCGCAGAAGATAAGCAGATGATCGGGAGATGAAATAGTCGCCCGCATCTGTCTTTTTGTCGCCTGACGCGTCCGCAACGAAGGAAGACGTGAATGACCAAGTCCAAGAAACTCGAATTTCGCCCGAACGAATACGTGGTCTATCCGGCGCATGGCGTGGGTCAGATCGTGTCGATCGAGGAGCAGGAAGTGGCCGGCATCAAGCTGGAACTGTTCGTGATTTCTTTTGAAAAGGACAAGATGACCCTGCGGGTGCCGACCGCCAAGGCAACGGAGATCGGGATGCGTTCGCTGAGCTCGCCCGATGTGATCTCGAAAGCGATGACGACCTTGAAAGGCAAGGCCAAGGTCAAGCGGGCCATGTGGTCGCGCCGCGCGCAGGAATACGAGCAGAAGATCAATTCCGGCGACCTGATCTCGATCGCGGAGGTCGTGCGCGACCTGCACCGCACCGACGATCAGCGCGAGCAGAGCTATTCGGAACGTCAGCTTTACGAAGCCGCACTTGAGCGTCTGACCCGCGAGGTCGCGGCGGTGAGCGGTGGAGACGAGATTTCGGCCGCCAAGCAGGTGGATGACGTGCTGATGTCGCGCGCCGCCTGACCGCTGTCGACTTGAACAAGAAAGCCGCGCCGCAGGGCGCGGCTTTTTTATGCCAGCACGAGAAGGGTCAGCAGGCAGGCAATTTCACCCACCTGTTGAGCGGCGCCTAGAATATCCCCGGTCTGCCCGCCAATACGGACCTTGGCGACAAGCCCCACGCCCGCCATGGCCGCCCCGGTCAGGATCAGCGCTGGCAGGATCAGAAGGCCAGCCGTGAAGAAGCCAAAAAACAAAGCCAGGCCAAGAGCGATGGCCGAGGCAGGCCATCCCGGCACGCCGACACGGTGCGACAGACCCGATGCGCGTGCCTGGGGCAGGGCGGTCATCAGCGCAGGCAGCCCAGCCCGCGACAGCGTGCTTGCAACAACGAGGCCCGCGGGCAGCGTGATCAGAACGGTGGCGAGCGTCACCCAGCGCAGCCCGAAGGACAGGATCAGGGCAAGCACGCCATAGGTGCCGATATGGCTGTCCTTCATGATCTCCAGCCGCCGTTCGACCGTCCAGCCACCCCAAAGCCCGTCGACGGTGTCGGCCAATCCATCTTCATGCATTGCGCCGGTCAGGGCCATCTGTGTCCCGAGCGCCAAACCGGCGGCGATCAGGGCCGGAAGGCCCAGCATCATGGCAAGGCTGGCCACGGTCAGGCTGAGACCTCCGATGACGATGCCCACCAGCGGAAAGGCCCAGGCGCCCCGGGCCTGACGCGCAAATGCTGCATCGGGCGGGTGCGGCACCGGCAGTCGGCTTAACAGGGCAAAGGCGACGGGAACATCCCAAAGGCGCAGGAGACCTTTGTCGGTTTCGGGCATAAAAGAGGGCCTTTGCGGGTCTTGTGGCTGTCGGTTCATGGGTTAAACACCCAGCCGACCAAGGATGCAATGAGGATGCGCCATGACCGACCTGTCCAGTTTTGACGCCGTGCGCGCGCTTCTGCGCAATCTTCCGGAACCTGACGAAACCGCCCGTGGTGGCGCCGAGGCGCGCAATGGCCAATTGACCAAGCCCCCGGGGGCGCTGGGACGGCTGGAGGATCTGGCGATCTGGTATGCGGGCTGGCGAGGCTCGGACCGGCCCGAGATTGCCGCACCACAGGTGATCGTTTTTGCGGGCAATCACGGTGTGACCGCACGGGGTGTGTCGGCCTTCCCGGCAGAGGTCACGGCGCAGATGGTGCTGAATTTTGAACATGGCGGGGCGGCGATCAACCAGCTTGCCCGTGCCGCAGGCGCGCGCATGGACGTGCATGCGCTGGATCTCGACCGCCCCACAGCGGATTTTACCGCTGCCCCCGCCATGTCAGAGGCTGATTGCCTCGCCGCGCTGCGCACCGGATGGGATGCGGTGAGCCCCGATACCGATCTCCTGGTTGTCGGGGAGATGGGGATCGGTAACACGACCTCGGCCGCCGCAATCTGTCATGCGCTGCTGGGCGGCGCGGCCTCTGACTGGACAGGGCGTGGGACCGGTGTCGATGATACGGGCCTCTCCCTGAAGACGGACGTCGTGGCGCAGGGGGTTGCCCTGCATATTGCGCAGATTTCCGATGGGCTAGAGGCGCTGGCCCGGCTGGGGGGCCGGGAACTGGCCGCGATGGTGGGCGCGATCCTGCGCGCGCGAACCTTGCGCGTTCCGGTTCTTCTGGACGGGTTCATATGTTCAGCCGCGGCGCTCTGTCTCGAAAAGACACAGGAAGGTGCGCTGGATCACGCGCTTGCGGGACATCAAAGCGCCGAGGGCGCGCATCCCGCGCTTTTAGAAGCGCTGGGCAAGACCCCGCTGCTGTCCCTTGGCCTTCGTTTGGGCGAAGGATCGGGCGCGGCGCTGGCGATCCCTGTCCTCAAGGCGGCCATCGCCTGTCATTCGGGGATGGCGACCTTTGCGGAGGCGGGTGTCTCGGACGGCTAGGCTGACTTCTTTTCGATCTCGCTTGCGCGGCTGAGAAGCGCTGTCTCCAGCTCTTTCTGCAATTCCTTGGCGCGGTCGATATAGGCCTGGTTCTTGCTGGCCGGAATATCTTCGCGCCAGACCTCTGCCAGTTGCCTGATCGTATAGCGGTCGTGGTGATAGAATGTCTGTTCGGCCTCCGCGGCCTCGTATTCGCTCAGCCCGATATTCTCCAGCACATAGCGCCCCGCGCGCAACGAGCTGTCGAACATCTCGCGCACGATGTCATCGGCGCCCGCCTTGAAGAGCTTGTAGACCTGCGTGCGGTCCCGCGCGCGGGCGACGATGTGCAGATCGGGACGTTCGCGCCGTGCATAGCTGACCAGGCGCAGCGCCGAGTCTGGGTCGTCCATGGCAACGACAAGAACCCGCGCCCGTTCCAGTCCGGCTGCCTGCAGCAATTCCGGCCGTGTCGGATCGCCCAGAAATCCCTTGAACCCGAAGCGGCGCATCAACTGGATCGTTTCCATGTCCCGGTCGAGCACGACCGTCTTGAAGCCGCTGGCCTGCACCAGCCGGTTCACGATCTGCCCGAACCGTCCGATGCCGGCAATAATCACCGGGCCCTGCTCGTCGATCTCATCAGGCGTGTGATCGGGTGCGACCACCGTTATCCGGCGCGAAATGACTTCGTAGATGATGAACAGAAGCGGCGTGATCAGCATCGAAAGCGCGATCACCAAAAGCAGAACTTCGGAGATGCCAACCGGGATGACGTTCTGCTGGACAGAGAATGAGACAAGCACAAACCCGAACTCCCCCGCCTGGGCAAGAGAGAGCGTGAAAAGCCACTGGTCCCGCCCGTGCAGCTTGAACGCGATGCTGAGGCCGTAAAGGATCAGGCCTTTCAGAACGATAATGCCGAGTGCGAGCGCCAGAAGGCCGAACGGGTCGCGGAAGAGCACTTCGAAATTGATGCCGGCGCCCACGGTGATGAAAAAGAGCCCCAGAAGAAGACCCTTGAAGGGTTCAAGATCGCTTTCCAATTCGTGCCGGAACTCGCTGTTGGCAAGAACGACACCGGCCAGAAAGGCTCCAAGCGCAGGTGAAAGGCCCACCAGCATCATCAGGAAAGAGATGCCCACGACGATCAAAAGGGCCAGCGCGGTATACATCTCGCGCAGCCGTGCGGCATGGATGAAGCGAAAGACGGGACGGGTCAGATAGATGCCGGCGAGAATGACAATTGCGATGGCCGAGACGGTGACCAGCGTGACGCCCCAGCCCGGCAGCCCTTCGACCAGCGACATGCTGTGATGGCCACCATGGGCATCCTCGGCGGTCAGATGAATGGAGCCGTCCTGTGACATTTCCATGGGCAGGCTGCCCATCGCCAAAAGCGGAAGCAGGGCGAGAAACGGGATGACCGCGATATCCTGCGTCAGAAGAACGGAAAAGGACGATCGCCCGCCACCGGTCTGCATCAGGCCCTTCTCGGACAGGGTTTGCAGGACGATTGCGGTCGAGGACAAGCTGAGCGCCATGCCGATGGCCAGGGCCACAGACCAGTTCAGACCCAGCATCATCGCGCCGGCCATGATCGCGGCGGCGCTGATCACGATCTGCATGCCGCCCAGCCCGATCAGACGGTGGCGCATGTTCCAAAGCGCGCGGGGCTCCAGTTCCAACCCGATGATGAACAGCATCATGACCACGCCAAATTCGGCGAAGTGCTGAAGATCCTGCGTTTCGGAGCCCACCAGCCCCAGAACCGGGCCGATGATGATGCCGGCGGCGAGATATCCCAGAACCGATCCCAGCCCCAGCCGCGCAGCGATCGGCACAGCAATAACCGCTGCCGCCAGATAGATGGAGGCCTGGAACAGGAAGGTATCCATGAAATTAAGTCCTTCGGCAGTAGATCACGTCGGCAATGGCGCGTCGCGTTTCAACTGCTCCATAACAATCTGGCTTTGCACCCGTGCGACAGCAGGGTGGGGCAAAAGGACCTCATGAATCAAGGTATTCAATGCCGGCAGATCGGCACAATAGACCCTCAGCAGATAATCTGCCTCCCCGGTCATCGTCCACGCACTGGTGATTTCCGAGCGTGTTCGGATAAGCCGGGCAAAGCTGTCGGCCTGATCCGGGCCATGCGTGCCCAGGTGAACCTGCACGAAACCCTGCACCGTCAGCCCCAGCCGCGAGGCATCCAGGCGGGCCGTATATCCTTCGATATATCCGTCCGCCTCAAGGCGCTGTCTGCGCCGCCCGGCCTGGCTGGGCGACAGGTGCAGCAAATCTCCCAACTCCTGTGCGGTCAGGTGTGCGTTCTTTTGAAGGGCCGACAGCAGGCGCGTATCTGTCTCATCCAGCATGTGCGGGGATTCCTCGCAATTTTTACCTCTCATGCGCAGTTTCCGCACCGACCCTAGGCGCAGGTTTAAAGAATGCGCAATCACCGCGCTGCCAAAGGGTTATCTTAACGGCAGGTTTTTGCTTATTCAGGAGGGAGGAAATGGGCCCTTTTCCGCACACCGCGCCGAAATCCGAGATTACGGTTGAAAATCCAGCCGGAACGGATGGCTTCGAATTTGTCGAATTCGCGCATCCCGACCCTGATGAATTGCGCGTGCTTTTCGCCAGGATGGGGTATGCCAAGACAGCCCGGCACAAGCACAAGAACATCGAATTGTGGCAGCAGGGCGACATCACCTACGTTCTGAATGCCGAAAAAGGCAGCTTTGCCGATCGTTTCGTGGCAGAGCATGGCCCTTGCGCACCATCCATGGCCTGGCGCGTGGTCGATGCGCAGCATGCGTTTGAACATGCCGTCGCCAAAGGCGCTCAGCCCTATGAGGGTGACGACAAGACCATGGATGTGCCTGCAATCATGGGGATCGGCGGCTCCCTTCTCTATTTCGTCGATCAATATTACGAAACCAGCCCCTATAACGAAGAGTTCGAATGGCTGGAGCAGTCCAAACCACGCGGCGTTGGCTTTCATTACCTCGATCACCTCACGCATAACGTGTTCAAGGGCAATATGGACAAGTGGTTCCGGTTCTACGGCGATCTCTTCAACTTTCGCGAAATTCGCTTTTTTGACATCGAGGGCAAGTTTACTGGCCTCTACAGCCGGGCGCTGACCTCACCCTGTGGCCGGATCCGCATCCCGATCAACGAGGATCGCGGAGAGACGGGCCAGATCGTGTCGTATCTCAAGAAATACAATGGCGAGGGCATCCAGCATATCGCGGTGGGCGCATACGATATCTATGACGCCACCGACGAGATCGCGGAACGCGGCCTGACCTTCATGCCGGGGCCGCCGGACACCTACTACGATCTCAGCCAGGAGCGCGTGTCCGGACATCAGGAACCTCTCGCCCGGATGAAGAAACACGGCATCCTGATCGATGGCGAAGGGGTGGTGGATGGAGGAGAGACACGCATTCTGCTCCAGATCTTTTCGAAAACGGTGATCGGACCGATCTTTTTCGAATTCATCCAGCGCAAGGGTGACGATGGCTTTGGCGAGGGGAATTTCAAAGCCCTCTTCGAAAGTATCGAGCGCGAGCAGATCGCAAACGGAGAGATCGCGGCAGAATAAGGCCGCGCGGGGAGGAGGGGGGGCGGCAGTCTATGCCGCCCCCCTTTGATGGCCCAGAAGTCAGGCGTGCGTGCCGATTTTCTTGATCATCGTCGTTGCAACCTCAAATCCGAACAGGCCCGAGAGTGGCCAGATCGACTTGGTCGCCGTTTCTTGAAAGCCCCGCCGTTCGTAAAGGGACCGGGCGCGCGGATTGGTATCGACAACATCAAGACGGACCTGCGTTAACCCTGCTGATCCGGCATGCGCCTCGACCGCTGACAAAAGCGCCGTTCCAACCCCAAGTCCCCGGCCAGCCTCTTCGACGAAGAGGCCGTCCATGAGCAGTGTGTCAGGCGCCACCTCCCGCTCCAGAACGCTGACCAGCAAGGCGCGCCATGCCGCGCCGAAAGGGCCGTAGACGGCGCTCAGATCACCAAACTCTCCGCCCACGAAGGCGCCTTGCACTGTCTTGAAACCCGCCACGCCCAGAAAGGCGCCCGTCTCCGACACGGCGCTGATGGCATGGGACGGGTCTAGGACACGGGCGATGAAGGCCACCCCCCGTTCTTCCGGACCAAGAGGGTACTGCAGTTTGCGCGAGAACGCGGCCCAGTATCCCCGGGCGGCCTGCTGCCTGTGACCGGGGCGCAGGCCCGCTTCGATCCTGGGGGGCGTTTGTGCTGGCATCTGTCACTGTCCTTGGCCGGTTCGCCGCTCTGGCACAGCGACTTGCCGGTCTCGCCACGCAGATCGACCGATCAACAAAGCCTGAAAGCGGGACAAATCGCTTGCATCCCGGTTTAACTGCTTGGGATTTTCAGGACCAGATTGCGACCACCTTTTTGATAGCGCAACTCACTGTCGCCGATGGCCGAGATGCGTCCACCGTCAATGCTGTCGCCCACCTTGACCTTCTTATAGCGCCCGCTGGGAAGGCGAACCAACGCCCGCCGGTTGGACGGTGTCCCGTAGACGCCGATCAGATTAACCCGGCGCAGGTTGATCGCGTTGTTCACGGTGGCCTGACGCGCGACAGAGGCGGATGACGGGATGCGGGGCGTGACCGTCCGGGGGGCAACGGCGGCCACCACCTCCTGCGTTTCGGGCGGTGGGGCCGGTGCTGCTCGCGAAACGACACGGGCGAAGTTTTCGGGCCGCGGGTTCGGGGACAGAGAGGCCAGAACGGCCTGTTCGGTCGGCGTTTCGTTTTCCTCCGCCTCTTCTTTCTCGACCGCGGGGCGCAGCCTTGGGCGCAGGCCAGCCAGCTCATCCCGTGTCAGCCCGCCCAATGCGGTCCGCTCTGCTTCCTCGGTCAGGTTTTGCGGGCGCAGCCGGGGCCGCAATTCCGGCAGGTCCGCAGTCGCGGTTTCCGTTTCGGGATTTGTCTCAAACCGCGTCGGGGTGGGGGGCGGCACGCGGACCGGGCGCCCCAGATAGACAACGATACCATCCGGAGAGGTCGCACCTTCCGGTGTTGGGATCACAAGGCCACGGCCGTCGAGTGCGAAACGGGTTCCCGCAGCGGCCGGAGAGACCACCGCGCCATATGCGAAATCCGTCTGAAGGCTTTCAACGCTTGGCAGCGCGATGGCGTCGCTGGTCTGAATTTGTACGTCGATCGACGTCAGATAGACATCTTCGACATCTATCAGGTCGGGTGGGTTCGGCGCCTCGGGCGCGCGCTGCCATATGCCGGTTACGGCATAACGCGCCTCCGCCTGGGCCGCATCCAGGGGGGCCGGCAATTGGGGTTCGCGCAAAGCGTCCAGAACAGCGGCATCCTCGCTGCTCAACGCATCTTCGGCGGGCTCGGGCAGCCTGACCGGCACAGGCTCTTCTTCGGGTTCGGGGGCTTCGACCACGACGGGGTCGGATTTGTCGAAAAGGCGCGACAGCCCCTCATCCATGAAGACGGAGGCCCAGGCGGCCACGCCGATCAGAAAGAGCAGGAGGATCGCCGTTAGGATCAAACCCAGGAACCGGGGTTTGCCGCCAACCTGAACCTCCTGGCGCGCCCCGAAGACGGTCATCCGCGCCGTTTCGTCCGGAGGCGGCGGTGCCGCCACGGCAACCGCAGCGGCGATTGCCTTCTTGCCAGCGGCCCGTGCGGGCGACAGCTCGGGTGTGGCCTTGGGCGCACGCTCCGGTTCTTTTGCAATCGGTGGCGGGTCCTTGCGCGGTTTGCGCCGGCTGAGAAACCCGCCCAGACGCGCTTTGGCCGCCTTGGCGATCTTGCTCTCTTCCAGCGAACCGGCCAATTCCTCCGGAGGGGGGGCGGTCGGCGCCGGTTTGAGGGGCGGAGGATCATTGGATTTCGCTGCCTGGGGCTTGGTCTCGGGGCCGGGAACCTTCGGCGCCTTGGTCGGCGGGACATCCCGTCGCACACCGTCCAGAGGCGGTGCCTTACCGGCGCCGTTTGATCCACGACGGCTGGAAAATCCAATAACCGGCGGCTGCTCTACCGGCTCTGGCGGGGCCTCGGCCTCCTCCGGATCGGCATCGTCTTCGGCGCTGTCGGCCTTCTGCTCCGGTTTCTCAGGCTCTGATGCGGCCTCGTCTTCCAGAGGCTCCGCAGCAACCTGCGGATCCTCTGTTTCGCCGGTTTCGGCCCGTGACGGTTCACCGTCTTCCGGCTCACTCTCGTCGTCTGAGGAAGGCAGCTCTGCTTCATGCTCGGCAGAGATGGTTTCGTCAGGATCAGGGTCATCTTCCGCGATTTCGACGACAGCGGGCTCGTGGGTTTCAAGATCTCCGATCACCACCACCGCGACACCGTCGGCCTCTACGCTGTCGCCATCGGGCAGCAAGTCCCCCGCGACGGAGGACGGCCCGAAAAACGGTTCTCCCAGATAATTTTGATCGCCAGGGATCGCCGCAAAGCTCAGCGGGTTGAATTGATGCTCGACTGCGAAGGCCTCGGCCTCGGCCAGCGTGTCGCGTGCGACGGCGGCGACATGGGTGACCGGGCCATCGATTGAAATGTCGTAGGCCAGCTCATCAATGCTGTAGGGCGTCGCCTCTTCCAGGGCTGTGCGGGCGCGGGCATGCCGGCTTTCCTCATCGACGGATCCGGTGGCCAGGGTGAGGTATTTGATCTGGTCGTTCGGAATGATGATCTTGCTGAAAAAGCCGGATGGCTTGAGCGTTTCGGCCATGCGACGCAAGGCGGCCAACTCACCCGCGAGATCCTGACTGTTCAGCGCGACATCCCCGACGCGGCGCCATCCGCCTGCGGCGCGCTGCATCAATGTGATGCCCTCGAACGACAATGAGAGCGCGAAACCCGGTTTCATATTTTCGGCTTACCATCCCAACCGCTTACACGGGACCTCCCCCCGCATTACAAGGAGTTTAGAGCAGGTCTTTGCCGAGGGAAAGAGCGACGGGAATTCCTGACCTTGCTCACACGCACAAAACCCGCAGAACTGGCGAAAGCGGAAGGAGATGAAACCTATGACATTCCTAAAATTCGTGCTGGGGGCGGCCATGCTCGCGGCGGCCTCTGTCGCAGCGGCGGAACCGGCGGATCGGATCATATCAGTGGTTGGCGAAGGGCAGGTCGACGTGGCACCCGACATGGCCACGCTCACTGTCGGCGTCACCCATGAAGCCGAGGAGGCAAGTGCTGCGATGGCGGCCGTGTCCGACGGGGTAAGCCAGGTGATCGCGCAGCTCGAAGCGCAAGGCGTGGTCGCCACGGATATGCAGACGACAGGCCTGTCGCTGAACCCGGTCTGGAGCAATCGCTATAATTCCAGCCCGGACCAGCCCGCGCGCATCACCGGCTTTGTCGCGCGCAATGCGGTGACGGTGCGTGTGCGTGCGCTTGATACGTTGGGCGGTGTGCTGGATGCGGTGATTTCGGACGGCGCCAACGATCTGAGCGGTTTGCAATTCGGCATGCAGGAACCAGAGCCCTTGCGGGACCAAGCGCGGCGTCTGGCTGTTGGCGATGCGATCCGCAAGGCGGAGTTGCTGGCCGAAGCGGCGGGCATCACGCTGGGGCCAGTGCAGTCGATGTCTGAAAGCACGGGGCAGGTGCAGCCCTCCATGATGATGGAGATGGCCGCGGCGCGGGATCAATCGGTTCCCATCGCCGCGGGTGAAGTGGGCATGCGGGCCAGCGTAAACATGGTGTTTTCTATCGCCGACTAGGCCCGCAAAGGGCAGGGCCGCTAATGCGCGGCCTTGCTCAGCGCCTGGTCGAGATCGGCGATCAGGTCATCGGCATCCTCGATCCCGATGGAGACGCGCACCACGTTCTGACCGGCCCCTGCCGCGTCCTGCTGTTCCGGCGTCAGCTGGCGGTGCGTGGTGGAGGCCGAATGGATGATCAGCGACCGCGCATCGCCCAGGTTGGCAACATGGCTGAAGATCTCCAGCGCGTTCACCAGCTTGATGCAAGCGTCATAGCCACCCTTGACCGCGAAGGTGAAAAGCCCGCCCGCACCCCGCGGACAGATCCGGTCGACCCGGTCGAAGTAGGGGGAGCTTTCGAGCCCGGCATAGGTGACGTATTCGATCCGGTCATCCGCTTCGAGCCAGGTGGCGACCTTGCGGGCATTCTCCACATGCCGCTCCATCCGCAGGCTGAGCGTTTCGATGCCCATCAGCGTGTAATGCGCGGCCTGCGGGTTCATCGTCATGCCCAGATCGCGCAGGCCGACGGCAATGCCATGGAACGTGAAGGCGAGAGGGCCGAAGGTTTCGTGGAATTTCAGCCCGTGATAGGCAGGCTCTGGCGCGCTGAGCGACGGGAACTTGTCAGAGGCGGACCAGTCGAATTTGCCGGAATCCACCACGCAGCCCCCCGTCACGGTGCCGTTGCCGGTCAGGTATTTGGTGGTCGAATGCACCACCAGCGTCGCGCCGTGTTCGATGGGACGGCAGAGATAGGGGGTGGCGGAGGTGTTGTCGACGATCAGCGGGACGCCAGCGGCATCGGAGAGTTTCGAAATCTCGTCGAGGTCCGTGATATAGCCGCCGGGATTGGCGATGGCCTCGCAAAAGACGGCGCGGGTGTTGTCGTCGATAGCCGCCTTGACGGCGTCCAGATCGTCGAAATCGACAAACTTGGCTTCCCAGCCGAAGCGTTTGATCGTCTGGCTGAACTGGGTCACCGTGCCGCCGTAAAGGCGGGTGGAGGCGACCACGTTCATGCCCGGTCCCATCAGCGGGAACAGCGCCATGATCTGCGCGGCATGACCCGAGGAGCAGCAGACGGCGCCCACGCCGCCCTCCAGCGTCGCGACACGCTCCTGAAGCACGGCAACGGTGGGGTTGGTGAGGCGGGAATAGATATATCCCACCTCCTGCAGGTTGAAGAGGGCCGCGGCGTGATCGGCATCCCGAAAGACATAAGCCGTGGTCTGGTAGATCGGCGTCTGCCGCGCGCCGGTCGCGGGGTCGGGCCGGGCGCCGGCATGGATCTGAAGCGTGTCGAAGCCATAGGTGGGGCCGTCGCTCATGATGAAATCTCCCTGCATCTGAGTTGACGCTATCGTTAGGGGATCGGCGGCGGCTCTACAACCGGGCGCGCGCGGCCCTACGGCGCCAAAAGAAAGCCCCGGGCGCTGCAAGGCACCCGGGGCGATCCTGTCGAAGCGGGATCAGACCACGATCAAGTCGTCCGCGCGCCCTGTGTCGAGGCCCAGGATCAGCGGGTCGTGGTCCGAGGAGGCAAAGCGGCTGGGCTCGTAGAAACCGGCATCGGTGAAGCGGCTGTTATAGCCCAGCAGATCCGGTTCATCGGCGTTGATGTGCCATTCGGTCAGACCGGTCACCCGGCCCGCCAGATCGTCCGAGGCCAGGGCATGGTCCAACGCGCCGCGCTGCCCGTCGAAGACGAAGCTATAGGCGTTGTCCTGTCCGACGAAGCTGTCGATGAGATCGACGAGACCGGGATCGTCGGCGAGCGTCTGAACCGGATCTTCCTTGGCATAGGCATTCAGATCGCCAAGGATCAGGTAGTCGTCCGCCCCGGTCCCGGCATAGCCGGTCTCGAGCCACGCTTTGAGTTCTTCTGACGCGTCCATGCGTACCTGGTTCCAGAAGGCCTGGCCGTCGCCCTGATCATAGTTCGGATCGGCGATCAGCGCGTCGATATCGGCCTGGGTAAAGCCGGTGCCGCCTTCATCAAGGTAATCTTGGGCGGCTTCGACCAGATCCTCCAGATCACTGTCACCTTTCGATTTGAAGTGGTTGGAGACGACGGTAAATGTCTCCCCGGTTTGTGCGTCCTCGAAGGTGGCCGCGACGGCCGGGCGGTTGCGCTGGAAATCACCGACCTGGAAATCGCTGTCCACGAACGGGTTCATGACATCGGCAAGCTGGAACGTCGTCTCGGCAGACGGCTCGTCGAACACGAGATAGTCGGAGGTGACGAGGTTCACCTGCGTGGTGTCGTAGATGATGCCGGTGGTAATCGCGTCGGTCCCGATAAAGCCGTCCGGATCGCCGTTCGTCGGATCGACAAAGGCGTAGACGGCGCTGTCGCCGCGCGCCTGTGCTTCGGCATTCAGGGCATCCACCAGCGCGTCGATGGCCGCGCCATCGGCGAAACCGCCATTCTCGATCTCCTGCAGGGCGAAGACTTCAGCCTCGGTGCCCAGGATCGCGTCGACCAGCTTGTCGGTCTGCCGGTCCAGGTCGGCCTGCGTGCCCGCCCCGCGCGGGTCGAGGCCGTTGGGCCCGGACCCGTCCGGATCGCCGCGCAGGGTGGTGAAGTAGTTCAGCACGTTGATCGACGCGATCTGGATGTCGCCACCCACCGGATCCGGCGTGTCGGGGCGCGCTTCGGAATTGGTGCTTTCGTCGATGTCGAGCGTGCCTTCGACGAGCATCCGGTATTCGCCGAAACCGAAGGTCATCACGCCGGTGGTCGGCCCGTCGATCTCGGCCCCCAGCCGCAGGGTGGGGCCTTCGGCGGTGAAGGTGTCGTCCTTGTCGAGGATGCCGTTGCCGTTGTCGCCCTCGGTCGTGTTGGCGATATAGGCAAATTCGTCCGGGTTCTCCTCGCTGCGGCCATCGTCGATGATCAGGCGGTTGTTGGCATTGGCCTCGGCCAGTGCCGCGACCTCATCCGCCTCGTCCTGCGCATCGAAAAGCTGGGTGGGCTGGGTCTGGATGCCCGCAGAGACAGAGATCTCTCCGAACCGGTCGAAGTTGAAGTTCTCGATGATCGTGATCTCTTCGCCTTCGACGCCGCTTTCCAGCGTAAAGCGCATGCCTTCGATGGCCTCGAAATCCTGCGCATCCGGGCCGAGCAGCACCAGAGCCGCGCTGGGCAGGACGTTGCCCGACGACAGGACACGCACGTTCTGCTGCTCAATCGCGGTCTCGCCGAAGTCTTCGCCGACGGTGCCACGGAGTGTCACCTTGTCGCCGACCTGCGGTGTCTCGCTTGCCGGTGCCTTCACAAAGATGCCTTCGGAGGTGTTCGCGTTGCCGTCGGCGTCGCTGTCCTCTTCCTGGATGTAATAGCCGCCTTCTGTGACGTAGGTGACGATGGCCTCCACCGTGACCTCTGCGCCCACCAGATCGCTGGAGGCGCCGTCGCCCTGAACCTCTGAGATCAGCGTGATGTCGTCGTCGTTGAGAACCGTCGCCGTGGCCGAACCGGTGTCGATGGTGCCTGCAACCGGGTTGGACAGGACCACTTCAAGGACCTCGTCGCTCTCGTTCGTGGTGTCGCCCGCAATCTCGACGGTGAAGGTGACCGACGATTGACCCGGGGCGAAATGCACGGTGCCCGACGGGGGTGTGCCGCCGAAATCCTCGGCGTCCACGTCACCCGCGACGGCAAAGTCGACGCTGCCAGCGCTGCTCAGATCGCCCTCACGCGTGACCTCGAAGGTGTAGGCCGTGGTGCCGGTATCCCCCTCGAAGTCATCGCCGCTGACAGAGACCACATCGTAGCTGGACGTGCCGGTGACGTCGTCGGACGCTTCGATGATGAGGTTTTGCATCGCAAAGGCTTCCGACCCGCCATCGGCAGTCGCGGTGAGTGTCACGTTCAGCTCGGCACCTGTGCCGTCCAGATCGGCAGAGAGGGTTTGCAGGATGTTGGTCAGAACCTCCCCGCTGCCCGCCACGGTGAGCGGGTCGCTCAGCGTGAAGTCGTCGCCGTCCGCAAGCGTGTAGGTTTGGCTGGCATCCTCGTCGGCGCGGAATTCGAACAGCGTGACTTCGGCGCCTCCGTCGATGTTATAGCTCAGCGTAAAGCTGTCATCGGCCTCGAAATCCCCCATCGCGCCCACGTCGACGGAGAGGGAGAGGTCTTCGAAACCGGCGATATCAAAGCTCCACGTGGCCGAGACTGGTCCGGAATTGTCGCCGTTTTCGGTATCGACCACACCAAAGAATTCGTCGGTGTTGGATGAAGCATCGATGATGCCCAACTGATCGCCTGCGAAATCGGCGTTGCTGTCATCCACGATGGCAAACGGGATCGAACCGCTGACGCCCACCTGATACTTGCCAAAGCCGTCACCCAGGCTGGAAAAGGCGGGGGCAGTGTTGGTGAAGCTGGTCAGGTTCTCGCTGGAGGATCCCACCATGTCGAACGCAACCGTTTGACGGGGTGCGCCAGCAGGCTCGGTCACCTCGATCTCGACCATCTTGGTCGCGGTCCCGCCGTTGCCGTCGCCCACCGTGATCTCAACCTCGTAGCCGTTGTCGCCATCCGCATCGAGCGGCGTGTCGAAGGCGGGCGGGTCGAGGAACGACAACGTGCCCGTCTCTGCGTCGATCTCGAACAGGGCGGCATCGGCCCCGCCTGAGATCGTGTAGTTGAGCGTGTCCCCCTCTGCGTCCGAGGCAGAGAGGATCGGCTTGGTGTCGGTGTTTCCTTCGACAACCGAAACGGTATCCGCGGCAAGGATAACGGGGGCGTCGTTCTCGCCTTCGATCGTGACGGTCACCGTGGCGGTATCGGTCCCGCCACGCCCGTCATCGACGGTATAGCTAAAGCGATCGGTGGCGGTCTCACCCGCGCCAAGCGCCTCGAAGAGGGTGCCCGCGTCATAAACCAGCTGACCGTTGACCAATGTGACAGTCGCGCCTTCGGCACTTTGCGCCGTGACAGAGATGATCTGGATCGTGTCGCCGTCAAACTCCCTGTCATTGGCCAGAAGGGCGTCTGCGTCGATCATCTGCGGCCCGCTTTCGCCCACGACGACCGTATCGTCGCCTGCCAGGACCGCGTTGTTTCGCCCGTCCAGAAAGAGGGTGTAGTCGTCGCCCGCAAAGTACAGCGCTTCGACATCCCAAAGCTTGTCACGGCCCGGATCGCCGACATCCGGATTGACGGATTTCACCACCGTACCGCTTCGGACGCCGAACCCGTCGATGGTGATTTTGTAGTCGCTCACCCCGCCATCGTAGACCGCGACATCAAACCCGAAGCCGCCGTAGATCTTGTCATTGCCGGCGCCCCCGACGATCGTATCGTCTCCCAGGCCGCCATAGAGCTTGTCGTTGCCCCGACCGCCATCGATCAGGTCGTCGCCGAAACCGCCAAAGACCGTGTCCCGACCCCCGCCTGCTTCGATTGTGTCGTCCCCGCCAAAGCCAAGGATGAGATTGCGTTTGTCATTTCCTTCCAGCAGATCGGATGAAAAGCTGCCAAAAATGTACGTGTTCCAAAAATAGCTCACAGTGATTCCCCAGAATTGTCAGGCGATGGGCGCCGCTATCGCATCGCTGTGTGTCAGAATTGTTTGGAATGGGACGCTTGTCATGCGGACATGCCCGTGCGTCCCTGGGGCTGGAAAAGTTCCGCCGATCCCCTCAGACAGGGAGGTGGAGCCAAATGCACGGCTGGGCCCAATTCTCTCGGGAAAACGATGTTTTTTCGGGGCGTGGCACACGCGATAATGCGGTGTCACGCTCGGCAAAAGATCGCCGGTTCTTCCTTGAACGTGCCTTAGCGCATCCAGTAGCCGTGCGATTTGATCCGGTTTCGGATCGCGCGTTCCTTTCGGGGCAGGTCATTCCGGTCGAAGAGATTGCGGACCTTGTGCCCGCGCTTGTGATAGATCATCCGCTTGATGACCTCGTTCGACTTCAGCACCTTCTTGATCCAGTTGGGTGCGGTGATCTGTTCCAACAGGGCCACGACATCATCGTTTTCGCGCGCGTAAAGCAGGGGCAAGAGGCGATAGTGACAGGTCACGGATCCGTCCAGAAGCCCATCGGGGATCGTATCCCGCCCGCCGCCCAGTTTGTGGATCACAAGCGGCAGTGCGATCTGATCCAGCCACGGTTCCATCGGTTGGCAGATCAAGGCGTCAGGAGGATCGTCCCGGATCGCGCGCGCATAGTCCAGAAAGAGCGACCCGAACACATGCGGGCAGCGGTAAAAGAAGAAGCCGGCATTGAAATAGAGATATCGCTTCCAATACTCATCCGGAAACGAAAGATCGAGGCTGCTTTCAAAATCCAGCCCGAATTTGTCATAGAGCGACTTCCACACATCCGTAAAGCCGGGGCCGTAGAGTTCCTTTTGCGGCCATGTATTCTCACGCTTCATGGAGGCGGTCGGGCGTTCGAAATCGAACGGCACCGACATCAGGTCGCCTGTGACGAGCGTATCGGTGTCGAAAAAGACGAAGGGTTCATTCGCGGGCAGGGCTGAAAGTGCTTCGATCTTGTTGCCATGCGGGTAGCTTTGCCCGAAAACCTTGTTTTCAAAGGGCAAGACTGTCGCGTCCAGACGATTGAGCAGCTCAAGCACTTGGCCGTTTCGAATGGACGGATCGTTTTGCCATCGGGGTCCTGGCTGCGGCACCGCGACGAAAAGCCGACCCGCGAAATCGGGTGTGCTGTGTCTGAGCGAGGCGGCGAACAGGATTGCCTCGAACATAAGACGTCCGGTCTGGCCGACGATCATGATGTTGAACGCTTGGCGTCTTGCCGGTTTTTTTGCCATAACGCTCCTCAGCCGCAAAAGCACGGCATTGCCCGCCGGATCACTATACGGATCACCGGAACCGGGCAAAGCCTGTATTTCCCGGCATTTGTCTTGGAGTTCCAAAATGTTGCAATTTCTTTTATTCGTTCTCGCCATCGGCGTCCGATCGGGCGGTGCCGATGCACCGCAAACGGCGGCGGCCCCGGCCCCCGAGGACAGCGCGCCCGCGGTGGTCGCTGCGCCCGAACCCGCCACTCCGGCCGCAGCGCCCCCGCCGACAAATGGCCTGGTCGCCGAGCCGCAGGAGCCGACGGGCCGGTTCACCACCGCCACCGAGGTCAAGCCGATCCTGTCAGCCACGAAAGCAAGCTGGATTTCCACGCGCGAATGGGAGGGGCAGGATCTGATCTATGTCACGCAGCTTTGGTCCTGGCGCTGTGGTCTGCTGCAAATGCAGGTCAGCGTGAATGGCGGCCCTATGCAGATCTGGCCAATGCCGCCGTGCCATATCGATCAGCAGGCCCCCAACGCCATACTGGAGAGCGACGGGCTTCCTTACGCGGCCTTCCCTCTGGGGTCGGTGCAATCGGTCGATGTCATGCTGGTCTTTGATGATCTGAGCACGGACACAGCCTCTTATGATGGCAACGGGGTGATGCGCCCCTAAGCCAGTCGCCGTCTTTACCATCTATGCTGATCTCTCCGACTTTGGTCGGAGAGATGCGTTCTGTGCTTTTTCTTGCCTTTCTGTGTCATTTGTTGTCATTTTCTCCCGAAATCGGGAGGTAGCGCATGGAAAGCATCACGGCGGTCTTCGGGCAGGCCTTTGCCCTGATTGCCTCGGGCGATGCTTACCTCTTTGATATCGTTTCACTTTCCCTTCAGGTCACCCTGACCGCCGTCCTGATTGCCTGCGTGATCGGCCTTCCGCTGGGCGCGGTGCTGGGGGCCTTTCGGTTTCCGGGGTGTGGTCTGTTGAGTGTCTGCGTCAACGCTCTTATGGGTCTGCCCCCGGTGGTGGTGGGGCTGATCGTCTATCTGATGTTGTCCGCGTCCGGCCCCTTTGGTGTTCTGCAACTGCTTTACACGCCGACGGCGATGATCATCGCGCAGGTGATCCTGGTCACGCCGATTGTTGCCGCGCTCACGCGCCAGGTCGTCGCGGATCTTTTTGCGGAATATGCCGAGCATTTCGCCTCTCTCGGAGTAGGACGGGTGCGCCGGGTGGGCGCGCTTTTGTGGGATGCACGCTTTAGTCTTCTCACCGTAATCCTTGCCGGTTTTGGCCGGGCGGTGGCAGAGGTCGGTGCGGTGATGATCGTCGGGGGCAACATCAACCACGTCACGCGCGTCATGACGACGACCATCGCGCTTGAAACCTCCAAGGGCGATCTGGAACTGGCCCTTGCCCTGGGCCTTGTGCTGCTGGCGATTGCGCTTGTGGTCAACGCGGCTGTCATGGCGGCCCGCAGCACGGCGGAAAGGACAGCCTATGCATGACATGACGCCCATGCGCACCGTGCCCGACGCGGACAACGTGATCGAGGCCGGTTTTGCCCGACCGCTTCTTGAAACGCGCGGGCTTTGCTACCTGCATCGCGGGGTGAGCTTGCTGCAAGGCGTGTCGGTGCGGATCCGACCGGGGCGGCGCACCGTGATCCTTGGCCCCAACGGCGCGGGAAAGAGCCTGCTTGTGCGCCTGATGCACGGTCTCTTGCCGCCAAGTGCGGGACAGATCCTGTGGGATGGGGCACTGATGAGCGCATCCGCCCGCACGGCACAGGCCCTGGTGTTCCAGCGCCCGGTTATGTTGCGGCGGTCTGTTCTGGCCAATCTGCGATTTGCCCTTGCCGCGCGGGGTGTGGGCGGTCGCGAGCGCACCCGCCTGTCCCTTGAGGCGCTGGCACTGGCGCAGCTTGAAACACTGGCCCATCGCCCGGCCAGGGTTCTTTCAGGCGGGGAGCAGCAGCGTCTCGCCGTTGCCCGCGCGTTGGTCTGCAAACCCCGCTTGCTGCTTTTGGACGAGCCGACATCCAGCCTTGACCCCGCATCGACGGCGCACATCGAGACGCTGATCAATCGCGCGCATGAAAGTGGCGTCACCGTGGTTATGGTCACCCACGATCAGGGCCAGGCCCGGCGGTTGGCCGATGATGTGATTTTCGTTCAGGGCGGTCACGTTGCGGAGACGGGCCCCGCAACGCAGGTGCTGAACGCTCCGAATGCGCCCGCCACCCGGGCGTGGCTGAAAGGGGAGCTTTACCTCGCCGATCTGCCGCCCGGGCCACGATGAAAGGAACCGACGATGTTGAAACGCCACTTTATCGCCGCCTGTACCGCACTTTTGCTGGGTGGATTTTCCGTTCAGGCCGATGAAAGTTTCATCGTGGTTCAATCGACCACATCAACTCAGAATTCCGGTCTCTTCGACGCGATCCTGCCCCAATTCTTCGAAGAGACAGGGATCGAGGTGCGTGTGGTGGCCGTGGGCACCGGCCAAGCCTTGCGCAATGCCGAAAACGGGGATGGGGACGTTCTGTTCGTCCATGCCCGCGCGGCCGAGGAGCGTTTTGTCGAGGAGGGGCACGGCGTATCGCGTGCAGATGTCATGTATAATGACTTTGTGATCGTTGGCCCGCCCGCCGATCCCGCCGGCATTGCCGGCGCGCGCGATGTGGTCGATGCGCTGGGCGCCATCGCGGCTGCGGAGGCGCCCTTTGCCTCGCGCGGTGACGATTCCGGAACACACAAGGCCGAACTTGCCCTTTGGGCTGAAACGGACGCCGATGTCACGGCGGCCTCGGGCCAATGGTACCGCGAGACGGGGTTGGGGATGGGCGCAACGCTCAACACCGCGATCGGGATGGGGGCCTACACGATGACCGACCGCGCCACATGGATCGCGTTTGGAAACAAGGGCGCGCATGGCATCATGGTCGAAGGTGACCCTCGGCTCTTCAATCAATATGGCATCATTCTCGTCAATCCCGAGCGGCACCCGCATGTCAAAGCGGATATGGGTCAGGACTTCGTGGACTGGATCCTGTCAGAGGCCGGGCAGGGCGCGATCGCGGCCTACAAGGTCGAGGGGCAGCAGCTCTTCTTTCCCAACGCGGCGCGGTGATCAGGCCGAGACCCAGCGCACCTCGCCAAGCCCGGCGATATCATACCCGCCGAGCGCCTTGGCCTTGGCTGTAAAGATATCCGTCGCGGCAAATCGCAACAGGGCTTGGACCGGAGGCAGGAAGTAGGATCTCCGGTCGATCAGAAGATCGAAACGCTCCTCTATCAACGGCACGAAACTCAGGCGGTACTGACGGGCCGCCGCCTGCAGGCCAAGGGCGGCATCCGCCTCGCCGTTTGCAACCATCATCGCGGCATCTGTTTCAGTGCGGGCCGGTGGGTCCGAAAAGACGGCATCGGTCAGTCCTGCCGCCTCTGCCAGCCGGTCGAAAAGCGCTCGTGCCCCGGCACCGGGCTGACGCAGGGCAAAGCGGGCGCCGGAAAGATCCTCGATCCTCCGGAATGTTTTTTCGTTCTCCGGCGCCACGATCAGTCCTTGCCGCCGTGTTGCCCAGCCGATCAATACGGCGTCTTTCAGACTGCCTTTGGCCAGGGTGGCCACGTTCCAGCCGTCCTCATCAGGGATATGCAGACCGCAAAGCGCCGCTTCGCCGCGTGTGAAACAGTCAAGACCGCTGCCGCTGCCGTCAAACAGCGTGGCAAGTCCTGTCCCCGCTTCCCGCACGGCCCAATCCAGCAGGGGGTCATGCGATCCGGCCAGGATGGCGGGCCGCTCCGCGGCGATCTGTCCGCCGTCAAGCCACAGGTCGATGTCGGATTTCGGGAATAGAAGCTTGCCCGTGATCCGGCGATGCGGGATCTCGCCGGCAGCGGCCATGTCGTAAACCTTGCGCTCACGAACACGCAGCAGGGTCGCCACCTCTTTCGTGGTCAGAAATGCCGTGTCGGACGGTGTGGCGGCCATGTCTTCTGTCCCTTCGTAAGCCGGGCGAACGCTGCCCGATGACGCCTGGATTTTCAAGCGGCTCCGGCGGCGGGTCGGTCGGTCAGGTCGTGGCCTTCCAGCCAGCCTTCGTTCTCTCATTGCAGGTTGTGCGATGCTGACATGCTCCATCCTCTGCCTGACACGGCCCTTGGTCTCGTTTCTGGCGCGCTTATCGGTGTTGGTCATCGCATGCCGTGCCTAAAACGCGGGCAACTCTCGACAAGCGCCGCAATTTTGCGCGCAGTCCAAAATTTACCAATTGATAAAATTTTGAAACCTGACACTGTGGGATAAAACATAACACAGGGAGACACCTCATGGCCAAAGGCCAGACGGCATCCGGTATTGTGTCAGGACGGCTCGCAGCCGAGGAACTTGCGACCAATTTCTCTGACCTGCACCCTGCATTCGAACCGCATGAAGCGGCTGTTGCCGCGGATCGCTGCTATTTCTGCTATGACGCGCCGTGTATCACGGCCTGCCCGACGGCCATCGACATCCCGATGTTCATCCGCCAGATCCAGGCGGGTCAGCCCGAGAATGCGGCCAAGACGATCTTTGACCAGAATATCCTTGGCGGAATGTGCGCACGCGTCTGCCCGACAGAGACGCTTTGCGAAGAGGCCTGTGTGAGAGAGGCGGCAGAAGGCAAACCGGTCGAGATCGGAAGATTGCAGCGTTACGCCACCGACACGCTGATGGCCGAAAAGGCGCATCCCTACCGTCGTGCGCCCCAGACCGGCAAAACCATTGCCGTCGTGGGGGCGGGCCCGGCGGGCCTGGCTTGCGCGCACCGGCTGGCGATGAAGGGCCACGATGTCGTCATCTTTGAGGCGGGTGAGAAGCCGGGTGGGCTTAATGAATTCGGCATCGCGGCATACAAGACACCGAACGGCTTTGCGGCGGCGGAAGTCGACTGGCTGATGGGGATCGGCGGCATCCGGATGGAGACCGGCCAGGCCCTTGGACGCGATCTTACCCTCGACGGTCTGACAGAGCGCTTTGACTCGGTATTTCTCTCCATAGGTTTGGGCGGCGTGAATGCGCTGCGGGCCGAAGGTGAGGACAAGAGCGGTGTGCGCGACGCGGTCGACTTCATCGCCGAACTGCGGCAGGCGAGCGATTTGGAAACCCTGCCGGTCGGTCGCGACGTTGTGGTGATCGGCGGCGGGATGACGGCGGTCGATGCGGCGGTGCAGTCCAAGCTCTTGGGCGCCGAAAACGTCACCATCGCCTATCGCCGCTCCCGCGCGGAGATGAGTGCAAGCCGCTATGAACAGGATCTTGCCGCATCAAAGGGCGTGAAGCTGATGTTCAACCTTCAGCCGGTGGCCATTCATGGCAACGGCGCGGCGGTGGAGATCGAGCTTGCCTATACGATCAGCGAAAATGGCGGGTTGCAACCAACCGGAGAGACCGTGCGGCTTAAGGCCGACCAGGTGTTTAAGGCGATTGGCCAGACACTGGACAGCGTGCCGGACGGGCTTGCGCTGGAGAACGGCAAGATCGCGGTGACCGGCGCGGGGCGCACCTCCCTTTCCGGTGTCTGGGCGGGCGGCGATTGCGCGGCAGGCGGCGACGACTTGACCGTGACGGCCGTGGCCGAAGGCCGGGATGCGGCGGAGGACATCCACGCCAGCCTTGGCGCGTGAGGCCGGCGGCGGGATTGTCCGTATTTTTATCGAGAAGAAGACCCATGGACGCGCAACAGGGAGGCCACAGAGATGGCTGATTTGACGACAGATTTTCTGGGGATCAAAAGCCCCAACCCGTTCTGGCTGGCCTCCGCGCCGCCGACGGATAAGGAATACAATGTCCGCCGCGCCTTTGAGGCCGGCTGGGGTGGTGTCGTTTGGAAAACGCTGGGGGCGGAAGGCCCGCCGGTGGTGAATGTGAACGGGCCCCGCTACGGCGCGATCTATGGCGCGGATCGCAGGCTGTTGGGGCTGAACAATATCGAGCTGATCACCGACCGCCCGCTGGAGATCAACCTGGAGGAGATCACCCGCGTCAAGGCCGATTACCCCGATCGCGCGATGATCGTCTCGCTGATGGTGCCGTGCGAAGAGGAAGAATGGAAAGCGATCCTGCCGCGCGTCGCCGAGACAGGGGCAGACGGGATCGAGCTGAATTTCGGCTGTCCGCACGGGATGAGTGAGCGCGGCATGGGATCGGCGGTGGGGCAGGTGCCCGAATATATCGAGATGGTGACACGCTGGTGCAAGCAGCACTACGACAAGCCGGTCATCGTCAAGCTGACGCCGAACATTACTGACGTCCGTAAACCGGCCGCCGCGGCCAAGGCGGGGGGTGCGGATGCGGTGAGCCTGATCAACACCATCAATTCGATCACCTCCGTCAACCTCGATTCGATGTCGCCGGAACCGTCCATCGACGGCAAGGGCAGTCATGGCGGCTATTGCGGGCCAGCGGTCAAGCCCATCGCGTTGAGCATGGTGTCGGAGATTGCCCGTAATCCCGAAACCCACGGCCTGCCGATCAGCGGCATTGGCGGTGTGACCACATGGCGTGATGCGGCGGAATTCATGGTGCTGGGCGCGGGTAACGTGCAGGTCTGCACGGCGGCTATGACCTATGGGTTCAAGATTGTGGAAGAGATGACCGCCGGCCTCTCGCGCTGGATGGATGAAAAAGGATACACGAATACAGCGGATTTCGTGGGGCAGGCCGTGCCCAACGTGACCGACTGGCAGTATCTGAACCTCAATTATGTGGCCAAGGCCAAGATCGACCAGGATGCCTGCATCAAATGCGGCCGCTGCTATGCGGCGTGCGAGGATACCTCGCATCAGGCGATTGCGATGAAACCCGGACGGGTCTTCGAGGTGATCGACGCCGAATGCGTGGCCTGCAACCTGTGCGTCGATGTCTGCCCGGTTGAGAACTGCATCACGATGGAGGAGATGCCAGCGGGCGAGGTCGATCCACGTACGGGTAAGGTGGTCGAGCCGCATTATGCGAACTGGACCACCCATCCCAACAATCCCGGCGCCGTAAAAGCCGCCGAATAGGGTTGGTCAGACCCGCCGGTCGACCTTTTCGCCGCTGCGATCCGCCTCCAAAGCGCTGACACGGGTCGGTGCGTCGGGCTGGTTTGCAGGCTCGCCCGGTTCCAGAACGTCGGTGGGCGAGAGCAGAGCTGGGGCCTCGGGCGCCTCCGACAGGCGCGTGACGATCGCTTCGATGGCTTGCGCCTCTTGTGCGGCGAGCGCTGCGGCGCGCGCACCGGCCACATCATCTTTCGATGCAATGGGCACAAGCGCCTGACTGCTGGATGCCGTTGTTTTTGTTGCCTTCGCGGTTTCGAATGGCGTGCCGCCACTTTGCGGCTGACCATTGCCCGCATTGGGATTGGTGCCGCTGCCGGTGCTCTGGCCCTGATTGCCCTTCGCCGGTGGCGGCGTGCTATTGCCGCCCGATTGCGCCTGGTCCGGCCCGTCCGAGGCTGGCGGATTCGAATTGCCCTGTTGTTGGCCGTTCCCCGACGGCTGAGACCCGGGCAGGCCAATTAAGATAGGAAATGACATACATGTCCCCACTCACCAAATCGCCCACACCCGACCTGATCGCTACCTGTCAGAAGTTAATCAGGCCTTAACGCACGGCGCTTTCGGATGGCTTGGTTAAGGTTTTGGTAAAGAGTTTGACAAGGAAATCCTCGGCCTCGGGGAAGGGATCCATCGCCTGTCTTTC
Organism: Thalassococcus sp. S3; assembly: GCF_004216475.1. Lineage (GTDB taxonomy): Bacteria > Pseudomonadota > Alphaproteobacteria > Rhodobacterales > Rhodobacteraceae. Next base: position 2,903,429 of record NZ_CP022303.1, on the reverse strand, counting down.
CGGCAAAACCGCCCGCACCTGAACGTCGAAATCGGCATAATGCTGGGTCAGCGACCAGATCGAAAAGAGAAGGTGATAGGGATGTACCGCCGCGATCCGACCTTGGGAAATCCAGGTTTCGATCAAGTGCACCTTGTCATCGACCAGCGCCTTCAGTTCGACCGAAAGGACGTCATGAATACGCGGCGCGCCTTGCAGGATTTCGTTGGCAAAAAGCCGGCTCTCGCGCGGATAATCACGGCTCATCTGCAGCTTGCGTCGCACATAGGCCAGCAATTCTTCGAGCGGATCGCCGCTTGCATCCATGTCGCGCAGCGGGTCGAGCCAGGTATCCAGCAGCCGCTCCAGCAGGGCGTTATGGATCGCCTCTTTCGAGGGGAAGTAATAAAGCAGGTTGGGTTTCGACAGGCCCGCCGCGCCTGCAATTTCATCCACCGTGGCGCCCCGGAAACCTTGCGCCGAAAATATGTCCAGAGCGGCATCCAGGATAGCGGCGCGGTTCTTCTGCTGAATGCGCGTCGGCGCACGGTTCTCGGTCATAAAGCGGGCAACACCCTGTTTCGCCTAAATTTTCGTCAGATGCCTTTTAGGCATGCAAGATAAGTGATGGCAAGACGATGCTATTTCTTGACTGGCAATGGGGCAGTGATAGCCTGTCTTTGACCTTTTGGTCAAATCAAGCCGAGACGCGGGGCACGCCCGCGCTGCATGGGGGAACGACGATGGGGGCTCCGGGTGAAAACCTGAAGATCAACGGGGAGCGTCTCTGGGACAGTTTGATGGAGATGGCCAAGATCGGTCCGGGTGTGGCCGGTGGCAACAACCGTCAGACGCTCACTGATGAAGATGCCAAAGGCCGCGCGCTGTTTCAAAGCTGGTGTGAGGCGGCAGGCTGCACGATGGGTCTGGATCAGATGGGCAATATGTTTGCCCGGCGCGAGGGCACGGATCCCGATGCACTACCGGTCTATGTCGGCTCGCACCTCGACACGCAGCCAACGGGGGGGAAATACGATGGTGTGCTTGGGGTTCTGGGCGGGCTGGAGATCATCCGGTCGCTCAACGATCTGGGGATCGAGACCAAGCACCCGATTGTCGTGACGAATTTCACCAACGAAGAAGGGACGCGGTTCGCGCCAGCGATGCTGTCCTCGGGCGTTTTCGCTGGCATTCACACCCAGGACTGGGCCTATGGGCGCGAGGATGCCGAGGGCAAGCGGTTCGGGGATGAGCTGAACCGGATCGGCTGGAAAGGCGATGAAGAGGTCGGCGCGCGCAAAATGCATGCTTTCTTTGAGCTGCATATCGAGCAAGGGCCGATCCTGGAAGCCGAGGACAAGGATATTGGCGTGGTCACCCATGGCCAGGGGCTGAGCTGGACCCAAGTTACGATCACCGGCAAGGACAGTCATACCGGATCGACCCCGATGCCGATGCGCCGCAATGCGGGGCTGGGCATGGCGCGCGTGCTGGAGAAGGTGGATGAGATCGCCTTGTCCCATGCACCTCATGCCGTCGGAGCGGCCGGGCATATCGACGTTTTTCCCAATTCCCGCAATGTGATACCGGGTAAAGTTGTCTTCACGGTTGATTTCCGCTCGCCCGATCTGAGCGTGATTGAGGATATGGAGGCACGCCTGAAAGCCGAGGCCCGGAAAATCGCGGAGGAGATGGGGCTGGAGATCGCCTTTGAGAAGGTGGGCGGCTTTGACCCGGTCGCCTTTGACGAGGGATGCGTCGGCGCGATCCGCAATGCGGCGGAGCGGTTGGGCTATTCGCATCAGAACCTGATTTCCGGCGCGGGGCACGATGCCTGCTGGATCAACCGCGTGGCGCCCACGGCGATGGTCATGTGCCCTTGCGTGGATGGCCTGTCCCATAACGAGGCCGAGGAGATCAGCCCGGAATGGGCCACGGCAGGGGCCAACGTACTATTCCATGCGGTGGTGGAAACGGCGGAGATCGTGTCATGATCCGGCCCGATCTTTCCATCCCCGAACGCATCAAGGAGATGATCCAGCAGGAGATCTCGGAGTATCGGGTGCAGACCGACGTGCAGCTGGCCACGCTAGATGCCTTCCGCGCCGCCCTGGTCGAGCCGCGTCTCGTCACGGTGAACTTCTCGGGCGGCGTGACGCAGAAATGCTGGTCGGTCACCCGGTCGAACGGAGATTACCGGGTCGTCTACCTTCCGATCGCGGGATACTTCTCGCTCTGCGTCGAGAGTGATTTCGGACCGCTCGATATCGGGGTGCACGGCGAGGCGATCGGTTGCTTTGCGTCGGTGTGAAGGCGCAAGCAATTGGTTGGACCGCAGCGGCGCCGTATGCTCAAATGAAATGACAGGCCGGATCTGCCCGGCCCTTGATCCAGCCCATAACGCCAGACCAACAGGGAGACCGCCATGTCTACGATCATTAAGAACGGTACCGTCGTCACCGCGGATCTGACCTATGAAGCGGATGTTCTGATCGAGAACGGCGTGATCACCGAGATCGGCAAGGACCTCAAAGGCGATGAGGTGCTGGACGCGACCGGTTGCTACGTGATGCCGGGCGGGATCGACCCGCATACGCATCTGGAAATGCCATTCATGGGCACCTATTCGTCAGACGATTTCGAAAGCGGCACGCGCGCGGCCTTGAGTGGCGGGACCACGATGGTGGTAGATTTTGCGCTGCCGAGCCCCGGTCAGGGCCTCTTTGACGCGCTGCAGATGTGGGACAACAAATCGACGCGCGCGAACTGCGACTATTCCTTCCACATGGCGGTGACCTGGTGGGGCGAGCAGGTCTTTAACGAGATGGAGGGGGTGGTGCGGGACCGAGGCATCAACACCTTCAAGCATTTCATGGCCTATAAGGGCGCGTTGATGGTCAATGACGACGAACTTTACGCGTCATTTCAACGGCTTGCAGAGCTGGGCGGCATCGCGATGGTGCATGCGGAGAACGGCGATGTGGTGGCCGAACTCAGCGCGAAGTTATTGGCCGAGGGTAATACGGGACCCGAGGCGCACGCTTATTCGCGGCCCCCGCAGGTCGAGGGCGAGGCCACCAATCGCGCCATTATGATCGCCGATATGGCAGGCGTGCCGCTCTATGTGGTGCATACCTCTTGCGAGGATGCGCATGAGGCGATCCGGCGCGCGCGGATGCTGGGCAAGCGCGTCTGGGGCGAGCCGTTGATCCAGCATCTGACGCTGGATGAGAGCGAGTATTTCAATAAGGATTGGGACCACGCCGCCCGCCGCGTGATGTCGCCGCCCTTCCGCAACAAGCAGCATCAGGACAGCCTGTGGAACGGGCTTGCCTCGGGCTCGCTGTCGGTGGTGGCGACGGACCATTGCGCGTTCACGACCGAGCAGAAACGCTATGGCGTGGGCGATTTCACCAAGATCCCCAACGGGACCGGAGGGCTGGAGGACCGGATGCCGATGCTCTGGACCCATGGGGTGAATACGGGGCGTCTGACGATGAACGAATTCGTTGCGGTGACCTCGACGAATATCGCGAAGATCCTGAATTGTTATCCGAAAAAGGGCGCGGTTCTGGTGGGTGCGGATGCCGATCTGGTGGTCTGGGATCCGGAAAAGGAAAAGACGATCACTGCGGGCGCACAGCAATCTGCTATTGATTACAATGTCTTCGAAGGCAAAGTTGTGAAAGGTCTGCCACGCTTTACCCTGACACGCGGCCAGGTGGCGGTGCATGACGGAGAGATCCGTACCCAGGAGGGCCACGGCAAGTTCGTCAAACGCGAGCCGAACACGGCGACGAACAAGGCGCTGTCGACCTGGAAAGAACTGACCTCTCCACGGCCGGTGGAGCGGACGGGCATTCCGGCGACTGGGGTCTGATGGGCGCGCAGAGGCAGGCAGAGGCAACCGAATTGCAGCAGACACCCATCGTGGTCGAGGCAAAAGGCCTCCACCTCACGTTTGAGACCAATGACGGTCCGGTTCAGGCCCTCAAGGATGTGAACCTGTCGATTGAAAAGGGCGATTTCGTCAGCTTTATCGGTCCGTCGGGCTGTGGGAAGACGACATTCCTGCGGGTGATGGCAGCCCTCGAACAGCCCACGGGCGGAAGCATTACGGTCAATGGTGTCAGTCCAGAAGAGGCTCGTAAATCAAGGGCTTATGGCTATGTCTTTCAAGCGGCCGGGCTTTATCCGTGGCGGACGATTGCCGGCAACATCAAGCTGCCGCTGGAAATCATGGGGTACTCCCGCGCCGAGCAGGATGAGAGGGTGAAGAAGGTCCTCGAACTCGTTGATCTGGAAGGGTTTGGGAGAAAATATCCCTGGCAGCTCTCCGGCGGTATGCAGCAGCGGGCCAGCATTGCGCGGGCACTGTCCTTCGATGCGGATATCCTGTTGATGGACGAACCGTTCGGCGCGCTTGATGAGATCGTCAGGGACCATCTCAACGAGCAGCTTCTGGCGCTTTGGGCGCGGACCGAAAAGACAATAGGGTTCGTCACGCACTCCATCCCCGAGGCGGTCTATCTGAGTACCAAGATCGTTGTGATGAGCCCCCGACCCGGACGGATCACGGATGTGATCCAAAGCCCGCTGCCGAAGGAGCGGCCTTTGGACATTCGCGACACGCCGGAATTCATCGAGATCGCCCACAGGGTGCGCGACGGGTTGAGGGCGGGCCATGTGGAGAGCTGAGGGCCGGCGAATTGAAAGGCGCGCACGATCTGTGCGCCGGGCCTGCAACGGGTGGTGCGTCTTATGAGGGCGATACTGGCGGTTCTGACCGTGGTCGCGGTGCTGATCGGCTTTTGGTACGCCGCCGCCGTGCCCATGAACATCAAGGGTGTCCTGGTCGAGGCGGAGCGGGCAGGTGCAGTGGTGACACCAGACAATGGTGCCGAGCGGCGGGCCATGTCGCCCTGGGCGCTGATCTTGCCGAACAGCTTTGCGATCCCGGCCACCTGGGCACAGGACAGGCCCCGTCTGCCCGCCCCGCATCAGGTGGCGGTGGAGCTCTGGGAGACGACGGTGGAAAAGAAGATCACCTCCAAACGGAGCCTGGTCTTTCACGGCTGGGTGACGCTGAGCGCCACGCTTCTGGGCTTTGCCATCGGGACGGGCCTGGGCATCCTGCTGGCGGTGGGCATCGTGCATTCACGGGTCATGGATATGAGCGTGATGCCCTGGGCCATCGTAAGCCAGACGATCCCGATCATCGCGCTGGCGCCGATGATCATCGTCGTGCTTTACTCCATCGGGGTGCAGGGCATCCTGCCCAAGGCGGTGATCAGCGCCTATCTGAGTTTCTTTCCGGTTGTAGTGGGCATGGTGAAGGGGCTGCGGAGCCCCGATGCGATGCAGCTTGACCTGCTCAGGACCTACAACGCGAGCCGGGCACAGACATTCTGGAAGCTCAGGCTACCGGCGTCGATGCCGTATCTCTTCGCGTCGCTGAAGATCGGAATCGCGGCATCTTTGGTAGGCGCCATCGTCGGTGAATTGCCGACAGGGGCTGTCAGCGGGTTGGGCGCCCGGCTGTTGGCGGGAAGTTATTACGGGCAGACGGTGCAGATCTGGTCGGCGCTTTTCGCAGCGGCGCTTTTGGCGGCTGCGCTGGTGGCGCTGGTCGGACTGATCCAGAGAATGACGCTGGCACGCATGGGGATGACGGCATGAGTGTTGGCACCTCGGGAGGGGGGTCAGCCCCCCGCCGCGCAAGGCGCGTCTCCCCCCGGGATATTTTTGACCCAAAGAAGCGGGGGATGGCGTGGGGCTGATCGCTTTGGCTTTGGTGCTCTGGGCCTTTGGCTGGTGGCTGAACGTGCGGCTCGCAGGGAGCGCGGGTGCGGGGACGCAGGCCGTGAAACTGGCGGTTCCGGTGATCTTCGGCGCCACAATCCTGATTGTCTGGGAGCTTGTGGTCAGGGGGCTTGAGGTGCCGCTGGTCATATTGCCGGCGCCGAGCGTGATAGCGGTGCGTTTTGCCGACAGCACAGCGATCCTGTGGGCGGATTTCATGCAGACCTTCGTGAAGGGCGCGTTGAGCGGATATGTCATCGGTTGCGCGGCGGCCTTGCTGGTGGCGGTTCTGGTGGACCGTTCGGAGTTTTTGAGGCTGGGTCTGCTGCCGGTTGGGAATTTCATGGCCGCGCTGCCGATCGTCGGCACGGCGCCCATTCTGGTGATGTGGTTCGGTTTCGACTGGGAGAGCAAGGCGGCCGTGGTTGTCGTGATGGTGTTCTTCCCGATGCTGGTAAACACGGTGGCGGGGCTGAGAGAGACAACGGCGATCCAGCGAGATCTGATGCAAACCTACGCGGCAGGCTACTGGCAGAGCTTTTTCAAGCTGCGTTTGCCGGCTGCCATGCCGTTTATATTCAACGGCTTGAAAATCGCCACGACGCTGGCTTTGATCGGGGCGATCATTGCTGAATTTTTCGGCTCGCCCACGGTTGGGATGGGCTTTCGGATTTCGACCAGCGTGGGTCAGCTTGCGCTCGACATGGTCTGGGCGGAAATTGTCGTCGCCGCCTTGGCTGGGACGGTGTTTTACGGGGCGGTGGCCCTGATCGAGAGGTGGGTGACCTTCTGGCACCCGTCGCAACGCAGATAATCGGAACCGGGTCAGCCTGGCAGATGCAAGCGATAACAAGGGCAATCAACAACAAGGAGTGTGATGATGAAAGGATTTTTGACAGGAGCTGCGATGGCACTGGCGCTTGCCGCGGGGTCGGCCATGGCGGCGGATGAGGTCAAGCTGCAGCTGCAGTGGGTGACGCAAGCCCAGTTTGCGGGATACTATGTGGCGCTGGACAAGGGGTTCTACGAGGAAGAAGACCTTGACGTGACGATCCTGCCGGGCGGGCCGGATATCGCACCGCCCCAAGTGCTGGCCGGGGGCGGCGCGGATGTGATGCTGAACTGGATGCCTTCGGCGCTGGCGGCACGGGAGAAGGGGCTGCCGGTCGTCAACATCGCCCAGCCCTTCAAGTCGTCGGGCCTGATGCTGACTTGCTGGAAGGATACCGGGATCGAAAGCCCGCAGGATTTCAAGGGCAAGACAATCGGTGTCTGGTTCTTCGGCAACGAATATCCGTTCCTGAGCTGGATGAGCCAGGAGGGCATTTCGACCGAAGGTGGCGAGGATGGCGTGACCGTGCTGAAGCAGGGCTTTAACGTGGATCCGCTCCTGCAGCGTCAGGCCGATTGCATTTCAACCATGACTTACAACGAGTTCGGCCAAGTGCTGGATGCGGGCGTGTCCGAGGATGAGTTGGTGACCTTCAAATACGAAGACCAGGGTGTCGCGACGCTGGAGGATGGTATCTACGTGCTGGAAGAACGGCTGGAGGATCCAGAGTTCGTGGAAAAGATGGTCCGCTTTGTCCGTGCGTCGATGAAGGGCTGGAAGTATGCCGAGGAGAACCCGGATGAGGCCGCCGAGATCGTGCTGGACAATGATGCGACCGGGGCGCAAACGGAGGCCCACCAGAAGCGTATGATGGGTGAGATCGCGAAGCTGACCGCCGGCTCGAACGGCGCACTTGATCCCGCGGATTTCGAGCGGACGGTGGCGACTTTGCTGGCCGGTGGATCTGACCCGGTGATTACCGAGGAGCCTGAAGGCGCCTGGACCCATGTGATCACGGATCAGGCGCTCAACTGACCGCCTGATCGGGACCACGCATCTGCTTTGGGTGGATGCGTGGTCTGAACGCTCCTGGTAGAGCGTGCCTGCGGCGCGGGTATTTTGAGAAAGTGGAGATACTGGTTGCGCACTGAACCGGCTTGAGGCGCATTAACCTTAACGCGTATTAGGGTTAATACCGATCGGAAGAGGTGCATGTCCCCTGCTTCTTCTCGATGAAAATACGGTCTAAGCTGACGGATCTTGTAAGCGCGGCCTCTAGTCTATGCGCACGGCGTCGCCACTGCCACGATCACTCGCGGAGAAGTCGAGAAGGCTCAGCCCATACCAGGCGCCCAATGAGATGACGATCATGGCCAGAAAAGCGATCCACATGGCTTTCATTTGTCTGTGTTCCTCGTCGCCTGGCGGAGATACGCGATCAGGTCGTCGCGGTCGGCCGGGTCTGTTATACGTTGCATCGGCATCTTCGAGCCGGGAATGTAATGATCGGGGCCTTCGTCGAACAGGGCGTTGATGCTGGTGGCGTCCCACACGATATCTGAGCCCAGCAAGGTGTCGGAATAGCTGTAGTCAACCACTGTGCCTGCGGGGCGACCGAAGAGGCCGTAAAGTGTGGGGCCTGCCCGCCGTGCGCTGTCCGGCGTGAGCGTATGGCATATGGAGCATTTGCGGGCAAATTGGCGCTCTCCGTTTTCCATGGTGGCGGGGTCCTTGAGAAAGCTGCGTTCGCCGGTGCCCATGGTTTCGTGTTCGGTGAGCGAGGCGAGTGGCCAGCTATACATCACGTTGTCGAGCCCGCCCGCATGGATATTTGTCCCATCGGAGGAAAAAGCGAGGGCCCAGACAGGCCCGCGCTCAGTCGCGCGGAAGTCGCGGGTGATGCGCCAGGCCTCGGTATCAATAACCATGATGTAGCCTTCGCCGTCGCCGACGGCCAGGTGCGTGCCATCCGGGGAGAGGGCAAGGGCTAGGACCGGACGGCGGTCGAGGGTGAAATCCGCAAGTTCCGCCCCGCTTTCCAGGTCGATGATACGGGTGACGCCGTCGACCGATCCGTAGGCCAGCCAGCCGGCTTCCGCGTTCATGGCAAGTTCATTGATGCCAAAGCCGTGGCGCAGGATTTGCCGGGTCTCGGTGCCGTCGGACACATCCCAAAGGCGGAGCGTGCCGTCGACACTGGCTGTGATAATCTGGCGACCGTCGCTTAGAGGCAAAAGCGCGTTCACGCCGGCCTGATGGCCTTTCAGAAAACGAGGTTCAGAGCCGTCGAGCGGCCAGAGACCGACCGTGCCATCCCAACTGGCCGATGCGATGACGCCCGGCAGGGCGGACAGAGCCGTCACCTTGCCCTGGTGTCGTCCGATCACCGCGCCGTCGGGCCAGCGCCGGATAGTGAAATCGTCCCCGGCGGAAAAAAGCCCGTCGCCCGTGAACAGCACCGTGTTCACAGCTGCTTCGTGGCCATCGAGCCAGCGCGGATCAGTGCCGTTCCACAGCCCAACCGCATTGTCGAAGCTTGCGGTGGCAATCTGGCCTTTGGGACTGACCGCGATCCCCATGATAGGGCCGCCGTGACCCTTGAGCGTAAAGAAATCGCCCGCCATCCCCAACGATGGCAGGCAAACGAGAGCGGCCGCGATCCAGCGCATCGCCTTATTCTGCGGGCGTCGCGTTGGCTTGGGCGGCTTCCTTGGCTTTGACCTCTTCGACCCAGAGCCCGTGGTGTTCCTTGGCCCATTGCTCTTCGACCTCGCCGGAGCCCATCGCGTCGAAGGCGCCCTCCATGCCAACCGAGCCGAGGTAAATATGGGCAAAGATCATCGCCATGAAGACGAAGGCGATGATGGCGTGCCAGAGCTGGGCATATTGCATCTCTTCATGCGGGGCCATCTGTTCGGGCAGGATGCCAAAGCCCAGCATCTCGGGCAGGCCGGTCTGGTTGAGGATCGCGAAGGTCTTGGCGAACATCGGCAGCTCGAACGGGAAAAGGAGCGACAGGCCCGAGACGCTGATCGACAGGCCAAGCACGACACAGCCCCAGAAGATCATCTTTTGCCCGGCATTGAACTTCTTGGCTGGCGGGTGAACCCCCTTGGAGAAAAGCCCCCCCGCCACGGCAAGCCATTTCAGGTCATGCCGGTTGGGGATGTTGTGGATCGTCCAGTTCAAGATGATGATCAAGAGGCCCAGCATGAAAGCCCAGGCGATGTTGTTGTGCACCCATTTCGAGCCGATGGCGAGCAGCGAGAACGCTTCGTGCCCGAAGAGGGGGATCAGCACGGTACGCCCGAAAAGCGAAATGAGGCCGGTCAGACCCAGGATCAGGAAGCTGCCCGCAAAGAGCCAATGCCCGAAGCGTTCGAAACTGTTGAAGCGAAGGATCTTGCGACCGGTCTTCGGCCCGTCGATCCGGATCTTGCCGCGGATCAGGTAGAAGAGCGCGAGGGCCACCAACGTGCCACCCAGGAGCCACGCACCGTAGGTCGAGAGCGGGCCTTGCCGGAACTCCAGCCACCACATACCGCGATCCTGGATCAGGACGGCAGAGGCGGGGCCGTTGTTGGAGACGCGTACATCGGCGGTGCCGTAGCGCAGCGCACGGTAGACCTCGCTGTCAGAGGCGCCGCCCAGCGTGCCGAGCTGGTTGGCCATGGCCGCCGCACCGTCTCCGTCATTGCCCTGGGCGCGGTAGCTGAAATCGACCTGCTCGCCACGCTGGCGGGCTAAGATATCCTCCAGCGTCGGCGCGCCGCCCGTGGCGGAGCGGTCGGGTTGGGTAGCGGTCTCTGCTTGCGACCCGGCGCTGTCCTGCGCGAGGGCAGGATAGGTCAACATCGCGGTGAGCATCACTGCGAGGATCAGTCCCAAACGTTTCATTTGTCTGTCTCTCCTGCTGTATTCGACGGGCGCTGCATGTCACTGGGCCCAGTCGAAGATCATGTTTTTGAAGTCGAGTTGTGCGTTTCCGGTGCCGAAATTGTAGCCGCCCAGATATTCCTCGAACCCGATGTAGAACGGGCTCATGGTGGGAACGCCCTGGACTGGCCGCATGGTGCCGCCGATATGGTTCGGCTTGTGATCCGCCGCCCAATCATGCTGGCGGTAGGCTTCGGCGGTCAGTTCGCCGCCCTCGAAATAGTAAGGCTGGACATACCCCGTCTCGGCAGGTTCGTCGTCGTAGGTGTCCCGTGGTCCAAGCCCCGCATTCGGGTCTTCGCGTCGGGGGCCCCAGGTCAGGGCGCATGTGGCATCCACCCCCGCGCGGGGATGGATCGTCTGACCGAGGATCGCAAAAGGTGACGTGCCCACAAAGGCGCTGAATGCCCCTTGGGTCATCCAGCTTGGCTGCGGAACATGAGCGTTGAGTTCCGTCACGATCGGATCGGGTGGCGGGGTGGTCGGCCCTGAGATCGCCGCATCTGTCGAGAAGACGACGGCGTAATAATAGTCTAGGATATCGGTCATGTAGTGCAGGTGCGGATGCCTGTTCTGCATGGCGTCCCAAAAGGGCTGTGCCGCCGGATCATCGGGACGGCTGGAATTTGCGTCGGCCACGATGGCGGGATCAAATCGGGACCAGTCGGAGTTTTCCAGATGATCCATCGCCGTGCTGAAAAAGCTGAGCCAGGGCAGATCGGGCCCGTGGACGCGGTAGTCTTCCGGCAGACGCAGGGTGAAGCCATGTTGGAGCGGATAGCCGAAGACCGGGTCCAGCGGCCATTGCCCCTCCTCTAGCCCGCGGGGCAGCCCGAAACACCAGCCCTGATCTGCGCTGTCGGGCGCAAAGGGGCGGTCATGCAGGCTGATATCGTAGGCGCGGCTTGGGGGGCCGATCGTCATGCCAATGGCTCCGGATCAAAAAGAGGCGACAGGGAGCCGCCTCTTTTGGTTTCGTGAAAAAGGGCTCAGCCGTCTTTCTGGTCGTAGGCCGTGCCCCAGCCCCAGGCGCCCGAGCCGAAGCCACGGGCAACCACGCGTTCGCGGTAGATGCCCGAGACCACGTCGCCGTCACCGGCAAGCAGGGCCTTGGTCGAACACATCTCGGCGCAGATCGGCAGTTTGCCTTCCGCGATCCGGTTGCGGCCGTATTTGGCGAACTCGGCTGTCGAATGCGTGTCTTCCGGGCCGCCGGCACAGAAGGTGCACTTGTCCATCTTGCCCCGGGAGCCGAAATTGCCGGCCTGCGGATATTGCGGCGCGCCGAAGGGGCAGGCGTAGAAGCAATAGCCACAGCCGATGCAAAGGTCCTTGGAGTGCAGGACCACACCGTCTTCGGTCTGGTAGAAGCAGTCCACCGGGCAGACCGCCATACAGGGCGCGTCGGAACAATGCATGCAGGCCACGGAAATCGACCGTTCGCCGGGTTTGCCATCGTTGATGGTCACCACCCGGCGGCGGTTGATGCCCCAGGGCACTTCATGTTCGTTCTTACAGGCCGTGACGCAGGCGTTGCATTCGATGCATCGTTCCGCGTCGCAGAGAAACTTAGCGCGTGCCATTGTCTCTCAATCCTCCCTTATGCTGCCCAGATTTTGCAGAGAGTGGCTTTGGTCTCCTGCATCTGGGTCACTGAATCGTAGCCATAGGTCTGTGCGGTGTTGGTGCTTTCGCCCAGCACGTAAGGATCGGCCCCGTCGGGATATTTGTCCCTGAGGTCCTGGCCTTCGAGATGCCCGCCGAAGTGGAAGGGCATGAACGCCACGCCCGAGCCCACCCGTTCGGTGACCATGGCCATGACCTTGACCTTGCCGCCTTCGGGCCCTTCGACCCAGACCTGCGCGCCGTCGCGCACGCCCAGATTGTTGGCGTCGCGCGGGTTGATCTCGACGAACATGTCCTGCTGAAGCTCGGCCAGCCAGGGGTTCGACCGGGTCTCGTCCCCGCCGCCTTCATATTCCACGAGGCGCCCGGAGGTGAGGATGATCGGATAGTCCTTGCTGAAATCCTGCTTCTGGATCGAGGCATACATCGTCGGCAGACGATAGAACTTTCGGTCCTCATAGGTCGGGTAATCGGCCACGAGATCACGGCGGTTGGTGTAAAGCGGCTCACGGTGGAGCGGCACGGGGTCGGGGAAGGTCCAGACGACCGCGCGTGCCTTGGCGTTCCCGAAGGGCGCGCAGCCATGCTTGATCGCGACCCGCTGGATGCCGCCCGACAGGTCGGTTTTCCAGTTGGTCTTGGGACCCGCCACGGCTTCGATAGCCGCGCGTTCGTCAGCGGTCAGATCGCCGTCCCAGCCCAGATCCATCAGCATCTGCATGGTGAATTCGGGATATCCGTCCTGGATTTCCGAGCCTGCCGAGTAGACACCTTCGGCCAGGAGGTTGTCGCCATCCCGTTCCACGCCAAAGCGCGCACGGAAGGTGAGGCCCCCTTCGGCCACGGGTTTGGACATGTCGTAGAGGTTCGGCGTGCCGGGATGGTTCATCTCCGGCGTGCCCCAACAGGGCCATGGCATGCCGTAATAGTCCCCGTCGGCGGGACCGCCGATGGCTTGCAGCGTGGTCCGGTCGAACGTGTGCTGGTTGGCCATATGCAGCTTGATCCGCTCCGGCGACTGGCCGGTATAGCCCACCGTCCACATGCCCGCGTTGAATTCGCGCGTCACGCTTTCGATGTTCGGCGTCTCGGCATCTTCCATCTCGATATTGCGGAAGATGCGGTCGGCGAAGCCGAACTTTTTGGCGAATTTCGCGATGATCACGTGATCGGGCAGGCTTTCGAAAAGCGGCTCGACCACCTGGTCGCGCCACTGGATCGACCGGTTCGAGGCCGTGACGGAGCCACGGGTTTCGAACTGGGTGCAGGCCGGCAGCAGGTAGACCCCATCGGTGCGGTCGTTCAGAACGGCGGAGACGGTGGGATACGGGTCGATCACGACCAGCATGTCCAGCTTCTCCATCGCCGTCTTCATTTCCTTCTGACGGGTCTGGGAGTTGGGCGCGTGGCCCCAGAGCACCATGGCGCGGACATTGTCCGGCTGGTCCATGTTCTCCTTGTCTTCCAGGATACCGTCGATCCAGCGCGAGACCGGGATGCCGGTGAGGTTCATCATGGATTTGTCGCCGTCCATGGCGAACTGACCTTTCAGCCAATCCAGGTCCTCGTCCCAGACACGTGCCCAATGGGCCCAGGAGCCGGGCTTGAGCCCGTAATAGCCGGGCAGGGTGTGGCTGAGAACGCCAAGGTCCGTTGCGCCCTGCACGTTGTCGTGGCCGCGGAAGATGTTGGTGCCGCCGCCAGACGTGCCCATGTTGCCCAGGGCCAGCTGGAGGATGCAGTAGGCACGCGTATTGTTGTTGCCGGTGGTGTGCTGGGTGCCGCCCATGCACCAGATCACGGTGCCGGGACGGTTGTTGGCCAGCGTCCGGGCCACGCGCTTGAGTTGGGAGCCGGGCACGTCGGTGACACGCTCGACCTCTTCGGGCGTCCATTTGGCGACCTCGGTGCGGATCTGGTCCATGCCCCAGACACGGGTGCGGATGAACTCCTTGTCTTCCCAGCCGTTCTCAAAGAGATGCCAGAGGATTCCCCAGACAAGGGCCACGTCGGAGCCGGGGCGCAGACGGACATATTCGTCGGCATGGGCCGCGGTGCGCGTGAAGCGCGGATCACAGACGATGACGGGGGCGTTGTTCTGCTCCTTGGCCTTCAGCAGGTGCAGGAGCGAGACAGGATGCGCCTCGGCCGGGTTGCCGCCGATGATGAAGATGGCCTTGGAATTGTGAATGTCGTTGTAGGAGTTGGTCATGGCGCCGTAGCCCCATGTGTTCGCAACACCCGCAACGGTGGTGGAGTGACAGATCCGGGCTTGGTGATCCACGTTGTTCGTGCCCCAATAGGCGGCGAACTTGCGGAAGAGATAAGCCTGTTCGTTGTTGTGCTTGGCCGAGCCCAGCCAGTAGACGCTGTCGGGGCCGCTTTCATCGCGGATCGACATCATCTTGTCGCCGACCTCGTCGATGGCCTGCTCCCACGAGATGCGCTTCCACTCGCCGTTCTCTTTCTTCATCGGATATTTCAGGCGGCGTTCGCCGTGGGCATGCTCGCGCACCGATGCGCCCTTGGCGCAATGGGCGCCGAGGTTGAAGGGGCTGTCCCAGCCGGGTTCCTGACCCGTCCAGACGCCGTTTTGCACCTCGGCCACGACGGTACAGCCGACGGAGCAATGGGTGCAGACGGATTTGATCGTGTCGACCTTGCCGACAGCGGAGGCTGCGGCGTCGGCCTGGGTCACTGTGCCGCCCGTGGCGCTGATCGCGGCAAGGCCACCGATGGCCAGGCCTGATCCGCGCAGGAATGTGCGGCGGTCGACGGATTTTTCCGCCACCTCAGACAGGATACTTGTCCGCTGGGGGCGTCGCGCAACCCCGTTGGTCTTTTTCCTAAGCATGTTTCGTTCCTTCCGTGCTGGCCGGGTATTCCGGCTCGCTTGGGGTGGGTCTTCAAAGAACCAGCGTCAGGGCGTCACGCAACCGTCTGCCGGGGTTTGACGTCGTCCGGTGGGTCAGAACCGGGCGCTGTCGAGATAGGCGCGGGTATGCGCAGTGTCCTGAATGCGGGTTTCGCCCGTGGGCTCGGCCGCTTCAGCTTCTGTGCCGCTGAGCGCGGCGGCGGCTACGGCAGCAGGGGCTGCGGTGCCGGCAAGTTTCAGGAAATCGCGGCGCGATGCGCCCTCGTCCCTCTTGGTGCTCATGGGAATGTCTCCTCCCCTTGTCGCGTTTGGGCACCCGGAGGTGCCGGTGAATGGGCGCCTACGCGCCCGCCATTCGGAAGCCTTCGCGTTCGATCTCCATGAACACCCGGCCGGCAGCACCGACAGAAGCGTAGAAGACCGAGTTCTTGGCGGCTTCCAAATCCGAATAGAAATGACCGGCCCAGGGGCCGATATGCTTGTTCCAGAAGGTTTTCTGGGTCTCGAGCGGGGCAGGCGCGCCGAAGCGACCCACGATCATGCCGGCCATCATCTCCATCAGGGAGGCGATGTTGTCCTCGGGCTCATAGACGTTGGGGGCGCGGGTGATGGTCTGCGCCTCCATGTCAGCCCGCAGCTGGGCGAGCGGCTTTTCGTTCAGGAACCCGGTGAGGTAATAGGAAGCGTAGGGCAGCAACTCACCCCGCCCGAGGCCGATGAAAAGGGCGTTGAATTCACGTTCGACGGCGGCTGGCTTGGTGACCTTGGCCACGCGGGCCATCGTGCTGATGGCCTGGCCGAGATCGGTATCGTCGCCGGAGAGCCCGGCGGTCTGGTCGAGCAGCATCCGGTCGGGCGGGCCGGCCAGGAGGAGACCGAGGAAGTTATAGAAGTCCGCGCGCAGGCGATCTTCCTCGGTGACGGTGTCTTGCATGCGGGCCTCTTGGGTCATGCGGTGCTCTCAAACTCGAAGCGCATCCGGCGCGGCGCCGGGGCGGGGGGATCCTGGGGGTCTGTCGCGGTCGCAACGGGCGGGGCCGGGGGCTCTGCGAGCGGCTCGTCAAGCCCTTGCGGGCTTTCCTCGCAGCGGAGCTCTTCGGCGAGCGGGGGCTTGTCTGCCTCGGTGGTGAGGCTTTCTAGGTGAGACAGCATACCCTTTCCGACCTGATAAGCGGTCTGCAGGTTTTCGACGACCATCGCGCCATCGGTGAAATCTTCGCCGTAATCGACCAGTTCGTCGAGATTGGCGAGCACCGGGTTCAGCTTCCAGAGCTGGCGCAGGGCGCGACGGCGCAGGCGGTCGGGCACAGCTTGGGTCATGAAGCCGCGGATGTCGTCACCGGGCCGCAGCGTATCGGGGTCGGGCAGGTCGAACTCTGCCAGGAGCTCTGCATCTGTCTTTTCTTCAAGGGCCGCCTGATCCTCAGCACGCTTTTCCGCCGCGACGACCCGCGCCTCGGCCTCGGCCTCGGCGGCGACGGCGGCCTTGCGGCGCGCCCAGAAATCCGAACGCGCGCTCACTGCATCACCCGTTTGGGCGCGCGGTAGACATCGCTGAGCTGGCTGATCCGGGCATCACCCACGCCATCCTCGGCCAGATCCACGCGCTTGCGGTCGCGGCGGCGTTTGACGAAGTCTTCGTGTTCGTGATGGGCAAGCGCATAATTACGGATCCAGGCGATCAGCCCGGGGGGCATCGGCACCTTCTCGACCAGTTCTTCGCTGCTGTCCGCGTAATCCTGACCCTCGTAGGGTGAGGCGGTGACCAGCACGATCTCGAACGGCGTATCGTCCTCGGTCTCTTCGCGCATCACGACGTAGATGGACGGGACCTGATCGGAGAGATTGGCGAGATAGGCTTCGGCCTCGGCGGCCCAAAGCGTCAGGGTCGGCGTGCCTGCGTGATATTCGACAGCATCCCCGTCGCGCCGCAGTTCGGTCCATGTCGCCGGTGCCGCCCCGGGTAAGACGGCGACAGCCCGCCAGCACCAGGCCGCCCATCGGGTGACGCCCGGTGTCTTCCGGATAACGATGCCCAGCGGCATTTCGATGTGTCGCGCGGCAGACCTGGCCAATGACTTCCCCGAACCGAAGGGTTCCCAATCTCCGGTTTTAGTAAGTATGCAACAGGATACAATTCGCGCCAAGGTTCAAAGGCTCAAAGTTACTACCTTGGTCTAATTGGTCGCAGTTCAAGTCCCAAAAGTGCATGTCCAATGCTATTTTTTCTGCGACGCGGCGTCGTTTCGGGAAAGCGAGGCAGCTGGTGTCTTCGTGGAAAACATCTCCGAGGCCTTTACCTTCGAGGGGGGCTGTGCCTAGTCTGCCATCAGGGGAGCCAATTCAAAGCCAGCAGAGAAACGGGCAAAAGATGTCCAAGTCGTTGATATTGTGTAATTGCCTGGGCACGCAGGCGCTGGACCCATCCGCGGTATCGGCCGCGAGCGGGCTGAGCTGTTCCAAGGTTCACACCGCGCTGTGCGGTGCGGAGCTGGACGCGGCGGCGCATGCGATCAAGTCCGGTGATGCGGTGATTGCGTGCCAGCAGCAACGCATGACTTTCGAAACGCTGGCCGAGGATCTGGGCGTAGATGCGCCCGGTTTCGTGGATCTGAGGGACCGCGCGGGATGGTCCGAGCAGGCAGAGCACGCCGCGCCAAAAATGGCGGCGCTCGCCGCCGAGGCGGTTTTGCCCGGATCGCCTGCAAACACCGTCGATGTCTCGTCGGAGGGTGTCTGCCTGATCATCGGGCGGGGCGAGGTTGCCTTCGACCTGGCCGACCAGTTGAAAACCGCATTGACACTGACGGTTCTGACCACGGATGCCGCAGAACCCGGCTGGACGCGGGACTACGACATCATACGCGGACGCGTGCGCCAGTTGACCGGCGCGCTTGGCGGGTTCGAGCTGCGTCTCGACGCGCTGCAGCAGATCGAACCCGGGGGGCGGGGCGCGCCCACGTTCACCGACCCACAGGATGGTGCGCGGTCGCGATGCGATATCATCATCGACGTGACCGGCCAGCCCGCACTGGTGCCCGCACCGCAGAAACGAGAGGGCTACCTCAAAGCCGATCCCGGCGATCCAAGGGCGGTGGCGGCGCTTGCCATCGAAGCGGTGCAGCTGGTCGGAACGTTCGAAAAGCCGCTTTATGTCCGCCTCGAAGAGAGCCTCTGCGCGCATTCCCGCGCGGGTCAGGAAGGCTGCCGCAACTGCCTGGATATCTGTCCGACGGGCGCGATTTCCCCGGCGGGCGATCACGTGGCCATCGACCCGATGGTCTGTGCGGGTTGCGGATCATGCGCAGCGCTCTGCCCATCGACGGCGATCACCTATGATGATCCTCCTGTCTCGCATCTGTTGTTGCGGATGCAGACGCTTGCGCGCACCTACCGGGCCGCAGGCGGAGAGGCGCCGCGCCTGCTTTTGCACGATGCGCATGGCGCGGAGATGATCCGGCTGGCCGCGCGGTTTGGACGGGGGCTGCCGGCGGATGTGATCCCGTTGGACGTTCAGGTCGTCTCCGGCATCGGCCATGCGGAGATGCTGGCCGCGCTGGCCCATGGTTTCGCCGAGGTGGATGTTCTTTTGGCGCCCCGCACCGAACGGGACGCGCTGGACCGCGAGCTGGAGCTGGCCGAAGCCCTTGGGGGAGGAGGCCGCCTGCGCCTGCTGGATCTGGAAGATCCGGATGCGCTTTCGGAAGTGCTTTATGAAAGCGCACCGCGTGCGGCCATCGCAGAGCCGGTTTTGCCGCTCGGCAATCGACGTCAGATCGCACGCCTCGCCGCGCAGACGTTGAATACGGATGCCGACGCGCCCTTGGCTCTGCCGCCCGGAGCGCCTTATGGGGCCGTGCTGGTGAATACCGATGCATGTACCCTTTGTCTGTCTTGTGTGTCTTTGTGTCCTTCGGGCGCGTTGATCGACAATCCCGATTTGCCGCAATTGCGCTTTCAGGAGGATGCCTGTCTGCAATGTGGCCTGTGTTCCAACATCTGCCCGGAAAATGCGATTGCGCTGAAGCCACAGATGGATCTGTCGGACGCGGCACTGACGCAGCGGGTTTTGAACGAGGAAGAGCCTTTTGCCTGCATCGAATGCGGGTCGCTCTTTGGGGTCAAATCGACGATTGACCGGATCATGGAAAAACTCGCGGGTGTGCATCCGATGTTCGCGTCGTCAGAGCAGGCGCGCATGATCCAGATGTGCGACGATTGCCGGGTAAACGCGCAATTTCACAGTGAAAACAATCCGTTCGCTGGCAAAACTCCACCGCGTGTGCGCACCACCGACGATTACTTCTCGAAGCGTCGGGATCACTGAGTTTGCAAAGGCGCGCCGAGATCCGCGGTCGGAGAGGCCGCGACATAGGCGAGGATCGCGTCGAGGTTTTCGAGCGTCATTTCCACGGGCACGATCGGGGATGGACGCTCGGGATCGAAGGGTTCGGTGACGCCGGCGATCTGAGTGAAGGCCCCGTGCGGGCGCAGGACATAGAATTGCTGAAAGCGATCCTCCCAGTCGGGCAGTGTCTTGAGCACGGCGAAAGACGGGGTCGAGTCGATCCCGTTTTTGGCGTTCTGCGGTCCGATCACATGGCATCGCCCGCACATGGTGAGCGACAATTCGGCGCCAAGGGCGAGGTCGCCCTCGAAAAGCGGAGCGCTTTCAGACGCGGCTGCCGCGACAGGCGCCGAAAAGACCGGATCGCCCGGGAAGGCGGCGATCGTGCGCTTGCCGATGTCGGAGGTCAGCCAGTCACGGAACCGGTCCTGCCGGGCGTCTTCGTCGATCCTCAGGTAATAGAGCACGCCGCGCGCTTCAAAAACGGGAGTGCCGGGCGGCTCGGGGGTCAACGCCATCGGGCCGTTGGCATCCGCTACCACCCTGATGCCCGTTTTCAGCGAAAAGCGGGGCAGAAGATGGCGCAGGAATGCGCTTTCGGTTATGGCGGGCGGGGCAGACAGGCCCAGATCATCCTGGGCCGCGAGCGGACCGGAGATCAGGCAAAGGCCGAGGCACAAGAGAAGAACGCGCATATGCGTGAGCGTAAGCCTGGGCCTGCAGATGCGTCAATGGGATCGGACCAAAGGAGAGACGTGATGAACGATGTATATAACATGTCGATGCGCAAATTTCTCAAGCAGGTCGGTGTGACCAGCCAGCAGGCAATCGAAGACGGGTTGCGCAAGGCAGGTGCGGAACCGGGGCAGGCTTATGAGGCGAAGGTCTTGCTTACCATCGAAGGGCTCGACGTGCATCACGTGGTCACCGGGACGATTGAAGGGAAAGAGTAACATATGGCAACGCGCGAAGCGGTCTTGGCCGCGCTGAAAACAATCACCGATCCGGCGAGCGGCCAGGATATCGTCTCGGCCGGGATCACGCGCGCGTTGACGGTTGACCAGGGCACGGTGCGCTTCGTGATGGAGATTGACGGGGCCCGGGCCGAGGCGATGGAGCCGGTGCGGGCGGAGGCCGAGGCAAAGATCCGCGCGCTCGATGGCGTGCAGAGCGTCAGCGCGATGATGACGGCGCATGCGGCCAAGGCGCCGCCCGATCTCAAGCCGCAGCGCAAGGCAGAACCGCAGGGGCCGCAGAGCGTGCCGGGTGTGGATCGGATCGTCGCGGTGGCCAGTGGCAAGGGCGGTGTCGGGAAATCCACGGTATCTGCCAATCTTGCCTGTGCTCTGGCGGCGGAGGGCCGCCGTGTCGGTTTGCTGGATGCTGATGTTTACGGACCCTCGCAGCCCCGGATGCTGGGTGTTTCGGGCCGACCGGCGAGCCCGGATGGAAAAACCATCCTTCCAATGCGCAATCATGGCGTGACGATGATGTCGATCGGGCTGATGACCAACGAGGATCAGGCGGTCGTCTGGCGCGGTCCGATGCTGATGGGCGCGCTTCAGCAGATGATGAACCAGGTGCAATGGGGCGCGCTCGACGTTCTTCTGGTGGATTTGCCCCCCGGCACGGGCGACGTACAGCTGACACTGACCCAGAAATTCGCACTCGACGGCGCGATCATTGTCAGCACGCCGCAGGACGTCGCCCTTCTCGACGCGCGTAAGGGCATCGACATGTTCGTGCAGATGAAAACTCCGATCCTGGGGATGATCGAAAACATGTCGACGCATATCTGCTCCAATTGCGGACATGAAGAGCACGTGTTCGGCCATGGCGGGGTGACGGCGGAGGCGGCCAAACTGGGCGTTCCGCTTTTGGGAGAGATCCCGCTTCACCTCGACATCCGTATGGCCGCCGATGGCGGCGCGCCCATCGTGGTCAGCAAGCCGGATAGCGCGCAAGCCCAGGCCTTCCGGTCGGTGGCGCGCGCGCTGGTTGACGGGGGCCAGGCGTGACACTGACTTTCCCGCCGCTGATGATCGGCGATGCGGTTTCAGGTGGGGATGACCCATTCGAACAGGCCTGCGCCAAGGCCGCTTTGGGCTGCGAGGCCGGGACCGTGGTCCACAACGTGCAGGCCGACAAACTGCGCGCTGCGATTGTCTTCGCGCCCGAAGTCGCTTTGGAAGACGCCATGGCCATGTTGCCGCTTTGCGGTGTCGGGTTTCAGAACGCGCTGGGCGCGCTCGCCCCGCCCGAGGTGGCGGTGCATCTGACCTGGGCCGGGGGCATAAAGGTCAATGGCGCGTCCTGCGGGGGCTTTTCTGTCGCGGCGTCGGACAAGGATCCGGCCAGCCAGCCGGATTGGCTGGTGATCGGTCTGGACGTCCCGCTGATGCAAATGACACCCGATCCGGGTCAGCGCCCGGATCAGACAGCACTTTATGACGAAGGCTGCGCCGAGGTGGATCCCGAGCGCCTGCTGGAAAGCTGGGCCCGTCATACGCTGGTGTGGATCAACCGGTGGGAGGAAGAGGGGATGCGTCCGTTGCACGATGAATGGATGGGGCTTGCCGATGGCATTGGTGAAGACACGGTGATACTTGGCCAAGCAGGCACGTTCGTGGGTGTCGACGAGCGGTTCGGCGCGTTGCTGCGGGATGCGGAGCGCACGCATCTGCTTGCCCTCAGCGCACTTCTGGGAGAACGGTGATGAAACTGGCGCGGGCCATCCATTTCGACGAAAGCGATCAGCGGGTCTTTCATTCGCCGGCGCGCACCGGTGAATGGTGCATCTCGGGAGGGTTCGAGTTTTCCAACTGGACGGAGGACGATCTGGTCGGAAAGGCACGGCAGGCTTTTTCCAACGGCTGGCTGGGGGTCGAGACCTTTGGCCGCGTGACCTTTGTCGCGGTGACACAGATCGAACCTGTGGAAATGGAGGCTTTGACACAGGCGCTGGCACAGCATTTCGTCGACATCTACGGGGCGCCCTCTTTGGAAGCGGCCCTCGGCGTGGCCCGGGAAGAACTAGACCAGATGGCGGACCTCTGCGCGGATCACGCGGCAAATACCTTGCTGACGGTCGCACGGGAGCTGAGCGAGGCCGGCGTGCGCGAAGCGTACCGGACCATAGAACCGCAAGCTGCCGAGATCGCGCAAATCGGTGTCCACGGCAGCCTTGACGAGTGAAGCCGTTCAAATCGGATTTTTCCTTGGAAAGGAAAAACCCGACGCCTCCGGCGGCCGTATTTTTATCGAGAAGAAGCAGGGGAGGCGACCTGATATCGTGGCCCTGTCCCTTGTTGCGGCGCAGGCCGGACCTTGTGCGTTTCGCTTAAGGGCGGCGTGAGCGCAGGCACTCTTGGCTTTGATGGCCTTTGCAACGGTTCTTTGGGGAAGGGTGGATAAGGGGCCTTTGAAAGTGCCTTGCCGCCCCTCTTTCGATGCTGCGGACTTGCGGTTTGATCCGTTTTCAATCGAGCCCGGCAAAGCCACCATATTGACCGCGCTTGAACATCAGCCCCTGACCGGGCCGGTGTGCCGCGCGCAGGATCTCTCCGACAACGATGGAATGATCTCCCGCATCGTGCACGGCGGATGTCGCACATTCAAACCGGGCGAGACACCCGCTGAGGATTGGTGCGTTTTCTTCCGACGGGGTCCAGTCAACCGCGTCGAACCCGTCACCCTGACGGGCGAAATGCAGCGCAAGATCCTGCTGGTCCTCGGCCATCACGTGGATCGCAAAGTGGCGCGCTGCGACGAAACTCGCATATCGGCTGGACGATTTCGCCGGAGACCAGAGCACAAGCGCCGGATCGAGAGAGACGGACGCGAATGAATTGGCCGTCATGCCCAGCGGACCCTGCGGGCTCATCGTCGTCACGACGGTCACGCCGGTGCCATAACATCCAAGCGCGTCCCGAAGCGCGCGGGCCGTCTGCGGGCCGGGTGTGAAGGAGTGTTCGGACATATCCGCTTGCGCCTGCATGATCTGGGTGTCTGGTGCCACGTCATCGCTCCGTTGTCCACTCCGGCGGTGCTCGGTCCGCAGTCTGGTTGTCTGAGGCATGATCTGGAGGTAAGGCCTTGGGTGAGCAGGACAAGCGCTTTGTGCCGTGGCGGACGCGTCGCGGTTTTCTCAGTTGAGATCTTCCAGAAGGCGACCATATTTGCGCGTCTCTGCAACAACCGCGCCGAATGTGTCCAGACCGCGCGCGCGGAGCATGGGAAGCATCTTGCAGAGCACTTCGGCGGTTGCTTGTGCATCCCCGAGTGCCGTGTGACGCAGCTTTTCCGGTATGGTCACGTCGAGCCGGTCGCAAAGAGCGTCGAGCGTATGCGTTTCGCTGGCACCGAACAGAACGGCGGACAAAAGCACGGTGTCGAGGATCGGGTGATCCCATGTCACGCCAATCCGCCCTGCATGCCGGCGCAGAAAGGCCATGTCGAAGGGCGCATTGTGGGCCACGATGACGGCGTCACGGGCAAAATGATGAAAGGCGCGACCCGCCACTTCGATGCGAGGCGCTTCGGCGACCATCGCATCCGTGATCCCGTGCACGCGGCTTGAGGCGGCCGGGATCGGGCATCCGGGATGCACCAGAAGATCAATGCTCTCACCCGGGACGATCCGGCCGTTAAGCACGCGAACAGCGCCGATTTGCACGATTTCGTCCCGGTGGGGCAACAGGCCCGTCGTTTCCGTGTCGAACACGACAAAGCACAGAGCGTCGATCGCATCATGCTGCGGACCGGTTTCGGTCCGCTCCATCAGATCGAAATCATAGACCAGGGGGCGGGGCGCATCGGGTGCGATCTCCACCGTGCCATCGTCGATGATCAGCATGTATCCAGGCGCATCGCCCAAAGGCTTCAACCGGGCCCCGAATGCGCGGGCGCCCCCCGTTTCGGTCAGATCGGCCTTGCTGTCCATGCCGGTGCGGACAAGGGCGTCATAGCCTGCAAGAACCCCGTCCTTTTCGAAATAGTCGAACACCGATGCATTCAGACGGGGCGGGGCGATTTGCGACAGGATGTCGGCTGCCTGACCGTCATAAAGGACGATCTTGTGGTTCGGCGTCACGATGATCATCGCCACCGGGATTTCCGTCAGAAGCGCGGTCAGCCGCTCGGTTTCAGAAGCCAGCTTGGCGGTTTGCGCGGCCACCGCTTCGGCCTGATCGAAGGTGCTGGCATTCAGCTTTCCGGTCACTGCCATGGCCGCGGGTGCCAGATCGCCCAGATAGCGCGCATGGTGCAGGTCCATGTCCGAAGAGACCCCGGCATGCGCCCGGCTGCGCATTTCCGCGGCCAGCCGTTCGATCGGTTTGGCGACGTTTTCGTCAAAAAGCAGCCAGATGCCCACACAAAGACCGGGAAAACCGAAGGCGATGATGATGGCGGTGGGCAACAACGCGGCTTGGATCCCGGCACCGCCTCGCTGATAGGCCAGCCAAAGTGCGCCAAAGGCCAGTGCAACACCGGCGGCGGCCAGCGCGGCGAAAAAGAGAAAGACGCGTAGACGCAGGCCCAGCCGTTCCATCACGCCGCCTCGCAGATCGTCCGCAGAACCGGGTCTTCCTCGGTCACGCGGATCCAGGGCGCGTCGATCACCGCACCGGCTGCGTCGAATTCCGTCTCGGGCGTGAGGGGCGCCCGGCGCGCGCCGGGGCAATCGGCGATCACCGGCATGCTTTCGACAGGGGACCAGCGCCCGAAGAAAAAGAGATCAGCCAGCTTCTGGCCGGAAACCGCGTCGTTGGTGCGGATGGAGGTGGTGTCAACGGCCACGAACCGTTCGACATAAGGTGCTGCATAGGTCCAGGGGCGGTAGAAGCTGCGGTTCTCGACGGTCTGGGCGATCACCATGCCCTCGGGCAGGGTGGCGCGGGTGCGGTCGAACCAGCCGTATTCGCTGGCAATCGTCGTGCCGATCATGCCGAGGCCCGCGCCCACGGGGATCAGCCACCGTGGCAGTCGCCCGCCGAGCAGTCGATTGGCCAGCATGATGACGCCTGCCACAGCGAGCCCTGCGATGAAGGTCGCGATCAATTCCAGAAACATGGCTCTCCCCCCTTGGTCCGTCTCAGCCCAGCATTCCCCGTCCGTGGCCCATGGCCGATTGCAGCGATTTGACCACAACGAAGGCGTCCCGCAAATGGCTGCGTTCAAAATCGGAAAGGGCCGAAGGGGCCAGGAAATTGTCCGGCCTGGCGCCGGTCTTGATCTGACGTGCCTGATGGTCGAGCCGGGTTTCGGCGATCAGGTCATAGGCGTCGAGAAGATCCCGCGCGCCGGAAGGGCTGAGCACGCCTGCGGCTTCAGCCGCCTCCACGCGGGCACGGGTGTTTACGGGGGCAAGGCGACCTTGAAGCGCGTAGATACGGCCCAGATCGACGACGGGCACGACGCCGTTATGCTTCAGATCCAGCGTGTTGCGGTGTTCGCCCGAACGGATGGTGGCAAAGCCCCGAAGCAGTCCCAAAGGAGGGGTGTGTTTCAGCGCGTTACTGGCCATGTGAGCGACGAAGATCGAATTGGCGGAGGCGGCTTTCAGCGTCTCCTCCTGTACGCTGTCAAAGAGCGTCCGGTCGCCGCCGATGGGGCGCAGGTCGAACATCACGCTGGCGAGCATCTGTGCTTCGGGATCAGGCTTGGCGATCCAGCCGCGGAAATAGTCGCGCCAGACGCGCAGGGGCTGACACCAGCGGGGGTTGGTGGCCATCATGTCGCCGGGGCAATAGACGTATCCGCAGATATGCAGTCCGTCGCTGACATAGCGCGCGAGGTTGCGGAAATATTCCATGTCGCCCTCGGTCGCATCATCGCTCAGAAAGAGGCAATTGTCCTGGTCGCTGACGCCAGTCTGTTCCTGCCGTCCCTGTGATCCGCAGGCGAGCCAGAGATAGGGCACGGGCGGTTGACCGAATTGCGTCTCGGCCAGCGCCAAGAGGCGCCGGGTGACGGTATCGGAGATGTCGGTGATCAGGCGGGTGACGACCTCATGCCGGTTGCCGCTGGCGACAAGCTGGACCAGCAGGCGGGGGATCTCGGCGGTGACCTGCGCCATTTCTTCGGGGCTGGAGGCTCCGGCGATGCGGCTGACAAGCTCGGCGGAGCTGACGGCCTGAAAGCGGGTGAGGTCGGTTTGCGTCACGATGCCCACCAGCTTGCCCGCCTCGACGATAGGGATATGGCCGATCCGGTGCTCCATCATCGCGTGAAGCACGTCCGAACCGATGGCCGACGGGGCGAGGGTCAGGGGGGCAGGGGTCATCACCATGGCGGCGGGCGTGTCGACGGGCAGCGCCTGGGCCAGCACTTTGCCCGACAGGTCACGGGTGGTGACGATGCCCGCCAGGGCGTCGTCGGCCGTGATGCAGAGCGACGAGATGTGCTTGTCCCGCATCAAAGCGGCAGCCTCTTGGACAGTGACATCCGGCGCGCAGGTGACGGGCGAGGCCGCCATGAAGCTTTCGACCCGGCTGGTGGCCAGATCATTGCCGCGTGGTGCGTCGGTCCGGCGGCGGTCGAAGAAGCGTGCCACGGCGGGCTCAGCCGCCATCAACGCATCAAAGTCCGGCTTGGGCAGCATCAGCAGCACGGTATCGGCAGAGGCCTTGGCGGAAGTCGCAGCGATGCCGTCGCGGGTCAGGCCACGCTCACCGAAGGAATTGCGGGGTCCGAGGATGGAGACGGGCAGGCCGGCCTCATCGCTGACCTCCACCTCGCCATGATGGACGAGATAGAGGCCATCGAGCCGCTCGCCCAGCTCATAGATCGTATCACCGGGTGCGGCGGAGATCATCTGGAATTTCGGGGTCAGCTCCGAAAGCGTGTCCGCCTCAAGGCTGTCATAGGGGTGCACGGAGGTCAGGAACCGGTTCAGCTCTAGCTCTGTCAGGGGCATCGTGCACCTCATCGAAAAACGAAATGTCCCGCCCGGGGGGAGGCCCGGGCGGGACGTGTGGCTACGGGGAGGGAGAGACCCCGGTCATGCCATCAGTGATCGGCGGCTGCGGCACCGGCCCCACGGGGCACACGCACGCTTTCCACCAGTTCCTTGATCTCCTGCGGCGTCTCCTTGGTCATGCCGGCAACGATGTAGGCGACACCAAAGTTGATCGCCGCACCGACGGCCCCGAAGGAGGTCGACTGGATCGTGCCGATCAGAGGATCGCTGTCGGAGAAGAGGTTGGTATCCGGGATGAAGAACCAGCCTTTGTGCAGGAAGATGTAGAGCAGCGTCGTCACCAGACCGGCCAGCATCCCCGCCACAGCGCCCACATTGTTGATGCGGGTCGAGAAGATCCCCATCATCAGCGCCGGGAAGATCGAAGCAGCAGCCAGTCCGAAGGCGAGCGCCACGGTCTGGGCGGCAAACCCCGGAGGATTGAGCCCCAGATAGGTCGCCACCACAATGGCCGCGGCCATGGCAATCCTGGCGGAGAGAAGCTCTCCCTTTTCCGAGATCGTTGGTGCGATGGCCCCTTTGATAAGGTCATGCGACACCGCTGACGAGATGGCCAAAAGTAGGCCCGCCGCCGTAGAAAGCGCCGCAGCAAGGCCGCCTGCCGCCACCAGACCGATGACCCAGCCCGGAAGGTTGGCAATCTCGGGGTTCGCCAGAACCAGGATGTCACGGTTGAAGTTGGTCAGCTCGTTGCCTTGCCAGCCAGCCTCGGTCGCACGGGTCTGCATGGTTTCGGCTTCATCGTTGTAGTATTGGATGCGACCGTCGCCATTCTTGTCTTCCCAGCCCAGAAGGCCGGTTTTCTGCCAGGTGGCCATCCAGTCATAGCGCGGATCGGTTTCGATCTGCTCGACGCTCACGGCCTGACCTTGCGTGCCTTCGGGCCACATCAGCTCGGTGATGTTGAGCCGTGCCATCGCACCCACGGCGGGGGCGGTCAGGTAGAGAAGCGCGATGAACACGAGCGTCCAACCGGCGGACCAGCGGGCGTCGGACACGCGCGGCACGGTGAAAAAGCGCATGATCACGTGAGGCAGACCGGCGGTACCGATCATCAGGCTGAGCGTGAAGAGCACCATGTTGAACGTGTCCGAATGGTGGGCGGTATATTCGTTAAAGCCCAGTTCGGTCACGATCTGGTCCAGACGCTCCAGCAGCGGCTGGCCGGAGGCGGCATGCTCGCCGAAAAGGCCCAGGGCCGGGATTGGCGTGCCGGTCAGTTGCAGCGAGATGAAGATCGCGGGGATCGTGTAGGCGGTGATCAGCACGCAATATTGCGCGACCTGCGTGTAGGTCACACCCTTCATACCGCCGAAAACCGCGTAGGCAAAGACCACACAGGCGCCGATCAGAAGGCCGGTCGTATTGTCGACCTCCAGAAAGCGGCCAAAGGCCACGCCCACGCCGGTCATCTGGCCGATCACATAGGTGACGGAGGCTACGATCAGGCAGACCACGGCGACGATGCGGGCGGTCTGGCTGTAGAACCGGTCGCCGATGAATTCGGAAACGGTGAACTTGCCGAATTTACGCAGGTAAGGCGCCAGCAGCAGGGCGAGCAGGACGTAACCGCCGGTCCAGCCCATCAGGAAGGTGGAGTTGTCATAGCCCGTAAAGGCGATGAGGCCCGCCATCGAGATGAAGGAGGCCGCCGACATCCAGTCGGCTGCCGTGGCCATGCCGTTGGTGACCGGATGAACGCCGCGCCCGGCGGCGTAGAATTCCGATGTGGACCCCGCACGGGCCCAGATCGCGATGCCGATGTAGAGCGCGAAGGAGGCGCCCACAAACAGCAGGTTAAGGGTAAACTGATCCATTAGTCCTATTCCTCTTCGACGCCGAATTCACGGTCGAGACGGTTCATGCGCCAGGCGTAGAAAAAGATCAGCGCCAGGAAGACGAGGATCGAACCCTGTTGTGCGAACCAAAAGCCCAGATCGGTGCCACCCACGCTGATACCGCTGAGAAGCGGGCGTAGCAGGATGCCGAAACCGAAGGACACGAGGGCCCAAATAACCAGACTTATCAGAATGATACGAATGTTTGCCGCCCAGTAGCCCTTGTCGGCTTCTGCTGTATTCGCGGCATGAGTAGATTGGTCCGCCATGGCGGTTCCTCCTTCTTCCTCCAAGATTGCAGGCCCCTTTGGCTTGGTGGGAGCCCGGTTCCCTTCCTAGTCCATCGCCCCCTGGACGATGGTTGCGAGCGCGTCTGAAATCGCCTCGATGTCGCCCATGGCGTCAATGGATTTCAGCACGCCCTTATCGGCGTAGTATGCAATCAGCGGGGCCGTCTGGGCATGATATGCCTCAAGGCGGCTGGCCACTGTTTCTGCATTGTCGTCGGCCCGGCGTTTCATCTCCGTGCCGCCGCAATTGTCACAAACACCTTCTTTTGCGGGTGTCTTGAACGTGTCGTGGTATCCCTCACCGCAGGATCCGCAGGTGTAGCGGCCCGAGATGCGGGTCACCATCGCCGCGTCATCGACCTCAAGGCTGATGGCGGCGTTGATGCGCTGGCCGCTCTCGGTCAGCAGATCGTCAAGCGCCCCGGCCTGCACCGTGGTGCGGGGGAAGCCGTCGAGAATAACGCCCTTGGCGCAGTCCGGCTCGCCCAGGCGGTCGCGCAGGATGGCGATGACGATCTCGTCGCTGACCAGATCGCCCGCCTCCATCACCGCCTTGGCGGCCTTGCCAGCCTCGGTGCCCGCTGCGACTGCCGCCCGCAGAAGATCCCCGGTGGAAAGCTGGACAAGGCCAAACCGCTCTTCCAGCTTGCGGGCCTGCGTGCCCTTGCCGGCCCCAGGAGGGCCAAGCAGGATCAGAACGGCGGGGGTCGTGGTCACTGCGGTGGTGCCATCCATCGGTTCAGCCCTCACTGGTTGGCGCGATTTGCGATCAGATCATCCACGACCGATGGATCGGCCAGGGTTGACGTGTCGCCCAGCGAGCCAAAGTCGTTCTCGGCAATCTTGCGCAGGATGCGCCGCATGATCTTGCCCGAGCGTGTCTTGGGCAGGCCAGGCGCCCACTGGATCACGTCAGGAGAGGCGATGGGTCCAATTTCGGTCCGCACCCAGGCGCGCAACTCCTTGTAAAGATCGTCGGACGGGTCGACCCCGTTCATCAGCGTGACATAGCAATAGATGCCTTGGCCCTTGATCTCGTGGGGATAACCGACCACGGCGGCCTCGGCGACCTTGGCATGGGCGACAAGCGCGCTTTCGACCTCGGCGGTGCCCATCCGGTGACCGGAGACGTTGATCACATCATCCACGCGCCCGGTGATCCAGTAATCCCCGTCGGCGTCGCGTTTGCATCCGTCGCCCGAGAAATAGTAACCCTTGTAGTCGCTGAAATAGGTCTTCTCGAACCGTTCGTGATCACCCCAGACCGTGCGCATCTGGCCGGGCCAGCTGTCTTTGAGGCAGAGCACGCCTTCGGTGGGGTAGGTGTGGATCTCTTCGCCCGATTGCGGGTCCAGCACCACCGGCTGCACGCCGAAGAACGGTTTCATGGCCGAGCCAGGCTTCAACGCATGTGCGCCGGGCAGGGGGGTCAGCAGGTGACCGCCCGTTTCCGTCTGCCACCAAGTGTCGACGATGGGGCATTTGCCCTTGCCGACCACGTCATTGTACCAGTTCCAAGCCTCGGGGTTGATCGGCTCACCCACCGTGCCCAGCAAGCGCAGGGAGGAGAGGTCGCATTTCTCGACAAATTCCGGGCCCTGGCCCATCAGCGCGCGGATGGCGGTAGGGGCGGTGTAGAACTGGTTCACCTTGTGCTTTTCGCAAACCTGCCAGAAGCGGGAGGCGTCCGGGAAGGTCGGCACACCCTCGAACATCAGCGTCGTCGCGCCGTTGGCCAGTGGGCCATAAACGATATAGCTGTGGCCGGTGACCCAGCCGACATCGGCGGTGCACCAATAGATATCGCCGTCGTGGTAGTCGAAGGTGATCTCATGCGTCATCGCGGCATAGACGAGATATCCGCCCGTCGTATGCACAACGCCCTTGGGCTGGCCGGTCGAGCCAGAGGTGTAGAGGATAAAGAGAGGATCTTCCGCGTTCATTTCCGCCGGGGCACAGTAGTCGTCCGCCTCCAGCATCATTTCGTTGTAATCATAATCCCGGTCGGCGATCCATGTGGTCTGCCCGCCGGTCCGCTTCACGACAAGACATTTGCAGTCATGCATCACGTGCAGGAGCGCGGCGTCCGCGTTTGATTTCAGCGGCGTCTTGCGCCCACCACGGGGCGCCTCGTCAGCGGTGATTACAACCTTGGCGTCGCAACCGTTGATCCGCGCCGCCAGCGCGTCGGGGGAAAAGCCTGCGAAAACAATGGAATGGATCGCACCGATGCGGGCACAGGCGAGCATGGCGTATGCGGCTTCGGGGATCATCGGCAGGTAGATCACAACCCGGTCGCCCTTGCGCACGCCAAGGCTCTCCAGCACGTTGGCCATGCGGCAGACGCTGGTGTGAAGCTGTTTATAGGTGATGTGTTTGGCCGCGTCGTTCGGATCGTCCGGTTCCCAGATGATTGCCGTCTGATCGCCTCGGGTCGCCAGATGGCGATCTATGCAATTCGCGCTGACATTCAGCGTGCCGTCGGCGAACCAGTTGATGCTGACATTGCCAAAGCCGTAGTTGACGTCCTTCACCTGGCTATACGGCTTCATCCAGTCGAGCCGCTTGCCATGTTCGCCCCAGAACCCCTCCGGATCGGTGATGGAGGCCGCGTACATCTCGTCATATTTTGCGGCGTCAATATGTGCATGCGCCACAACATCCGCCGACGGCGGATAAACGGTGTTCTGTACTGTCTCGGATTGCGCGGTTTCGCTCATGCGAGGCTCCTCCCCCTAGCGTTTGGTCGTGATGTCGAGACCCATGCTAACCGGCAAATCGCATCTCTCCACCCTTGCCGTAATCATACCAGCGGATGAAAATAAGTGAATAAGCAGCGGAAAAGAAACGATTTGCTTGTAAATCGATTTCAAAATGGTCCGTGAATCTGTAAATTTTCGACATGTGTCGGCAAAAAAGTGCAGAAACCCAAGGGCATTACTTGTCAAAGCAGCCTGCGGCGATATGCGCATGAATTTGCTGACATGGCTTGCTTCGATCCTTTCGCAAGAGAGGCCGGGTGTGACATATTGTTTCGGCATGCAATCGTATACAGAAAATGTATCATTTATCGTCCCGCTCTGCAGGCGCGCGAGTCGGTGAGGGCTTGGCAGTGCCGGGAGGGCGGGTTAGCTTCTCGATCAAGCGGCGCCAGAGAGGCGCTGCATTAAGGGAGTGAGATCATGAAGAAATACCTGACCGGCGCCGCCGCCGCGGCAATCAGCGTGGCATTCGTGGCCGAAGCGGCCGCCACGGAATGGAACGCGTCCCTGTGGGGCAAGCGCCGCGCCTTTACAGAACATGTCGAGAAGCTGGCTGAGCTTGTCTCGGAAAAGACGGGCGGTGAGTTCACGATCAACATCAGCTATGGCGGGCTGTCCAAACCGCGCGAGAACCTGGACGGGATCTCTATCGGTGCGTTCGAGATGGCGCAATTCTGCGCGGGCTATCACCGTGACAAGAACCGCGCCATCACCGTGCTGGAGCTGCCGTTTCTGGGGGTGAGCAACCTTGAGGAAGAGGTGGCGGTGAGCCACGCCGTCTACGATCATCCGGCGGTTCAGGACGAGATGGCACAGTGGAGCGCCAAGCTGCTGATGACCTCGCCCATGCCGCAATACAACATCGTTGGCACCGGAGAACCGCGCGATGAGCTGAGCGAGTTCAACGGCATGCGCGTGCGGGCCACCGGCGGTCTGGGCCAGGCCTTTGAAGCCGTGGGCGGGGTTCCAACCTCGGTCCCCGCGCCGGAAGCCTATAACGCGATGGAAAGCGGCGTGGTCGATACCGTGGCCTTTGCCCAGCACGCGCATCTGAGC
The DNA here is from genome assembly GCF_004216475.1 of Thalassococcus sp. S3. Lineage (GTDB taxonomy): Bacteria > Pseudomonadota > Alphaproteobacteria > Rhodobacterales > Rhodobacteraceae. The sequence continues at coordinate 2,870,104 of NZ_CP022303.1, read as the reverse complement.
TTTGGCACGATCAACGAAGCCGATTGGTGGACGGCCAACCTCAATCCCGGCACGGTCAATTGCCCGGTCGTCGTGAACACCGACGCCTATGACGCACTCAGCGATGAGCATCGCGCGGCACTTGACGCGTCGGTGGAAGAGGCCATCGCGCATTATCTGGCCAACTACGGTGAGCTTCTGGAGCGCTGGGACAGCGTGCTGGAAGAGAAGGGCGTTCAGAAGGTCGAGATTTCGGATGAGGTCCTGGCCGAGTTCCGCTCGACCGCGGCCGATCCGATCCGCGAGAAGTGGATCACGGATATGAGCGCGCAGGGGCTGCCCGCGCAGGAGCTCTATGACCTAGTGATCTCGACGCTGGAAGAGACACGCGCCACCAACTGATGTGGTCGGGGTCCGGGCGACAGGTATCGCCCGGACCTTTTTTGTGAAACGCGCTTTCCCAAAGGATAAGAGTATATGGCCGGTAGTGCCCCGGTGCTGGAGGACGGCTCCGTCCTCAGCCGTCTTGATCGCAGCCTTCTGACGGTCGAACGTTTCTTCGCGCTGATCAGCGGCGTCGCGGTCTTGTCGCTGATGCTGATGGCCGTTTGGTCCGTGGGGGGGCGCAACCTCTTTAACCGTCCGTTGCCCGGCTATGTCGACTGGGTCGAGGCGGTGATGCCGCTGATCGCGTTCATGGGCATTGCCTTTGTGCAGCGCGACGGGACGCATATCCGGATGGATATCGCGATCAGTCAGTTGAAGGGACGGGCCTTGTGGCTGTTCGAACTTATCTCTGTCCTGTTGATCTTTTTCCTGATGGTGGCGCTGGTCTGGGGAAGCTGGTCGCATTTCGACCGCAGTTTCGACTGGAATGCCCCGATGTGGAGCCGGGACAGCTCGATCGATATCGGCCTGCCGCTCTGGCCGGCCAAATTGCTTGCGCCTGTGGCGTTTGGGCTTCTCTGCCTGCGTCTGCTGATCCAGATCTGGGGCTATGGACGCGCCTTCGTGCTGGGGTTGGAGCATCCGGTGGCGGTGCCGCTGGTGCAGGACGCTGCCGCGCAGGCCGCGGCCGAAGCCGAACAGCTTGACGGGGGCAAGTGATGGATCCGATCACCATCGGCCTTTGGGTCACGGCGGGCCTTCTTTTTATGGTCGTGCTGGGAATGCGCGTGGCTTTCGCGGCGGGTCTTGCGGGCCTTGTCGGATTGATCCTGATCTTCTGGGCCAAGCGCGATTTCGGGTTTGAGCATCTGGGATGGGCGCTGACTGTCGCGATCAAGACGGCGGGGCAGGTACCGCATTCCAAGGTGGCGAGCCAGGCGCTGAGCCTGATCCCCACCTTCATCCTGATCGGTTATCTGGCCTATCACGCCAAGCTGACGACGGCCCTTTTCGAGGCAGCGAAGCGTTGGATCGCCTGGGTTCCGGGCGGGTTGGCGGTGTCGACGGTTTTTGCAACCGCAGGCTTTGCTGCCGTCTCGGGTGCGTCGGTGGCGACGGCGGCGGTTTTTGCCCGCATCGCGATCCCGGAAATGCTGAAGATCGGCTATAACAAGCAATTCGCGGCGGGCGTCGTGGCGGCGGGGGGCACGCTTGCCTCGCTCATCCCGCCCTCTGCGATCCTGGTGATTTACGCGATCATCGTTGAGCAGGATGTCGGCATGCTGTTGCTCGCCGGCTTCATACCGGGCGTCTTTTCCGCCTTCATCTATGCCATCCTGATCATCTCTATCGCTGTAGTCTTCAAAACCGTGGGGCCACCGGTGCGGGGCTTTACATGGGGGCAGCGCTTTGCCGCGCTGCCGGGGGCGCTGCCGATCGTGGCGGTGGTGCTGATCATCATCAGCTTTGTCTACAACCCGTTTGGCGATTCCATCGGCACGCCAACTGAGGGCGGGGCCTTGGGCGCATTCGTGGTTTTCTGTTTCGCGCTGGCCAAGGGGATGCGCTGGCGGGAGCTAAAGTCGGCGTTGCTGGAGACCGCGAAGCTGACCGTGATGATCTTCACCATAATCTGGGGCGTGCTGATCTATGTCCGGTTTCTGGGCTTTGCCGATTTGCCAGGCGCGTTTTCGGACTGGATCACCGCGCTTGAGATGTCGCCGATGCTGATCCTGATCTGCATTCTTCTGGCCTACGCCGTTCTTGGCATGTTCATGGACGCCATCGGCATGCTGCTTCTGACCTTGCCGGTGGTTTTCCCCGCCGTCATGGCGCTGAACGGAGGGGAGAACGTGACGGCAGCGGAAAGTGCGTTCGGGATGTCCGGGACGATGTGCGCGATCTGGTTCGGCATCCTGGTGGTGAAGATGGCCGAGTTTTGTCTGATCACCCCGCCGATCGGGTTGAACTGTTTCGTTGTGGCCGGTGTCAGAGAAGATCTGAGCGTGCAGGATGTCTTTAAGGGCGTGACACCGTTCTTCATCGCTGACGCGATCACCATCGCCCTTCTGGTCGCCTTTCCCGCCATCGTGCTTTACCTGCCGGGGCTCGCCAGTTAGCGGCTGCCAAAAGGAGCGCCTGCGGCGCACACCAATATGGCGCCAGCGGCAGATCTGAGCCCGCCGATAGAGACGCCGGAAGAGTTTGTTATCGCGGCCCAATCCCGTTGTTGCCGCGATGTGACAGCATCATGACATCGCGACATCGCACCCTATTGCCCAACGGAGGCACGGGTTTATGCTGCGCCAGCACAATCGAAGGGACCGCAGTGCATACGAATCCGCATACGACGCTGATCACGCCGGTGGCCCCGGTGGCGACACGGACCCATGGCGGGCGGGCAAAATGCCTGCAACGGCTGGTGCGGCTGGATTTGCCGGTGCCGCGCACGGTTGCCTTGTCCTTTGAGGCCGTGCAGCGCATCGCGCGCGGAGATATGCCGGATATCGACGCGGTCGTGTCCTGTTTTGATCCCGATGCGTTGCTTTGCGTGCGGCCTTCGTCAGAAGATCCCGATTGGGGCGGACCGGGGGCGGTTCTGAATGTCGGGATGAACGATGCCCGTTATGTGGATCTGAGCGATACTCTCGGCCAGAATGCGTCATCGGCGCTCTATCTGCGGTTTGTCCAGGCCTATGCCGTTCACGTGGCACGGCTTGACCCGGATGTCTTCGATGGCGTGACGGAGGACGGGCCGCAGGGGCTGAAGCAGACCCTTCAAGCCTATGAAGACGAAACCGAGGAGCCGTTTCCACAGGATCCTGCCGCGCAATTGGCGGCTGTGCTGAGATCCATGGCACGCACCTGGAATTCAACCTCTGCCCGTCTGTTGCGTCAGGCGAAAGGCGCCCCGGCCGATGCGGGGCTGGGCCTGGTCGTGCAGCAGATGATCCCCGGTCTGGGGCAGGGCGAATGCGGATCGGGCGTGCTGCAACTGGTGAACACCGACACGGGTCATCCGCAAATCACCGGGCGATATCTGAGCCAGAGCCAGGGACGCGATGCCCTGGGCGCCGGGGTCGAAGCGCTTTATCTGGAGAAAGATCCCCGTGGCCCTGCGCTGGAAGACGTGGCGCCCGAAGCTTTTGCCGCCCTCAAGACCCACGCAGCCCTGATGCGCCGGCGACTGCGCGAAGAGATGCAGGTGGAGTTCGTGATCGAAAACGGCGCGATCCACATCCTGGATGGCGTCCGCGTCCCGCGCAGTTCACGCGCGGCTGTCAGGATCGCGGTGCGGCTGGCCGAGGACGGTATCATCACCCCGCAGGAGGCGGTGATGCGGGTCGAGCCAAAAGCCCTGAACGAATTGTTGCACCGCCAGGTGGATCCGCGCGCGCCGCGCGACGTTTTGGGCAGCGGGATGGCTGCCAGCCCTGGCGCGGCCACCGGTCGGATCGTGTTTTCTGCCGCCGAAGCGCAGGCCAGCGCGGCCCGCAGAGAGCCTTGTGTCCTGGTGCGGCGGGAGACGGCGCCGGAGGATATTCGGGGCATGCATGCCGCGGTGGCGGTCCTCACCGAACGTGGAGGCATGACCAGCCATGCGGCGGTCATCGGGCGGGGCCTTGGCCTGCCTTGCGTCGTTGGCGCGACCTCCATGCGGTTTCACCTGCGGCGTGAGCAGCTTGTCGCTGCGGATGGGCGGGTTATGAGTGCAGGCGATCTGATCACAGTCGATGGCACGTCGGGCCAGATCCTTGCCGGAGAGCCCCCGATGCTTGAGGCGGCCCTGGACGATGCGTTTCACAAGCTCATGGGGTGGGCGGATGCGGCGCGTGATATCGGGATCCGCGCTAACGCCGATACGCCTGCCGATGCAAAGACCGCGCGCAACTTCGATGCCCAGGGCATCGGCCTCTGCCGGACGGAACATATGTTCTTTGATCCGGTGCGTTTGACCGTGATGCGCGAGATGATCTTTGCCGAGGGCAGCCAGGACCGGGCGGCAGTGCTGGAACGTCTGCTGCCCATGCAGCGCGCCGATTTCATCCAGCTCTTCCGCATCATGGAAGGTCAGCCGGTTTGCATCCGGCTCTTCGATCCGCCACTGCACGAGTTTCTGCCGACCACCCGATCCGGCCAGCGCGAACTGGCCGAAGCGTTGAACATCCCGGTCAGTCAGGTCACGCGCCGGGTGGAAGAGATGGCGGAATATAACCCCATGCTGGGCCTGCGCGGCGTTCGGCTCGGTGTCACGCTGCCGGAAATCTACGACATGCAGGCCCGCGCGATTTTCGAAGCGACATTGGAGGCCAGCCGCGAGGGCGAGGCCGTGGTGCCGGAGATCATGATCCCGCTGGTTTCGGCCCGGCGGGAGGTGGAGCTGGTGAAGGCCCGCATCGATGCGGTCGCGGCTGCGGTCCGAACCGAACGGGGACGCGCCTTCGACTACCGTTTGGGCGTGATGGTGGAAACCCCGCGCGCGGCGTTGCGATCGGACGAGATTGCGCCGCATGTGTCGTTCCTCAGCTTTGGAACCAATGACCTTACGCAGATGACTTATGGTCTGTCCCGCGATGATGCAGGCCGGTTCATGTCGGCCTATGTTCAGCAGGGTGTGTTTCCCGAAGACCCGTTCCATACGCTCGACATCGACGGGGTCGGGGAATTGCTGAAACTGGGCGCGGAACGGGGCCGCTCCGCCCGCCCGAAAGTGACCTTGTCGATTTGCGGAGAGCATGGCGCAAACCCCGAATCAATCGCCTTCTGCCGGGAGGCCGGCTTTGATTACGTGTCGTGTTCACCATTCCGCGTCCCGGTGGCGCGACTGGCTGCCGCACAGCTTGCGATCGCACACAAGATGTCCAATCCGGCAGACTATAAAGGGCCAGATGTGGCCCCTGCATAAGGTCAGCCGGACCGCGAATTGGAAAGAATCCGCCCACCAATTGCCCGCAAATTGCGCAAAACTGGACGAAGTTGGGCTTTTACGTTAACCCGCACCGCGGCGCGGCATGCTGCTATGTCGTGTCTGACGAACCTGGGGTTGACGATGTTTAAGAATTTATTTGCCGCAGCCGCGGTTTTTGCGGGGCTGTTTGCCGCACCTCTTTTGGCTTCAGAGACGGGTTTGCGGGCGCTGTTTGAGCGGGAACAGATCGGATTGAACGCAGTGTCGCGGGCCCGGATCAAAGAGATGATCTCGGAACCTGCGGTCCATTCAGAGGACTTCAGCTTCAGCCGGGCCTGGCTGGATCACCAGCCGAAAGCCACCGGGGATGCGCATTGGCGCTGTCTGTCCGAAGCGCTTTATTTCGAGGCGCGCGGCGAGACCATCAAGGGTCAGTTCGCGGTGGCCGAAGTGATCTTGAACCGCGTGAAAAGCGCGCGTTTTCCCAACAGCGTCTGTGGGGTGATCAACCAGGGGACGGGCAAGCGGTATCAGTGCCAGTTCACCTATACCTGCGACGGGCATTCGGAAAACATTAGTGAACCCAGAAGCTTCGAACGCGTGAGCAAAGTTGCGCGGGCCATCCTCGACGGGACGGCCGGAAACCTGACAAACGGGGCCACGCATTACCACACGGTTGCTGTCCGCCCGCGTTGGAGCCAGGTTTATACCAGAACCGCAAAGATCGGCGTGCATGTCTTTTATCGCCATACGTTCCGGACCGCCGCAAAGAACTAACGTATCTGTAAAGGCGAGGGCTGCCTGACCGCGGATCGTTCGCGCTTAACGGAACGGGGCGGTCGTTTCCAATGGTGAACATCGGCACACTATGGCATCGGTGTTCAGAGCAGGATGCCGCTTTTCCCGGCTGGCGCGGCGTCGGCGGGCCTGTTATGCAACGCGACCTCGGTTAAATCGACAGCGTGATTGAGAAAGAGGGTCGCCGATGAGCTCCGAAATCCGCCTGGCCTTCGCCCATCCGTCCGAACGGGCCGAGGCCACGGCCCGCCCCGCGCCGCTGGACAGGATCTCTCTCCGCGATCATGTCGTGGAGATCGAGATCGGCGCGTTTCAGGCCGAGCGGGGCACCACGCAGAGGATCTGCTTTAACGTGGTCGTCGAGGTCGAGCCGTTGCAAGGCCCGATTGATGATGATGTGGATCGTATCCTCAGCTATGACCGGGTGACCGAAGCGATTGCACATGAACTGGCAGAGGAGCGTCTGAACCTGCTTGAAACGCTCGCCGAACGTATCGCCGAGCGGATATTACTGGAGCCGCAGGCCATCCGTGCATTCGTCAGGATCGAAAAGCTCGACCGTGGACCGGGCGCGCTGGGTGTGGAGATCGTGCGCGGCAAGGATGCCTTGCCGGGTGGTGAGCTTGAAGAGGATCGCCCGCATCCGCGCCTTGCCTATCTGTCGAATGAGGCAATCCGCTCCCCGCATCTGTCCGGCTGGATCGACCAGATGGAGCAGCGCGAGCGTCCGCTGATCATCTGCGTTGGCGCGCATGACCTGGCCGTTCCGCAAACCGGCCATGCGATGACACAGCGGCGGATCGATTTGCTGGCAATCGAACAGAATGCCTGGGTTCTGGCCGCACGCGATCCAAGATGTGTCGTGGTGTCGACCCGGACGGAGTTGGACTGGGCGATGAAGAACGGTCAGATCTCGGTCTGGGCCCCTTCGAAGATCGTGCTGGACGCGGTTGACGGACCGTCGGCTCATCCAAGAGACTCGGTGGCGCTTGCAGCCTGGTTCGCAGCGACGTTCGAGGCGGGTGAAATGCTGGTGCTCGGCGCCGATCTTCCCGATCAGCCGGGCGTCCCGCTGCGGGGGGTTCCCGTCGATCAGGCACATCTTTGATGCACTACATTCGACCGCTGGTACAGACGGGGCCAGAACGGCCAGCCGGTGCTTTCGACATCGCGGGAGCTGGGTGCTGGTTTGATACGGTCGAAGTGTTGTCCCGCAATGCCGAACCGCGTCTCATTCCGGCGTCCGAGCTGCCTGCGGAGTCGCTGACACGTCTTGTGACGCCGCGCGGGGCAGTGGCGGGCATGGATCTGAGCGCGCCTCGGATCATGGGTATTCTGAATGTCACACCGGACAGCTTTTCCGATGGGGGCCAGCATGAAGGGGCGGCGGCTGCGCTAAGTGCTGCGGCCGGGATGGTCGACGCGGGGGCGGATATCATCGACATCGGCGGCGAATCCACCCGACCCGGGGCGGCAGAGGTCGGGGTCGAGACAGAGATTGCAAGGACCGCGCCCGTCATATCGGCACTGCGTGCGCAAAGCAGCATTCCGATCTCGATTGACACCCGCAAGGCGCCGGTGGCCCGTGCGGCGGTGGCGGCGGGCGCGACCCTTGTCAACGATGTCTCTGGCCTCTTGTTCGATGCTGCATTGGCTGAATATTGCGTGCAGGACCAGGTGCCGGTTTGTGTGATGCACAGTCAGGGTACGCCAGACGTGATGCAGAAAAACCCCTTGTATGACAATATACTGCTGGACGTATATGATGCACTGCATGCACGTGTAGAGGCGCTTGTCGCGGCGGGATTGCCGCGCGATTTGATCCTGATCGATCCCGGCATTGGGTTTGGCAAAACGCTGGAACACAATCTGGCATTGCTGCGGGGCATCTCGCTTTTTCACGGTCTGGGCTGCGGCATCCTTTTGGGTGTATCGCGCAAAGGATTTATCGGACAGATCGGCCAGGCAACCGATCCGCTTGATCGTGCGCCCGGCTCCATTGCGGTGGGGCTTGCAGCGATCGCCCAAGGCGTGCAAATTCTAAGGGTGCATGATGTGGCCGAAACGGCCCAGGCGCTTCGTCTTTGGACCGCCTTACATAATGCCCGCTGAACGGGAGGAGCAGAACATGCGCACGCTTTTTGGGACCGACGGGGTGCGCGGCACGGCCAACACGCATCCTATGACCGCAGAGATGGCCTTGCGCATGGGCGCGGCGGTTGGGCGCTATTTTCGTCGCGAGGCAAGCGGCGCGCATCGCGTTGTCATCGGCAAAGACACGCGGCTTTCAGGCTACATGTTCGAGAGCGCATTAACGGCTGGTCTGACCTCGACTGGGATGAACGTCTTGCTGATGGGGCCCGTGCCGACGCCAGCTGTCGGGCTTTTGACACGCTCGATGCGGGCCGATCTGGGGATCATGATCTCGGCCAGTCACAACCCTGCGCAGGACAATGGGATCAAGTTCTTCGGGCCGGACGGCTTCAAACTGTCCGATCAGGCCGAGACAGAGATCGAAGCGTTGATCGAAGCGGGTGTTGAGCCTGCACAGGCGGCCAATATCGGCAGGGCCAAGCGCATCGACGATGCACGCTTCCGCTATGGCGAGCGGGTGAAATCCTCGCTCCCGCGACATTTGCGGCTCGACGGTCTTAAGGTCGTTGTGGATTGTGCCAATGGCGCCGCGCATCGGGCGGCGCCGGACATATTGTGGGAATTGGGGGCCGAGGTCATTCCGGTCGGAACTGCCCCGAACGGGACCAACATCAACGAAGGGTGCGGATCGACCCATCCCGAAATCGCGGCCGAGACGGTGGTGGCACATGGCGCGCATGTGGGCATCTGTCTGGATGGAGATGCGGATCGTGTCATCCTCATCGACGAAACCGGCAGGGTGGCCGACGGGGATCAGCTGATGGCGCTTCTTGCCACCAGATGGGCTGCGGACGACCGGCTGAGAGGCGGCGCGCTGGTCGCGACGGTGATGTCAAACCTCGGTTTGGAACGCCATCTCAGCGGGCAGGGCTTGCGTCTTGAACGGACGGGTGTCGGCGATCGCTACGTTGTCGAACGCATGCGTAAGGGTGGCTTTAACCTGGGGGGAGAGCAATCCGGGCATATCGTCATGACAGATTACGCCACCACCGGTGACGGGCTGATGGCAGGCTTGCACTTTCTGGCCGAGATGATCCGGGCAGAGCAGCCCGCCAGCGTTCTGGCGCAGCAATTCGTACCGGTGCCGCAGAAACTGCAGAATGTCCGCTTTGCCGAAGGTCAGCGCCCGCTGGATGCACCTGCCGTGACAGCCGCGATTGCGGAAGCGGAGGCCGCGTTGACCGGGACGGGGCGGTTGCTGATCCGGAAATCGGGAACCGAACCGCTGATCCGCGTGATGGCCGAATGCGAGGACGCAGCCCTGCTGGATCAGGCGGTCAACCAGGTGGTCGAGGCGGTGGCAGACGCAGTGTCGTCGCCGGCGAGCTGATCTCAGGACGGGTCTGAACCCCGGAAAAGGCGCTTAAGCGCGCCGTATTGACTGAGGCCGACACCGGCCAGAATAAGCAGCATCGCCCAAAGAAGCGAGGGCGGCAGGGGTTCGCTCAAAATCAGTACGCCCAGCAAGACCGACCAGACCGGCACCTGGTAATTCACAAGGCTCATGAAAACCGGTCCGGCGCTTCGCACGACCATGACCCGCAAGACATTCGCGGCAGCGGTCGGGATCAGCCCAAGAAAAGCCAATATCGCGAGCGTGCGCATATCGATAGAGGGCGGCGGCCCTTCGACAATCAGCGCGGCGGGGATGACGACGGTTGCACCGATCGCCAACAGCACGCAGGACAGACCGATCGGATCGACCGAGGGAAGCCGCCGCATCAGGATGGAACTGGTCGCATAGCAACAGGCCGCGCCGATGCAGGCAAAGCGCCCAGGCAGTTCGAGCGCCGCGCCGCTGCTTTCGAAAGCCTGCGCGCCGATCAGGACAACGACACCCACGAAACCGATCACAAAGCCAAGGCTGCGGCGCGTGGTCATCCGCTCTCCCGGCACGAAGAAGTGGGCCAAGGGCAGCACGATCAGGGTGGCCGAGGCCATCGAAACGCCCGCGAACCCCGCGGTCACATATTGTTGGCCCCACGCCAAAAGCATGAACGGAACGGCAGAGCTCAGCGCTCCGACGGCCAGAAGGGCGATGCCTTGCGCAAATGTCAGCGGCGCATCGAACAGCCGTCCGCCAAGGCGCTGCCAGATCAGCCAGGTGACCACCGCGCCAAAGCCGATGCGACTTGCCGCCAGCCAAAACGGTGTGATCCCTTCAAGCGCCAGTTCGGTCACCAGGAACGTCCCGCCCCAGACAAAAGCGAGGGTGGCAACCATCAGCCAGCTTCGCGGCGTGATGTCAGGCACGGTTTGCACTGAAATTCAGCATCGTCTGCGTTCTGACGACTGGCAGGCAGGCGCACAATTGCGCTGTCGTGCAGGCCGGGTACAGTCGCGCCATAGAACAGGAGAACATGATGGATGCATTTTTCGTTTTGCCGATTTTCATACTGCTCGCGTTGCTGGGCTTTTGCGTCTACACTCTGATGCAGTCTGAATAGGCGCAGGATCTTAAGACAAATTGACCCCAGCCTGCGCCGGGGTCAACATAGATCGCTACGATCTCAATCGAAATGAGATATTCGCGATAATCTATTGTGGAGATTAGTTTTTCTCTTTGTCGACCATCTTGCCGGCGCTGATCCAGGGCATCATACCCCGCAGTTCCTCGCCCACTTTTTCGATCTGATGTGCATCGTTGATCCGGCGCGTGCCCTTAAAGAACGGCTGGCCAACCTGGTTTTCCTGCATGAAGTCGCGCACGAATTTGCCGGTCTGAATGTCGGTCAGGATCGCCTTCATGCGGGCCTTCGTTTCATCATAGGGCAGCACACGGGGGCCGGAGACATATTCACCGTATTCAGCCGTGTTTGAGATCGAATAGTTCATGTTGGCGATGCCGCCTTCATAGATCAGGTCGACGATCAGCTTCACTTCGTGCAGGCATTCGAAATACGCCATTTCGGGCGCATAGCCCGCCTCGACCAGGGTTTCGAAACCGGCCCGGATCAGTTCGACAAGGCCGCCGCACAGCACCGCCTGCTCGCCAAAGAGGTCGGTTTCGCACTCTTCCCGGAAATTCGTCTCGATGATGCCCGAGCGGCCGCCGCCGATGGCGGAGCAATAGGAGAGCCCGATCTCAAGCGCTTTTCCCGACGCGTCGTTGTCCACGGCCACTAGGCACGGCACGCCGCCGCCCTTGGTGTATTCGCCCCGCACCGTGTGGCCGGGACCCTTGGGGGCCATCATGATGACGTCGACGCCCGGCTTCGGCTCAATCAGGCCGAAATGCACGTTCAGGCCATGCGCAAAAGCGATAGCCGCGCCTTCCTTAAGGTTGTCATGCACGTATTTCTTGTAGGTCTCTGCCTGCAGCTCGTCGGGCATGGTGAACATGATCAGATCGCACCAGGCTGCGGCTTCGGCGATGCCCATGACCTGCAGGCCCTCGGCCTCTGCCTTCTTGGCGCTGGCAGAGCCTTCCCGCAGAGCCACGGCGAGGTTTTTCGCGCCACTGTCCCGGAGATTAAGTGCGTGAGCATGTCCTTGAGAGCCATAGCCCAGGATGGCAACCTTCTTGTCCTTGATCAGATTGATGTCGCAATCGCGGTCGTAGTAAACGCGCATGGTGGATGTCCTTCCGTCAGATGATCCTTGGCGGTTTTGATATCGCAATGACCTTGCAGCTGAAACCAATACAAGTCGTGACAATCGGCGGTTTCTGTGTCATTTCAATTCGTCAAAACTGTCAATCCGTGAAACTTCTATGCTCGACGATGCCGATCGCCGTTTGCTGCGTTACCTTCAGGACGATCCCAGCCTGGGCAATACCGAACTGGCCGAGCGGGCCGGGATGACCGCTGCGGCGGTCGCGCGGCGGCGCAAACGTCTGGAAGATCGGGATATCCTGCAGGGGGCCGAGGCGCGGATCAACTGGGCGGCCCTTGGCTTTACCGTCGAGGTCAGTTTGCGGTTCACATTGGACAAGACGCAGCCCCGCGCCTTCGATGACTTTCTGGAAGCGGCCCGCATGGTGCCCGAAGTGCTGGAGATCCAGACCTTTCTGGGCCGTGTCGATGTCCGCTTGTCGGTCATCGCGCGCGATATGGCGCATTACCAGCAGCTTTACCGCACCCGCATTCTGACACTGCCCCACATCGCAGATATCGAGGCGCTGATGCATGTGGCGCGGATCAAGTCAGAGGAGCGGCTGCCGCTATGACCGCGCTCGATGACATGGATCGCGCCTTGTTGCGGGAATTGACCACGGATGCCGGGCGCAGCACATCCGCGCTGGCCAAGGCGCTTGGCCTGTCGCAGCCCGCCACTTGGCGGCGCATCCGCCGCCTGCAGGAAGAGGGCGTTTTGCAAGGCCGCCGCCTGCGTCTGAATGCCGAGGCTTTGGGGTTCGGAGTTACAGTGTTTTTAGGGGTGAAACTGGCACGAAAGGGTCGTGTCTCACTGGAGGATTTCGAACGCGCGGTCAGCGCAATCCCCGAGGTTCAAACGGTCGAGCATGTTCTGGGGCTCTACGATTATCGCCTGCGGATCGTGGCGCGCGATCTGCCCGACTTCGAACGCGTTCTGCGCCGGCGCATCATGACGCTGCCCGGCGCAGGGGAGGTGGAAGCGAACGTACTGCTCAGCGAGGAGCGACGGCCGGGACCGCTGGGATAGCGCCCCGGCAGAGATATCAGTCTTAGAGAATGGGGCCGCCAACCTGCTCCGCTTTGTATCCATGGGCCCAGCCAATCAATCCTTTGACATCGTCGAAGCTGTCGAACCATCCGAAATTATCGACCGGAGCGACGCGGTTGGGATCCCATGTGCCGCCTTTTTCTATCACCATTTTCTTGATGGCATCGCGCTCTTTTTGAGAGGCCGGTTTGATCACACGGAGCTGTTCGAGACGGTCTAGAACGGCCTCTTCCGGATTGTCGTAATCCTGAACCGTCTTTTCGACATTGCCACCCCATTCCTTACGCTCAACCGCGTGCATGTTCTTCGCCACCCACTGAGCCCAGATCTGTCGTTCGATCTTGCGGCTCATGTCGATCACGTTCTCAAAGCCCCGAGGCGGGTGGTTGTAATAATGTGCTTTCTCAAGCCAGCGACATTCCAACTCGTCCACGATTTGCTGTGTGGCCCGCTCGGCCGCGGCCATGTTTCCGTTCGTGCGGCGCAGCACCGTTTCGGCCCAGGCGCTGGTGCGCAGCATTTCTTCATCCACAGCCTGCAGCTTTTCCCGGATTTGCTTGGCAACGATTTCAATGTTGTTGATCAAGTCGTTCTGAAACACCTGTGGATGTTTGTTGAACGGCTCCATCTTTTTGTCGAGCGATGACTTGATCCCCTTGATCCCGAGGTCCGCGAGATACTTGGTTCCATCTTCGATCCCGCCAACCAGATAGTCCCTGCTGGCCTCTGTCATGCCTCCGATCGTCTTGGTGTTCTTCAACGCGATCCCCAACCAACGCACTTGCATACCGCAGGCAAGCGACAGCGCAGACATATAGAGGTCGTGCCTGCTGGCGCGTTGCTTCTCGGCCTCGGTCAGGGCCGCTTCGTGGTTTTTGCACGCCGTCGCATAAGCGCTTCCAAGATTTCTCAAGGCGCTTTTCCAGTCCTTGATCTTATCCTCGTAGTCGCCTTTGAGATGTTGAACGAGCGAGCTGCCATAGGCTTTCAATGCTGTGATATCGCTCTGGTTATGCAAGGGCATGTCTGGGTCTCCTCCAGGACTGAAACATTAAGAAACATTGGGACATTAGGATGACGGTCGCGCGGCGTTTCGGCATGTGCTCGGCTCTCGGGATCAAGAGCTTCTGACCATCAGAGCAGGCCGGAAATAAAGGCTGGAATTGCTGACGCAGCATGTGGTCGTCCGCTCCGGAAGAATGGTCTCGATGCAAATCTGCAGATCTAATTTCGGTTGGACCATGTTCGCTTTTCGCGAGTGAGACAAGCGAGCGATACAACCGAGCATCGTTTGCATCGGCGGTCTTTCGCGTCTGGGCGGAAACATGCCGTGCGGCACGTGATGCAGGTGCATCTTCCCGCTTGCAGTCCATCGGCGACAAAGGGTTCGGATCGGCGGCGCATCCGGCGCGCGAGGGGCTCCGGTATACAGAAGTAGACTTTGCCTCGCCGGGTCCGTCACCCTATGACGTCTGAGACGTAAAGAGGAGAAGACCATGCCCGCGTTGTTAAAGACTGTGGATCCCGAAGGCCTCGAAGAGTTCTCGGTCGTGTTCACTGATAGATCCCTCAATCATATGTCTCAGGCGTTTCAGGCCGTGATGACGGACATCTCGACGCTGTTGAAAGAGGTCTACAACGCCGATGCGGTCGCGGTGATCCCGGGGGGCGGCACATTTGGCATGGAGGCCGTTGCCCGCCAGTTTGCGCGCGATGCGAGCGTTCTGGTCGTGCGCAATGGCTGGTTTTCCTACCGATGGAGCCAGATTTTCGAGACCGGTGCGCTCACCGCGCAGACGACGGTGATGAAGGCGCGCCAGACCGGCAACACGGCGCCGTCGCCGTTTCGGCCCGCCCCGATTGACGAGGTGGTCGCGCAGATCCGCGACCAGAAACCGGACATCGTCTTTGCCCCGCATGTGGAAACCAGCGCCGGGGTGATCCTGCCGGACGACTACCTGCGGGCGCTGTCGGAGGCGGCACATGAGGTCGGCGGTCTGATGGTGCTGGATTGTATCGCCTCGGGCTGCGCTTGGGTGGATATGAAGGCCACCGGTGTGGATGTGCTGATCAGCGCGCCGCAGAAAGGCTGGAGCGCGCAGCCGTGCGCGGGCCTCGTGATGATGTCCGATCGGGCAGAGGCGCGTCTGGAGGCAACGCAATCTGACAGCTTCGCCATCGACCTCAGGAAATGGCGCGACATCATGAAGACCTATGAGAGCGGCGGGCATGCCTATCATGCCACCATGCCCACCGATGCGCTGCGCGCGTTCCGGGATACGATGATCGAGACGCGGAATTTCGGCTTTGACAAGCTGGCAGAGGCACAATGGGCCCTTGGTCACGCGGTGCGCGCGATGCTGGCCGACAAAGGCGTCGTGTCTGTCGCAGCGGAAGGGTTCGGCGCGCCAGGCGTCGTTGTCAGCTATACCGCAGATCCCGACATTCAGACCGGAAAGTCATTCGCCGCCCAGGGCATGCAAATCGCAGCCGGCGTGCCGCTCCAGTGCGATGAGCCGGCGGATTTTCGAACATTTCGGATCGGTCTATTCGGCCTCGACAAACTTTATGACGTCGACGGGACCCTGTCTCGGCTCCGGCGGGTGGTTGATCAGGTGCTGTGAACCCTATCGCACCCCAAGGCCCATCTGCATCAGCGTGCGCCTGACAGGCGCCGCGCTGTAGATCGCGTCGAGCCCCATCGCGCGCAGGTCACGCAAAGGCCGCGCGTGAACCTGCGAGGCGCGGTTCAGCAGATCAATGCCTTGCACACGAAGGCGCATGTCCGGCATCCTTTGCCGCTCATAGCTGCGCAACATCTCGACATTGCCCAGTTCATCGGGACGGTTGGTGATCAAATCCAGCAGACACCGCAGATCGGCCAGGGACATGTTCAGGCCCTGCGCACCGATCGGGGGCACGACATGCGCCGCTTCTGCCATCAGCACCACGCGCTCGCCAACAAGGCGATCCGCCGTTTGGCTGATGATGGGCCAGATCGTTCTGCGGGACGCCAGTTCGAGTGGGCCCATCAGATAGCAGGAACGCTCGGACATGGCCTTCTCAAACGCGGCCACATCCATGTGATAGAGGGATTGCGCCGTCGGACCATCCTCCATCCAGACCACGGCGGAGGAGGGTGCACCGTCGTGATCCGGCAGCGGGACAAGCGTGAAGGGACCGCCGGTCCGGTGTATTTCGGTCGACACGTTTTGGTGCGGGATCGGGTGAGTCACCGCAAAAGCCAACGCCTTTTGGCCATAACGTCGGGTCTGAACGCCAATGCCCGCCGCCTCACGCATGGGGGACTGCCGTCCGTCGGCGGCCAGGACCAGTCGGCACCGCACGGGGCCACCTTCGGTCAGGCTGACACGGGCCTCGGTCGTGCGGCTGAAAAGCCGCGTGGTGCCCACGCCGGGGCGAAAATCAACATTCGTCAGCTCTTTCAGCCGCGCCACCAATTCGCGCCGCAAGAGCCAGTTCGGCAGGTTCCATCCAAACGGACGTTCCGAGATGTCGGAGGCGTTGAAGTCGTGGGTCACACGCGGCTCTGCCTGCTCCCCACCGGCATCGACGATGCGCATAACCTGCAAGGGCATGGCGTGGGCTGCGAGATGGTCCCAGATGCCAGCCGTCTCCATCAGGGCCTGGGCTGACTGCAGAATGGCCGTTGTGCGCAGATCGGACCCATCGGCATCCCGCTCCGTCACGGGCGCGAAGGGATCGACGCAGATAACGGATAGACCCGCATGGCCGAGAACGGCAGCGGCAGTGAGGCCCGCAACGCCCCCGCC
The DNA here is from genome assembly GCF_004216475.1 of Thalassococcus sp. S3. GTDB lineage: Bacteria > Pseudomonadota > Alphaproteobacteria > Rhodobacterales > Rhodobacteraceae. The sequence goes on along the minus strand of NZ_CP022303.1, from coordinate 2,853,439 downwards.
TGAGATCAGGATATCGCAGTCTTCCGCCATGTTACCCCCGGGTAATCAGCAAAAGCACCACCCAGATCACGGGAACCAGCATCACGGCCGGGATGTAGAGGCCGGGCAGCCCAAAGACGAGCGCGGAACTGGCCCACAGGCTGATAAACGCAACCAGGGCATACCAGATGTTATCCTTGTCACCGTATATCAGGTCCCGCGCCATCCAGCCGATCACCGGGATTGCGAAGAAAAGGCGGTGCGTCAAAGGACGGCGATGCGGTGTGTCGGCAAGGGCCATCTGGAACTCCGTAATATCTTCCCTGACGCCCAGATAAGTGGTCTTGGGGCAGCGAACATGACTCTTTTTGCCGCAGGTGCGAAATCAGCCGATGCGGCGCAGAAAATTTGTCAGGTCGTCCGTGTGGTGATGGATGTGGTCGGCGTCGTGCCGCTCGGGCGCGACATGGATCGTCTGCATCCCCATATCAAACGGCGCGGCAAGATTGCGTGGTTCATCCTCGAACATCGCGGCCCGTTCCGGTGCGATGCCATCGGTCGCAAAGACCTCTTCGAATGCGGCGCGTTCCGGTTTGGGACGAAAACCCGCATGTTCGACACCATAGATGGCGTCGAAAAGGCCGCTGAGGCCCCGCGCGGCCAAGACACGCTCGGCATAAGGGGCCGATCCATTGGTATAGACGATCCGGCGACCGGGCAGGGCGCTGATCCGGCGGGCAAGCTCCGGGTCGGGCTCAAGATGATCCATCGAGATCTCATGCACTTCGGTCAGGTAGGGGCCGGGATCTATATCATGCTCCCGCATAAGGCCTGCCAGGGTGGTTCCGTATTGGTGCCAATAGAGCTTGCGCAGGCGGTCTGCTTCGGCCCAATCAACATGCAGCGCATCCATCACGTATTGCGTCATGCGCACTTCGATCTGATCGAAAAGGCGCATATGCGGCGGATAGAGGGTGTTGTCGAGGTCAAAGACCCACTGCTCTACATGAGAAAATGCATCCCGTACCATGGCACGGGACCTAGACTGCCGGTGGCGCCTTGGCAATGGCAGGCTTGATCGGATCATGGATGGGCCTGTATGAGTGTTGAAACGGGGGGATGTAAATCACGATGACGCAAGCGAAAAGTTCTCCGGCGGACGCCTATACACTTATCCTCGAAGCGATTGATGTGGGCGTTTTCAAGCCTGGTGACCGCTTGGTGGAAAGTGATTTGGCCGAACGGTTCGGGGTGTCCCGCACACCGATCCGGGAGGCGCTGCAGCGTCTTGAGACCCAGTCGCTGCTGGCGCGCGATGGTCGGTCGCTGATCGTCGCCTCCTTGGATCACAACCAGATGGCCGAACTGTACGTGGTCCGCCGGGAGCTTGAGGGGTTGGCGGCGCGCTTGGCCGCCCGGCACGCCACCAGCGAAGAGATTGCCGTTTTGCGCGGGATGGTCGAGGCAGATCAGGCACTGGTCGATGATCCACCGGCCCTGGCCCGCGCCAATCGGCGGTTCCACAAGCAGATCCATCTGGCCTCGCACAACCGCTATCTGGTGCAGCAACTTGATCTGGTTCACCGGACCATGGCGCTGATGGCGACCACCTCGCTGGCGGCGCGCGGACGGGGACAGATCGCGCTGGGGGAGCATGACGGGATCGTCAAGGCGATAGAGGACCGAGATGAGGATGCGGCCTACGCCGCTTTGAAGGATCACATCTCGATCGCGTTCATGACCCGCCTCAAGCAGGATGCCGATACCCGCGAAAGCCTTGGCTAACTCATCGCGCGGCGTTCTGATTTGGCATGGCCATGCTGGGTTTTGTCCCAATAGAACGGTTTGCAGATCAGCTCATAGAGCGCTTTGTAGCTGGCGGCGGCCCCCAGCGGAAAATAGAAGGTGAGCGTTGCCGCCCAAGGGATCAGAAAGCGGTGATCGCGTCCTGAAACGGCGAATGCACCGACACAGATATTGGTGACTTCGGTCACCAGAAAGAGTGTCGCGATCACGGTCAGAGCCGTGTCCGACACCAGCATGCGGACCGGGTGATCCAGTCCGAACGGGATCGCCCAAAAGGTCCAGAGCACGGGTGCCAGCAGAAACTGGGCCAGGGTCCCCACGAAAAAGGCCTGCACACCGATGAAGCGCTTGATCCCAAGGTCACGCAGCAGGGCAACGGGCTGGCGCATGTGAACAAGGTAGGTGACCATAAAGCCCTTGAGCCAGCGGGAGCGTTGCTTGATCCAAGGCCAAAGACGGCAATTGGCCTCTTCATGGGTGACGGTGGGCAAAAGCTCGGTGCGGTATCCAAAGCGCGTGATACGAACACCAAGATCGGCGTCTTCGGTCACATTGTGCGCGTCCCAGCCGCCCATCTTTTCCAGCGCCCAACGTTTCATGAAGAGCGTTGTGCCGCCCAGCGGTATCACCATGCCAAGGCGGGCGAGGCCCGGAAGAACGACGCGGAACCAGCTTGCATATTCGATGGTGAAACAGCGCGCCAGCCAGTTGGTCCGGGGATTGTAATAGTCGAGGATCCCCTGAAGGCAGACGACATCATCAGCGGCCTGGGCAAAGCGCGTCACCACCCGTTCGATCTGGTCGGGCGCGGGGGCGTCCTCGGCATCCCAGATCCCGATGATGCTGCCCCGGCAGAAGTCGAGGGCATAGTTCAAGGCCCGCGGCTTTGTCGTGACACTTCCCGTGTCCGGCACCGTCACGACGCGCATCCAGTCGGGCAGGGCGGTTCGCGCGAGGGTCCGGGGGGTCAGTTTGTCTTTCTCTTCAAGGACAAGCACCACGTCAAGAAGGGCCTTGGGGTAGGTCAGACGCGACAAACGCTTGATCAGCGCCCCGGCAATTTCGGTTTCATGAAAAAGGGGCACCAGCACCGAAACCCGTGGCAATCGGTCGGGCAGGCCCGTGGGGGCTGGGTTGGTCACCGGAAGTGAGGCAACGATCTGCGCCCCGAAGCCCGCCAGCTTGAGGCCGGTGATCAGAAAAAGGGTGCAGACCGCAGCGCAGCTGATGACGGCAAAGCTGGTCACCGGCGCCACGATCAGGATGGCGAGCAGGATGAAAACGACAAGACTGATCGCGGCGAACCGGGTGGGGGCCGTGCCCTCCCACGAACGGCAGCTGAAGGACACATCGACCCGGCGTTCGGCCCCATGCGCCAGCAGGCGCCCATGGGCCTGGGCGATGGTCTGCAGGATCTGCTCTTCCGGGGCGACGACTGGAAGGACCATGCCAAACCCGTCGGGCAGTGCCTGGCGGACCGTATCGAACTGATCCGGGCGCGAGGTGGCCAGAACCAGACCGGGCCCAAGGCGCATCCAGGGCGCAACGCGATGTTCCAGCCAGAACTGCGCCGGAAGAAGCTGACTGAGGTCGGGCCGGGGAGGTTCGGCCACCAGATCAGCGCGGTAGAGGCCGTGCTGCTTTGACAGCGCCTCCAGCACCTCGTCGCTGTCAACCAGCCCCTCGGCAATCAGGATTTCACCCAGAGGCGCATCTATGCGTTTCTGCAGATCGAGCGCCCGCAGCAAAGCAGCGGGCGAGATCAGACCAGCATCGACCAGATAGCGTCCCAGCGGCGCGCGGGGCGTGTCGAAAGACACTACCGCCGACGGGTCGTTCAGCCGAAGTCTTGGGTCGCTCATTCTGTGTTGCCTGACGCGTTTCCTTCACGTCAGGTAGACCCTTGCAAGGTTAACGACCGGTTAACAAAGACGTCGGGATGTGAAGTTCAGCTGGCCCGGGCCTGCATGGCCGCGGCAAATCGTTCGAAAAGGTAGAAACTGTCCTGCGGTCCGGGGCTGGCTTCGGGATGATACTGCACGGAATAGACCGGACGATCCGCAACGCGGATACCGCAATTCGAGCCGTCAAAGAGCGACCGATGCGTTTCAATCACGCCGCCGGGCAGGCTTTGCGCATCGACCGCGAAGCCATGGTTCATCGACGTGATTTCAACTTTCCCGGTTTCCAGATCCTTCACCGGATGGTTGGCGCCGTGATGGCCGTGGTTCATTTTCACCGTCTTTGCGCCCAAAGCGAGCGCAAGCATCTGGTGACCCAGGCAAATGCCGAAGACCGGCATCTCGCTTCGGTTCAGAACATCCTGGATCATCGGCACGGCATAGGATCCTGTCGCGGCCGGGTCGCCCGGACCGTTGGACAGGAAAAGACCGTCGGGATCATGTAACATGACCTCGTCGGCGGTGGCGGTCGCGGGCAGGACGGTCACGTCGCACCCAGCGCTGGCCAGGCATCGCAGGATGTTGCGTTTGGCGCCGTAATCAATGGCGACGACCTTGTGCTTGGCGTCTTTCTGGCGCGTGTACCCTTCGGGCCAGGCCCATCGCATTTCATCCCAGCGATAGGATTGCGCGCATGTCACATCCTTGGCCAGGTCCATGCCCTCAAGCCCGGCAAAGCCGCGTGCGGCCGCCACCAGGGCTTCGATATCGAAGACGCCGTCGGGGTTGTGTTCCAGGGCCACATGCGGTGCGCCCTGTTGCCGGATCGCACGGGTCAGGCGGCGGGTATCCACCCCGCCGATGGCAATACGGCCCCGCCGGGCCAGCCATGCCTCAAGCGTTTCCGCGCTGCGCCAGTTGCTGGGTTCCGTCGGGTCCCACTTGACCACCATGCCGGAAGCGACCGGATCCATCGTCTCGTCGTCATCGGGGTTCACGCCGACATTGCCGATATGAGGGAAGGTGAAGGTCACGATCTGCCCGGCATAGGAGGGGTCTGTCATGATTTCCTGATAGCCGGTCATCGCGGTGTTAAAGCACAGTTCGGCCACCGTTTGGCCGGTGGCGCCAAATCCACGCCCGTAGAATAGCGTCCCATCGGCCAAGGCCAGGCAAGCGGTGGGTTTGGAGGGGACGGGGCGAGGCATGACGCAATCTCCATCTGGCAAATTGTCGGGTGCCTATGCCAATCAGCGCAGCGGGTCAAGCCTTGCCATAGCGGTCAAACCTGCCCTTTGGGCAACGGTTGCGGATGCCCTCGAAACCGGTTATTTTCGGAGCTTTCGACATCCTGGGGATGGGATAAAGAAATGGAAATGCGAGCACGCGTCGCCACGGCTTTGAAGCAGGCGATGAAGGAAAAGGCAGCCGAGCGGTTGTCGACCCTGCGCCTGATCAACGCGGCGATCAAGGACAAGGACATTGCGGCGCGCAGCGACGGCGCCGAGAAAGGCGTCGGCGATGCCGAGGTCCTGGCGATCCTGGGCCGAATGACAAAGCAGCGGCAGGAAAGCGCCCGCGCCTACGAGGAAGGCGGTCGCCTCGATCTGGCCGAGCGGGAACGCTCGGAAATCAGCGTCATCGAGGAGTTCTTGCCCCGGCAGCTGAACGATGCGGAGATTGCGGAGGCGATCAATCAAGCGATTGCCGATATCGATGCATCTTCGATCCGCGACATGGGGCAGGTCATGGCCGAGCTGAAGGGCCGGTATACGGGGCAGATGGACTTCGGCAAGGTCGGTCCGATGGTCAAGGATCGTCTCTGCGCAAGCTAAGGCAGGTCAACGCCGCGATGCTTCCCGAACCTGTGGTTTCGGATTTCGATGGCGTGCTCTAGACGTTCGCGAGGACGATACGCTGTAGGACCAGGGTTGGGGTCATCCAGTCGTCGGGCCGGTTATAGGCTCCGGCGAAGACCACCATGGTAAGGTCGAGCTCTGGCAAGATGTAAAGGCGCTGCCCCCCATTGCCTGCTGCATGCAGCATGGACAGCGGGGTATCGCTTCCGCGTGCATATTGCCGCGTCAGCCACCAGAAATGACTGTATTCGCTCCCGAAGGCTGTCGTGATCTGCGGAGTGCTTATCAGGGTCACCCAGTCTTGTGGAACGATCTGGGTGCCTTGCCAGACACCCTCTTGGCGGACCAGTTCACCGATCCGGGCCAGTTCGGGCGCGGTCAGGCGCAGCCCCGATGCGGCCGAATGCACGCCGTCGCGTCCCGCGTTCCATTCGGCGTCGCCAATTCCAAGCGGATCAAACAACACCTCCTGCGCGTAATCGGCCAGGTTCTTGCCCGTACCCCGCTCGATCAGCGCGCCGATCAGGGCGGTCGCACCCCCGTTGTAGTTCCAATAGGTGCCGGGGGGATCTATCGGATCATGCGCAAGAACAAAGCGATAGCGATCATCAGCAATCTCCATGCCGATCTCGCTGTTGCGCGGATCCGAATAGGGCAGGCTTTCATTCCAGCTTGTTCCGAGGGTCATGTTCAGCGCATGCGCGACCGTCCAAGACCGGCGACGATCATTGTCGGCGAGATCGGGATATTCGGGAAAGCTGGCCAAAAGCGGGGCGTCGGGCGCAGGTACGAGACCCTGGTCAAGGGCGATCGCGTAGACCAGGCTTGTCACGCTTTTGGTCACAGACCGTATGTCGTGCCGCGCATTCGGCCCGAATGAGCGTTGACCAAGAGGACGCCCCCAATTCTCGTCCTCGCCTTCAAAGTAAGCCTCCAGAACCAGATCGCCGGCCTCAAGCAGGTAAACCGCGTGCAAGCCGTTCAGAAGGCCGGCGCGGTATCCCAGGTCGAGAGCGGTTTGCATATTGTTCACGTCTGTTTCTGCCAAGGCGAGGTGCGGCGCGGCAGATATGCCGGCCGCGAGGCCCAGGGCTTTTCGTCTGCTGAGTGTCATGGGTAAAGCATGCGTGTCTTGCACATCACGTGCAATCCGCCTGTGGCTAGGTGCGCGAAAAGAGGCGCACGAGATCATCGTAGAGGGCGACGCGTTCTTCCTCGCTCAGAAAGGCGCCGATCTCTACCTCGCGACCTTCTCCGATCAGCGTCACGTAGTGCGGCACCGGGCCGTCCTTATCATGCATTTCAGGCCGCGCCCAATACCGGTTGCAGCGCCATTCCTGAACGTCGCCCCGCGGGTTGCGTCGCATCAGATGCGCTTCGTTGTCGGAGACCGTCAAAACCTCGAGGATCTGTCCGTTGCGCCAGGATTTCTGAAGCGCCAGCCAGATGCCCCCGACGGCGAGCAGCAGAAAGGGCAGGATCCCCCAAAGCACCACAGAACCGAGAAGCGGCAAAAGCGGGATCATGATCAACGCGAATGTGGCCGATATGAACGCGGCAAATCCCTTTGGGGGCAAAGACTGATGCGGCCAGAGATGCAGCTCAGGCGCGGCGGTGTCTTCGGTGTTGATCCAGTCGTAAGGCATGGTGCCGGAGATGTATCATGGACACTCATTTTGTCGAAGGTGATTTGTAATTTGACGTGGCGGTGCGGCGCCTTGCGCCGCCCGGCCCGCCTCTCATTGCTCTGTGACACGCGCCCCCTCGACGGATGTGCGCGCTCGAAACACCGATCGATCCCGGTTGGTCTTTCTGTCACCGAAAAAGAAAGGCCCCGAGCTGATCAGCTCGGGGCCTTTTTGATGTTGTGTCCGGTCGCCGGTTAGTGCGCGGGGCTCTTGTCCCAGTCTTCCTGTTTCGGCAGTTGCTCGAACGTGTGCTCGGGCGGGGGCGAAGGCAGGGTCCATTCCAGCGTGTCGGCGTATTCGTTCCAGTAATTGTTCTCCGTCACCCGAGCGCCCCGCAGAAGCGCATAAGCGATGATGCCGAAGAAGAACAGGAACGAGGCAAAGCTGAGGAATGCGCCGATGGACGACCACCAGTTCCAGTAGGCGAAGGCCTCGGGATAGTCGATGTAGCGGCGCGGCATGCCCTGACGGCCCAGGAAGTGCTGGGGGAAGAAGGTCAGGTTGGCCCCGATGAACATCATCCAGAAGTGCAACTTGCCGGCCCATTCGGGGTACTGGCGACCCGTCATCTTGCCGAAGTAGAAGTAGATCCCGGCGAAGATGGCGAAAACGGCGCCCAAGGACATCACATAGTGGAAGTGCGCCACAACGTAATAGGTGTCGTGATAATAGCGGTCCACGGCGGCCTGGCTCAGCACGATGCCGGTCACACCACCGACAGTGAAGAGGAACAGGAAGCCAAAGGCCCAGAGCATCGGCGTCTTGAACTCGATAGAGCCGCCCCACATCGTGGCGATCCAGCTGAAGACCTTCACGCCCGTGGGTACCGCGATCACCATCGTGGCCAGCATGAAATAGGCCTGCTGGTTCAGCGACATGCCCACTGTGTACATGTGGTGCGCCCACACGACAAAGCCCAGCACGCCGATCGCGATGATGGCCCAGACCATCGGCAGGTAACCGAAGATCGGCTTGCGCGAGAAGGTCGCGATCACGTGGCTGATGATGCCAAAGCCGGGCAGGATGATGATATAGACCTCCGGGTGGCCGAAGAACCACAGGATGTGCTGGTAGAGCACGGGGTCACCGCCGCCTGCGGGATCAAAGAAGGTAAAGCCGAAATTACGGTCCATCAGCAGCATGGTGATGGCACCTGCCAGAACGGGCAGGGACAGCAGGATCAGCCAGGATGTGACGAAGATTGACCACGAGAAGAGCGGCACCTTGAAGAGCGTCATGCCCGGCGCACGCATGTTCAGGAAGGTGGTGATCATGTTGATCGCACCCAGGATCGACGAGGCACCCGACACATGCACCGCGAAGATGGCGAGGTCCATCGACCAGCCCGCTTCGTTTGTCGACAGCGGCGGATAGAGAACCCAACCAACGCCTGACCCCAGTTGGTCATTGCCGCCCGGCGACAAGACCGAAGCGACGGCCAGCGTCGTACCAGCAACGTAAAGCCAGAAGCTGAGGTTGTTCATCCGGGGGAAGGCCATGTCCGGCGCGCCAATCTGCAATGGCATGAAATAGTTGCCAAAACCGCCGAAGAGGGCCGGGATCACCACGAAGAACATCATCAGGATGCCGTGGCCTGTGATCAGAACGTTCCACAGGTGGCCGTTCGGCGTACACTCGGCAGAGGCATCCGCGAAGAGCCGGGCGCCCTCCATACACATGTACTGGACACCGGGATCCATCAGCTCAAGCCGCATGTAAACGGTGAATGCGACCGAAATGAACCCGACGAATGCCGAGGTGATCAGGTACAGGATCCCGATATCTTTGTGGTTTGTCGACATGAACCAGCGGGTAAAGAAACCGCGCTGATCCTCATGCTCGTGGCCGTGAATGGCTGCGTCTGCCATTTGGTGCCTCCTGATAAGGTGTGAACGCGCGCCGGTTCCCTGGGCGCGCGCGGAATTGATCTGGTTGTAGATTGTCCACCTTGCCGCTTCAATGCCGGACATCGCTGATAAGGATGATAAATTGCCGCGCCCCTCTTGAACGGTCGGCCAGATTGACCGTGGATCCGGATCACTGCACAACGCAGGGGAACTCGATTGGGAGAACGCGATGACGCCGTATGATCAAGACAACATCTTTGCCAAGATTCTCCGGGATGAAATTCCGTCCATTCGTCTTTACGAAGACGCGGAAACGCTTGTTTTCATGGATATTATGCCGCGCGCGGATGGGCATTGCCTGGTGATCCCCAAGACGCCGTGCCGCAACATGCTGGATGCGACGGCCGACCAGTTGGCGGCCTGCATGGGCACGGTGCAACGCCTGTCACACGCCGCAATGAAAGCGTTTGACGCAGATGGCGTGACGTTGCAGCAGTTCAACGAGACGGCTGGGGGGCAGGAGGTGTTTCATCTTCATTTCCACATCCTGCCGCGACATGCCGGTGTGAGTCTGCGCCCGCCCGGCAACATGGCGGATATGGACGTTTTGAACGAGCAGGCGGAAAAAATCCGCGCGGCGCTGTGATGCAAATGCCTATTGCCGATTTGAAATGAGATGCTGGGGAATTTCCCGCCCGATCCCTTCTGTGACGAAGGGATCGGGCTGGGGAAGAACGATCTGAAAGGTTTTACCGAAGATATTCGTGATCGAAACATCACGACCATGTGAGATGGAATCGGTTTGAGCATGACCCAATTGGACTATGAACTAATAAAACGTTAATAAAACATTGTGCGAATAGGGCGTATGGCGAATGGATCATGCGTCCGGGTTGTAAGACTATGAAGGTGGTGCTGGTCGTGTTTGTTGGGTGGTCCGGATGAGCCGTCGGGAAGCGGATTTTGCGGGTGCGTCCAATCGGGACCGGGTGGTGTCCGCGATATACGAGACTGTGTTGCGGCCGCATCTCTATGACGCGTTCATGGAGGCGTGGTCGGATCACGTCACAAATGCACTTCAGGATCTCGAAGCCATCCAGGCCGCGCAGGCCGGGGAGTTGCTGCTGGCGCAGGATAAGGAACTGACCGAACATTTCGGGCGCGCCTTCGAAATCCTTGAACAAATCGGTCGCAAGGCACCGTCAGCATCCGGGCAAGGTGTCGCGGCTGCTTCGGGCTTCGCGCTCCGTCTCGACACTCTGGGCTGCGTTGTCGAGGCCAGCGCGGATGCCGCGCGGCTGTTTCCGGTCGGAACGCCTTTGGAGGTTTTCGAACGGCATCTCTTCGCGGGTGCGTCGGAGGCGTTGCACACGATCCTGCAGGGTGACACCGCCACACCGGTTGTCCTGGGTACCGACTTTTTACCCCGGCATGTGATCGCGCGCGGTCAGGACAGCGGTGTTCTGATCGAAGCATTGGAAATCGCCTGGACGGATGAAACCGGAGAAATGCTCCGTCGGTCGTTCAAATTGTCTAAGGCCGAACTGGAAGTTGTCCGCAACCTGGCGGGCGGACTGACTTTGCGGGCTATCGCGGAAGAAACCGGCCGGTCCGAGCATACGATCCGCAACCAGACGAAATCCATTCTGGCAAAAACGGGCGCGCCCGGTCAGGTGGATCTGGTGCGCATGGTAGCCTTCCTTGCGCAACGACCGATGCGGTCCCGGCCCATGGTGCCTTCGGAAACCGTCCGGACCATGTCCGACGGCATGCAGATGCAGGTGTTCGAGTTCGGCGACCCCAAGGGGCAGCCCGTTGTCTTCATCCATGGCATGCTCGACGGGATGACCGCGCTTAGGCGCCATGCTGATCTATGGTCGCGGCATGGGCTGAGGGTGATCGCACCCATCCGTCCTGGGTTCGGCCTGTCGACTGCGGTCAAACGTGCCGATCAGGCGGAACCGGTCTTTACCGCCCATCTTCACGAATTGCTCTGCGCGCTGGACGTAGCAGAGGTTACGCTGCTCGGCTATATGGGCGGCGCGGTCTATGCCTATGCTTTCAACGCCGCTCACCCTGAATGGGTCGCGGGGATGGTGATGGTATCGGGGGGCGTACCGCTCCGCTCTCTGGTGCAGATCGCCCAGATGGCGCCGCGTCAGCAGGTCGTTGCCTATACCGCCCGGTTCGCGGCCCCGCTGCTTCCGCCGATCCTGCGGGCCGGTATCTCGCAGATTGATGGCAAGGACGTGCAGGCCTTTATCGAGGCGCTTTATCGTCCAGGCACGCATGACCACACCGTGATCAAGCGGTTGGGCATTGCCGACTTGATGCGCGATGAATATCGGTTCTCGGCCCAGCAGGGACACAAGGGGTTCGCGGCGGATTCGCATCTTGTCGTGCGCGACTGGTCGCGCTTTTTACGTCAGGCCCCGAAGAATGTGATCCTGGTCCACGGCCGTCATGATCCGGCCATCACCGCCTCCAGCGTCGAGCAATTCCAGGCCGATCATCCCTACATGACCCTGCACTTGCACGAGGATTGTGGCCAGCTGGTGTTTTATGAACGACCCGATCTGGTGATCGCAGCCCTTCATCAAGCCATTTCGGTCTCATCAAAAACGGCTTGAAACTGCGCCTTAAGTGCGACGTCCAGATCCTGGAGGGTCACCGGCAGGCCCAGATCCACCAGGCTCGTCACCCCGTGTTCGCGAATGCCGCAGGGTATAATGCCTTGAAAATGCGATAGATCCGGGTCCACGTTGATGGAAATGCCGTGAAAGCTGACCCATTTCCGCAGGCGGATGCCGATGGCCGCAATCTTGTCCTCGGCCAAGGATCCATCGGGCATGCGCGGCTTGTCCGGCCGCTCCACCCAGACGCCGACGCGCCCGTCGCGCACCCGTCCGGTCACGTTGAACTGATCCAGGGCCGCGATCACCCATCGTTCGAGCTGACCGACGAATTGGCGCACATCCCGCCCGCGGGCCCCCACATCCAGCATCACATAGACGACCCTTTGACCCGGACCGTGATAGGTATATTGCCCGCCGCGCCTTGCGTCGAACACCTCCAGCCCCTCGGGGTTGAGCAAATCCTCGGGTTTTGAGCTTGTCCCTGACGTATAAAGCGGCGGATGCTCAAGCAGCCAGATCGCTTCCTCCGCGGCTCCGCTGCGAATATCGGCCGCGCGTGCCTCCATCCAGGCAACTGCCTTTTCATAGGGCACCAGTTCGTCCGACGTGATCCACTCAACCATGTTTTTGCCGATGCCTTTGCCATTCTTCGCCACAGGGGTGAAATAGTTCACTTACAAACGACGATGAAGTGGTAAGCTAAAAGTTAGTATCTGAGTTATTCGGAGGGACGTACATGTTTTCAAAATATCTTTCTACAGCGGTCATTGCTGCCAGCATAGCCTTTACCCCCGCCACGCGCGTTGCCGCGGATGCCGGAGATTTCGTAGCCGGTGCCATTATCGGCGGGATCATCGGTCACGCCGCGACAAAGCAGAACCAGCGCAAGAAGGCGGCCACCAAACGCTATTACAAGAAGCCTGCGCGCCCGCGGATCCCCGCAACGCAGGAAGGCCGGCAAATTCAAAGCTCCTTGAACTATTTTGGCTTCAACGCGGGCGGTGTTGACGGCCAGCTTGGCCGGAAGTCCCGGGACGCGATTTCGCGCTATCAGGCTTATATGGGCTATCCGTCGACCGGCCAATTGACGCCGTTTGAGCAGGATCTTCTGGTCACTTCCTACAATCGCGCCCAAGCCGGCGGATACGCGGTCAATCAGCAAATCGCGACCAGCCCGGATGGCACGCGCGGTCTGCTGAAACAGTACCGCGCCGAACTGGCAGGCGCACCTGCGATCCCCCAGGCCGCTGCCGCCGCACCCATGACCACCGTGGTTGTGGCCCCGCAGCCAGTGGCACCGGTTCCGGGAACCACAACGACGACCGTGACCAGCATCTCTCCGATCACGCCTGTGACACCCGAGCCTCAGGCGCCTGCGCAAATGGCATCGACATCTCCGCTCCCTAACTTTCTCGGCGGGGGTGCGCAGCAGTCGCTGGCCTCTCACTGCAATACGATCTCTTTGCTGACCAACACCAATGGCGGCTTCACCAAGGCCGAGCAGATGACGGATGCGAGCTTTGCGCTGAACGAGCAGTTCTGCCTCGCGCGCACCTACGCAATCGCGCAAGGCGAAGATCTGGTGTCCAAGGTGCAGGGCTTTACCCCTCAGCAGATCGAAGCCCAGTGCGAAGCGTTCGGGCCGGCCATGAAAGATCACGTCGCGGCTCTGTCGCTCAAGCCACAACAGGCGGTGGTTCAGGATGTGGCAAGCTTCATCCTCACGACGGGCATGTCGCCGGCTCAACTGAACGGGACGGCCAAGATCTGCCTCGGCGTGGGCTATCGCACCGACAATATGGATGTGGCACTTGGATCGAGCCTCCTGCTCTTCGCGATGGGAGAGGGCGTCTATGGCGAATTGATGGGTCATCATCTGGCCCAGGGGTTCGGCACGGCCAAGAGGACGGACATGGCGTTAGTTTGGTACGAACAGGGCCTGACCGCCATCGAGAACGGCGCGCAGCCGGTCTTTGCGCCCGGCCAGCCCGAGCGTAACGATCTGATCCGCAAGGCCTCGCTTCAGTTGAACGGCGCACCCCAGGCCAAAGCGACGATGAGCGCACCAATCCAGCCGGTCTCTGGCCTGCCGAGTTTTTCGGTCAGCGAATAACGCCTCGCGAAAGAGGCACCGAAACGAGCTCCGCGGTTTTTCGACCGCGGAGTTTTTTTCATGCAAAAAGCGCTTCACATCCTCCACGCATGCGGCTAAACCGCTGCGCACCAGCCAAGACGTGCGGTCGTGGCGGAATTGGTAGACGCGCAGCGTTGAGGTCGCTGTGGGGTAACACCCGTGGAAGTTCGAGTCTTCTCGACCGCACCAAAACAAAGCTTGGGGTCTGTCACGTACCTTAAGGCTTTGAACGGAAACGCTATTTCCGGAGTTCTAGCGCCCTCGAAACGGTCGTATCGGATGCGGTCTGCAAAGGCTAATTTGAGGATCAATCTACGCAGGGTGATGTTGCTCGAGGCCCATAGTTTAAAGGGGTTTGCGAGGAAGACGAGGACGGGTTCTAGTTTTTCCTCGAAGCTGCCCTTGGGTTTGGCCCTTTCGGCCATTTCCTGAGAAATCTTGGTCTTTTCGCGCTCCAGCATATCGATTTTGTCTTCGCAGCGGGCGATGACAGACGCCCTGCTGACAGACGTGATCGTGTCGAGCAAACGGTCGATGTCTTTGTCGAGCGCTGCGATCTTGCGTTTTCCGCTCAGTAGAACGTCCTTGGCCTGGTGTTCCTTAGCGTCCCAGATGTGACGGAACATGGCCTTGGCGGCGTCCATGAGGCCCTCAGACGGTTGAAGCGATTTAATGAGCTCACCGACGTCGCCTTCGATCTTGTCGCGCTTGATCGACTTGCCGTAATGATCACAGCCTTTCGTCTGGCACAGATAGTAGTGATAGCTCCCACCATTACCTTTGGTGATGGAGGATCGGAGCGGCACGTTACAGCCCCTGCAGACGGCGACGCCGCGCAGAGCGAAGGCATCCCCAATGTTCTTGCGCTTGGGGGCCTTGGCGGTACCTTTGCGGCGATCCTGGACCTTGTCGAAGACATCCAGCGACACGAGCGGTTGATGCTGGGCTTTGAGCCAGTTGAGATCGTAGACCTCGGAGCAGATGTGCCCGGTATAAACGGGCTGTGTCAGGATATCCGTCACGCGCTGCTGAGTGATCTTACCTTTGCGCTTGTTCAACAGGTCAGGGAAACCCTCAAGAAAGCGTTTCACTTCCGCCTGGGTTTCAAAGCGGCCCGACGCGTATCCCTCAAAGGCTTGCCTGATGATTCCGGCGGCGGGTTCTTCGAGCACAAGCACTTTGCCGCGTCCTTTGATAGTCTCATACCGATATCCGATGGGCGCATTGTGAATCCAATATCCGTTCTCCATGCGGGCGCGCATTTTCTGGGCGACTTGTCGACCGTTTTGCTTGCGCTCGAGCTCGCCTTGGGCAGCGATGATCGTTTCGATGAACTCGCCCTCCGGGCTGTCTTCCTCAAATTTGAAGTTGAGGCAGGCGATGCGTGCGCCGCGTGCCCTAAGGGCCTCGCGTAGTTCAAGATGGTACTTCGTGGAGCGGGCGAAGCGTTTCGGGTCGTCGAACAGAACGATGAAGCTTCTGTTAGGTTGGGCGTCTAGGAACGACAGAAGCGCCACCATCCCGGGGCGTTTCATGAAGTCGATACCGCCGCTGATCGTATCAGGGAACGAAGCAACCACATTCCAGCCTTTGGAAGCCGCGAAGTCACGGCACCTCGATTCTTGACTGCTCAAGCCATGTCCATCGTTGCGCTGCCCAAGGGAACTTACTCGACTGTAAATGACGACATCTTCTGAGTGTTCGGAAGTCATACCTCCTCCTTGTTGGTTTCTTGTTGTTGATCGGGAATGCCTGAGTTTAACACAGCAGCCTTTAGAGCGGCGGTGAGATCAAGAACTTGTCCACTGGTTTCTTGGGCGGCGAGATCATCCGGGCCGAGAACATCGTACTTGGCATCTGCAAAGCACATCAGAATCGTCCACAGCGCTTCGATCTGCTTTTTCTTGTCTTCGAGAGAGATGTCCGGGTGCTCAAAGAACGGCAGCCAGTCCTGCCAGTTGAGATGCAGGCTGGGCTTGGGGGGCGGAGTTGGCGGCGTGGTCTTCATGTCTGTCCTTTCCGGTTTGGTCCTCCTGCGCGTGAACGAAAGAGGAACATGCTACCTCAATCGATCAGCTAAAACAAGGAATAAAGTCCTATCTTTCCAATATCCTACCGGTCAGTGGCGGGTCTGGCTCTGGCTGCGGGTTTGGGTCTGCTCCGCCTTGCGCGCGGCGATTTCGGCGTCGCGCACGGGCTTATGGTGGAGCTGCTCTGCGGCCTTCCCGACTTCATAGAGATCGCGGTTATGGGCGGCGTGATACGCCTCTTTCATCAAGCGCTTGGCCCCGGCTTGAGAGATCTTCAGCTCATCGGCGACGACGATGGCTGCCGTGTCGAAGGCCTGATAGAAAGGACAAGTGTCCCCGCGCGCGATCAAGGGTGCGATGGACTCCGCGGCGTTCAGGATCTTCCGAAGACACTCAGGATCCGTGGCTCTGTCTTCGGCCTTCAGCAGGGTTTCGCGGGTCTGGTTCATCGTCTCGCCATAGCGGCCCTTGTAGATATCCCGCAGCACCGCCTCGCCCTTCATGCTGTCGAAGCGTTCGTTGCGGGCATAGGCATGGCTGTAATCGATGAGCTTTTCATGGAATGAGCCGGAGCGCTGGATTTCCTTGTGGATGATCTCTGAGATCGCCCAGGCCTCATCGAACTGACCTTGGGTGAGGCCGCGACCAGAGAACGAGGCGCGGGCGGCTTCAACGGCGGGATGTGCAGTAGACATGATGGGTCTCCTTTATCTTTTTCGGGATTGGGTGATGCGCATTTGTGTGGTCTGGAACGCCTCGCGCGCATCACCCCTGCGGTGCTCTGGGCTTTGCGCGGCGCGCGTCTCTCGCTCGACTTCCGCACGGATTTTTAAGTCGCGGCGCATCTCACGAAGCTGGTCGACCTCGTCCTGCCGGATCACCCTGAGGCGCCTGCCGTGGTCGTGGCGCACGCGACCATCGGCCATGTGATCCAGTTTTTCCGGGCTGGGAAGCTCCTTGGCTTTCAGGACCCAGGACGGCGTGGGCATATCGAGACTGCGCCCGGCATATTCGCGCAAGATCATCTGCCGCGCTGCGGCCAGCCGCGACGGGTAGTCGGACTTATACGCCTCCATCTCATCGTCGATCCGCTTCGCCGCCTCAGTCGAGATGGTGTGCAGGCGGTCCCAATCTGCCTCCGACGTGATGATGCGCGCGATGCTCTGCTGCAGCGCGAGACGGAGGGTTTCTGAGACGGCCTCAGTGCTACTCTGGCTCATGAGGGGCTCCAAATTTGCAAGGTGCAGGTGAGATTTGATATTCTCAAGGCATGGTTATTTTTAATGATATTCAGGATGTTGAGACTTGGCTGGCGCCTTTGGATTACGTCGCACTTTGGGACGCCGCAGCACCCTATGCGGTCTTCACCGAGGACGACCGGGAGCACTGCGATGGCTTGATTGCCGCGGGTACTGTCGCGCAGCACAAAATCCTTGCAGGCCTCAAGATCATGGTCCGTGTGGCGCTGTCCGAACGGTTCGACCTGCATGACCGCATCTATGATCCGGTCGACCGGCAATACCTGCGACGCACCCATTAGCCCGCCTCCGGCTTGAAGAGGCGCAGCCAGGGACAGTGACCGGCCTCGGCATCGACTCTGCGCGCGCCGGCCCATCCGTAATAGGTACAGGTGATGTAGTGCCGCTCGGCTAAGGGATCATAGCGCTTGCCGTTGTCAAGGAAGCTGTAGCTCAACGCGATATGCGGCGTGCCGAACAGCACGACGAATATCCACACCGCGAGGGGCGGGATGATCCAGAGAAAGAGTAGCAACGCTTTCATGAGCCACCTCGCGTGGACGAGGGAACGTCCGGCGTCACCAGCGTGATCTTCGGATCGGACTGCAGCACGCCACCTTCCAGCGGATTTGGCGCCAGCAAATCGCAGTAAGGCGCAATATGGTGCTGACCCACGGTCAGTGCCAGCACGAAGCCCAAACCCTTGATATGGATCAGCTGATGCGTGCGCGGCATGGCCATCAACTCGGCGGGGCTCATCCGCGGCTGTTTGATCAGGCTGAGATTGGTTTGGGTCTTCAGGCCATGGCTGTCTCCGCTGAGCGAGGTGGCGACCGCATGTTCGTTGCCCATGGCCTTGGAGATCCGCTCGGCCTCCGCGAAGGACGAGAAGCCGAACCACTGCTTGACGATGCAGTTCTCTTCAATGGTCTCGCATTCGAGCTTGCCAAAACGACGGATGACTTCGGAGCGACTCTGGTAGATTAGATAGACCTCGCAGGAATAGGCGCGGAGGGTAGTCAGAGATTCTACCAATGATTTCAATGGGATGTTTGTAAACTCATCCGCGATCACCCGCAATGCTCCAGCCCCCGAGTAGAGGGCATCGCAAAATGCGTTGATATGAAGCGCGAAATAGGAGCCTAGCCGGTTCATATGTGCCATCGGGCCAACGAGGAAGATGATTGCTCCTTCGCGGATTAGATCGGCATGCGTGATCGAAGCATCTTGCCCGGCGTCATGCAGCAGCGTGCCAGGCGCGAAGTGCCTCAGCGCGCGCTTGGCCTCGGTCATGTGCTGCGGGTGATGTTCATGGCCAATCGATGCCAGATAATCCCGCGCCTGCGCTTGCAGCATTGGTGTGCCTTCTTCGGCCTCAATTTCGGCAAGTGACAGCATCATATCGGGATCGCTGAGGATGGAGGCCGCCGCCCCCGGCGTGGCGCGATCCGGATTGCGAGCCAGCATCACATTGTTCGCAAAGGCGATCTTGCCCCGCGGATCGTCGCGCCAATACCTGTTCTTGGCATCGCCTGCGGGTTCCTCCAGAAGCGCATGGGTGATCGTCTCGTTGGCATAGAGTACCTCACGCGGGTCGCGCTTATACGCAGCTGAAGCCGAGCCAAACGCATTGAGCTGCACGCGGAACTGCGCCAGTCCGGGACAGGTGTTCATATCGTCGATGATGCGAACGATGCGCCCCTTCGCGGCGAACATAGTTGCGGCCTGCAACGCGATCTCTCCATTCTTGCAATCAAAGATAAGAGTGGCCTTCTCCGGCTCGGAGGCGGCGAGAGACAGCAGCCACGGCATCGCACCACATGTGGTCTTGCCCCCACCTGCCGCCGACGCCAGCAACGCATGCCCCTTCGGACCGAAGATGGGATGATGACCTTCTTCAGTGAGACCTAGAAGGCGGTGGCCCCCTGGATCATGGGCACGCGCCCGGGCGAAGGGTTTGCCCAAGAAAGAACTCATTTGATCAGCCCCCGCTGGCGCAACTCGGCCTCGCTGGCCATCCGGTCTGCCTTTGGGCTCGCGCCCTGCGCCTCGAAGCGCTTGAGCTTGCGCTGGCCGTTGATCCATTTGATGAGACCGACTATTGCATGCCCGAAACGCTTGACACCTGCGATCGTGCAGACCACCGCTGCGAAGCTCAGAAGCCAAAACTCCGGCGAGGCCGCTTGCCAGCAGACCCAGCCGAGCCCGAAACCTGCGCTGGCGCGCAGGAGGTCGAGATTGATCGCGAGGATCGGGTGCGCTTGGGTGCCAGGGCCGCTCATTGGCCCGCCCCGTAGCCCAGCGGCGTCAGCCGGACATTCCCTGCGCCATTGCCCTCGAAGAACGACACCCACCAGCCGCGCAGCTCCGCGGTGGTGCAGAAGGGCAGCACGTCATTGGGCAGGCTGCGCTGTTCGACCAGAAGGATGTAGATATCCGCACCGTTGAAATCATCAGGCTTGATGAAGCGATACTCGGGCCGGCTGGCGAACGTCTCGAAGCGCGGCAGATGACCCTGCTTGACGCAGAACTGACCGACTGCGCTGTTGTTCAACCCGTCGGTGAACAGGGTGAGCTTGGACAGCGGCGACGCGAAGCGATAGCGCGAGATGCCCTGGATTTGCTCCAGGATCGGCGAGGACGCGGCGATATGGGCGCTGTCTTGCGACTTGGCGATCAGGTCGCCCAGAAACGCCCGGAATGTCGCCATCGCTTCACCATGCTGGCGGACGAGTTTTGGGGCGGAGCTGGCAGGCGCGCCCAGTCGCTCTTGCTCCTGCGGCGTCTTGGCCGGCTTGCAGAGCGCGAAGACCGGCACGTTGACACTGGAGGTCCCCTCCTGCGCCGTGGTGAAGACCGACAGTTTCCCGTTAGGCGGCATGCCCTCGAAACTCTGCACGAAGGTGTTGACCAGATCGCGTCGCTGGCTGGGGCTGATCTGATGCGTCAACGAGAAGTCGACAAAGATCGCCGCCTGATGCTGATCGGGGCGCGTATAGCAATAGGCCGTGTCGATCTGCTCGCGGCCCAGATATTGTGCAGCGAGATAGCCGCCAGAACCGAGAGCGATGATCGGGATCAAGATGAGCGCCAGCCAGAGCAGCAGCTTTTTCAGAAGGCTGGGTCCACGGCGCTTGCCGTAGCCGCCGCGACGACGGGAATAAGGTGATTTTGCCATGAGATGGCTCCTTTTTTTGGGGGGTTAGGTGCTGGGCGGGGTGACGCGGAAGCTCTGCAGGCTGGCGGTGAAGTCAGCCTGGGCTGCGAGAATCTCGGCATGCACTTCCGCCTGGGCCTGCAGGAGCGCGTCGATGAGATCGCTCCGCGAGGGGGCATCGGGCAGGCGATCCGGATCGAGGATCAGCGCATCGAGCGGGTGCAGATCGATCTCGGGCTGCGGGGATGTCAGACCCGTGGCAAAGCAGTCCTGCTCCCATTCCGTTTTCGCAATGGCTTTGAGCTCAGCCTTCCCGGCGATCACTGCCGCGTTGAACTGCAGGATGTCGGCGCGCAGATCGGCGATGTCATCCGGATCGATATCACCGTCCAGAAGATCTTCTTCGGCAGCGGCAAAGATCTCGTCGATCTGGTCCAGGGTGTCTGCGACGAGCAATCCGATCTCATCGCCGTGATCCACATCGGTTCGGCCCACATAAGCGGCATAGCCAGGGATCGGATCAGAGAACCCGCTATAGCCTTTCGTGACCGATAGGATGAACGACAGGCTCGCTGCCACCATAATGACAAGTGCCATGCCGTCCCCGAAGGTTGCGGCAAAGCCAATGTCGGAGAAGTTGAAGATATCTTGGTGTTGCCCAGTAACGCGGACGCGCCCGCCCACGAAGACCATCAGGAGGGTGACGCAGACAAGGACGACGAAACCGCTGCGCGCCAACCAGCGCACGGGACGAAGATCGGGTGTCTGGATGCGGGCCGTGCTGCGGTAGCTGACAAAGCGCAAGCATGACCCTGCTGTCAGTCCTAAAACGGTCGTCACGATGGCGAAGGTGAGCGCGAAGCCCATCGCTGGAATGAGATCAAGATGTCCGTCGGCAAAAAGGGAGATCGTGGTGAAGACCGCCTCGAAGAGCGTTCCGAGCATCACGACGAGAAGCGTCAGTAGGACATTTGGTGTTTGCAGGGGGCGGTAAATCCCCACATCTGCCATGAACCGGCGCAACGCGTACCGTGCTGCATGCACTGCATGTTTCTGAGCGTCGATGGTCTGACAGCACAGACGAGAAATCATCCGCATAGACGTCACTGCATGCAGTTTGCGTGCGTTTGCGGCCTGTGCCTGGCCAGTCTGATCGGCGACGGTTAACTCTTGAAGCCGGGTTTCCAACTCGGCTTGGTTTTCCCCGAGGCGTTTCATGTGCTCCGCGATCCGATGCGCGGTTGCTGCGCTGCCTTGAGAGGGGGATTGATCCTTCATGGTCCACTCCAGTGATGGGGATTTGCTTCGAGTCGTTGGAGTAGACCGCTGCCGCTGGGACCGCTGGCAGTTGCGATGCCAGTCACGGGCATATCAGCCATGGCCCGACGGCCAGGACAGAATGGTGAGCGCCGCAATCAATAGGCTCAGGGCGACGAGTTTTTGAACCGTGATGTCTTCGGCGAACAGCGTGACTCCGATCACATTCACCGTGATCAGGCCCAAGGCGCTGGTCAGGATGGCGAGCGTGCCGAGATCATAGCCATGCGCGAGCCAGACAAAGCCCGCAGCGGAGGCCGCCCAGAGTGTGGCCCCCAGGATTGCGAGCGCCGGGCTCAACACGATAGCGGCGTAGTTGAGAAGGATTGTGCCCGAAGCAGATGCCAGCGCGGACACTCCTAGCACAGTGATCGCCATCCAGTTGGTCATTGCGAATCTCCCAAAAACTGACGCCCCCGGTATTCTCCGAAGGCGTCAGACCGTGCTGGCAAAGTGGGGAAGGATCAGTCGAGATCGCGCGGGTCGAAGTTCGGCGTCCGAAGAGCGAGGTCGATGAACATCAGCTTCTTGTGCCAAGTGCCGTAGGGCTTGTCGGTGATCAGGCCTTCCTTAGCTTTTCTAAGCCAATCGCTGATCGCCCGATCATAGGAGATGGGCTCATCGGCCCAGCTTTCGACATCAGCAGGCAGCGCCACCTGCTCACGCCCGTCAAAGACCTCCTCGATGGTGTCGGGACCGATGTCCAGTTCCGACCCCCAAGGATGCTCATACCGCACGCCGTGATGGAGACCTTCGAAGATCTTATAGGACACCAGGTCGCGCAATTCTTGCGGCTTGAGTCTCCGGCGGACCAACTCCTTCCCGGTCTTGCAGAAGAAATCCGGTCTCAAGAGTTCCGTCTTCGATTTGGCCCGCACGACATCAGTCATCGGCACCGCCAAAGGCTGCGTGAGAGCAAGGCCGTCTACGGGGAAGTCCAGATCAGGCACGCACGGCGTGTCCGTGATGTGCTGACACACAGCACAAAAGCCCAGATTGGTTGTTTTGGTCGACATCTCAGTCCTTTCCGCACCAATTTTGGTGCGTTGATGGTCTCGAGATGCTTGGCGGAGGTTTCAATGAGGGGTTTGCCGCTCACCCTCAAGAGGTACGATCGTGTCTCCGCCGCGCATACCGAGCATCGGCAACCCTTGTTTGCCACCGACTTGCACGAGAAGAATTGCCCGTAACTTGCCCAAAAGTTGACCTTACGGAGAAAATACATTACTATCAATATATTGGGAGTGATTATGGATGTTGATATCGCAAGATTATTAGGGGAAATTTTAGCCTTACAGGCTGGCGAACTGAATATTGATCCCTACGATCAATCGGCATTAGATCGCGTCAAGCTCATATCCGAAGTCTATGGGAACTTTGTCGGGGCTGACTTTAAGGGTTTTAGAGAAGAGTTCGAGGCCGGATACCAACACACTCAGCGCGATGTGCGGTTTGATCAGGGTCTACCCTTAGAAGGTCCGGTCAGCGCCCCAAGAAGAGACGAGCCTCCGCAACCATAACGCTTGCCACAGCGCACTGCCCACGCCAGCATGAACTGGAATTCATTTGCTATGGCGAGTTATGGACGGAAAGAAAGCCCCTCTTCAAAGAGAATTCCTATGGTACTTTGTGACTGAGAACCTAGGGGAAGTTTCCCAGGCTACAGCGGCTGCGGCAGTTAGGTTTTCGCCCTCAAAGTTCAACAGTTGGCGGTGGCATAAAGATCCAAGCCCGGAAAGCCTCAAGCAGATTGCAAAGAACATTCGAGACGAGTTGGGGCTACCCAGTGATCAAGACGATATCGAAGCGAACAAATTCGTTGTTGCCTTCAAGTTTGTCCGCAAGGTGCAGAATCGCGATGCAGCGATCGACGACGTCATCCCAGAACTAGCCCACAGCTTCATGAGAGAGATGCGGTTCATCAATGCAAAGGGTGAGCCGACAGAAAAACTGATTAAGTGGCTTAACTCAACACCTCCGCCACTCGCCGCGCCTCGGTATATTTCTCGAGAGCAAGCCTTCACTGAAAGCGAAGCGACATCGGCGATCTGGCTTAACCCTCACAACCACTATTCCCTTCCGCTTAGAGGGCGTGAAGCAGAACTCGCGCTGCTCGACCAATTCATGAACTCGAAAGAACGCTTCAAGATTGCTGCACTTGTCGCGCCCTCTGGTGCAGGCAAGACGCGGTTGGTTTCGGAATGGGCAAAACCCTACATCGTCGGTGAGAAGACCACGGAATGGGACGCTGGTTTTGTCGAAAGCCCTGACGCTGACAGTTGGAGCGAGGAAAACTGGCAACCGTCCAAAAACACACTCATCATTATCGACTACACCTACAACTATGCCGACGTGATCGGTGCGCTTATGAAACGCTTCGAGAATGGTGCGCCGTATGACATCCGGCTGCTCGTTCTCGACCATGTGTTGCCAGAGAAACTCCACCAAGACACGGCTTTTAGAAAAGGCGTCCCTTCGCTCGGATTTCGTGAAGCGAATAGCGAGCTGTTTTTTGAAAGGTGGCCGATTGCGCTGGACCCTCTCTCAGATACTCAAGGCTTCCTGCGCGGGATTATCGCGGCTGCAGCAGATCCATTCACGGAGGATGACGACGCGAAACGCTACAAGCCAGACAGCCCCAAGGTTACCTCTGCAGCGGATGCGCTTATGCAGATCGGAGCAGTCGATGGATCATTAGCAACACCAGATCAGATTAGACGCCGCGATGCAGTGCGCCACCCGCTCTTCGCAGCCTTACTTGGGCAAATGATCCGCAGAAGTCCCAATTCCGAGTTCTCAGGCATGACGAGACGTGACCTAGTTGGGCACTACTTTGAAAACGAACGTCGCTTGCCATGGCGCAAAGAAGCTCAGGACCCGGTTCTTGGGTATTGGGTGGGGTTCCATGTCTCCGCAGCAACTCTTCTCAGAGGCATCTCCATAAATGGCATTCTGGAGTTTCAGGACAATCTACCCGCGATCAGTCATCCCCTTGTTGGCGGAGAGGATGTCGAAACTTTGCTGGACATTTCTGGCCGGTTTGTTTCGTTTGTTGACCGTCATGTAATAAGGCCCCTAGAACCAGACATTTTGGGAGAGACGTTCGTTCTTAAGTTCTTAGCTGAAAATCGTAGTGCTACAGATTACCGATCATTCGCTTCCGCTTTATCTGTCTTTTCTGTATCGAACGGCTTCGAGGACCGAAGCGGATCCTTTTTGGAGACGATCCAGCGCTTGGTTCGAAACCTGTTAAATGAAGATCAAACACTTGCAGACGTACAATCAGCTTGGAGTAGTCTACTAAGATTTCTTAACCCAAAGTGGTTTCCGGAGGGTTCCACTATTCGACGCGCTATTTCCACGGGGCTTGCAGATCTTATCGCCCAGGGTCACCGGGCTGAGCGAGGACCAAAGCTCACTCCCTTTCTCGCCCACGTTGAAATAGAGGAATTGGGAAACACTCTCGATAAGCGCACAGATGTAGGAATTGGTCGAGCACTTTATTGCCTCGAACAGTACTTGACTATTGAAAGACTAGATTTTGAAAGCCAAAGAAAGTTCGTGAGAGTTTTTGACAGACTCACAAGATCGGTTGAAAGCTCAGTATCCTTGCTTAGACAGGCGGCAGCGGAAGGAACACTGAAAGCTGCCCAATTCCTCAAGACGCAGTTTGATGGAGATGTTAATGAGGCAGAGGCTAGCGGCTGGACAAGCTTGCTTGTTGCCACCTACTATAAAAATCACGAATTTGTAGTTTGGCTTCTTAATCTCAAGGCCGACCCAAATTGTTTTTTGTTTGAGGATGGATTAACTCCTCTGATGATTGCGGCGCGCTATGGTGAAGACAAATTGCTGCGGTCTCTTTTGGATTTTGGCGCTGATTTTGATGCAAGAACGCTTGATGGGGGTTGGACTGTCCTTATGCATGCATGTGTTGAAGAGCAAACGCAGAGCGTGCGAACGCTGATTGAAGCGGGGGCTAATTTAGATGCCTCGAGCTTCGGTGGTCATACAACGGCGCTAATGGTTGCCTGTGCGGCAGGCACAATAGAGATTGTTGCTCTGCTTATCGAAGGAGGCGCAAATCTCGATTTTGTCTCAAATTACGGTAACATCACTGCTCTCTCACTAGCAATCGAGAAAGGTCACTTTGATATTGTTCAAATACTTCTAGAAAGCGGGGCGAACGCTAACTCTCACCCTTCGATCAATGCCATTACACCTCTCGTACTTGCATGTGAGTGCGGCAATTCTGAGATTGCTCAGTTATTGCTGGATTTTGGAGCTGATCCAAATCGAGTAATTGGAGACGGCACTGACACAAGAAGTGCCTTATCTGTATCATGTTCTTTGGGGGCAGAAGATTTGGTGGATCTGCTTCTAAGCTCAGGCGCGGAAGTTGACATGCCCTTGGGTGACAGCGGGCCAACACCCCTCTTTTTAGCGAGTGCGGCAGGACAATTGGAGGCTTCTAAGCTTTTGGTCTCTGCAGGCGCGGAAATAGACAGAATGAACCTGAGTATGGGCTGGTCACCTCTCTTGGCTGCGAGCAGTGCAGGCCACCAACTGATGGTTGACTTCTTGATCGAAGCCGGGGCGGACGTAGACTTTGTCGCAGCCGACGAAGAGACTAGCTCGCTCGTCGTAGCATGCGCAGGAGGTCATATTGGAGTTGCAAAGCGGCTTATCGCAGCTAACGCAGATGTCGACCGACCCGTTCTCTCAAATGGCGCGACAATACTACGTGTAATTTGCCACTCAGCGGATGACGCGATGGCTTGCTGCTTGATAAGCTCAGGCGCGAGCCTTGTCGCAGTCACCACGGATGATGGATGGAACCCTCTTATCGCTGCGTGCTCAAATGGGCTACGCGCAGCAGCGAACTTGATGATTTCAGCTGGTGTCGACGTGAACTATTCAGCTGCTGCAGATGATGGCTGGACAGCTTTGATGGCGGCGTGTTTCGCTGGCGAGCTCGAGATTGCAAAAGACCTTGTCGAAAATGACGCGCAGGTAGACAAGACTACAAATGACATCGGGTGGACGGCTCTAATGGCTGCAAGTTCGGCTGGTCACCTGGACCTTGTTCAATATCTAACGCTTTCGAAGGCATCACTTGACCGAGCCACGACTGATATAGGAATGACGGCCCTAATGATGGCAGTACTCGGAAACCACGCGAAAGTGGTAAATTTTTTGATCGAAGCCGGTGCAAACACTGACCAACGGACATTTGATCGATGCATGACTGCACGAGACTTGGCCGCTGAATATGGTTTCTTCGAAATCGTATCGATAATTGACCGTCAATCAAAATAACTTCGCTTTGCAGAAACTGTGTCTTGAAGTTCAGAAAAAATAGGTGATACTTATTAGCCCTTCAAATGCGGTTCACATCTAGCGGCCAGTTTATCATTTCTATGTATATTTTTTGGGTTGGGTTTTGTTAGCCGCATTTATGCGCGCGGGAGCGTGCTGCTCAGCGGATCACCTCAAATCCATTCAATACGCTATCATTGTAGCCTAAAGTCTGAGTGCTACTAAATATCAAGTAAAGGTTAACGTAAGACATAAGTTACGGCGAGTGTTTTCCCACAGGGCTGGCATTAAGGCGGGCTGTCTGCTAAAGTATGGCAAGCGTGAGCGCAGCTTCCGTTCAAAAGCCTCCTCCAAAGCAAGAAAGCCAAGACAGCTTTCCTTTTAAAAAATATAGTATTCCTCAAAGGGAAAAGACGAACGCAAGCTGTGTTTTGTATTACAAAACGGCTTGCGAAGGGGGCGGAGCCCCCGTTCGATCCCTCAGCGACAAGGACGAAGTTTGCACGATCACTTCCGTTTCTGGTAAAATAGAGACGGAGCAGAATATGAACGATGGCAAAGGCATAGATGACAAACGACAGCGCGACTTCGACGATCTGCAGCATGAGCTGACCGGTCGTGATGTGGGGCGCATCAGTCGTTTTCTCGCGGAAGGCGACGTCCGATCCCCGGAAGCCAAACGCAAGAAGGCGGAGCGGGAGCACATGCGTCGCAGTCTTTCGATGCTGCTTGACGATCCAATCTATCGCGCCCGTTATGATCGAGCGATGGACGTGTTGCGCAGTGCCGAACAGGCGGTGGACCAAGCGCAGGACAGTTTGGGCCGCATGATCAGGGCCGCTCAGATCGACATCTCCAGCATGGAAAACCGCGCCGCGCGCTTGCCAGACGGGACGTTGGTGTTTCGCGATGCGACAGGCACCGTCCGTAGCGCCGATGGAACGAGGATTGAGAGCGATCTTGCAGCGACGATCCTCTGGACAGGACAGGAACCCAGCTTTGAGGAGTATCGCGCCGCGCAGCAGCACCTGGAAGAGTTGCATATCAGCCAAGATGACATCCGCAACTACGAGGTAAATGTGCTCGGCTCTGCCCGCAATCGCTTGATGGATGAAGACAATCCACCGAGTTTCGAGGAACTCGACGACATCATGAAAGACATCGAAGCCGAAATGCCGGATCGCGTTCGCCACACCATCGCTGAGCCAGATGCGACCAAGCCTGCAGCGCCGGTCTTCTCGACGCAGATGGTGCCCGATCTCGGAGCGAACAGGTGAAGATCAGTCCAACGCGCCGCATTCTCTGATAATCAACGCCAGAATAACGCCACTCGGATGTGCATCCCGGTAAGCGGCGATGGCGTCGCGGATGTCCGAATTGCGCGTCTTCCAGGCATCGTCGGCAAAGTACCAGTCATTCACGCAGGATGCCTTTCCAAGATGGGTTTGCGTGAACACAACGCCTGCCATGGTCACGGAGGTCTCGATATAGCTGTTCTGACTTGCCTCGGACCAAGTGGCGAACTCCGCGCCTGTGAAGCCCTCTGCCAAACTCTGTTGTGGATAACTCATGAGTGGGATCGCGAGCGCACTTGCCCCAATGCACCGAGCTATGCTGTTCATATGTAATGGTTTTTGGACAAGACACAGCTTTACGGGATTCCGCCAAAACGGTAAACACAGACCCAGGAAATCTGCGGCGTTCCGCTGACACCAGATCTGCGGCGCGGGCATTTCGGCGGGTGATCGGAAAGGATCCTATTCGATCAGGTGCCATGCCCAAACCGCGCCGCATCGGCTATGTCCGCGTCTCGACGGAACGCCAGCAAGTTGATCGCCAAATCCTGCAACTCGAAGCGATCTGCGATGAGCTGCGGGTGGAAAAGCTATCCGCCGTTGCGGCAGAGCGGCCTGTCTTCGATGCCTTGCTCCGGGAGCTGGCGGCGGGCGATACCTTTGTTGTCGTCGACATCGACCGCGCCTTTCGCAGCGCGATTGACGCGATCCTGACAGCAGGTGCCCTGGAGGCGCGGGGCGTCACGTTCGAAGTGCTGACATTCCCCATGAGCACGACGAGCGATGAGGGCGAGTTCATGTACGGCGTTTTGGCTTTGGCCGCGCAGTTCGAACGCCGGATCATCCGCCGCCGCACCAAGGAGGGTCTTGCCGCTGCGCGCAGACGCGGTGTCCGCCTTGGTCGACCTTCACATTTACAGGAGCCCGTGATCCGAGAGGCCTATGCCTGGATGGTCGAAATCGGCTTGCCG
Source organism: Thalassococcus sp. S3 (assembly GCF_004216475.1). Lineage (GTDB taxonomy): Bacteria > Pseudomonadota > Alphaproteobacteria > Rhodobacterales > Rhodobacteraceae. Next base: position 2,824,262 of record NZ_CP022303.1, on the reverse strand, counting down.
TGCCGCTATGTTGCAGCGCTTCTCGGAGTGTCCCGGCTGACCTTGCAGCGAGGCTTTCATCGTCTTGAGCTGAGCTATCCGATCCCACCGAAACCCCCAAAAGGAGATGAGCCATGACACATTCAGTTTACGATCTCAGTCAGGCTGAACTGTTCCGCTTGACCAGCGCCTACGCTGCCATCCGCTGTCCCAAGATCCGCAAAGAGTTCCTACGCACGGTCGAAGCTTGGGCGCAGGACCAATGGCACGATCAGGAAAGCGGATGCTGAGCGAAACGAACGTCGAATGAGTGAAAACGATCTCAGAGCGGACGTTGATCACACGCTGTTGGTAGGCCGAAATGCGAGACAAAGCTGCCAAACCTTGTGATAGGATAAAGGTCTGCTATCGAACGCGCCTCTCATAGTCTTTGACAGTTGATTGTAGCTGTCGTTTGAAGGCGCGCTGCATACGTTGATGGTCTCCAAATCCGGTACTTCGAACAACATTCGCGACAGACATGCCTGCCGCCAAACGATCCGCTGCCAAACGGACACGAACTGCCTCGACGAACTTGGTTGGAGATACACCCAGTTGCGCATTAAAGCGCCTGGTTAGCGTCCTTGGCGTTGTGCCGGCAAAATCTGCCATTTCAGCAAGCGTCCACGCACGGGATGGGTGCTGCGCGACTTTATCAATTAGGTCAGACAGCTGGCTATCGGCTGAGAACTGGGCGGACAACACATCATTGAATTGGCTTTGATCGCCAGACCGCGACAAGTGAACCAGCATACCTCGCGCGGCAGACAAAGCGGCTGCGGCACCGCAATCCTGCTTCAAAATGAACAATGCCAAATCGATACCCGCCGTCACGCCGCCGGACGTGTGAACGTGACCGTCTTTGATATAGAGCTTGTCAATATCCCAATCGACAGAAGGATAGTGTCGTTTGACAAACTGTTCCCTTTGCCAGTGCGTTGTCGCGGGGCGACCATCCAAGATGCCTGCGTGGGCAAGCAAAACCGACCCAGAGCATATGCTGATCAAACGCTCCCCACGCCAGCTCGCCAGATAGTCTAGGAGGGGTCGGTTCTTGAGCGCTTCGTCCACGCCCATGCCGCCAGGTACCAAAAGATAGTCAGCGCCTGACGCGTCGTGCAAACCGATATCCGGCGTAAGTCTCAAGCCGCAGGCCGCCGTAACCGGCGCTCCGTCTGATGACGCGTATCTCAGGCTGTAAGCCTGTTTGCCGTCACGCTGCGCGTTGCCGAACACATGGGTCGGGCCGCTCACATCGAGCAATGTCACACCGTCAAAGAGAAGAACGTCTATTTGGCGTCGGGGTTTGTCCATAATTGATCAAGCTATGTCCAAAAAGACATCTGTGGAAGCGTTATCGTCTGGCAACCGCTCCCCGCCTAGGAAACTTTCGCCCCCGAATGACCCACAAAGACCCCCAGTCCAAAATGTCGCACCATACTGCAAGCGCAGTCGGTCCGAGCCTTGCCCTACTGACGGCACTGATCTTCGCGACGAGCAGCATCGCAGCAAAGATCGCGACCTTCGACCTCGATGCCTTGACGATCATATTGGTCCGCTCTTCGATTGCTGTCGTGACCTTGTTCGCGGTTCTGCTTTTCCAGACCAGCTCAGCGTTTCGGATCAGCATTCGGGACATCCCGGCAATCACTGTTCTCGGAGTGGTGGGTATCGTAGCCACACTTTGGTTTCTGTTGCAGGCTTTGACCTACACGACGGTTACAAGCATCGCCCTGATCGGTGCCACAGCGCCCATCGTGACCGCTGTTTCTGCCGCTTTAGTGTTCAAAGAAAGGTTGCCGCGTGTGGCATACCTCGGTGTTGTATTGTCATTTGGCGGCGTCGTCCTTTTGATCACGGACGGACGGATAGCAGCCTTGCGCGAATTGTCGTTCAACCGGGGTGATCTGCTTATGTTCGGGAATGTCGTCAGCTCGGCAGTTTACGCCCTGACGATCAAAAGCCTTAGCGCAAAATATGCGTCCCTGACCCTGACGTTTTACATGACAATTGCGGCCATTGTCGCCCTGCTGCTCCTTGTTGACTTTGATCAGGTTCGCCAGGTCTCCTCTGCCTCAGCGACAAGCATTTGGGCCTTGCTCTATCTGGGCATCGTGACATCGGCCATCGGGTATTTCCTTTACAACTACACTGTCAAAATCGTCGGTCCGACCGTCATGTCCTGCACGGTCTTCAGCGCCATGCCGGTCTTTGTCATGATACTGGCATGGGTCATGCTGGGGGAGGTCATCACGTCGTTCGAGGTGGTCAGTTCTGTATTGATTTCTGTAGGGCTGTTCTTCGTTCTGAGACCAAACAGACGGGTGTAGCCTACACAATTCGACTGGGTCATGAACACAAAGCTGCCGTTCGTTGATCACGCAGCATCGGTTGTTTTGGGCTCCCTCCCGACCTTAGCTGCGCGGCGTGCTAAGGTCGGCGCGCAGCCCGAAGCGGTCATTGAATGCTTGATCTCCTATGACCGCCTAAGCGGGATTTGCAGACATTCAGTGAATGTCCGGTTCTGAATTGCCCTGGAGTCAGCCTCTTGGGCCCGTTCGCCGATCTTGACACGGTCAATGTCAGGCCTTACCTGACTGTCAGGATAAACCTGACGGAATGCTGTGCCATGGGAAACTTACATTGTTCGTTCTGCGGCAAGTCTGATCAAGAGATTGCCAAGCTGGCTGCTGGCCCAGGCGGCTTGCATATTTGCGATGAGTGCGTGGAGGTGTGCCAATTGGTCATGAACGGCACTGACGCACCTCCGAAGGCATTCGACCCAACGAACTGGCCGACGGAAAGACTGATCAACGCGTTGGGCGCGCTAGATGCAACAGCTGAATCCTATAAGGAACACCTTGCTCGGGCTGTCGATGCGCTGCGCGAGCGAGATGTCAGCTGGGCAAAGATCGCTGAACCACTGGGAATATCGCGGCAATCAGCATGGGAGCGGTTCAATTAACCTGATCCCTGACGTCCGCAGCACCCTCACGAATGCGCAAGCTGGGTTCGGAGCTGACCTTAAATTCGTCTTGTTGCGAAGACCGCAGCAAGCCCGAAGTAGGCATTGGCTTCTTGAGCTTCTCCGACCGAATGGCGGGAAAAAGCTGACCCTGGCCGGGATGGTTCCGAAGGTCCTGCTGTTTGGCTACACTCCAGAAACAACGCCGGATCGCTGCTGACATATTTGTGCACGTCAACACACCCGCTCCGGCCTATTCCGGGCGTTAAGCTGTTTGGGTGCGACCATGTATGACGAGAGTGCTATTCGTGTTCAGCGTGGCCAGACGATCCCTGCAGAATGGTCTGCAATCGCGGTGACGCTTGGAGATGAGGGTCATCCTTTGCATGCTCAGCGCCGCTTGAACGTCGACGGGGACATGACGACGGCTTTCTTTGGTGGAGGCGCAATTGAGATTGTCCTGTCACAAGACGGTCAATTGTTGCATTCCGAGACGGTCGACGTCCCGAAAAACTACATGCTGACAGTCTCCGTAGAGCTAAACGCAAGGGGATTGCTTGCGCGTATGCTCGGGCGAGGACCGGTGCGGATTGTCGAGGTCGAGCGCCGTGATCTTGGCTCGAATGAGCCCGAGGGTTCGATATCTCCGCGCAGCCTTTTGCGCAGTCAGTTCTGGTTTGGAACGGCGCGGGATCTTGAGACGTTCAACACCCTGATGGCTGAGCGTGACGACTATTACTCAGAAGAAAATGAGGATGTGGAAGGCACGCGCGAGGTCGTTGGCCTGTCTGCCTTTGCCGACGCGCAGGGTGAGCAGTGGTATGACCACGATTTCCTGGAGTACGGCTTCGCCAGGCAAGGCGATGACCTGGAGAGCCGCTTTGCCGGTCATTCGTGGGTTACGCAGTGGGCGCCACGCGTTCGAGAGCGCATTGATCCGGTTCAATTGCAGGCGGTCAACATCTATGTCAGCATGCTGATCGACGATAATGATCGCTTTGGCGACGGAATGAAGATCGCAGAGCCCCGCGACATCGTGAGGCGCGACTTGGTCCTGCGCTATTTGGGCGAGATCGAGTTCGAGGATCGATAGGGAACGGGGGACGCGTTCGCGGACGGATCTACCGTTTGCTTCCATGTATTCAACGGCAGTTTTTATCTACATAGGGCTAAAACATGACCAACCCTTGGTGAATACTATGGCTTCAGGCGGCATCTCGGCCAACTGCTGCGTTCAGCCTAGTATGCGCTGGCGAGAGCAGTTGATTGGCGTTTTGCCTCCGCCTTTGTTGCCGCGTAGTTTGCATTCAAGACAGTTGGCTGCACGCGGAGGTGCTGCACATCTTCAATTCCGATGAAGGTCAGCCAATCCTCAAGAAAAGGCGTTGAAAAGTCGGAGCCGAAGTTTGGACCGATGTCTTGGTGCCATACACCGCTCGCATGGACCAAGACCGCCTTTCGCCCGGTCATCAAGCCGGAATAGCCAGCTTCGGGATCAAACCCAAAGCTCCACCCCGGCTGCGTCACAAGATCAATGAACTGTTTGAGGATGTAGGGGATACCGTTGTTCCAAATGGGCACGTTAAGAACATAGAGATCGGCGTTGGCGAAACGGTCGAACACCGCACGAACAGCTGCCCACGCTGCCACTTCTTCTTCAGTTTGATCGCGACCCGTAAACAGCGCCATCTTTGCGCTGGTGGCGACTGTACCGAAGGGCGGAAGATCGGCGGCAAAAAGGTCAAGCTGGTCGATCTGCACAGCTTTATCTTTCTGAAGCTCGAACAGGAAGGTGTTCGCGATGTCGAGTGACTGGCTCTCATCGCCCCGTGGCGATGCGTTGATATGTAGGATTTTCATGTTCCAAGCCTTCCTTCTGGTTTGTTTTTCGTCGGCTTCGTGAAGAGCCTGACTGTCTGTTGGATCATCGGGATCAGCCCATACAGCATGGCAAAAACCATGAGCGGAGTGAGAATTGCTGTGCGCTGCCAGAGGAGCCAGTCGGCTGCCAAGGGCTCGATCAAGAAGGAAAGAAGCGTAATCAGCGGGTAGACACCGATCAGCACAAGCAGCGTGAACAGCAATGTTGGGCGGTTCGATCTTGGCATTCACTGATCCAATAGAAACGACTCGTTTCGTTATGAATAGAACGACCCGTTTCGTTAAGTCAAGCACTGTGCTAAACACACCCCATGACCAGTGACCCACAACGTCGATCCATAGGGGCGAAACGCAACCCGGCCAGCGCAGAGGCTATCCTTGACGCAGCGGAAAACCTGCTTGCGGAGCGCGGGTATGGTGGGTTCACCATCGAAGCGGTCGCGCGGCGGGCGCGAGCAGGCAAGCCGACGATCTATAAGTGGTGGAACAGCAAAGCCGCCTTGCTGCTCGATGTCTACCAACGGCAAAAATCCATCGTGTTTACTGACACTGGCAACCTCGAAGACGACATTGTGAGCTTCGTCACAGCGATCATGGCGCACTGGAGAGATACGCCAGCCGGTGCGGTATTTCGTTCAGTGATTGCCGAGGCACAATCTGACGAGAAATCAGCTTTGACACTAAAGAAATTTGCAGAAGAACGACAGTCTGAAACAAGCTTTCTGATCATGCGCGGCCTTAAGCGCGGAGAGGTCAAAGACGAGATTTTCCCGAAACATGCCGCCCGCTGGATCAGCGCATATCTCTGGTTCCGACTTTTGACAGGCGACCTCGCTATTTCAGAGCAAGACCTGCGCAGAGATATCAACGTTCTGCTGATAGGGCTCGCCAAAAGCTAAAGTTAGAATGCGCCAGAGCCGACTTTCGCTTCAGTGTAGCAAGCCTGCAGAATGGGCTCGGAGCCAGCCTTAACCGCGTCAGGCTCCTATAACCGAAGCCAGCCCGAAGCGGACATTGGCTCAAGCTGTTCGACATGACCGGAGAGCAGACTAAGCGGACTTGTGCACACGCGGCTATTGCTTACGCAGCATCCATTCGCTCGTGCAGCACGGGCATCGCTGCGATGCAGCTCATCTCGCCAGAGCGCACATTGAAATCTGGTCCAAGTGGTGAAATCCAAGCCGCTCGCTCGCTGCCTAGCTGAACCGTTATCGAGAAGCGGACTTATGCGCTAAAGACCATTGCTGACGCAAAATTAACTCGCAGATGCAGAAACTTCATCGTCGCTGCGCGGCGGATATCGCCTCACCGGACAAGCCAACCCCACCGAAACGTCCGTATGCACCTCGTCAACTCAAGGGCCTTGTCGTATAACTCGCACGTATCAAAAAGAGCCGTCCGGGGATGTCGTTTATCCGGCTGACCTGACCGCTTCGCGCAGCTCGGCGTGAAGGATCCAGTTTCCAGGGTCTTCATCGTTTCTTTGCCGGCCTCGGTACCCGAGAAACATCGTTCCGTCGTGATCGCTGGTCGCAGCATCCTGAGTTGCTTCGAGTGAAAGGTAACTGGCGATCAGCAGCCCGGCTGACGCCAGGGCGCGATTGGCCGAGGCGTTCGATTTGTAGCCTGCAGCGCTTGCAACACGCACCTCCGACAAGCCTTCGTCGTTGGCCAAAGCGAGAGCGGTCAGCATGGCGCGTTGCGGGCGCGACAGGGCGACCTGGGCAACCGCTTCGACGAATTCCTCGGTGCTGGGAACAGCTAGACCTGTTGTCTCATCGGTCCGACGATCGTCGGTTCTGCTGATTTCCCTCGCATCGATGATATCGTGCAAAGCGGCGATCGCGGCCTCTTCCGTCGCGCCTCTGGCTTCAGCGATCATCCCGCGCGCGTTCGTCGGCGGTTTCGGAAAGGCCCTGGCCACATATTCACCTGACAGGCGCCCGGACTTGATCTGGTACCGTCCATGTTCGCCCAGCTGGATCGCGGACGGTGTATCCGACGAGCGTTCAGATCCCTTCTTTTTGTTCTTGTCCTTGAAAAGGTCGCGACCTGTGGCCATTCGGGTTTCCGTGTTGGAACGCGTCATGTTGGTGTTCTCCTAAGACAGTGACTGACAGGAGCTGCGTGTCCCACAGCCACCTGAGTTGGGTCGATCATGTAAATCGCATGCACGCGTCCGTTTCAAAGTCGCTTGCTGCGGAAGCAGAACCCGTTTCCGCAACCCCGCGGATCATGAACAGACGCAAGATTAATGTCGCATGGGGCGGGGGGCGTGCAACGTCGCGGACGCAGCATGTATATTGATCATCCTGGGCCAGCAGGCTGCTGCGCGGAATATAGAAAACGGCGCAAGCTACACCTTCATTTCGAAGCCCTGGCATGCGGAGCCCCGTGTTCGGGGCGGGGCGCACGAGACCGGCTCTGTCCACGTGACCAAAAAAGCACGCGGGTCGTATCTCCGGTGCTGGAAAGGTGTTCAATCACGGTGCCAGGGCACTCAGCGGAGAGTGCCCTGGCGCTGTGTTCAAGCGAGAGCGAGATTGGTCGCGCTTTCTCGGCCGTCACGGCCGGTTTCCACGTCGAACGTTACTTTCTGGGCGTCCGAAAGGCCGGTCAATCCGGCGCGTTCGACGGCGGAGATATGGACAAAAACGTCCTTACCGCCCATATCCGTCTCGATGAAGCCGAAGCCCTTTTGGGAATTAAAAAATTTCACGGTACCATTAGCCATATCGGCGGTCTCCTGTTCATGTGCTGCCCACACAATGCGGCAGCCCGGCAAAGTCAGACTGAATCGATCAACTGAGAGCCGGATAAACGGAAGCAGCGGTTCGAAGCGAACAACGATGATTGTGCAGACATGCACCTTCTGAGCTCGACATACAAGACTTCTCTCGTTACATCGCGGAACTCACTTGTCTGGGGCAGCTGCTCACAGAGCGTCATTGACATTTGCCGGACGCGCCCCCACCTTAAAATTGCGTTATCGCTCTGCCGCGTGAGCAGGCGGATCCACTCCCGCCCCCGGTCGTGACGCATCGTTTTCCCACATCACGAAGGGGGGACGCCGCCCAAGGCGGCTCCGGGCACAATGCGGTGCCGGAGTGCTCGCCCCAGGTGCACCCCGACCGACCGCGCGCATTTGCGTTTGTCGGCAATACCGGATGGAAGATCCGGTCAAGGATTGACATGACTTTCAACACACTCGGGCTCAATGCCCGCATGGTCTCGCGGCTCGACGCCCTGGGGCTGACTCAACCGACCCCCATCCAGCAACAGGCGATCCCGCAGGCGCTGCAAGGCCGCGACATTCTAGGCATCGCGCAGACCGGGACCGGCAAGACCGCCGCCTTCGCAATTCCGCTGGTCGTGGCGCTAGCAAAGCAACAGGAGCGGCCCGCGCCCCGATCAGCGCAGGGGCTGATCCTCGCACCGACCCGGGAACTCGCGGGCCAGATCGTCCAGAGCCTGCACGGGCTGACGGCCGATCTCCGCATCACGCTTGTCGTGGGCGGAAAGTCGATCAATGCGCAAGTCCAGAAGCTCGCCCGCGGCACGGACATTCTCGTGGCAACGCCGGGCCGGTTGATCGACCTGATGGATCGCAAGGCCGTTGATCTTGGTAAGACAAAGTTTCTTGTCCTCGACGAGGCGGATCAGATGCTCGACATCGGCTTCGTCCATGCGCTGCGCCGCATCGCGCCGGTGCTGGGCAAGGACCGGCAAACCATGATGTTTTCGGCCACGATGCAAAAGGCTATGACCGAGCTGTCCCGTGACTACCTGACCGATCCCCTCCGCATCGAGGTGTCGCCGCCGGGCAAGGTCGCCGACAAGGTCACACATAGCGTGCATTTCGTCGCCAAGGAGCAGAAGCGGGCTCTGCTCATAGACCTTCTGAACGGGCACTGCGACGAGCGCGCGCTGGTCTTTTCGCGCACGAAGCGTGGAGCCGAGCGGCTTATGAAGTACCTCGACCGGGCCGGTTTTGCGGCCACCTCGATCCACGGCAACAAGAGCCAGGGTCAGCGCGACCGGGCTATCGCCGCCTTCAAGAACGGTTCGGTGCGCGTCCTCGTCGCGACGGACGTCGCGGCACGGGGGATCGACATTCCCGACGTGGACTATGTCTACAATTACGACCTGCCGAACGTACCGGAAAACTACGTGCACCGGATCGGGCGCACCGCCCGTGCAGGGCGTGATGGATGCGCGGTCGCGTTCTGTGCCGCCGACGAAGTGTCGGAGCTCAACGCCATCGAGAAAGTACTTGGTATGCCCGTCGAAGTCGCCGGCGGCCGTGCCTGGCAAGGGATCGGAGACATTCCGAAACCGAAGACGGGGCGGCGGTCACGCTCGCGGTCTTCTTCGAGACGCTCTGAGCGGATGGCTGCGTGACCGCCCGCGGTAGACGACTTCGAGCCTGACGCGGAAGAAGGCGCTGGACCGGCAGCGGACTGCGACCCGGGCATGTTTTCACAGCGAGGCGGCGCTTTCTCCGCAGGAGGATACTTCATGGTCCCTTTCGAGCGTCTCGAAATCGGCATCTATCGCGCAGCAATCGCAGCCGCGATCATCGTTTGTGCATTTCCAGCCGTCGCACAGGACGGCACTGGGCCTATTCCCGAGAACGCAGAGGCACGAAGCTATGGCGGCGGTTGGGACTGTTCGCTTGGGTACCGCGTGAATGGTGGGGATTGCGTTGCCATTGATGTCCCGGAGAACGCTTATGCAACTGGTCGATCTTACGGCTCTGGCTGGGCGTGCAAGCGAGGCTACCAAGAAGTCGGCGGTGTGTCCTGTGAGGCGATCCCCATTCCCGAGAATGCCTTTCTTCGATCGTCGGGCCTCGACTGGCAATGTGATCGTGGATATCGACAGAGTCGAGAGACGTGCGTGCCGATCGACCTACCGGAAAACGCCTATCTTACCAACGATCCGTCCGGTTCCGGCTGGGAATGCGACCGCGGTTTCGCGAAATTGACCGATGCCTGCGTTCCGATCGCGGTTCCCGAGAATGGTTACCTAACCAATGCCGACTTCGGTGCCGAATGGGCTTGCGAGAGGGGTTTCTTCGAGGTCGATGGTCGCTGTGATCCCGTGGCGCTTCCCGCGAATGCCTTTCTGGATCAGGAGTCCTTCGGGCCGGGATGGCGTTGCGAACGAGGCTTCGAGGCGGTAGCAGGCGCTTGCGTCGCGATCAATCTTCCTGCGAACGCTCATCTCGACCGATCCGGAAACCGCTGGCGCTGCGACCGCAGTTTTCAGCTCTCGGACGGGGCGTGCGTTCTTGGACGATAGCGCCCGCGGATCGCGCCCGGCCGAGACGGCTGGCATACGGATGCGGATCGGCTGTCGCCTTCGCTACTGGCTGACCCAGCCCACACCCATCATAGCCATGCTGAACGTGCACTATTCGCGCTTCGGCGATCTAGAGCGCGCCGACTATCTCGTGACGCAGCCCAGCGTGCCGCTGGAAAGCTATCGCGACGGGTTCGGCAACTGGTGCACGCGAATGGTGGCCCCGTCGGGGGACTTCACGCTATCCACCGACGGGATCTTCCGCGACACCGGACGGCCTGATCCGACACCCCCCGAGGCCGAGCAACACGCCGTTCAAGACCTGCCCTTCGAAACCTTGATCTATCTTCTCGGCAGTCGCTACTGCGATACCGATCTCCTGTCAGAGGAGGCCTGGCGGCGCTTCGAGGCCACACCGCCGGGCTGGGCGCGTGTAAAAGCGATCTGCGACTTCGTGCATTCAGCCGTTTCGTTCGACTACATGCAGGCGAGCGCGACCCGCACAGCGTCCGAGACGCTAGCCGGACGGCAGGGCGTCTGCCGGGACTTCGCCCATCTTGCCATCGCTCTCTGCCGCTCAATGAACATCCCGGCGCGTTACTGTGCGGGCTACCTGAGCGAATTCGGTCAACCGAAGCCCCATCCGCCTGATGATTTCGCGGCCTGGATCGAGGTCTTTCTGGGCGGCCGCTGGTGGGTCTTCGATCCACGAAACAACAGCCCGCGCATGGGGAGGATTCTGATCGCGCGTGGTCGGGACGCCGCCGACGTGCCTCTGACGCAAACCTTCGGGCCGAATAAACTGATGCAATTCGACGTCTGGACATGGGATGCCAAGGACGATCCCGAAGAGGCGCCGTCCGGTTCTCGAAACTAGCGCCGCGCGTGTCAACGCCGGTTCTTGTCGGTCTGCCCGTCCTCGATTCGCGAACGGGATGCTTGGTCCGCCTGTGTGTGAGCGCGTTCGCAGTCTAAAACCAATGAGGAGAATTGAGATGACTGCCTTGATCAAGACGACCGCCGTATTTCTCCGACCCTTCCAGCTTAGGAGTTTTAACGAGACCCTGCCACCCGGGGAATACGAGATCGAGACCCAGTTGCTCGAGCCGGTAGACTGGATCGAACCGGGAACCTGGACGTCGTCCGTTCTCGTGCACCTCCATCCGCGCGCTTCGCACCCCGGGCTCCGCCGAACGCTCACCGTGCCGCTTGCCGAACTGGAGAGCGCAGTGGCCAAAGACAAGCTCACCGGCAAGGCCCTGAAGGACTACTTCCTTGAGGAGATGCTGGCTGACCCGATGATCCGTCTTGTCATGCAGGCGGACGGCGTGGACGAAGCCGAGCTCCGTGACCTCTATTCGGCTCGATCGTCTCAAGTCAGCCAAGAACGAGTACGTGAAGCGTGCAACGCGACCGTACCAAACAAATGGCCTGACACCGCAGATACCGGACCGCGCATTGGAAGCGCGCGCCCAGGCATCGGAGAATGACGTGTGGGTCCGCTACACGGCACCACATCCGTCGGCGAGCGAGCCACGGTAGGGATCTAGGAGCATTGCCGTGACAGATGACCCGATTGATCTTGACGGTCGCAGGACAGCGGCCAGCCGACATGAGACGGAGATGCGTCGGCGACCTGCGAACGACGCCCCGTCTTTGGTTCCCGCATCGCAACCGGAGCTTTGCAGCCTCGAAGACCAGATGCTGGCGGAACCGGCGCGGACATGGGTCGAAGTGATGGAGAAGTGGCGGTTCCTTCTCGAACAATATGCAGCAACACCGGAGGCCTGCAATGAACGTATTCAGAAACTGATCAAGCGGGCCATTGGCGACATGGAACGGCTGCGGAAGCGTGAGGAGCGCAAGGGACGATGAAATCAGCGGATGCGGAAATCCTGACCGTGAGGGCAGCGGCCGACATTGCCGCCGAGCGCGTCTGCCTGAAGTGCAGGTCGCCCTTCTGGAGCGAGGGGTTCGGTGAGCGCATATGTTCGCGCTGCAAGGGATCTGCCGTCTGGCGTGCTGCTATTTCCGAAGGTTGCGGACATGGGCGCCGACGTTCCTGGGGTCGTTTGTCGTAGGTTTCAACGATGCCGTCGGTCACCCTCACGCATACGACTCGCTATCGGTATCGAGCCGCTGTTTCGCTCGGCCCGCATAGGCTGATGCTGCGTCCGCGGGAAACCCGGGATCTCAGCCTGACGTCCTTTGACCTGGAGATCAGTCCCGAAGCGCGCATTGATTGGTCTCACGACGTGGCCGGCAACGCGATCGCGACAGCGCGGTTCGACAGAATGACGGACGCGCTTTCGGTTCGGTCGCGCGCGCAGGTGGACATGCGTGCTGCCGTCTGGCCCGTTTTCCCAATCGCGGCTGCGGCGGCTTCGTATCCTTTCGTTTATGCAGCCGACGACTGGACCGATCTGCGCCCCTTGGCCATGCCGCAGTATGCGGACGACTCCGGGCGGCTGCGCGGGTGGGTCGAGGGGTTTGTCATGGCGCGGCCGACGGACACGCTTTCGCTGCTAAAGGACATCAGCAACGGCATTACTGAAAGGATTTCCTACCAACTCCGCGAGACGGAGGGAACACAAGGGCCGCTTGAGACCCTCGACAGGGGATGGGGGTCTTGCCGCGATTTCGCCGTCCTCTTCGCTGAAGCCGTCCGTACGCTTGGCTTCGGCGCGCGGATTGTTTCGGGGTACCTTTTCAATCCGTCTGGAGATCAAGTTGGATCGGCGGATACCGGCTCCACGCACGCGTGGGTCGAATTGTTCGTTCCCGGGGCGGGCTGGATATCGTTTGACCCGACCAACAGATCGGTCGGCTCTGCCAATCTCATTCCTGTTGCTGTCGCACGCAGGATCGAACAGGTTGCCCCAGTCTCCGGCAGCTTCCACGGTAGATCCGCCGACATTTTGTCGATGCAGGTTAGGGTGGACGTGAAAGATTCCTGAGAACCGTTGCCAGTGTTTAATCGCTGTAACGTGGAATAGGTTCTGCAGAGTGCACCACATTTCTTTCCCGCTCAAACGCAACGGATTGTCAGTTTGTCTGGGACCCACAAATTGCAAACTCTATCTTCTCTGCGCGGCGCCTCAATGGCTGGCCATACCGCCGCATGGCAGCTATGAATTTGGTGCACATGCGGCAATTTTCGTGCTACGAGCGCGCCCAGGGAAGAAATAAGATGTTCCCAATGGGCTCGCAGCCGACCTTAGTGGTGCCAGGCCGCGACGACCGCAGCCAGCCCGAAGCCGACATTGGCTTCATGCATTCAGATGATCAACGCGGACAGAGCCGGCCGTCGCTGCAGTCGCGCCAAAGTCTGCTTCGGGACGCCAGCGATACGCAGATAAGTCATGTTTCATAGCCAAGGCGCTAGACTATTAAATTTCCCATCTATTGTTAAAAAAATGCAGCAACGAAGGCACGAAATACAGCAGTAAGTAATTGATCAAAGCCAAAAATGAAATCAAGTGAGCTCGAGCCTCATTCGAACGCCAGGTCAGTTAGTTTGCGTGATAATTTAACGCGCTCAGCTGTTGAGCGCGCTTTTATGATAACGACAATACGAACTAACCCGTCCTGCTCAACAAGCATTGTTGCACCGAAACCAGATGCTCGAGTGTAAGAGGTCACTATACCCTTTACTCGACTGTCCGATTCGAGATGGCGGCGACCCGTATGGCACACTTCCCTGATGCCAGCGTCTGAAGTGAGGCGCGAAAACAAATTAAAATACTCAGGAAAGTCATAGTAGTGTCGCTCCATTAGGATTGCAAGGTCCCGTGCAGTTGACAGCATTTCAATTTCAGTAAGACCATGGGCGTTCTTGAATGTGGTATTTGTCATTCCCAGTCGACGAGCAGCCGAGTTCATTTGAAGAACGAATTCAGCTTCTGATCCACCAATGTGCTCCGCTATTGCTGTCGCGGCATCGTTGGCGGATTTAATTGCAGCCGCTCTAATCAAGTACCGGAGTTTTATGCTTTGTCCTTGGCGCAAGCCAAGCTTGGAGGGGGGTTCGTTAGCCGCGTTTGAACTTATCAGAACTTCGTCATCAAACGTGAAACCGCGGTCCCGTATCGCTTCAAATGCCAAGTAAAGCGTCATTAACTTGACCATTGATCCGGGCGGCGTGGGCTCTGTTCCGAGATTTGCGCCAACTGCTTCATCAGAGTCCGGATCCCAAATGAAGTATCTGACGTTTGGTGGAAAACCATTGTCCTCTAGTGTAAAGTCTTTGATGCCAGATAAGTTTTCGGCTTTGCTGGGAACTACACTTCTGCCCCGCTCAACGTACCCAATCTCTCGATAAAGCCACTCCAAGCGCCGCTCAATTTCCGCTTTTCTTGTCTGTTCCGGAAGATCTAAACCATCAGCTTCTTTGTCGAGTAAGGCCCGTATTTCACGTTCAAAAGAGTCGATTTCTCCCCTCACACGGTCGCGATTGTCTACCAATACGGACAAGTAGGATTGCCATTGATCTCGAGTTCCGTCAGGAGCCACCTGCGAAAAATACTCTGCAAAACGTATTCGAAGTTCGACGTCTTCGCTTATAGCGGTATTGAAATATTCAGCGACAAATGACTGTTGTATCTCATCGGCGGCTCTTTTGTCTTGAAATTCTACGCGTTGCTGCTCAGCAGTAAATGACCACCAATCAATTGCACCTGGCACAATTACTCCTAAAGCGCCTATTGCAAACGTGCCAAAGATGACCTTGTACAATCCGATACGAGCCTCGTATCGCCTTGTGGCGTGTTCCTGTGCGTCGTCACTTTTGTCTTTGTCTGTCATAAGCGGATTACTTCTATTGTCTGTCTTCTGCACCAGCCAGTCCGACGACCTCTAGAACTTGGTCAAACAAAAGGTGGCGTTGCTAATTACTTACCACAAACCATACGGGCCTGTTGCCGCGATGCAAAACGAAACTTCCGAAGTTGAAGCAGAATTTACCCCGTGGGCACTGTAGCCATTCTGTCTTGCCACAAGTCTTAGAAATCTGCCGTTTGAGATCTTTGCAGCATCCAGTAGTTTGGGCTCGCCGCCGACCTTAGTGGTGACAGCGCTTCGTGTTACTGCCAAGGAGGGTTGCTGAGTGTCAGAAAGTACCCCGCAGGCAGAGTCAATATCCCCAGAGCGATATGCAGTCCGAGTAGAGGGCCGCGGATTCGGAGAATGATAGTGGCTAAACCACCCAACAATTGCAGCCCCAGCCACGCTACTATCCCAGCGATCCAACCATCAAAAATTCCCACATACACAGCGGGCCAGAGAATACACGGCAGGGCAGCAATTGAGAAAAGCATGGCCATGCCGGAATGCGCTATTCGTGGACCAAAAACACGACCGTGGTCGGAATTTGAAATGCGCAAGGTCTCAATCGCTACATTCATAGAATAGGTAAGGCAAAAAATTCCGATCACAGAGCCATAATTAATAGTATTTTCAAACATACAGATTAATCCCACGAAATCTGTTCCGGCGGCAACAAGTCCTCAACGGTACCAGTGATCCACGCCTGGCGACCCAGACTGGAACGTCACAGCTCCGCATAGGCGGCTTTTGGCTCCTTGTTGATCTCCGCCGCATCTGGCTTCAATGTCGCTCCGCAGCCCAAGGCGGACGTTTGCTTCAGGCATCGCTGCCTTTTTTCTTACGCGCGCGGTCGTAGCGTCGAACTGTCTCTGGACTGATCTTTAATAGTTCACCGATTTCCGTTGCGGGTCTCCCATCAGCAAGCATTGCTAGGACACGCTCTTCTACTAAACCTCGTATTATGAGGCTTCTGCCTCTGTTCTTACTTCCGCGCCGTAAAGCCCAATTTTTTAGCTGACCGCCGTACCGTTTTGCTGAGCCTCGGCTCCAATCCCGCCCCAGGTGTTCTGCCAGTTCTAAACCGATGGCGGTACCGCTAATCTCAGGGTTATCTCTAACAAGGGTTTCTGCAAATCTGACGGTTTCCTGTGACAGAGCAAGAGCATCGAAGGCATGCTCTGGTTCTGTGTCAGGGTACGGTGAAATGAAGTAGACGGTGTTGCGCCGGTCGGAGGCAAGAGCGCCGATGTATTTCAGGTCGGTAATGACCGCCTCACCATATTGCGCCTGAAGCTTTGCAAGCTCAAACGGCGCTCCGTGCTCACGAAACTCGAGGCAGAGATCGTAATAGGCTTCCTTGGCGTCCAAGTAGCCAGACTGTGGGGTGAAGTCTTTGACTTCATTGTTCTTTTGGTTGTTCGAAGCGGACAAAACGCTCTTGTAGACTTGCTCCTGTGTTCCCGCACGAGCGCGAAGGATAGGCAACAAAAGCGCCTCTGGAATATGCACGTGGCGTTTGGAATTGTTGCTAACAAGCATCTCTTCCTTGTCGTCTTTGGGTCTGACTATAAATCCGGCGATCGCCAAGTTCGCCATCGATTTATCCGACGGGCTTTGCAGGCCCTGCAGCGTCAGTTCTTTTAACAGCGCTTCAAACAACTCCTTTTTCTTCATATCATCGCTGCCTGTCGACTTGGATATGACCGAAAATAGCTTGCCTAGCCTGCTCTCCGGCTTTGGGCTCACCTCAATAAAGTCAATCCAGTTCTTCTTAACACGTAAGATCGCCGCGACCCCTGAAACGTCGTCCCTATCTCGTCTGGTGACGCTCCACCCCCTGTAACGCGGGACGCGTTGTCCGCTCTGGGCTTGCCTTTCTTTCCAATTGCCGAATCGGACTGCGTTTGAGGTGTGATGTTCGAACGTAGCCTCCGAAAAAACTCCACTTCTTTGAATCTCGTGTTCTTGGCTTTGATCGATAGCAAAATCGGCAGAGGGCGTAGCGCTGAGTTTGACGTTCCCATGTTCGGAATTAGCCTGTTTTGAAATAGTGGTTTGTTCGATGGTCTGACTGCTTCGACCGAAGAGTTCAGAATAATCGGGCCCGTAACTAGGCGTGCAATTGGCGAACGTTAATAGTACTTCAGCTTGATAGATTGCGATTTCGGTCTCAAGGGGATCTCCATCAACAGAAATTTGTATAACGTCTGAGCCAACGCTGGCAGACAGCAATACGTCGTGCGCCTCCGAGGGATCGTTCGCATCCGTCCAAACGCTTACCGACGCAATATTGCTATCCAGAGGATCAGGGAGCGATACTAGCTCATCGATTACGAATTCAGGTTCATATTCAGACATACTTCTCTATCACGGATGGTTCCTTACGTTCACGAGCGTAACGCAGCCGGTCAAGCACGTCCATCTGCACTAAGCGACTGGGCGGAGCTTGCTTAGACCTGGCAGGACTTTGCAAAGTCTGCTTTCTGCGCTTCGCTGACACTCAACTTAACTAATCTCTTCGTAGTGATGGTCTCGTCCGCCGGTTTAAGTCTGAGCTTGGGCGTTGGGGTCACATCCAACTTCACGCACTGCCTAATCGACGACTAACTGACTGATTCTCACGATCATCGGACGCAACGCTGCGACTGCATGTCTCAATGAACGCAGCATCTTGCCTCAAATCTCAATGCGCAGGTTTCGCAAGATACGCGTCGATGTGGATCATGGGCTGCGTCACCTAAGAAACATGGTCGAACGCTGCTTCAACAAGCTCAAGAACGCCCGCCGCGTTGCCACACGCTACGATAAAGTCGCTGTAAGCTATCTGGGATTCATCGACGCCGCCTCTACCAGACTTTGCGTGCGCCATTTGTCAACATGACCTAAACAGAAAGTAGAGCATCTTTTTGGACTGGGTGCTCTTGGAGAAAGCTTATATTCCTTCCAGACCTGGGTATGAAAAGCACAACTTCGAAGTCATCACAGATGCGAGTCGGAAGCTCATGAGGCCGATGTGCTGACCAAGACCATTCACGGGTGCATATGACACGGGCAAACAAATGATGCGCTCTAGCAATCAACAGCCCTTTTTGTGGTGCTCAGGCGCCTGGCCCGGGCAACGCAGAATTTTGAAGGCTCGCGAACAACCGTGGTCAAAAACTGTCTTTCTCCGGTCGAAACTTATTGACCTCCAGCGCTGATTTGCTTCCTGAGCCAATATAGTTTCTCGCCGTTGTATAAAGCTGCATAGAACCGTCGCTGGTGATCCGCAAGCCACCACTCCAGCGAAAATGAACTCCCAAGAACGTCTGATCTGATGGGACCACCTCACTGTCACGCGTTATGAAATGACGCTTATCTATCCGCTCGAAGGCCTGTTTATCCAGGTCTACGCTGTAGAGGATTGCATAGTCCGTATATGCGATATCTTCAGTAGAATAGAATCCAATCAAAAAGACTTGATCGTTATCATCAGTTAATAGTGAAATCCCTGAGAATTTATCTTTGTCGATCTCAGTTTTGAAAAGCTTATTGAATTCTATATCGCTATCGATGATTGTTGCCCCATTGGAAAGATAGACAGTTACGTCGCCATTGTCATAAGATGCCAAAACATAACGATCTTCCCCGAGCGTTTCGTCGTGATAGCGCGTGATTCCAGCAGCTCCTGCGCCATAGTCTTCGGTGATCTTAACATCCAAGAGCTCAATATGTTTGGTATGCTCCACCATACTATAAAACCGGATCACTGATTTATCATATTTTCCGGTTTCAATCGCGACAACCAGAAAATCGCCGAATGCCTGGATGCCGCCGGGGTGGTTATAGCCCTTGTCAGGAGTATCGAAGTAATTCACAAGCTTATAATCGTCGTCATCGTAAACACCGATACGTCCGTAGTCGTCATTTGCATCGTTTCGAGTAACGTAAAGTCTTTCTTTCTTACGGCCTTCGCTGCTCCATCGCGCAACGCCCTGGAAGTGATTCAATATGTCGTTTGATTTGCCAATACGGCCTACATATTCATAGTATCCGACAGCATGCTTTTCGATAGCTTCAAAGCCTGATTTAGCATCTTTCACCCTTGGGTTCTCAAATCTCATAGTAAAATATCTCCTATATTTCGGAATAAAATTATTCCCTTTTTATAGCATATGTCGACAAAAACTGATTTACATTGAAACATACCCGACATTGCGCGCTTGGGTCACGTCCATCAAGCTGGTTTAATTTCCCGGATGGCCTGAGGGCATGATCAGGCGGCTTGGCTTGTAAGACTGAGAATGGGGTCGGTCTCCTCTGCATCGATTTCGGCGAAGGCCTCGACCATCATGTAGTAGCTGGCGGTCTGCCACTCTGCGTTCTGTTCGAACAGCACGGCGCCGATCAGGCGGGTGATGGAAGCCTCATTCGGGAAGATATCGACGACATCGGCCCTGCGCTTGGCACGTTCCCCAACGGCGAGTTCGACCGTGATCCAAACCTGGATCAGTACGCCTGCCCTGACGGTAAACCGTTGAGACGATATTGGCGGCAAATGCGCACTTCGAGAACGGGCGTAAGTAAAGACGGCTTCAACGCTACTATGCTCGTAAGTAGGATTGTTCCACTTGTGCACTCAAACAGCGCGGTACACCCAATCAAGAGATCCGCAAAATCCCCCGGCACATCCGCGAAGATGCCCGCGATATAGCGCGCCAGATCGCAAAGACGGATGCCTATACCGACGCCAGCCGACGACGCAAGAAGGTCGAAATGCTCTTCGCGCATCTCAAGAAGATACTGCAGCTGGACCGTCTCCGCCTTCGCGGACCAAACGGAGCGAAAGACGAATTCCTTCTCGCAGCAACCGCCCAAAACCCCCGCAAGTTGGCAGAGCTGCGCACCGCCGCCCCATACATCGCCTATAAGCCTTCAAAGACAGGCTTCGGAAACCAAATCAATCCCAAACAACTACGGACTTTTTCAACAACATCTGCCGTCTGCTCAGTTCTGCAAAGTCGGCTTCCTGCACCAACCGCCATCAACATACGCTTTACGCCAACAGTGATTTCCGCCGTAGCATGACGCCTTTCGTAGTCTGAGGTCATCCCAAGGCAGAGCGGTTTAGCGTTCTCTGTGTTGAGCAGAGGAAGGTGCTTATCTCAACCCGTCGCGACCAATCCCGGTGACGCCATGATCGAGCGGGAAATCCACTTACGAAACGGCTCGAAACAGTTCAAACGAACCGAACTACCTCTATAAGCCTGTGAGACCATCGGTGTAGAAGTCGCATGATCATGTCACCATCGGTAAACTCATCTAGACGTCGCTCCGCGCCGACAGCCTGCTTCAGCGATCACTTTGCGATCAACAGATCGTCCAAGGTGCTGCCGTTCTCCAACGCCGCTTTGACCCAATTCGGCTGACGTCCCCGTCCGCTCCAGGTCAACGCAGGGTTTTCAGGGTGGGCGTATTTCGGAGCGGCCTTTGACGCGCGGGTCTTGGGTGCCCCCATGAGATCATTCAGCGTAAATCCCATTTCCGCGGCTGCGGCTTCTACGGCTGCCAAAGCCTCTTTCCGGCGGCGCGCCTCGAAGCTCGCAATGGCTTTCTCCGCCTGTTTCTGGATTTGCTTGAGCTCCTCAAGCGACAGCGCATCCCAGTCAATGTCGGTCATATCATCGTCCATCTTCTTTCGAACAAGGACGCCGCTAGTGGAAAAGCCCGTCAATCACAAGGCAAGCCCCCTTTGCAGAATACGATGGCTAATCTTTGGTACAGGATTGAGCCTGAATACGCCCGCAATCACACTGCCTCTTCTTGCGTTATTTTATCCAGTATGTTCTCTATATGTTCTTGTTTGTTCAACGATAGTGAGTAAAGGAGATTTAAATGACTGACAGACATTCCCAAAACCAAACCCGTAAACCCTATATGCTGGGCTATGCCGTACGCCCCATCGGCGATGGCACCAAATCCCATTGGAGCAAGGTCGCTGCCGCCTGGGCGCATAAGGACGGTCAGGGCTATGAAGTGCGCATGGATGCCATGCCTGTTGATGGCCGTCTGGTGCTGCGAACCGTTCCAGAGGAGCACCCTGATACCGGTGAGATCATTGAGCGTACGCCAGATGGGCTGAGCTAGGCGCAACACGTTACTGTGTCGGGAGAGGCGGGCTTTGGTCCGCCTTTTTCTTTGGGCGCCTCCGCTGGCGCGGACCGGGCTGTCGTGAACTGAACCCGGCAAGCGGTTTCAGCCCTGACGGGCCTCCATCCCTGGCGCGGCTTTTGAGACGGCTTGCGCCGCCGCTTTCCTTCTTTTGTCGGGGAGGCCGAGAGGCTTTGCCTCTTCTCTCCCCGCAAGAAAAACAGAGCGCAGAGGCTCTTTCGTTGTCGGTTCCTCCAGAGGCCCCTCCAACAACGAAGAGAGCCTTTCGTCGATTTTTCTTGTCCCCTCCCATCTCCACTCTCGGCGAGGGCCAAGGGTTGCAAGCGCAACCCCTGATCCATTGGAAAGAGAGGACAGAATGCAAAGCAATCATATCATTCACGGCGATAGCGCCGATATTCTGGCAGAGTTTCCCGCAGGCTCCATAGACCTGATCGTTACCGATCCGCCCTATCTGGTGAACTATCGCGACCGGACCGGGCGGCAGCTTTGCAATGACGACAACCCCGACGGCGTTCTGCCTGTCTTTGCACCCATGGCGCGGGCGATGAAGCCGGATAGCTATGCGATCTGTTTTGCGGGCTGGTCCGCATTGTCGCAATTCTCGCCGGCATGGCAGGCGGCGGGCCTGCGGATCGTGGGGGAGATTGTCTGGCACAAGCGCTATGCGTCGCGCCAAGGCTTCACCCAATACCGTCATGAAAGCGCCTATGTGCTGGCAAAGGGCCACCCGCCGATGCCGAAACACCCGCTGCCCAGCGTGATGGCGTGGGTTTACTCCGGCAATAAAAGCCACCCTACCGAGAAAGCCGTGGAGGTTCTGACGCCGCTCATTCGGTGTTTCTCCAAACCGGGGGGTTTGATCTGCGATCCGTTCTCCGGGTCGGGGAGCACAAGCGTGGCGGCAGCTCTGAGCGGGCGCGATTATCTTGGCATCGACATCGACCCCAAGCATGTCGAGATCGCCAAAGCCCGGCTGGCAGGTGTGGCCCGCTTTCAAAGCGCGCGGGCTGCGTGATGGCCCCGCAAGATCAACTTGGTCTTGGGGATCTGCTGGCGGAGGCGGCGGAGACCAATGCGGCGCGGGAGTTCGAGAGCGACACCGCGCATTTGCCGGGTACGCTGGCAGAGGCCATCGCATTCCATACACGTCAGATCGAGGCGCATCATGCCGCTATGCTCGCCTGCAATATCGAACACGCCCTTATCATTCGCAGAGAGGCCCGTCTTCTCGCCCGCAAGTTGAATGGCGGCGTTCCGGGCATTCTGGCCCATGACGACGCGCCGGGTTATGTGCTCGCGCGCCATTGTGCAGCGCCAGAGGGGCAGGTCCCGCTTTGGGGGCAGGAGGGCACCTTTGAGATCGACATTGCGGGCGTCGCGTGCCGGATCACCTTCAACGGCATGTTCGGCATTGGGGCCACCGCGATGACCTATCTCGCATTTGACGCCCGCGCCGTGGACAAAGCCCATCCCTTCATCAGCGGCACAGGCTATCGCAGCTTTCTGGGGGCGACGGTCCCGCCGCAGACAGGTCTTGTACCGGATCAGTTCGCCTCGCAGGTCATTGCGCAATACGTTGCGGATGACCTCGGCGGCAGGCTGGTGGTCCCGGCATGCGCCGCAAGAAAAAGCGCGCCCGGAGCGGGGCTCCGGGCGCGGTCCAGGCGCTGCATCCGCACCGCATTTGATTTTGGGCGCGAAGATGTGGTAGGATTAAGTGGGATAACTAGGAACGGGCGTCTCATGTCTATGGTCAAGAAAAGCATCACCGTCACCGATCAACAGGATGCGTTCATTCAGGCGCAGATCGCCTCGGGTCGCTATGCCTCCGACAGTGAGGTCATCCGCGAGGCGCTGCGGGAGAAGGAGCTGCGGATTGCCGAGCTCGACGCCTTGCGGGCCAAGCTGATTGCGTCCGAAGAGAGCGGGATAAGCCCGCGCACACCGGAAGAGATTCGCGCCGCGGTCCGGGAGCGTCTGACACCGTCTTCATGACCAAGCTGACCCTCCGCCTCACGACCCTCGCAGACCAGGACCCGGACGATCTTTATGCCGAAGGATTTACCACCTGGGGTGCAGCACAGGCGGATCGCTATTATGAGGGTCTCCTCGCGCGGTTCGAGACCATTTGCGATGAGCCGCGTATGTATCCGGCGGTTGATGACATCCGCGACGGCTATCGCCGTTCCGTCTATGAAAAGCACAGCATCTATTATGTGATCGACGGGGACACCGTCGAAATCCGCGCCATCGTAAAGTACCAGGACATTCTAGGCCGCCCCTGAGACGTCATCCCATGGAAGGCCCATCCCGGGCGCGAGTCCGGGCGGGTGTCACTGTCCGATGCTGGGTCCAGGTCGGTCTGTCCTCTGCGCTGGTATAGAGCTGCACATCTTCGCGGTGCCGGGTCAATGCAACATAGGCCAGATGTTTGTCCATCGAGCGGGAGCCGAGCACATAGGCCTGATCGACCGTCACCCCTTGGGATTTGTGGATGGTGACGGCATAGCCGTGATCGAAGTGGCGATAGGTCCGAGGATCGAAGGTGACCCGCTGTTGGTCGTCGCCATCCAGCGTGACGGTCATCTTGCCATCGGAGGCCTGTTGCACCGAGCCCAGCATGCCATTCTTCACCCCCAGTTCCGTGTCATTGCGGGTGAAGACAATACGATCTTCTGAGCCGAAGGCGCGTTTGCCGGTCTCGGTTTGGAGCATCACATCATCGCCAGTCTGCTCCTCCGGTCGGATCGCCGCCCGGATGGACTGGTTCAGCTTGTGCACGTCCAGCCGCTTATGGGCCAAGGCGAGGCGCGGGCGGCGCGACGGATCCGCCAGCGCATCCATCGCATAGCGTTCGGCGAGCGCCTCAATGGCGGCATCCTGTGTCTGATGCGCAGAGACAGCTCCATTGCAGCGGTAGGTCTCTACGGCTTGTGATGTCTCCCCTTTGGCGAGCGCTTGCGTCGCGCCCCGCTGCCAGTCCGCCTTTTGTCGGCGCACCTCGCTCAGTTGCGCCGCGCCATGCCGTGCCACCAGATCGCGGAACGGTGTGCCGGCCTCAATCGGCTGGAGCTGATCCGGATCGCCGACCAGAACCAGCTTGGCCCCGATCTCTTCCATCTTCACCGTCACCCGCGCCATTTGTCGTGTGCCGATCATCCCGGCCTCATCGATCACCAGCACATCGCCTGGCTTGATCGGCGCATGGCCGTTCTCCCAGGACAGCTCCAGCGCGGCGAGCGTGCGGCTGGGGATTCCGGACGAGGCGTGCAACCCATCCGCCGCTTTGCCCGCGAGGGCCGCGCCATGCACGGTCACACCGTGTCTGCGCCAGGCATCGGCGGCTGTGGCGAGCAGCGTGCTCTTGCCCGCGCCCGCGAGGCCCACGACTTGGGCCAGCCGTTCTTTGCCAAGAACCGCTTTGATCGCACGGGTTTGTTCCTCGCTGAGCTTTCCGCCGAAGGACCGCTTCATCTGCCTGTTCTGCGCGGTGAGGGCATCGGCAATATGCTGCGGCGCAACCTTGATCGCAGAAGAGCTCGCCAACCGCTCCGCCGCCCCATGCAGCATGGTCTCCGCAGCCTGATAGTCGCGGGTCGTGTAGCGGGCTCTTTGATCACTGGAGAGCTGCACGGCTTCGGGCGACGCCAGCGCGACATTCGCGGCCTTGCTCAACGCAGCAGGATCGTTGATCCAGCGCGAGAGTTCCCGCAGCACATCTATGCGCGTAAAGCTGGCCTTTGTTTTTGAGAGTTCCGCCAGAACCAGATCGGGTTGCCGGGCGATGCGCGCCGCACTGAGCGTCTCCGCGTCCTGTTGCGGCTCGAAGCGCTGATCACTATCTCTGTTCGCCTTTGCGTAAGCCCGCGCGTGCTCACGCTCGAAGGCCCGTCGTTCGCGCAAGTGCCGATCAATCAGCGCCTGCCGCTCCTGCGCGGCCCTCGACTGCGCCTGCGCGGTCTCTTTGGCCCTTTGCGCGACAAAGGCGCGGTAGCGCCCGGTCACTTTGAGAAACGCAATCCGAAACCCGCCCGGCGCTTGGCGCAAGCGCTCTGCTTCCCGTCGCCGTTGCGTCTCCAAAAGCTGTGCCCGTGCGTCCCGCTGCGCAGTAATCAAATCTGCCAGCTTGGCGCGATAGGCCTCATCCTGCCGCGCGTGGTTCAGGGCAGGAGAGGGGGTCAAACCCTTCGCAAGATGTCGCGCGGCCTCCACATCCGGCAGGTGCTCCGGCTCCGTGATCTTGGCTTTGAGCGCACGCGACTTGACCCAGCACCAGCGCGATAGCGACCAGACCTTGCCCGCCTGATCCACCGCCACAAAGCCCCGCCGATCCCCACGTGCCAGCACATAGCCCTGATCTGCCAGCGCCGCCGCAAAGGCCGATTGCGTATCCGAACCATCCCAGCAGGCCCGGAACATCGCCTTGAGCTGGGCCGGATCGCGCTTGGCCCGTTTGGCCTGTCCCGCTTCGGCATTGGTAAACCGGTTCGGATCGCGCTTGGCGGCATCGGTGAAGCCCGGCGGCATGTCCCAGCTATGCTCCCGATATTGCGCCCGCGAGATCGCCATCAGCTTGCGCTTGAAATGCGGCAGATTGATCGCCTTCATGCGGGAGGCATCGATGCGCGACCAGACCACATGCGCATGGCGCCGCCCGGTCTTCTCGTGAAACACAATCGCCTTGGGCTGACCGACAAGCCCGAGATCCCGCTCCGCCTGCGCGATCACGGCCTCGAATTGTGCCTCAGACAGCGACGCCTCAGGCGGCGGGTTCAATGACAGGGAAAACAGATACTTCCGGCATTGCGTCGCCTGGCTGATCGCTTCGGCCTCCTCAAGCGCGCCCGCCAAATCCTCCGCGACAAACCCGTCCAGCAGATGCAGGGAGACATGATCATTGTCCCGCAGGTTCATCAAATGCCGGGCGAGCTCCGCCCCATAGCCCCGCGCATTGCCTTCAAGGATCATCTACCGCGTCTCCGGGTTCCCGCCGAAACCTCAGAGATCGGGCGCGTTCGAGCGTCGCGAGAGGCAGCGTTCGATCTCTCTGCTGTCCCGGATGACGCGGACTTGCCCAGAGCTTGGACGAGCAAGGTCCGAATGGCGAGCAAATGCGCGTTGGCCTCCGCAATCTCCGCCTTCTCCTGCTCGCCCATCATCAGGGCACCCACATTGGCATGGTAGGCGAGCTGATTGAGATTGCTCGCAATCCGCGACTGCCCTAGCAACGCCAGAGCCTCCGCCGCCGCCTTCTTATCTGAAACGACATCCCGGGGCCGCCGCTTGCGCACCTTCGCCTCCGCCCCAAACACACAGGCCCGCACATAGGCGCTCAGCGTAATACCCGCCGCCAGCTCTTCCAAACGCGCCCGTTCGTCAAGTGTCAGACGCAGCGTCAGCGGCGAACGGGCCCGCCGCTTGGCTGGCGTCGCCTTCTCCGTCGCCGCCGCATTGAACGCTGACACGGCCTTTTGCGACTGAGGATGCGCCCGATCCCTCATGGCTCCATCCCCGGAAGATCAGGCGCGCTGGCATCCGATGCAAGCCGGTCCGACTCATCAGACGCCCGCTGCATCTCCGCCAACCTGTGGATAACCTCAGGCTCAGACTTGAGAATATCGCTCCAAGCCTCTAGCTCCGAAAGAAGCAAATCGGCATCGGCGGGTTCTAGGTTGTTCCCCTCCGGTGCACCATTCATCATCGTAAGTTGTTGAAAAATAATGTGCCAGCCGACAGGCTGCGCAGCAGCCTGCCAGCTGGCATGACACTTAGGCAGCGAGTTGATCGACGAACGCCTCGATATCACTCCGTCTCCATACTGTCTTTCCTCCCCATTTGATCGGTTTTGGGAAGGTGTCCGTCCCCGATCGGTTCCAGACCGTGTTCTTGTGACAGCCCAGCATCGTCGCGACTTGCTGCACGCTGAGTAATAAGATCGGAAGCTCTTCAGTTGTCGAAGCCATGATGTGGTCCTCATGTTGCCGGCTCCAATGCTCGATTACCGGAACTCTACCCGGCTGGATTCCGACAGATTTTCGTTAGGGAACCAGAGAGCGGCGTATGCGCCGCGGTCATGCAGGTTCTACTGGCCACCAAGCCTTGGTCGCTGCAAAGTCTCAGATGTGGCGGCTACCTGCCTGCCACACTTCACCCATAGCGATCCAATGCAGCCCATTCAACCAGAAACATGATGTGGATCAGTGAGTTAACTGGATTGACGGGCGCTGCAAGATTTCTCGAATATTTCAGGGATGCTGCTTTAGATCGTATTTAGTGGTCGGACGGAGCGGAGTGGGTGTTCGTTCTTTAGGAGCTGCAGTCGAAGAGTCCTTTCCTTGGTTTGCGATGAGCCGGGACGAGTCTGGTTGGACTTCCCAGCCTGACCCCGCTGGTTCAACGCTTTAGGCGGAACTTGTCGAGGGACTTCCCGCTGTGGGGCTTAGGTTCGTCTGTGTGTAGCTTCGCGAGGAGCCTATGCATTGTCCTTGTTCAACTGACGGCGTGTTTCTCAATGATATCCTGCAGTTGATGCGGAGCGAAAGCGATATCCCCACACCATTGCCCGAAACCGCCTGCTTGGTTAACAGCTGCCACCCACTGGTCTAGCGCGTCCTTCTTTGCTCGCTTCTGGGGACTGTCTTGTCCCTTTATCTCCAAGATCAGGGTTCTTCCGTTGATCAACTCTACTAGGAAGTCGGGCACGTACCGCCGTCTGCTTCCACCCCACATGTAGTAGACTTCGAAACCCAAGTGATCGTTCTTGGCGTACGAAACGACCGAGCTGCTGCTCTCGAACAGGTTGGCGGCGTGGCCCTCCCAAGCGGAATCGCCGACCAGATGGCTTATGTGAGACTTCACCGCTGCAAAGTTTGGCTTAGTCGTGAACCAGGTCCTCATCTGCCTTGTCGAGCCGATCGGTGTATCCTCGTCGTACACGGGCAACAGCCTGCATGTCTACCCTGAGCGTTTGGTGGTCGTGGCCGAAGGGCAAACAGTTTGTGAGCACGCACGGATCATTGAGCGGTCACATCGCAAGCCCGGCAAGGTCATCTATGACTGGCGTCACTATCTGGCTGTCATCCAACGCAAACCGGGCGCGCTTCGCAACGGTGCGCCGTTCACAGAGATGCCTGTAGCCTTCCGTCAATTGCAGGATCACATGCTGTGCAAGGACGGCGGCGACCGAGAGATGGTCGACATCCTGTCATTGGTTCTTCAGCACAATGAAGAGGATGTTTTGCGGGCAGTGGAACTGGCCCTCGAAGCAGGCGTTCCCACCAAAACGCATATCCTGAACCTGTTGCACCGATTGATCGACCGCAAACCGACAGAGCACCCCGAGGTCGATCCACCAAAGGCGCTGGTATTGCAAACGACGCCAGAAGCAAACGTCAATCGCTATGACGGCCTGAGACGGACTGGGGAGAAGCGCGTCGCGCCAAAGGCGCGCGCATCGTGAAACGGGGGCGTCATGACCCAGCCGGAGCCTCCATCGTCATCATGCTGCACAGCCTCAAGCTCTACGGCATGGCAAATGCGGTCGATGATCCGGTCGCCCAGGGGGCGCCAGCGTTTGAAGCCGCAACGCCAATGCTGTCGCAATTGCTCAAGGCTGAAATCGCGGAACGCGAGGTGCGGTCCATTGCCTACCACACCAAGGTGGCGCGCTTCCCCGCATATAAAGACCTCACCGGCTTTGATTTTGCATCCGGTGAGATCAACGAGGCGACAGTGCGGCAGCTGCATCGATGCGAGTTCATCCATTGCCCGGCAGTCGTTTGCACAGCAAACGATGAGAGGAGAAGCGGCCGAGAACGTCGTGCTAATCGGCGGCCCCGGAACAGGCAAAAGCCATACCGCTACAGCAATTGGCGTGCAGCCGATCGAACATCACAGGCGCAAGGTCCGCTTCTTCTCAACCGTGGAACTCGTCAATGCACTGGAACAGGAGAAAGCACTCGGCAAAGCCGGGAAGATGGCTGAGATGCTCACCAAGGCTGACTTGGTCATCCTGCCCTCCCGGCAGATTGCTGCGCAATCGCCTGCCGGGTAATAGACGAGCTCGGTTACCTGCCGTTCAGTGCGTCCGGCGGAGCGCTCCTCTTCCATCTGCTCAGCAAGCTCTATGAACGCACCAGCGTGATCATCACCACCAACCTCAGCTTCTCAGAATGGGCACAGGTCTTTGGCCCCTCTCGGCAGATTTGCTTCGCAAATCGCCTGCCGGGCAATGGACGCCAAGATGACCACCGCGCTGCTCGACCGGCTCACACATCGCTGCCACATCCTGGAAACCGGAAACGACAGCTACCGCTTCAAAGCCAGTGCCAAGGCTGCAAAGAAAACAGAAAAGGAGGCCACAACATTGACCGCGTCATAAACCACGACGCATAAAACAAAGTTGGGTCAAATCTCGGCGAAAACACCGGGGCAGTTCTCAGTGACAATCAACATATCATCAAACCAGAGCGCCATGGAGTTAAATGGCGAGGTCCGCTTGGACGGGACTGTCATAGGAGGCTTTGGCGATTTAGGGGTGATGGATATTCACCTGGATGCGCCAGAGGGATTGGTACAGGCGTCGATAATCCGTCGCCAACCATTCGTAGATCGAACGCTAGCCGTTGCGATGATGATGTGGGACCTAGCGGAGTTACGAAATATGGGTGTTGAAGCGGCTGTGCGAAGCCAAATGCTTCACAATGAAGTCGACCGCCTTGCTAGAAGCTTGGCAGTCTAATCTGTCTATCTAAGAGCACAAATTCAGGAAGGCGGTGCCAGTCGTAGACCCACGAAAAGAGCGGTCATTTAATATATGCGCCCGACGCTACTATTCGCGCGTCGCGCTATCTCATTGCTTCCGATGGAAGTCACCTCTTTGCGATGTCAAATCGCGACAGAATTTGTTTCTAGATCTATACCCTGTGAATTGGCGGCAAGGTTCACTCGGAGTAGCGGTAGTCTTGTTGTTGAACGCTGTAAGTATTCATAGTTCGGGCAGATCGAATGTCTGCGAGTCGTTCCTCCGATGGCACCTTAAGGCGGCGGCTAATGTTCAGCCGGCCGTCTTTGTAGTGTACGTCTGGATGATCGTTTGCAGCTTGCTTGACGTCTTCGTCTGTAGTGTATCTGCCACCCCATCTTTCGATAAGGTGCTTCCAGTCATCGGCCCTGGCTTCTTTGACTTTCGCTTGTGCGTCTAGCCATTGATAGGCAATACGGCGCCCGTCGGAAGTGGGCCGATCGCTTTTACTGAATCGTTCGCCATGTGGGCAGGAAATTGGGGTGTGAGATTTGGGTTTCATTGCTTCAGTGGCCTTTCGTATGTTTGGTAGGGAGGCTGTTCTGTAACACCGCTCAAGCATTCGGGATTGGCTTGGAGCGGTTGTTGCTAGGATCGGGTTCTCGAGTGGCAAGCAGACGGCGGTCGTTACGTTGAACCGCCTGTTACGTATTCGGCCCAAGCTTCCATGATCGGTCGTCGGGGCTCGAGCAGGTCCGACCTTGCATAGGCCCGGACAGTCTTATTGCCGGTCGAGTGATCCATTATCTTTTCTACGACGGTGGGATCCCCAACTTGGTTGTCTTGCGCCCAAGTTCGAAAACTCGTTCTGAAGCCATGAGGGCGGCCTTCAACCCCATGATCCCTGAGAAACTTCGACATCGATGAGTTGGAGATGGGATTGCCGCGGTGGCCCGTAAACAGAAACTCTCCACCTAGTAGTCTTCTCCGTTGGGCCAGTTCTAGGACGGCAGGTGCCAAAGGAACCCGGAAAGGCTCTACCGTTTTTACGCGGCCTTTCACCCGTTCTTCGGTGACAGTCCAAATATCGCCCTCGATCTCATCGAAACGGGCGGCACGGCATCCGTGGGTCCGAACGACCGTAAGCATTAGGAACTGCAAACAAGTTGCGGCAACTCCTTTTCCTTCGAGCCAGCGGTATAGTTCCGGAATATCTCGCCAATCTGTCTCTGGCGTGGGTGTCGTGCGATGGTGCCACGGTCCCAGCAACTCTTCAGCGATGGTGATCGTTTTTGGGTCGCAGTCAAAACCTCGCAGCATTCCGCGTTGAAATGTCATGCGTAGCCGCTGGATCGCCTTTTCGGCAGTAGGGTGCTTCGAGCGCCAGATCTCGACGAGGATTGTCCGTACATCCTCGGCGGTAATCTGAGACACGGGCTTTCCGCCAAGCTTCGGAAGTACATGCTTCTCTAACGGGTTTGGTCTTCGCCGACTTAAGTTGTCCTCGGCTATGTTTAGGAAAACGGGAGGAAACACATGACCAACAAGCGACCCAAACCGGAAGAGATTGTCACGAAGCTACCGCAGGTTGAGGTTCTGACGGGGCAAGGCATGCCACGTCTGGATGCGATCCGTCAGATTGGTGTGACTGAACAGACGTATTACCGCTGGAGTGCAGGCGGATAGAGAAAAGCGTCCAGTGGACGGTTTTCCCGCCAAACAAGTAGGGTGGGATGGGCACGGACCAACTGAAGGAACTGAAGCGTCTGCAGAAAGAGAACGAGCGGTTGGAGAAAGGCCGTATCAGACTTGACTTTGGACAAGCTCATCTTGGCGGAGGCGGCCAAGGGAAACCTCTAATCCCCGCTCGCCGCCGCGCGTGCATTGATCGTGTTCGAACTGAACTGAACGTCTCAGAACGCCGTGCCTGCCGTGTCCTGAGACAGCACCGCTCCACGCAACGCAAAACTCCTGTGGGACGTACTGATGAAGAGCACCTTGTGGCGGATATGATCGAATTGGCCCGGCAGTATGGTTGATATGGCTATCGTAGGATCGCGGCACTGCTGAGAGATGCTGGCTGGCATGTGAACGACAAGCGGGTCGAAAGGCTGTGGCGGCGAGAGGGGCTGAAAGTACCATCGAGGCAACCAAAGAAAGGACGGCTCTTGCCTTCGGTTAAGACCGGAGCGTCGCAACCACGTCTGGAGCTACGACTTTGTGCATTGCCGCACTGACGATGGAAAAGCCTTCCGGGCATTGAACATTATCGACGCATACAGCCGGGCATGTCTGGCCATTCGCGTGGACCGCAAGCTCAACTCTGGCAATGTCCTCGATGTCCTCAGTGGCCTGTTCATTCTGCGCGGCGTGCCATCGTTCATTCGTTCGGATAACGGCCCAGAGTTCGTCGCTCAGGCTGTACAGGACTGGATCAAAGCGGTTGGAGCTAGGACCGCATACATCGAACCAGGCAGCCCCTGGGAGAACGGATACTGCGAGAGCTTCAATGCCAGGTTCCGCGACGAGTTCTTGAACGGCGAAATCTTCTTTAGCCTGCGCAAAGCCCAAATCCTGATCGAAGGATGGAGAAAACACTACAATACGATACGCCCTCATAGTGCTCTGGGCCACCGACCGCCGGCCCCGGAAACCATCGTCCACATGGACCCAAGGCCGGTCATACACTAACAATCAAATTGGACCAATCAGGTGGGGCTGATCATGTCGGCCTCCGCCGCATCTGGCTACAAGTTTAACGCTATCGCGAAGCGGTCATTTGCTCAAACTATTCGACATGACCGGAGAGCGGATAAAGAGAGCTTCGCTGCAAGATTAGCAATGTCGGGTTTGAGGTTAATTGCTTCGTGTCTGTTCGCACCGGCAAACTTGACTTAAGCGTGGTCGCTTGGTCCGTTAACAAGCATGTTCAAGTACGTACACCTTCCCGAAGATACTCCAATTTCCATCCCGACGGAAATGACGGAATTCAAGTGCCTCGTATTAATCGAGCGGGAAATCAGCAACGACTACAGGAACGAAGTTAGCGCAGCACTCGTAGCAGCCGGGTGTCTTTATGCCGTAGCATGGGGCCTTGATTGTTCCATGTGGGACGATGCGGTCGATTGGGCGTTCCTTGAACACTACAACTACGGCGAACAACCGGAAGATAGGTTCGTCATGACGACATGGCATGACAACGAGACTCTTGAGGAAACTGTGGTTTTTGCGAAGAACTGCACGAAGTATTCCGATGTGAAACTTGAAAATATTTTGATCCTAGACTTCACCCAGCAAGAACGCTGCGATTTTATTGAGAAGCTCTACTCAAGCCGGTGAAAGCCGCCATTCGTTCACGGCGGCATGCGGTACTTTGGGCCCCACTGGCGTTAGGTGCGCCATGCTCTGATAGCCGAAGCCAGCCCAAAGCCGTCATTCGCTGAAGTTTTTGGAGTGATCGCGGAGCGGGATAGACTTTTGCTGTTCTTGCCTAACGTCTGCTTGGTGCCTGTCGACGCTAGTGCCGGATTTGCAAACGCGTTGACTTATACGGCACCCTCTCAAGGGTGGCGTCGGTTTCCAACCCGAAATGCTCAAGCGCTGCTAGCAAGTTGGGAGGCACGTCGCCTTCTGCAGTGACCGCAGTTTCGTGGATGTCTTCAAGTATCCAATACGATCTCAGAGATCATTGGGCGCGCAGGGCCGGGCCTTGACCTGTCAACCTGTGGCCGTTGTGGCTGCTTCCGGCAAGAGGCGTGGTCATTTGCGATACGGGATCCCATGACAGGCGTGGCTTTTGAGACGTTTATCGTCTGCTTCCCGCGCCATGTCGGCTCGCACGCGCTGCATTTTGAGGGCGGGCATTCTTGGGGCGAACTGATCAGCCGGATCAGTGACATGGTCGCGAAAGTCTGCGTCTTGACCCGCAGGCTTACATCTCGACCTCGGCTTTCTTGGTGTTCGTTGTCGTTTCCGGCGGCGTCACATCTTGGCCCATGAGCATGTCAGATCTTTGTGACAGGCGCCCTATCACCGTCTTTCCCGTACGAAGCGTGAAAGGGATCACCGCATGTCAGCTAAGGCGCGCCAGCAGCGGTTTTTGTCGAGCGGAATGGCTGTCCGATGCCGTTTTTGCCCGCATAAGATCTAACCTAAGTGTCTTATATTTATAAGAAAAGCCCGATCTCTTTGGCACTTTTCTACAGGTGTAGTCTGCGCCTGGCGCTCAGTGGCATCACTTGCGATGGTGCTCTGCTTTTTGCAATTGCTGACTTGAGCGCGTATGCGAAGCTTTTTCAGGGGCATCCAAAGACATCGGACCCGGTTCAAAGCATGACGATGTGATCATCGTTCTAAACATGGCTTTTCCTGCAACCAGATGATCATGATGCGATCGGCCGATCCGACCTGATCAACCGGGTCGCGGACATGCAGGGCAGTGCGAACGGTTCTGCTTGTGCCAAAAGGTCGTGTGTCCCGGAAAATTTTCCGACAAAAACACTCAAGAACGATTGATCTTTTGTCTCATTCGGGTATCTGATCGTTTTTATCAGAAAAGATATCTCGGGAGTGATCAATGCATCCTAAATCCAAGGTTTCCCTTCTTGCGCTCAGCGCTGCTGCAGTGTTCGGATCGGCGGCGGCTGCCTATGCAAATGGTGAGCTGAACCTCTATTCCTCGCGTCACTACGATACTGACGAGCGGCTCTATTCGGATTTCGAGGAGATGACCGGCATCACCATCAACCGGATCGAGGGCAAGGCGGACGAGCTGATCACACGGATGGAAGCCGAAGGGGCGAACTCGCCGGCTGATATTCTGTTGACGGTTGACACGTCCCGCCTGGAACGCGCCAAGGCGGCAGGCGTTCTGCAATCCATCGAGAGCGAAGTGCTCGAAGCGCGGATCCCCTCTTACCTGCAGGATGAGGACAATCAGTGGTTCGGCTTTTCGCAGCGCGCACGCATCATCTTTTATGACAAGGAGGACGTGACAAACCCGCCGATGTCCTATGTCGACCTCGCCGATCCTGCCTATGAAGGGCAAGTGTGCCACCGGTCGTCCACGAATGTCTATTCCCAGACCCTGCTGTCGGCCGTGATCGAAAACCACGGTGAGGAAGCGGCCAAGGGCTGGGCTCAGGGTTTGGTCAACAACTTCGCGCGTGAACCCCAGGGCGGCGATACCGATCAGCTGCGTGGTCTGGTGTCCGGTGAATGCGACATCTCGATCTCCAACACCTACTACTTCGCCCGCGCCGTGCGGAAGGATGTGGATGGGCTGGATCAGGAAGCGCTGGCCAATATCGGGTGGGTGTTTCCGGCGCAGGATGCCGAAGGGGCGCATATGAACCTGTCAGGTGGCGGTGTCGCGGCGAACGCGCCTAACCTGGAAAACGCAGTCCGCTTTCTGGAATACCTGGCCAGCGATCAGGCCCAGCAATATTTCAGTGCAGGCAACGACGAATATCCGGCTGTTCCGGGTGTTGGGCTTAGCGCATCGGTCGCAACGCTTGGCATGTTCAAGCCCGATGATGTAGACTTGTCGGCAGTGGCGCAGAACGTGCCCACGGCACAGCAGATCTTTAACGAGGTGGGCTGGAAGTAATCCTCCCCTTCCAGTGGGAGCGAGAAGGGCGCGGGACATGTTCCGCGCCCTTTCTCTTATTCCGCGGCGATGCGCTGTTTTTCGAGATAGGTCACTGCAGGTTCGGCTTGTTCGGAGCTCGCTTTGGGCGCGCGGCGCCGGATCAGGGCAAAGACCGGCGGCGTGAAGTAAAACGAAATCACCGTCGAGAGCAGGACACCCCCCGCCACGGCCATCGCGAAGGGGGGCCAGAACCCACCGCCGGCCAGGATCAGGGGAAGAAACCCGCCAAAGGTGGTGATCGTGGTCGACACGATGTGGCGGCTTGATCCTGTCACCACCTTGGCCATCTCAGCGGTGTCACCGGCAGCGGCCTTTTCGTTGGCTTGGAGCCCGGTGAGGATGATGATGGCGGCGTTGATCGACACGCCGATGGAGCCGATCACGCCGATGATCGCGTTAATCCCGAACGGATACTGAAACACGGCCAAGGCAAGCATCGACAGCCCGGCGGACAGAACCGCGACCACGAGTGTGACCACACTGAGGCGGAAGGAATTGAAGGTCAGTACAATGGTGGCGATGGTCAGCGTGACGATCAATCCGACAGAGGCCATCAGATTGCCCACCGTGTTCGATCGCGCATCGGAATCGCCCCCAAGCTCAAGCCGGTAGCCGGCAGGCAATGTGAACCCCGCTGCATCCAACGCGGCCTGCACCTCGACCAGGGCTTCCTCCGGCAGGATGTCGGGCGGAATGTAGGCCTGGACCGTGTTGGCCCGTTCGCTGTTGCGGCGGGTGATTGTGCTTTCCGCAGGCTCAAGCCGAACCGTGGCGATTTCGGAAAGCGGCACGGTGGCAAGCGCCCCGGTGCCGGCCTGTGGAAGCTGAAGAGGCAAGTCCGAAATTGCCGCAAGGTCGGCGCGGAAGGCATCGTCGTAACGCACCCGCACGGGCATTTCCTCGGTCGCCTCGACCAGCGAGCCGCCGGTCACCCCTTCGAGGCTTGCCTCTAGTTGCCGCGCGACGCCGGCCAGGTCGAGACCAAGCAATCGGGCCTTGGTTTCGTCGATGTCATAGCGGATCTTGGGCGCGCCACCGCCCATGGTGGACCGCACTTGGGTGACGAAATCCAGATCGGCCATCAGGCTGCGCGCCTCATCCCCCAGCGCGCGCAGCACTTCGGTGTCCTGGCCGACAAAGCGCAATTCCACGGGGGCGGCGACGGGAGGACCCTGGACCAGACCGCGGACCAGGATCCGGGCCTGTGGAAACGCTTGGTTCAATTCCGCCTGCAATGCAGGCACAAGAGTGGCTGATGCGGCGGGCGAGGCGGAGGTAATGAAGGCCTGAGCATAGCCGGGTTCGTCACTGCGTCCGCCGATGATGTTGTAATAGAATGCGGGGCCGGATTGGCCGATGGACCAGTAGACAGATTTGATATCGTCTTGCGCGGACAGGACCGCGTCGATCTCTTGCGCAACGATGCCTGTTTGCCGGATGGACGTGCCCGGCGGCATTTCTACCTCGATATAGAACTGATCGCGGTCGACGCCGGGAAAGAACTGCGCTGTCAGCGTCGGAAACGCGGCAAATCCAAGCACGGGCAAGACCAGCGAGAGTGCAATGGATTTGATCGGGTTGGACACGGCCCAACGGATGGTGCCCTCGAACAGACGCGCAATGATGCCGCCGCTGATGCCACGGCTCAGGAAGCTCGCGCGATCGCTGTTTGGCAGGAACCAGCCGGCGAGGGCGGGCGTGACCGTGAGCGCGACAAAGAGCGACCAGAAAAGCATCAGAACAACAGCCATCGCAATCGATCCGACGAAATCACCAGCCGGACCCGGCAGCAGGATCATCGGCGTGAACGACAGGGCGGTGGTGACGGTCGATGCAAAGAGAGGTGCGGACAGCCGGCGCGTGGCCTCGCCCACGGCGGTCGCGCGCGGCATCCCGCGCAGAAGCCGCTGGCGCACCTCGTCGGACATGACGATCGCGGCGTCGACCAGAAGGCCAAGGGCCACGATCAGGCCAGTCACCGACATCTGGTGGATCGGCAGACCGATCATGTTCATCGTGGCCAGCGTGGCCAGACTGACCACCGGCAGAACAAGAGCCACGATGGCGGCGGCACGGACGCCAAGCGTGAGGAACAGAACCGCGACGACGAGGCCCACACCGATAGCCATGTTTTGACCGACCTCGGCCAGGCGCTCTGCGGTATAGGTGCTTTGATCGAAGACCAGTGTCTGGGCCATGCCCATGGGAACGGTCGCGTTGCTTTCGGCCAGTTGATCGCGGACATAGCCCATCCAGACGTCGATCTGCAGTCCGTCCTGCGCTAGCACGCCCACGAGGACGGCAGGGCGCCCGTTGTAGAGGGCGTATTCTTCTCCCGGTTCCTTCGCGCCCCGTGAAACGGTTGCCACATCGCTCAAGAGCGTGACGGCGCCACCGGCATTCTGACGCAGCACGATGTTGCGAATGCGGTCCAGCGCCTCGATCTCACCTGAGATGTTGATCGCGATGTCGGTGCTGTCAGCCCGCAGACGCCCGGCCTGCACCTTGCCGTCTGCATTCGCAATCGCGGACGAGATCTGATCGATGCTAAGCCCCAGCGCCGATGCTTTCGCAAAGTCGACCTGGACCAGAACCTCCTCTTCGCCCGCGCCAAAGAGGTCGACAGCCTTCGTGCCCGGAATGCTTCGCAACTGATCGGAGAGCCCATCGGCATAGCGGGTCATCAATGAGAGGGGAACGCCATCATGGGTCGAGGAGACCGCGATCACACCCGAATAGGCGCTGATCCCTTCGGCATTGAAGTCAGGCGGCTGCACGCCTGCGGGAAAGTCACGCCGCGCATCTTCGACGGCATCGCGGGCTTCGGACCAGACCTGCTCGATCGTTGTCTCATCGAGCGTTTCCAGAAGCTCGACCGACACCACCGAAATTCCGTTGCCAGAAACGGAGTCGATCGTATCGACCTCGGGAATTTCGCGCAGTTCCTCTTCGATCTTCGCGGTGACCAGCGCTTCGACCCGTGCGGGGTCCGCGCCGGGGAATGGGGTGGAGATGGTGGCGAAGAGATTGGTGATGGTGGGATCTTCCTGCCGACCCAGTGACAGAAGGGAGGAGGCACCGGCGGAAATCAGGACAAGCAGGATCAGAGCCACGAGGCGTGGCTGACGGAACGTGAGGGTGTACATGTTACTCTCCCCCGATCCGGCGCACGGTTTGGCCGGGCGTTAGACGGTGCGCGCCGCGTTCCACAAGAGCGGCACCCTCTTGGAAACTGCCGCGGACATAGGCCCGTTCGGCTTCGGCATGAAGAACCTCAACCGCTGCCGGTCTCAGAACGTCGCTGTCATCCAGCATCATCACGGTCCAAAGACCTTTTGCCCCTTCCCGCAAGGCTTCGACGGGCACCCAGGCGCCCATGGCGTCGATATGGCGGTCGAAACTGACGGAGACGGTCTGACCGACTTGGGCCATTACACTTTCCGGCAGATCGAAAAGCGCCGTTTGGGTCCGCGTCTGACTGTCCACGTCCGGGCGCATCGACAGAAGTGTCGCTTGATATGCCTGGCCGGCAATCTTCACCTCAACGTCAGCACCGGGATCAAGCTGGACCGAGAGGGGCAGGCCGACGCGCACCCTTGGGCGGCTGGTCTCCAGGAGGGTCGCGATTGTCTGACCGGGAGAGACCGTGCTGCCCTGATCAGCCTGCCGGGCTGCGATCTGGCCATCGAAAGGGGCGTATAGCGTGGCCTTTTCGATCTGGATTTCCGTGTTGCGAATGGCGGCGGATGTCTCGGCAATCCGGGCGGTCAGTTCGGCGCTGTTGAAACGGGCCTGATCGTAAGCCTCCGTCGACGTAAAGCCCCTTTCCTGCAGGGCTTGCCGGCGTTGCACGGACAGATCCGCGAAGGCCAATTGGGCATTCAGCGCGTCGCGGGAGGCGTCGAGGCGGGCGATCTCGGTCTCCAGCAGTGCTGTATCAAGGCGGGCGATGATGTCTCCCCGTGCGACGCGGTCGCCCTCATCGACCAGAACATCCGCGACAAGACCGGAGAACTCAAAGGCGATGTCGGTACTTTGCGCCGTCTCCAGCTCTCCGACATAGCGTCTTGGGATCGTGTAGCCCTCCTCGTACCGGATGGGTTGCACGCGCACCGGTATCAGGTCGGCAACGGTGGTCGGCTTGGCAAGATCCGCGCGGGCCTGCAGCTCCTGCGTGCCGATGGTCACCACCGCTCCGGCGGCCACCAACGTGGCGGATGTGAGGGTGATAACAACGACCCGCCGCACGGCGCGCCGGAGAAAACTGGGCTTTGAGGTTGGCTCGCTCATCGCGCTCTCCGCTGCTTATGTTAGTGCCTCTAACATATGTTAGTCTTTCTAACTTTGACAAGTGGTACGGGAGTTGCCATCTATCGGATCATGGAGCAGGAGCAGAAAATTCAGAAAAAAGCAGGCTATCACCACGGTGACCTGCGCGCGCAATTGGTGGAGGCCACGCGACAGCTGGTCGAAGAGAAGGGGCCAGACCTCTTTTCGGTATCCGAAGCCTGCCGTGTCGCGGGGGTGTCAACCGCCGCGCCGTATCGCCATTTCAAGGACAAGGATGAGATGCTGACCGCCGTGGCGCTTGAAGGGTTGCTGCGCAAGTTTCAGATCATGTCCGAAAAGGTGGCCGGCCATCCCCGCCAGTCAATGGACCGGATCTTGGCGCTTGGGCACGCTTACCTGACCTTCGCACAGGCCGAGCCGGGGGTGTTCCGGCTGATCTTTGGCGCCGCACAGGACGAATGCCGCCACGAAAAGCTCATCGACGAGGCGCCGCGTCACTACAGCTTCGTTCAGGGGGTCGTCGCCGACGTTCTGGGGCGAGAGGAGATCGACGAGGACGTAAAGCGGAGGGCCATGATCCTCTGGACCTTCGTGCACGGGCTGTCTTTTATCCTCATCAACGACAAGGCGGCGGTCGCGGATGTGGAAATGGATCTCGACGCCTTCCTGCGCGAGATTGCGCAGCGGGTGATCGGTGATCTGCCTGCCTTGGCGCACCCCTTGGCCTAGGCCCGCGAAACCGCTTGCACCGCGCGGCACGGATCAATAGAAGGCCCCAAATTCGCAGATGCGCGCGCGGCCCGCGCGCCTTTTCCTATGGGGATGATTGATGCAGGTCACCGAGACGCTGAACGAAGGTCTGAAACGCGGCTACGCCATTGTCGTCACAGCCGATGAGCTGGACGCCAAGGTCAACGAAAAGCTGGCCGAAGCCCAGCCCGAGGTCGAGATGAAGGGCTTTCGCAAAGGCAAGGTGCCGATGGCGCTGCTGAAAAAGCAGTTTGGCCAGCGTCTTCTGGGCGAAGCGATGCAGGAAAGCATCGACGGCGCGATGACCAAGCATTTCGAAGACAGCGGCGACCGCCCGGCGCTTCAGCCCGAGGTCAAGATGACCAACGAGGACTGGAAAGAGGGCGACGACGTCCATGTGGAGATGTCCTATGAGGCGCTGCCGGAAATCCCCGAGGTCGACCTGAAGTCGATCAGCCTGGAGAAGATGGTCGTCAAGGCTGATGACGCGGCGGTCGAAGAGGCGCTGGGCAATCTGGCCGAGACGGCACAGGACTTCAAATCCCGCAAAAAGGGCGTGAAGTCCAAGGACGGCGACCAGGTCGTCATGGATTTTGTCGGCAAGGTGGATGGCGAGGCGTTCGAGGGCGGCTCGGCCGAGGATTATCCGCTGGTACTGGGCTCCAACAGCTTCATTCCGGGCTTCGAAGAGCAATTGGTCGGTGTCGCGGTCGAGGAAGAAAAAGAGGTCAAGGTGACCTTCCCGGAGGAGTATCAGGCCGAGCATCTGGCGGGCAAGGAAGCGGTCTTTACCTGCACGATCAAGGAAGTCAAAAAGCCTGTCGCCGCCGAGATTGACGACGAGCTGGCCAAAAAGTTCGGCGCCGAGGATCTGGACGCGCTCAAGGGTCAGATTTCCGAACGTCTTGAGGCGGAATATGCCGGTGCGTCACGCGCTGTCATGAAGCGCGGTCTTCTGGATGTGCTGGACGGCAAGGTGTCGTTCGAGCTGCCACCAAGCCTGGTGGACGCCGAGGCAGGCCAGATCGCGCATCAGCTGTGGCATGAGGAAAACCCCGAGGTGCAGGGTCACGATCACCCCGAGATCGAAGCCACGGACGAACACAAGAAACTTGCCGAACGCCGCGTTCGCCTGGGCCTGCTGCTGGCCGAGCTGGGCCAGAAGGCCGAAGTCGAAGTGT
The DNA here is from genome assembly GCF_004216475.1 of Thalassococcus sp. S3. GTDB lineage: Bacteria > Pseudomonadota > Alphaproteobacteria > Rhodobacterales > Rhodobacteraceae. The sequence goes on along the minus strand of NZ_CP022303.1, from coordinate 2,782,503 downwards.
CCGATGCCGAGATGAGCCAGGCCATCATGAGCCAGGCGCGCCAATATCCGGGGCAGGAGCGTCAGTTCTTTGAATTCGTTCAGCAAAACGCGCAAATGCAACAGCAACTGCGCGCGCCTCTCTTCGAGGACAAGGTCGTTGATTATATCTTTGAACTTGCCGAGGTGAGCGAGAAGGAGGTCAGCAAAGACGATCTTCAGAAGGCTGTGGAGGCCCTCGAAGACGAGTAGCAGCACAACTGACATGTGCAAGATTTGAATGGGCCGCTCCGCTGGGAGCGGCCTTTTTCATTTTACGTGCTGCGCCAATCCTGATGGCCGGATGCAGCGCGACCCGTTTACGCGGATCAGAGGGTGATGCGGAACCGGGCGAAGCCATCTGGGCCGTCGCCTGCATCCTGAACCGTCACGCCTGGGACATCTGCGATGTAGGACCGCGCCTTTGGACCCGTGTCAAAGAGAACGGTGGCGCCTTCGACGGGGGCAAAGCTCCAGTTGCCGTCGGCTCTTGGGCTGATCGTACCCTGTTCCACGATGTAACGCACGATCACGTCGCGGTTTGTGTCCGGGGCTTCAAAGATGATCGTGTCGCCCATCGCCCCGGGGAAGGCGCCACCGCCGCTGGCCCGGTAGTTGTTTGTCGCGATCACAAATTTCTGTTCTGGATCAACGGGCTCTCCGTTGAACATCAAGTTGATGATCCGGCTTGCCTCGGCGTTGATCAACTCTCCATTTGGATCAAAGCGAGACGGCTGACTTATGTCGATCTGATAGGTGACACCGTCAATCACGTCGAAATTATATGACGGGAAACTTTCGTTCAGAAGGACCTGGTCTTCCCTGCCGGGTTCGATCTGATTGAACATGCCGGCTGAACGCTCCAGCCACCCCTTGAGTTGTTCGCCGGTCACGAGAACGGCCCGCACCGTGTTGGGATAGAGGTAAAGGTCCGCGACATTCTTGATCGCCACATCACCGACCGCGACATCCGTGTAATAGTCCGGACCTCCACGCCCGCCCGCTTTGAAGGGGGCCGCGGCCGACAGAAGCGGCAGATCCGCGTATTCGGTGCCATCAAGCATCTGCGCGACATACCATTGTTGAGCGATAGACACGATCTGGACCGACGGATCGTCCGCGACCAGAGCAAAATAGGAATGCAAAGGCGCATCCGTTTTGCCGACGGCGCGGCGCACATAGGCCAGCGTCTCGTCATGGTCTGTCTGAACGGCTGCGATAACGGCCGCGTCATCCTCGACCAGGGGCGTGACGGAGCGATCCTCGTTCCGTCTGGAAATGGGCCGTGCCTCTGAGCTGTGACCGACGATGCGCCAGCCCGCACCGTCGCGTTCGAGGATCAGGTCGATCAGGCCAAGATGGCTGCCCCAGAACCCGCCCATCGTGGCGGGTTTGCCGTGGATGGTGCCAGCCTCTGCATCGACGGCGGCGTGGTCCGCATAGTCGGAGGAGGGGAAGACGAGGTGGCTGTGCCCGGTCATGATCGCGTCGATCCCATCGACTGCTGCCAGGGGAACGGATGCGTTTTCCATGCCCTCGACCTCATCCGCCGATCCGATGCCGGAATGCGAGAGCGCAATGATGATATCGGCGCCTTCTTCCTTCATTTGCGGAACATAGGCTCGTGCCGTCTGCAGGATATCGCGGGCCTCAACGTTGCCCTCCAGATGGCGGCGGTCCCAGTTCATGATCTGGGGCGGTACAAAGCCGATCAGGCCGATCTTGATCGGACGTGCTGTGCCTGCGCCGTCGGTGATCTGACGCTCAAGGATCACATAGGGTTTGATCAATGTGGTATCCGCGGTCGGGTTCGCACCCAGTTGGGTTGCGACATTGGCGCAGACAAATGGGAAGTCCGCGCCGGCCAAAGACTTCATCAAAAAGTCGATGCCATAGTTGAATTCATGGTTGCCAAGTGTCGAGGCATCAAATCCCACGCTATTCATCGCGGTGATGATCGGGTGGCTGTCCCCATCCTGCATACCCCGTTCGTAGGCGATGTAGTCGCCCATCGGGTTGCCCTGCAAAAAGTCGCCATTGTCGAGAAGGAGGGAGTTTGTCGCCTCTGATCGGATCTGCCGCACGATCGACGCGGTGCGCGAGAGCCCGACCGCGTCGCGTGGGCGATCCGCGTAATAGTCGTAGGGGAAGACATGGACATGCAGGTCGGTGGTTTCCATCAACCTGAGATGAGCCTGGTTTGCCTTCGCATGCACAGAGAACGGATGCAGGGCGATCAGCCCGGCTGTGCCTGCGATAAAGGAGCGTCGGTTGAGGTTGAGTGCCATCAGTTCATGTCCCTAAGAAACGATCATCGTCAGGGACGAGTATACCCATAGTTTAACAGGTATTTGACTCTCAGAGGCGAAAAATGGCTCGTGCCGAAACACGAGCCATGCTTTCGGTCAGAAAATGAAGTCGTCCGAATCCAGTTCCGAACGGCTGAAGTCTTCAATCCGGATCGTCAGATCGTCGAACGACAGCACCAGATCATTGCCGGAATTTCGCGCGGCATCCAGAACGTCGGAGAAATTGTCGACACCTGCCACAGCCGACAAATCGATTTGATCATCGTCTTCGTCGAAGTCGGTGATCCTGTCCTGGCCGCGGGTAAAGACGAACGTGTCGTCGTCATCGCCGCCGGTCAGCACGTCGTTGCCGCCGCCCGCGATGATGGTGTCATTGCCGTCGCCGCCAAAAATGGTATCGGACCCGCGACCGCCAGAAATGGTGTCATTGCCATCGCCGCCGCGCAACAGGTCCGACCCCGTGCCGCCGCCCATGCTGTCGTTGCCGTCCCCGCCGAAGAGTTGGTCATTTCCGTCTCCGGCAAACATTGTATCGTTGCCTTCTCCGCCCGTCAGCACATCCCGACCATCGCCGCCGCCCAGATAGTCATTGCCTTCGCCACCGTCGAGGCGGTCCTGACCCGAACCGCCGGTCAGGCGGTCACCATCATCCCCGCCAATCAGAACGTCGTCGCCATTGCCACCCTGCAATGTGTCTTCATCATCGCCCCCGTTGAGCGTGTCCGACCCGCGTCCGCCGATCAGGAGATCTTCGTCATCCCCTCCAAAGAGGCGGTCACTGCCTTCGTTGCCGCGTATCGTGTCGTCACCGTCAAAGCCGCGCAAGGTGTCGTTGAAAGGTGTGCCAATCAGCAGATCGTCGTTGTCGGTTCCATTGGATATGGGCATTTCGCAATCCTCTCCGAAAAAGCTGTCGCGGGACTTCTCTCGTTGACGTCCCGCCTAGCAGTTAGAGATTGCGACGATGGCCCCCAAGAACCTTCATTTGCCTTTAACCTTGTGTTCATTTGCACGACGTGTGCCGTTCAGGGACGGGGCTGATCCTTTGCCCTTCTTGTTAGGGGACCAGTCCGGTCTCTTTCAAAAGACCACGGCGTTTGGCTTCATAATAATAGCCACGCGCGTACCAGCTGACCGCTGTTGCCTCGTCCCCGTCGGACACAAGCCATGCGCCGCGCAGATACTTCACTGCATATCTGAGATTGGTCTCCGCATCCAAAAGATCTGCGGGCTGGCCGCGAAATCCCATTGTCCGTGCCGTCTGCGGCAGGATCTGCATGAGCCCGTAATAGGGGCCGTTGCGCGCCCAGGGGCGGTGTGTGCTTTCGCGGATGACCACGCGATGGACCAGCGTGCGCGGCACTTCGTAGAAGTCGGCATATTGATTGATCAATGCGCGCAGCTCAGGTGTTTCGTTCGGGTAAAGCGGCGGATCAAAAGGGGCGTCGCGGGTCGGGGTGTCGTCAGGACGGCCACAGGCGGCCAATGGCGCGCAACAAAGCGCGGCGAGAAACGCGCGGCGGGACGTTATTGTCATATGCTCGGCCTCGGTGTTTTGGACGGCGCGAGATTAACTTTTCCCGCCGAAGGGGCAAGCCTGTCATCGCCAAGCGGCGACGACCGGCCCATGCCGTAAGATGTTAGCCGATCACGCGGTGACCGCGCCCTTGCATGCAGCGGATCAGTATGTCGCGACGGGCGCGGTCGATCTCGTAAAATTCACCCTGCTCCGCCGCCCAGGACCCCAGAACCGCCCCGCCGATCGCTCCGTCGAGGCGGTCACCGTCGTCTGCGTCAAGAGCGCCGATAAGGCCGCCGATCAACGCGCCGCTTTGTCGTGCCTCGCGGAGTTGATCGACGCCATAGGTGCGCGCCGTGCCCCGGCAATAGGCGGTGTCATAGGCGGCGTTTGGCCCGGGCGGGCCGTCAAAGACAAGCTCTCGATCCACCTCTTCGGTGCAAGCCGCAAGGAGGATCAGCTTGGATAACAATGCTACGCTTAACGTGTACCTCATCTGTGCCTTCCAAGAAATTGAGCCTAATAGTATGAGGACGGTGTATTGAGAGAGGCATTATCTCTCAAGACAAACATTTTATGAAAATCGTAAAACAGTATTTGCGTTTCGATGAGGTGAGGTTTGACATCGCACCCTTGTCCATGCAGATTGCTGACCAGAGTCCAAGGAGATCGAGCATGGCTTTCGTCGCCCGCATCGCAATGGTGTTCAGTTGGCTTGTGCTGACCGGCATTGTGCTGATCGTAAGCGCTCTCGCCCTTTCAGGTGACGTCGCGCCGATATTGGATATGGTCGAGCTGCCACCGGACATCCCCCAGCCGCCAAATTGGGCGCTGTTGGGCTTGATTGGCCTGTGTTGTTTGGCGCTGGCAAATCTGGGGATCGTGTATTGGCGCTTTCACAGGGTTTTGCGGTCTGCTGGCCAAAACCAGTTTGACTTGTTGGCGCGGGAGCTGCGCACCAGCGGCATAGCCCTGATATTCTTCTACATTCTGTTTCTGATGATATTCAGGTTCATGCCATTCGCCCTGGTATGGGGCGTGCCCTCAGAAGAGCAGCCGACAATCCATTGGTTGCCGATCAATCTGGATATTGTGTTTCTTATCATCGGGCTCGTCTTGCTGGCGCTGGCCAGCAGCTTCAGGCGCGCGGCCGAGGTTGACGACGAAAACCGTCATTTCCTGTAAAGGCTGACTGTGGCGATTATCATCAACCTGGACCTGATGCTGGTGCGGCGCAAAGTAACCTCGCGCGAGCTGGCCGCGGCCATCGGGCTGTCCGAAACCAACCTGTCCCTGTTGAAATCCGGCAAGGTGAAAGGCGTGCGATTTGCCTCGCTCAACGAGATCTGCAAGTTTCTCGATTGTCAGCCCGGTGACATTCTTGAATACGTCCCCGATCCGCCAGCGGAGGACGAGACATGAAAAGGGCCGCGCGATCTGACTGATTGCGCGGCCCGGATTTTGTTTCGCCAGAGGGGCTTAGCCTGTGACAGTATCGTCGTCGTTCGACGGGGCTTCGCCCACCGCTTCCGCAGCCGGGGCAAGCTCTTCATCGTCGGATGCGGCACTGCCGATATCGTCAAAGAGTTCGGCAATCTCGAACTCGGCTGCGGCTTCTTCTTCCGCGGCCAGTTCCTGGATGGATTTGCCGGAGGCCTGCAGCTCTGCTTCCTCGGTGGAGCGGGCCACGTTCAGCTTGATTTCGGCATCCACTTCGGGGTGGAGCACGACCATCACGGAGTGAAGACCCAGTTCCTTGATCGGCGCGCCCAGAACCACTTGCTTGCGGTCGAGGCTGAAGCCTTCGGCGGTCGCCGCATCGGCAGCGTCACGGGTGGTGACGGAACCGTAGAGAGATCCGGAATCGGAGGCCGAACGAATCACGATGAACTGCTGACCATCAAGTTTTTCGGCCAGAGCTTCGGCTTCTTTCTTGGTCTCGAGGTTGCGGGCCTCAAGTTGAGACTTGCGGTTCTCGAAGTCGGCGATGTTGGCCTCGGAGGCCGACAAAGCCTTGCCCTGAGGCAGAAGGAAGTTGCGTGCGTAGCCGGGTTTGACGTCGACGACGTCGCCCATCTGACCCAGCTTGGCCACGCGTTCCAGAAGGATGACTTGCATTGCGGGTCTCCTTATTTCACGGCGTAGGGCAGAAGCGCGAGGAAGCGGGCGCGCTTGATCGCGCGGGCCAGCTCACGCTGCTTCTTGGCCGAGACGGCGGTGATACGGGACGGCACGATCTTGCCACGCTCAGAGATGTAGCGCTGCAGGAGGCGTGTGTCCTTGTAGTCGATCTTGGGTGCATTGTCGCCCGAGAAGGGGCAGACTTTGCGGCGGCGGAAAAACGGTTTTGCTGCCATGTCTTAGCGTCCTTTTCTAAAGCGATCTGTCAGCGACGCTCGCGGCGGTCGCCGCGTTCTTCGCGTTTTTGCATCTGGACCGAGGGGCCTTCGGCGTGTGCATCGACCTTGATGGTCAGCACGCGCATCACGTCGTCATGCAGGCGCATCAGGCGCTCCATCTCCTGCACGGCGGGGGCCGGCGCATTGGTGCGCAGGAACGCATAGTGCCCCTTGCGGTTTTTGTTGATCTTGTAGGCCATGGTTTTGACACCCCAATATTCGTGGTCCACGAGGGTGCCGCCATTGTCGGTCAGGACTGTGCCAAAGTGTTCGATCAGCCCTTCGGCCTGCGTGTTGGACAGGTCCTGACGCGCGATCATGACATGCTCGTAAAGCGGCATGTTTACTCCTGTTTCTGTCAAGGCGCATTTCAAAGGCGGAGCGATGACTTTCCGCTGCCCCACCACGAGAGACTGCGCGGTTCAAACCTTTGCGGAAAGAGAGATCCGTATACACGCTTTGGGCCAAGGCGCAAGATCCCGGACCTGCCCGGCGGATTTCACGGCACGGTCACATTACCGCCCCGATCAAAGCCAAGGGTGTCGACATGGTCGCAGACGGGAGGGAAGACATGACGTCGACGATGAACCAGGAGATCGTGGGCCTGCCAGGTGGCCCGGCACCCTTGACCGATCGGGCGCCTTTGACACTGCAGGTCGCAAACCCAGCCGCGTTGATGCGGGGCCTGTCGCGCGTTCTGGGTGCGGCCTGCCTGCTTGGCGCACCGATGCTCTGGCGGTTCGGTGGGAGCGGCGATCCCGTTCTTCTTGCCATGAAGGTCGGCGTCACGGTCTTGCTTTTGGTCATTGGGCTCGCCTTCGTAACGGCGCCCCGTGCCGCACCCGCGCCTGAGATCCAGTTTGATCCGATCCTGTCGGAACTCCGCATTTTAGCAGCGGGGCCGGACGGGCAGTTGCAGACGGTGATGCAGCGCCGCTACGACACGCTTGGCAACGTTCTGTTTCATCCGGGCGCAGTCACGGTGCATGATTGCGACGGCTCTGTTTTGCTGGATTTGCCCTTGCGGGATGATCACATCCGGCAAGCTCTGCAAAGGCAACTGGGCGCGCTCAGCCCTTGCTGACACACGAATTGTTCATTCGTTCACAGTCAATGTTGTCTTTTCAGCAATTGCCGTTGGGTCGCTTTAGGCCACATGTAATGATTGTTACGCCAACATTCATGACTGCGATGGAGCACCGATATCATGAAAACGACACTGCTTGCTGCCGCCCTGGCAACCGCCGCGACAGCCGCCTTTGCCGCGCCTGAACGCTACACTCTGGATGCGAGCCACAGCCAGGTTCTGTTCTCTTACGACCATCTGGGCTTTTCTACGACGTTCGGCATGTTCTCGGGTTTCGAGGGCGAGATCATGTTCGATCAGGAAGACCCCAGCAATTCCAGCGTGAATGTCTCGATGCCGACGATGTCGATGTTTACCGGTTGGGAAGAGCGCGAGGCGCATTTCATGTCCGGCGACTTTTTCGGTGCATCCGAAGAGGACATGATCACTTTCACGTCGACCGCGATTGAGGTGACCGGCGAGGATACGGCGATGATCACCGGTGACCTGACCATGAACGATGTCACCCAGTCGGTCGTGCTGGATGCAACGCTGAACAAGACCGGAACCCATCCGATGGCCAATCAGGAATGGGCAGGGTTTGATGCAACAACGACATTGAAGCGGTCGGATTTCAACCTGGGTGCGTTCGCGCCTGCGGTGAGCGACGAGGTCGAAGTGACCATTTCCGTCGAAGCAATGAAAGCTGCTGAGTAAATCACCAGGGCTCACGGACAAAAAGGCCGCCGGTAGGGGATGACCGGCGGCCTTTTCTTGTGGCCTTTTATGGCTGATCGGAGGGCTGCGCTTGCGTCGCAGTCAGCGCCACGTTCACGTCGACGCCAAACCCCACATTCGCTTCGTCCGGTTGGCTGGATGCGCCGATCCCGAAATCGATCCTGTTCAGGGTCAGATTACCCGACATCGTTGCGGTACCATCCTCCGCAATCACGAGGGTGAAGGGCAAGCTGACCGGCACCGACGCGTCCCTGATGGCCAGCGGACCATTTGCGACATACCCGTCTTCGGTGCGCGAGATCTCGGCGGTGAAAGTTGCTGTCGGAAACCGCTCGACGTCGAAAAAGTCGGGCCCGAGGGCCTGGCCGGTGACGGAGCCCAGCGTGAGGGAGCCGATTGCGACGGTCACATCCACCGATCCCGCCGGTCCCGGATCGTCCCGTTCGGCGAAAGTGATCGCGGCTGTCCAATCGGCGAATGTGCCCTCAACCTGGCTGCCAAGTTGCGTCACCGTGATGCCAAGCGTGCCGTCTTCGACCTGCCAGTCGGACTGAACCTCTTCCAGCTCGGCGACCGGAGCGATTGCGGCATGGCTGTCATAGACGCCCAGCGTCCCACCAATGCCAAGGGCTGCGCCCCAAAGGACAATTGCCGCGCCAAGGGGCAGTGAACTGCGCGTATGGGCGGGCGGGTTTGGCGCTTGACGACGATTGGGCAACATCCGAAGCAGCGTGAAATCCTTGTCGATGAAGTGATGTTTGAGCGCGCCCGCCGCATGAAGGGCGATGGCCACGACCAGCACGCGTTCGAACACCATATGAAGGCCCGCAAAGGTGGAGGCGATCCCGTCATCTTTCGGAATGAAAGGCAGATCCTGCCCGAAGGGCCACCAGATCGGCGCAAAGCCCGTCGTTGCGGCATGGTGGATCCAGCCGGAGAGCGGCACCAGCAGAAGAGAGCCGTAAAGAAGCCAGTGAACGGTTTCGGCCAGAAGCGACTCCACCTTCTTGTCACCATTCAGCAGTCCGGGCCGGGGTTGCGCGATGGCCCAGGCGATCCGCGCCAGCGCGACGAAAAACGCGGTGATACCGACGGTTTTGTGGAACGAGAACAACCATGCTTTCCGGGCGAGCTCCTCGCTTGTCTCGTAAGGCAGGTTGTTGGCGACAATGCCCAATGGGATCGCGGTCAATATCAAAAGGGCGGTCAGCCAGTGAAAAGTTTTGGTAACCGCACCATAGGTGGTGTGCGTGTTTGTCAGGCTCATGGCACTCTCCGCGTTGGCTGCTGAGGATTCACCTAGCGTCTTGCCGTTTGTCTACAACGCACCGGTTTCGCACATGTGACGCGCAGGTCTGCACAGCCGTTGCCCTTTGACGATGCCGCATGTATGCGGAGCGGACTTGTACGGAGGGCAATCATGAGCAGAGCATTCGTATTCCCGGGGCAGGGGGCGCAGACCATCGGCATGGGCCGGGCCCTGGCAGAGGCGTATCCGGAGGCACAGGCGGTTTTCGACGAGGTCGACGAAGCGCTGGGTGAAAAGCTGAGCGGCTTGATCTGGGAGGGTGAGATCGACGCTTTGACCCTGACGGAGAATGCGCAACCGGCTTTGATGGCCACCTCACTTGCCACGATGCGTGCCCTGGCGGCGGAGGGGGTCACCGTGGACGCCGCCGCTTACGTTGCTGGCCACTCGCTGGGAGAGTATTCGGCCCTTGCAGCGGCGGGCGCTCTGAGCGTTGCGGACGCGGCCAAACTTCTGCGGGCCCGTGGTCAGGCGATGCAGCAGGCGGTGCCGGTCGGCGTCGGCGCGATGGCCGCCTTGCTGGGCCTTGATTTCGAAACGGTGAAGGCGGTGGCGCAGGATGCAGTACAGGGTGAAGTCTGCGAGGCCGCGAATGACAACGATCCGGCGCAGGTCGTCGTTTCGGGGCATGTGGGAGCCGTTGAACGGGCGGTGGAGCTTGCCAAGGAAAAAGGCGCCAAGCGCGCGGTGATGCTGCCGGTGAGCGCGCCTTTTCACTGCAGCCTCATGGCGCCCGCCGCAAAGGCGATGGAAGACGCCTTGAAGGAGGTCGATATCGCGCAGCCGCGCGTGCCGGTGATTGCCAATGTCCGCGCAGAGCCGGTCAGCGATCCAGAGACGATCCGGTCGCTCTTGGTCGAGCAGATCACCGGCAGCGTGCGGTGGCGCGAGAGCGTGATGTCGATGGGCGCGCATGGTGTCACCGAGATTTGGGAAATCGGCGCCGGCAAGGCGCTGTCAGGCATGGTGCGCCGGATTAATCGAAGCATCGCGACGCGCGCCCTCTCGACCCCCGAGGACGTGAAGGCTGCCCTGGACAGTGTGAATTGAGGAACGGATATGTTTGAGCTGGACGGAAAGAACGCATTGGTCACAGGGGCCTCCGGCGGGATCGGGGCCGAGATTGCACGCGTCCTGCACGGGGCGGGGGCGACGGTGGGCCTTTCGGGCACGCGTGTGGAACCGCTTGAGAGCCTGGCGGCGGAGTTGGGCGAACGTGCGCATGTGCTTCCGTGCAATCTGAGCGACAGCGCCTCTGTCGAAGCGCTTCCCAAGCTGGCGGCCGAGGCGATGGGCAGTGTCGATATCCTGGTGAACAATGCAGGCATCACCCGCGACAACCTGTTCATGCGGATGTCGGATGACGAATGGCAATCGGTGCTGGACGTGAACCTGACGGCCACCATGAAGCTTTGCAAAGGCGTTTTGCGCGGGATGATGAAAGCCCGCTGGGGCCGGATCGTGAACATCTCGTCTGTTGTCGGTGCGACGGGCAATCCGGGGCAGGGCAATTACGCGGCCTCGAAGGCCGGCATGATCGGGATGTCGAAGTCGCTGGCCTACGAAGTGGCAAGCCGGGGAATCACCGTGAATGCGGTGGCGCCGGGTTTCATCGCTACGGCAATGACCGACAAACTGACCGAGGATCAGAAGACCGCGATCATGGGGCAGATCCCGGCAGGACGCATGGGGGAGCCTGCGGAAATCGCGTCGGCGGTTCTGTATCTCGCAAGTCCCGAAGCCGCCTACATAACCGGCACAACCTTGCACGTGAACGGTGGCATGGCCATGTTGTGAGCGGCCTCAAAAGGCCGCGAGTGAAAGCGTTTGCCATTGCTGCAGTCTATGCTATAGGCGGCGCACATCTGGGCGGGCCCTGTCAAACAGGACCTGCAACTCCCGGATTTCCGGGGAATTGAGCCGCCCCTAAGGGCGAATACCACGCCCCCTTCGCGGGGCGAGAACCAAGCCACCCCGGCACGGGGAGAGGGCACATTGGGCGCAAGCCCCGAAGTGATGAGGAATTGATATGAGCGACGTCGCAGACCGCGTGAAAAAGATCGTTGTGGAGCACCTGGGTGTCGAAGAGGAAAAGGTCGTTGAAAACGCCTCTTTCATCGACGATCTGGGCGCTGACAGCCTGGACACCGTGGAGCTGGTGATGGCCTTCGAAGAAGAGTTCGGCATCGAAATTCCCGATGATGCGGCCGAAACCATCCAGACCTTCGGCGACGCTGTGAAGTTCATCTCTGACGCCTCCTGAGACGGCGCGAGATTGCACATAGGGCGGCGCTCCGATCCGGAGCGCCGCTTTTCTTTTGTCAGGTCGGCAAAGTCCGGCTCAGGCGTGGCGCAGCCTCTTGAAGCGCCCATGGGTTCAGAGGCAATGGTGCCTTTGCAAGCCAACACGTAGATCCAATGAACCGAACCATTCCGATCATCAACACCGCGAGGCTGAGCCTGCGCGCGATGCTGCCTGAAGACTTCGATAGATACGCAGAGATCTGGGCGATGCAGGACGTGGTCGAACATATCAGCGGGACGCCGTTGACGCGGGGCGAGGCCTGGACGTCGTTTCTGCGCAACGCGGGCCATTGGCAGATGACCGGCTTTGGCCAATGGGCCGTGACAGAGGCCCGCTCCCGCCGCCTGGTGGGGCAAACCGGGTTCTTTTTCCGCGCACGCGGTCTTGGGGCGGACTTTGATGCCTATCCCGAGGCGGGCTGGGTGCTCGCGCCCGAAGCACAGGGGCGGGGCCTGGGTGCGGAGGCGACGAAGGCGGCCCATGATTGGTTCGACCGCGTTGTCACGGGACCGCTGGTCGCGATCATCGCCGAAGGCAACGCGCCGTCCTGCAAGCTGGCCGACAGCCTGGGATATCGCCCGCTGCGCACGGTCGAAATGCAGGGCGATCCGGTGCTGCTGATGCGCAGAAACGGGCCGCCCGGCGCGCGGTGACGCAAATCGGCCATCTGGTGCCGAATTGAAGACGCGTTTGTTCGCAGGCCTCATGATAGTCTTCTGACCATCGTAGGTGCAGTCGCGGATATGCTGGAGGGGCCATGATCTTGTATCCGACCATCGAGTTGCAGAACGGACGCGTCGTGAGCCTTCACCGGGGCCGTCTTGAAGAGCCGATGATATGGCATGTCGATCCGCTGGACACCGCACGCGGCTTTGCCAGTGCCGGTGCATCCTGGATGCATCTGACGGATTTTGACGGCATTGAGGGCCGAGGCGAAAATGTCGAACTGATCGAAGAGATCATTCGTGTTGCGGGCATACCGGTTCAGATCGGCGGAGGGTTCCGCAACCGCGACAGCGTGGAGCGCTGGATCGAAAAGGGCGCGGGACGGATCGTTCTTGGAACGCTGGCGGTCCGCGATCCCGATCTGGTCAGGGAATTGGCGAAGTACTTTCCGGATCAGATCGTACTGGCGCTGGATGTCTGGCAAGGTCAAGTCATGAGCGATGGCTGGCGCATGGCCAGCGCAATCGCGCCAGAGGCGTTTCTGGACGCATTTGCCGACGCGCCCCTTGCCGGGATCATCGTCACGGATATCGACAGCGACATGGAGGATCTGGACGCGCAACTCGGCCTGATGTCGGGCCTGGCCGCCAAAGCACGGGCCCCTGTCATCGCGAGCGGCGTTGTGCGCAATGTCGATGATATCGCGCGGCTCAAATACGTGCCTCACATCTCGGGCGCATTGGTCGGGCGCGCGCTTTTCCGAAAGACGATTGATCTGGTCGAAGCGCTTGAGGTGGCGCAGCCGCAGCCGGAAAGCGTGGCGGAATTCAAATAGTCTTTGCTGACAGGCTGTGCCATCTTCGCGGCGGCAGGAGGTACTGAATGTCGAAACTTGCAGACATGTTTGGAGGCGGCGCGCACGAGACCTTGCTGGGTCTGCCCGCCGGGACCGAGGGCGATATCGTCGTTCTGGGAGCCGATTGTGCGACGCCTTATCCTTCGGTGGGCGCCTTTTGCGCACAAGGTCCTGCGGCCATGCGCGCCGGTGCCGCGGACTATTCGGGCGACCTGGACAAGCTGAATTTCGATCTGGGGCATGAGGTGCTGCCCCATGGGGTCACGGCAGTGGATGCCGGAGATCTGGACGTGACCCCGTCTGATCCGGCAGGCAACCGCACCCGGATCGAGGCGGCTTCGCGCGAATGCCTTGGTCAGGGCGCCATACCGATGCTTTTGGGGGGCGACGACTCGGTGCAGTCTCCCATGCTGGCGGCCTTTGCGGATCAGGGACCGATCACCGTGCTGCAGATCGACGCCCATATCGACTGGCGGGACGAGGTCGAGGGAGAGCGCTTTGGGCTGAGCTCCACCATGAGACGGGCCAGCGAGATGCAGCATGTCGAGCGCATCGTGCAGGTGGGCGCACGGGGCATTGGCTCGGCCGGGCGCCGGGAGTATCAGGACGCGCTTGACTGGGGCGCCTCCATCGTGCCGGCACAGGACATTCACCAGAGCAGTATCGCGGATTGCGCTGCCCTGATCCCCGAGGGTGTGCGTGTGGTGGTGTGTTTCGATTGCGACGGGCTGGATCCGTCAATCATGCCAGCCGTCATTGCCCCGACATCGGGCGGGCTGACCTATGCACAGGCCTGGGCGCTTCTGCGGGCGGTGGCCGCCCGTGCGACGCTTGTCGGCTTTGCCATGGTTGAGTTCATGCCCGAAGCGGATGTGAACGGCCGGGGCGCGCTGACTGCCGGTCAGTTGCTGACATCCACCCTGGGGCTTCTTGCGGGGCAGGTGGCTGCAAGGCGCTGATCGGGGGCACCGGCTGCTCTTGCCCCCCAAGGCTCGGTCGGGGTAAGAGCGGTGCTCAAGAGCGAAGACGGGGCAAGAGGGCAATTCATGCGCAGAGTGGTTGTAACGGGATTGGGGCTGGTCACTCCGTTGGCGTCCGGTGTCGAGGAAACCTGGGCACGCCTGCTGGACGGCCAATCCGGCGCAGGCACGATTGAGCGTTTCGATGCCAGCCACCTGGCGACGGATTACGCCTGCGAAGTTCCCAGAGGCGATGGGAGCGACGGCACCTTCAACGCCGATGACTGGCTTGAACCCAAGGAGCAGCGCAAAGTCGACGACTTCATCCTGTTCGGGATCGCCGCCGCGCAAATGGCCGTCGAAGATGCGGGTTGGACCCCGGAGGATGAAGAGGCGCGTCTGCGCACGGGCGTTATGATCGGCTCCGGTATCGGCGGTCTGAGTTCCATCGCCGACACAGCGATCCTGATCAAGGAGCGCGGACCGCGGCGCGTTTCGCCGTTCTTTATTCCGGGCGCCCTGATCAATCTCATCTCGGGTCAGGTGAGCATTCGCTTTGGCTTTAAGGGCCCAAATCATTCTGTCGTGACCGCTTGTTCGACGGGGGCGCATGCCATCGGCGATGCCACCAGACTGATCCAGCACGGAGATGCGGACGTGATGATCGCCGGCGGGGCAGAGGCGGCCATCTGTGAGATCGGCATTGCGGGTTTCAACGCCTGCAAGGCGCTCAGCACGAAGCGCAGCGATGATCCAAAGGCCGCAAGCCGACCTTACGACACCGACCGCGATGGCTTTGTCATGGGAGAAGGCGCGGGCGTCGTTGTGCTGGAAGACTACGAGCATGCAAAGGCGCGGGGCGCGAAAATCTATGCCGAGGTGCTTGGTTACGGTCTGTCGGGTGACGCCTACCACATCACCGCACCATCCGAGGATGGAGAAGGCGGCGAGCGGTCCATGCAAGCGGCCTTGAGGAATGCCGGTCTTGCGCCGGGTGACGTGGATTACATCAACGCGCATGGCACAAGCACCATGGCGGATGTGATCGAACTGGGCGCCGTGGAGCGTTTGATGGGCGACGCGGCCTCTTCTGTGACGATGTCGTCTACGAAATCGGCGACGGGGCACCTTTTGGGGGCGGCGGGCGCGATCGAGGCGATTTTCAGCATTCTGGCGATCCGCGATCAGGTCGTGCCGCCAACAATCAATCTGGACAATCCGGCCGTTGAAACACCTGTCGATCTCGCTCCGAACGTCAAGAGGGAGCGGAAAGTGGATGTTGCCCTGTCCAACTCCTTTGGCTTCGGCGGGACGAATGCGAGCGTGGTTTTCGGGAAGGCTCCGTAATGTGGCGTAGCGTTGCCTCGAACGCGATCACCATGCTGGTCGTCGCGCTGTTCCTGCTGGGCGGCGTGATCATCTGGGGACAAACCGAGTATACATCCGAAGGCCCGTTGGAGCAGGCCATCTGCCTGCGGGTGGATCGGGGGGCGAATATGTCCCGAGTGAGCCGCGATCTGGAAGCGCAGGGCGCAGTCAGTTCCGGCATGCTGTTCCGGGTGGGGGCGGATTACTCCGACAAAACGCAAGACCTGAAGGCGGGGAGCTTTCTCGTGGAGCCTGGTGCGTCCATGGAAGATATCGTCGACCAGATCACCAGGGGCGGGGCGAGCACGTGCGGAACGGAAGTGGTTTATCGGATCGGTGTGACCCGGACCAGCGTGCAGGTGAGGGAGCTTGATCCGTCCACGAACCGGTTCGTGGAGCGGGTGGCGTTCGATCCGGCCGAGGAAAGCACTCCGGATCTGTACGAAGAGACCAAGGCGGAGCAGGACACACGCTTTCGCATCGCGCTAGCCGAAGGCGTGACCAGTTGGCAGGTTGTGCAGGGCTTGAATGCCATGGACATCCTGGACGGAGAGGTCGCGGAGATACCTGCAGAGGGCTCTCTGGCACCGGACAGCTATGAGGTGACGACCGGGACGACACGGCTGGCCGTTCTGGACCGGATGCAGGAGACGCAAAGGGTGCGCGTGGCCGCAGCATGGGAAGCGAGAGAAGACGATCTGCCCCTGCAGAACCCGGAAGAGATGATTATTCTTGCGTCTATCATCGAGAAGGAAACGGGGGTGCCCGAGGAACGCCGGCAGGTTGCCAGCGTCTTCACCAACCGGCTGAACCGCGGCATGAGATTACAGACCGACCCGACCGTGATTTATGGGGTGACACGGGGTCAGGGCGTCTTGGGGCGGGGTCTGCGGCGGAGCGAACTGCGGGCAGAGACCCCGTGGAACACCTACGTGATTGACGGTTTGCCGCCGACACCGATCGCCAATCCCGGCCTTGCCAGTCTTGAAGCGGCGGTCAATCCGGATACCACCGAATATGTCTTTTTCGTAGCAGACGGGACGGGCGGGCACGCCTTTGCGGAAACCCTTGACGAGCACAACCGCAACGTCGCGCGTTGGCGCGAGATCGAAGCCGAGCGGGCCAATTCGAACAATTGATGCGTCGGTTTGACAAACGCGCTGTGATGAGTGTTCTGCGCTCATCGCGATGCGTCGCACCTTGTTGTGGTTTAACATTTTGTTAACCAGATCGAACGGTTAGGCGCCGTTCCTCAACCTGCATTGACTTGACAAAGCGAACGGTTTCGCGTATAGGTTGTGTCAGGCTGGAAGAAATGGGCGGCGGCTTTGGAGAGATCCGGGCCGCTTTTCTCATTTTCTCTCGTGCGGAGATCACCTTTGCATGAGGTCAACGAGCAAACATGGCATTAATTACCCCGGACGAACGAGTGTCCCGCACCGAAGATTTGCTTCATTCGGTTCAGGGCTCTCTCCGCTCCCTGCGGAAGGAACTGGAAGGCCTGATTGAACAGGCACAGGCCGGGGAGGTCACAGACTATGCAGAAGGGAAACGGCAGGTCTCATTGGCTGAGGGGCTGGTGCGAACGTGTCAGAAAGTAGAGGCGAGCCTTGTCGAACTGGAAAACCGACAGCTTGGTATCGCGCAAGGGGGCTATGCCCTCGACCTTAACGTCGCTCGATTTGAAATCGGGTGCCGATTGGGTCGCTTGCGCGCCTGCTGCGCTGCAGGAGAACTTCCTGAATAAACTGGGAGAGGGGGCGCTGTGTGCGCTCCCTTTTCTTTTCGAGTTTTGGGCCATGCCCCACCAACTTCCGCCCGAGGGCGATTGGAGGGCCTGGGTGATCATGGGCGGACGCGGCGCGGGCAAGACCCGCGCGGGTGCCGAATGGGTCAGATCGCAGGTGGAGGGCAGCCGGCCGCTTGATCCGGGCAAAGCCCGCCGCGTGGCGCTGGTGGGAGAGACCTATGATCAGGTCCGAGAAGTCATGATCTTTGGGGACAGCGGTATTCTGGCCTGTTCGCCGCCGGATCGACGTCCCAACTGGAAGGCGTCGGAACGAAAGCTGATCTGGCCCAACGGAGCGGAGGCGCAGGCTTTCACGGCGCAGGACCCGGAAGGCCTGAGAGGTCCGCAATTTGATGCCGCCTGGGCGGATGAATTGGCCAAGTGGAAAAAGGCGGGCGATACCTGGGACATGCTGCAATTTGCATTGCGTTTGGGAGAGACGCCGCAGGTTTGCGTCACCACGACGCCGCGGAATGAGGAGACGCTGAAGGCGCTGCTGGCCTCGCCGTCAACGGTCACGACCCACGCCCCGACCGAGGCGAACCGCGCCAATCTGGCAGCAAGCTTTCTGGAAGAAGTGCGGACCCGGTATGCAGGCACAAGGCTGGGGCGCCAGGAGCTGGACGGCGTGTTGCTGGGTGACGCAGAGGGGGCGTTGTGGCAAGGCAAGATGCTGGAAGCGGCGCATGTGGATCACGTTCCGGACCTTGACCGGATCGTGGTGGCGCTGGACCCGGCGGTGAGTGCTGGAGAAGGCGCGGATGCCTGCGGGATCGTGGTGGCGGGAGCCGTCACGCAAGGCGCCCCGCAAACATGGCGGGCCTACGTGCTGGAAGATGCCACCGTTCAGGGCATGGGGCCGACGGGTTGGGCCGAAGCCGCGATTGCCGCGATGGAACGGCACGGAGCGGAGCGGCTGGTGGCAGAGGTCAACCAGGGCGGGCAGCTTGTGGCCGAGGTGCTGAGACAGGTCGATCCGATGGTGTCGCTGAAGACGGTGCACGCGGCCAAGGGCAAGGTCGCCCGCGCGGAGCCTGTCGCCGCGCTTTACGAGCAGAAGCGGGTGAGGCATGTGCGCGGACTGAATGATCTGGAGGACCAGATGGGCCAGATGACGGCCCGCGGTTTTCAAGGGCGCGGATCGCCGGACAGGGTGGATGCCCTAGTCTGGGCGCTGCATGAGTTGATGATCGAACCCGCCAAGGGGTTCCGGCAGCCGCGCGTCAGAACTTTATGATATAAAAGAACGCGTTGGGCGATGAACCTGACGCGGTTGAGGCGGGCCCACGGGCCGCGCGGGGCGGCTGTTCGCCCCGCGCAACGGCACCGCACGGTGCATTTCCAGCATTTTTAAGAAAACCGAGGATAACGGGTTTCAACGAGGCCGCGGGCAGATGACCGGCGGCGCCAAGAGGAGCATGAGACATGGTATTTGATTTCCTGCGTCGCAGCGGCGGTGACAGCGCCCCGGAGCAGAAGGCGAGCGCCACCGGGCCGGTGGTGGCCTATCACTCCTCGGGCCGGGTGGCGTGGAGCCCGCGCGACACCGTCTCGCTCACACGGACGGGGTTTTCGGGAAATCCGGTGGGGTTCCGATCGGTCAAGCTGATCGCGGAGGCCGCTGCCGCGCTGCCGCTGGTGCTGCAGGATCACAGCCAACGCTATGATACGCATCCGCTTCTGAGCCTGATCCGGCAGCCCAATGCGGCGCAGGGGCGGGCGGAGTTGATGGAGGCGCTGTTCGGGCAGCTCCTACTGTCGGGCAACGGCTATGTCGAGGCGGTGTTCGGCGAGGGCGTCGTGCCGCTGGAGCTGCATGTGCTGCGGTCGGACCGGATGTCGGTGGTACCCGGTGCGGATGGCTGGCCTGTGGCCTATGAATACGCGGTGGGGGGCAAGAAGCACCGCTTTGACATGAGCGCAGGCGCGGCACCCATCTGCCATATCAAGAGCTTTCATCCGCAGGACGATCATTACGGGTTCTCGCCCATGCAGGCAGCGGCGATGGCGGTGGATGTCCACAACGCGGCGAGCCGGTGGTCGAAGGCCTTGCTGGACAATGCGGCGCGGCCATCGGGCGCGCTGGTCTATCGGGGAGCGGAAGGCCAGGGGTCGATGAGCGAGGATCAGTATGACCGGCTGGTGACCGAGATGGAGAGCTACCATCAGGGCGCGCGGAATGCGGGGCGTCCGATGCTGCTGGAAGGGGGACTCGACTGGAAGCCGATGGGCTTTTCGCCCAGCGACATGGAGTTTCAGCAGACAAAGGAGGCAGCGGCGCGGGAGATTGCGCTGGCCTTCGGGGTGCCGCCGATGCTGCTGGGCATTCAGGGCGACGCGACCTACGCGAATTACCAGGAGGCGAACAGGGCCTTCTACCGCCTGACGGTGTTGCCGCTGGCGACGCGGGTGGCGGCGGCGCTGTCGGATTGGCTGACGCGGTTTACCGGAGAGATGGTGGAGCTGAAGCCTGACCTCGATCAGGTGCCGGCGCTGGCTGCGGAGCGGGACGCGCAATGGGCGCGAGTGAGTGGGGCCGAGTTCCTGACGGATGCGGAGAAGCGGAGCCTGCTGGGTCTGCCGCCCGTGGTCGACGATGCATGAGGCGCGGTTCGAATGCGCGCCGGGTCTGAGGCTGCAGGCGCATGAGCGGGTGGCCGAGATCCATTATGACAACATCAATCGCCGTCTGGATCGGCTGGAAGAGATGATGGAGCGGCTGGAAAAGCGCCTGTGGCTGACCGTTTACGGGGTGGTCGCGGTGATCCTGGCTCAGGCGTTTCAGTCGTTTCTGGTGGTATGACGCGCAGTAGAGGAGGGTGCCTGATGCAGGACACCGGGTTGGAACGGAAATTCGCGCGCTTTGGCGAAGGGCTGAGCGTGACGGACGGGACGGTGATCGAGGGCTATGCGAGCCTTTTCGGTCAGATCGATCAGGGGGGCGATATCGTCCAGAAGGGAGCCTATGCGGCCTCGCTGAAGACCGGCGCACAGGTCAAGATGCTGTGGCAGCACGACCCCGCACAGCCCATCGGCATCTGGGACGAGGTGCGCGAGGATGAGCGCGGTCTTTACGTCAAAGGCCGGCTGCTGGAGAGCGTCGAGAAGGGGCGCGAAGCCGCAGCCCTGATTGAGGCGGGGGCGATTGACGGGCTGTCGATCGGCTACCGGACGGTGAAGGCGGCAAAGGATGACAAGGGCCAGCGGCTCTTGACCGAACTGGAGCTTTGGGAGGTGTCGCTGGTGACGTTCCCGATGCTGCCCAGTGCGCGGGTGGCGGCCAAGGGCGATGCGCCCGAGGCGGACACTGACCTGCGTGAATTGGCGGCGGCCTTTGAGGGTGCGCGGCTGGAGCTGGCGCGCCGGTAAACGCGCCTTTTTCTCACACTCAAACAGGATGTGCTGATGAGCAAGACCGAGACGAAGGCTCGGGCCGGGGAAGATCTGTCTCCGGTTCAGGACGTGAAGCAGGCCGTGGCCGGTTTCGTGACTGAATTCAAGGGCTTTCAAGACACCATTCAAATCAAACTCCAACAAACGGAAGAGCGACTGACCATGCTGGATCGTAAATCTCAAATCGCGGCGCGCCCGCATCTGGCCGCCGAAACGGATACCGGCGCCCCGCATCAGAAGGCGTTCAACGCCTACCTGCGTTCGGGCGACGATGACGCGCTGCGCGGGCTGGAGCTGGAAGGCAAGGCGCTGTCGACGGCCGTCAACAGCGATGGCGGTTACCTGGTGGACCCGCAGACCTCGGAAACGGTGCAGTCGGTTCTGAAATCGGCAGCGTCGATCCGCGCGGTGGCCAATGTCGTGAATGTCGAGGCGACTTCGTACGATGTGTTGGTCGACCACACCGATGTCGGTGCGGGCTGGGCCACGGAAAACGCTGCGACGACCGAGACGGGCACGCCGCAGATCGACCGCATCTCGATCCCGCTGCACGAGCTGTCGGCGCTGCCGAAAGCCTCGCAGCGGCTGCTGGATGACAGCGCGTTCGACATCGAGGGCTGGCTGGCTGGCCGCATCGCGGACAAGTTCGCCCGCGCCGAGGCGGCTGCCTTTGTCAACGGAGACGGAGTGGACAAGCCCACGGGTATCCTGACCCATCCGGCGGTCGAGAACGACACCTGGACCTGGGGCAATATCGGCTATGTCGCGACCGGTGTGGATGCGGACTTCGACGATGGCGACGAGCTGATCGACCTCGTCTATGCGCTGGGTGCGGAATACCGCGCCAACGCGACCTTCGTGATGAATTCGAAGACTGCCGGCATGGTGCGCAAGCTGAAGGATGCCGATGGCCGCTTCCTCTGGGCCGATGGTCTGGCGGCAGGTGAGCCGGCGCGTCTGCTGGGTTATCCGGTGGTGATTGCCGAGGACATGCCCGAAGTGGCGTCCGGCAGCTACTCGATCGCGTTTGGTGATTTCGGCGCGGGATACACCGTGGCGGAGCGTCCGGACCTGCGCGTGTTGCGCGATCCGTTCAGCGCCAAGCCGCACGTTTTGTTCTATGCGACCAAGCGCGTCGGCGGCGATGTGAGCGACTTTGCAGCGATCAAGCTGCTGAAATTCGCCACCGCGTAAGCGAGGGCGATAGGGGGCCGGTTCGCCGGCCTCCGGTTCGGGCGCGTGCCTGAGTAGACCCTCCATATTGTCTAGCTGCTCCCCTCCGTCCGAGCAATGTGGGGAGGTGCGCGTCCGTTTCCCGGTGCCCGGAGAGGTGCCGAGGGGCAGGAAATTTCGGAGTGAATTCATGATGTTGATCGAAGAGAGCACGATACCTGACAGCGCCCTGCCGGTGGACCGCTTCAAGGCCCACCTACGGCTTGGCACCGGGTTCGGCGAGGACAGCGTGCAGGATGAGGTGCTGCGGAGTTTCCTGCGGGCGGCGATGGCGGCGATCGAGGCGAGGACGAGCAAGATCCTGATCGCACGCGATTTCAGCCTGACGCTGAATGCCTGGCGCGATGCGGGGGCACAGCCGTTGCCTGTGGCGCCGGTGACAGGGATCGGCAGTGTCGAACTGGTGGACCGGGACGGTCTGCGGCAGAGCCTGGCGGGCGATGCCTACCGGCTGGAGCCGGACGCCCAGCGTCCACGTCTGCGCCCGATGGGGTCGAGCCTGCCGGCGGTGCCGCAGGGCGGTGCGGTGGAGATCGGACTTACCGCAGGCTTCGCCGCTGATTGGGGCGGGTTGCCTGCTGATCTGGGCCAAGCTGTCCTGCTGCTGGCGGCGCATTACTACGAATATCGCGATGATACATCGCTCGGCGACGGCTGCATGCCGTTTGGCGTGACCAGCCTGATCGAACGCTACAAGCCGCTGCGGCTGTATATGGGGCGGGTGCAATGAACGCGCCCTGTCTGAACCGCAAGCTGGTGCTGGAGGCTCCGGTGCGGACCGCCGATGGCGCGGGCGGGTTTGTCGAGAGCTGGACCGCTCTGGGCGAGCTCTGGGCGGATGTGACGGCCCGGTCGGGGCGGGAGCGGGCGCAGGCGGGCACGCCGGTCGCGGCGATGTCCTACAAGATCGTCGTGCGCGGCGCGCCGATGGGATCGGCGCAGCGCCCGCAGCCTGAGCAACGCTTTCGGGACGGTGACCGGGTCTTCGTGATCCATGCCGTGGCAGAGCGGGACCCGCAGGGCCGCTATCTGACCTGCTTTGCCGATGAGGAGGTCGTGGCATGAGCTATGCGATGTCACAGGCGCTGCAGGAAGCGGTCTATCAGCATCTGCTGGCCGATGCGGGCGTGAGCGCGCTGGTGGGAGGCGATGTCTATGACGCGGTCCCGGCGGGCACGGTGCCGGAGCTTTACGTGAGCCTGGGGCCGGAGACGGTGCTGGATCGCTCCGACGTCACCGGGGATGGGGCGGAGCATCGCTTTATCGTCAGCGTGATTACGCAGAGCGCGGGCTTTGGCGCGGCCAAGGAAGTGGCGGCGGCGGTGAGCGATGCGCTGCAGGACGCGGATCTGGCGCTTAGCCGGGGCACGCTGGTGTCGATGCGTTTCGACCGGGCCACGGCACGGCGCACAGGCCGGGCGGGCACGATCCGCCAGATTGATCTGAGATTCCACGCCCGCGTGGATGACACACCAACCCTTTGAAGTCTTGGAGAGAAAAGATGGCAGCCCAGAACGGTAAGGACCTCTTGGTCAAAGTGGATATGACCGGGGACGGTCAGTTTCAAACCATCGCGGGCCTGCGCGCCACGCGGGTCAGTTTCAACGCGGAGAGCGTGGATGTGACGAGCCTGGAGAGCCAGGGTGGGTGGCGCGAGCTTCTGGCGGGCGCCGGGGTGAAATCGGCGGCGATTTCGGGATCGGGCGTGTTCAAGGATGCCGATACCGACGAGCGGGCCCGGCAGCTTTTCTTTGACGGGGAGACGCCGGAATTCCAGGTGATCATTCCGGATTTCGGCACCGTTGAGGGCGCGTTCCAGGTGACCTCCATCGAATATGCCGGCACCCACAATGGCGAGGCGACCTATGAGATGTCGATGGCGAGCGCGGGTGCGCTGACGTTCACGGCGCTCTGATCCGATGGCCAATCCTTGGACGGGAGAGGTGGCTTTGGTCATCGACGGGGAGCGGCGCGCGATGAAGCTGACATTGGGTGCTTTGGCTGAATTGGAAGACGGGCTTGGGGCCGCGTCGCTGGTGGAGCTGGTGGAGCGCTTTGAAAGCAGCGCGTTTTCCAGCCGCGATGTGCTGGCGCTGATCACGGCGGGCCTGCGGGGCGGGGGCCTTGAGGTCTCACAAGCCGAGGTGGGCCGGGCCGAGATCGATGGCGGGCCGATGGGAGCGGCCCGCGCGGCGGCGCAGCTTTTGGCACGGGCCTTCATGGTGCCGGGTCAGGACGCGGCATGACACGGTTTGACTGGCCCGCGCTGATGCGGGCCGGGATGCAGGGGCTGAGGCTCACTCCGGATCAATTCTGGAAGCTGACGCCCGCGGAATTGCAGCTGATGCTGGGGCAGGGCGCGGGCGCTGCTCCGATGTCGCGGGCGAGGCTGGATGACCTGCTGGCGGCGTATCCGGACACCAGGAAAGGGGCGGAGCATGGAAGAGAGTGACGGGATCGAGCACCTGGAGGTGCAGGCGGAGGGGCTGAGCCAGACGCTTGGCGCGACGGCCAGCGTCGCGGCGTCGTTCGATGGCGAGTTGAGGCGCGTTCGCGAGAGCCTGACGGCAACGGGCCAGGATGTGGCAACGTTGGAGAGAGGCTTGTCACGGGGTTTGCGCAAGGCCTTCGATGGCGTCGTCTTTGACGGCATGAAGTTGTCGGATGCGTTGGAGACCGTCGCGCAGTCGATGATTAACACGACCTACAACGCCGCGATCAAGCCGGTGACCGATCATTTTGGCGGTTTGCTTGCAAATGGTGTGGAGGGGCTTGTGAGCACCATTCTGCCCTTCGCGAAGGGAGGGAGTTTTTCCCAGGGCCGGGTGATGCCGTTTGCGAATGGGGGCGTCGTGTCCGGCCCGACGACCTTTCCGATGCGCGGCGGCACGGGCCTGATGGGCGAGGCTGGGCCGGAAGCGATCATGCCTTTGGCGCGCGGGCCCGATGGAAAGCTGGGCGTGCGCGCAGGTGGCGGCAGCGGCGGGGCCACGATCGTGATGAACATCTCGACCCCGGACGCACAGAGCTTCCAGCGGAGCCAGGGCCAAATCGCCGCTCAGATGAGCCGCGCGCTGACCCGCGGCAACCGCAATCGATAAGGCGGAGACACAGCCATGAACTTTCACGAGGTACGATTTCCGGCATCGCTGAGCTTTGGCTCGGTAGGGGGGCCGGAGCGGCGCACGGATGTGGTGACACTCGCCAACGGGTTCGAGGAACGCAACACACCCTGGGCACATTCGCGCAGGCGGTACGATGCGGGTCTGGGCATGCGGTCCCTTGATGACATCGAGACGCTGATCGCGTTCTTTGAATCAAGACAGGGTCAGATGTTCGCGTTTCGCTGGAAGGACTGGTCGGATTACAAATCCGCCAAGGCGTCGCAGGAGCCGACCTATCGAGACCAGACAATCGCTGTCGGGGATGGTGTCACCAAGGTCTTTCCCTTGATGAAGGTCTATCACTCCGGCGCCTATTCCTATGCACGTCCGATCAGCAAGCCGGTCGAAGGCACTGTCCGCATCGGTGTCGAAGATGATGAGATGCGCGAAAGCGTACATTATCACGTGGATGCCACGACGGGGATGATCACGTTTGAACGCGCGCCTGATGAGACGATGCAGATCACGGCAGGCTTTGAATTCGACGTGCCCGTGCGTTTTGACACGGACCGGATTCAGACCAGCGTTGCCAGTTTCCAAGCGGGGGATGTTCCGAATGTCCCCGTGGTGGAGGTAAGGATCTGATGCACGACATGAGCACGGAGTTCAGAACCCATATCGAGAGCGGTTTGACAACACTCTGCCGGGCATGGGCCATCACGCGGAAAGATGGCGCATCGTTTGGCTTTACGGATCATGACAGACCGCTGTCCTTTGAGGATATCACCTTCAAGGCCGACAGCGGATTGACGGCCCTGGCCCTGCAGCAAAGCACCGGATTGTCGGTGGACAACAGCGAAGCCGTTGGAGCGTTGAGCGACGCGTCGGTGACCGAGGAGGACATCGAGGCAGGACGTTTTGACGGCGCAGACGTCAAGGCATGGTTGGTAAACTGGTCAGATCCGGATGTGAGATGGCTGCAGTTTCGCGGAACGATAGGCGAGGTGCGTCGAGCGGACGGCGCCTTTCACGCAGAGCTGCGGGGGCTGACGGAAGCGCTCAACAGACCGCTTGGGCGGGTCTATCAAAAGCCTTGCACGGCTGTTCTGGGCGACGGGCAATGCCGGTTTGATCTGGACACCCCCGGCTATGCGCATATCGCGCCTGTCGAGGATATCGATGACACGCGGGTCTTTCGATGGACGGAATTGCCCGGCTTTGAACCCGGTTGGTTCGGCAGGGGGCG
This sequence comes from Thalassococcus sp. S3, assembly GCF_004216475.1. GTDB lineage: Bacteria > Pseudomonadota > Alphaproteobacteria > Rhodobacterales > Rhodobacteraceae. The sequence continues at coordinate 2,756,227 of NZ_CP022303.1, read as the reverse complement.
ACTGACGGTCGTGACAGGAGCCGCTGAGGGGCTTTGGGGGAGCGTGAAGTGGGACCGGCTGATTGAAGGCGTTCGGCAGATTGAGCTTTGGGAGCCTATTCGCGGACAAATTCAGGCGGGTGACGAGGTGCGGCTTGAGGCGGGATGCGACAAACGCCTTGAGACGTGTCGACTGAAATTCAACAACATTCTGAATTTTCAGGGCTTCCCAGATGTTCCCGGTGAAGACTGGATGGTCGCGTATCCCCGAAGTTCCGGGACAAATTCGGGCGGGAGCCGTCGGTGATGGGGGCGCGCTTTGAAGTCGTCTCGGCAGCGCGGCGCTGGATCGGGACCCCTTATCGCCACCAATCGGCAACGCTTGGGGCGGGGACGGATTGTCTGGGCCTTATTCGTGGGGTCTGGCGCGAGGTGGTGGGTGCGGAACCGGAAACGGCTCCGGCTTATTCGATGGACTGGTCCGAGCCTCAGGGGGAGGAGCGTTTGTGGCGTGCAGCGGCCCGCCATCTGAAGGCCAAAGATATCCGGCACGAGCATGAGGGTGACGTCATCTTGTTTCGAATGCGCTCTGGTGCGGTCGCGAAACACCTTGGCATTGTCTCTTCGGTGGGCCCGAACGGTTGCTTTATTCATGCCTATTCGAGTCATGGTGTTGTCGAAAGCCCGTACAGCGAACCCTGGCGGCGCCGCGTTGTGGCGCGCTTCGAATTTCCATTGGAGGTGCGCTGATGGCCACCATACTTCTTTCATCCGCAGGGGCGGCCATTGGCGGCTCGATTGGCGGCACTTTTGCAGGGCTTTCGAGCGTCGCGATCGGTCGGGCCGTCGGAGCGACCCTTGGCAAGGTCATTGATGAGCGGCTGCTTGGCCAGGGATCGGCGCCGGTCGAAACCGGTAAAGTGGATCGCTTTCGGCTGACGAATTCCGCGGACGGCGCACCGATTGGCCAGGTCTTTGGCCGGATGCGGGTGGGCGGGCATGTCATCTGGGCGTCCGATTTCATGGAGACCACCACAACAAGTGGTGGCGGAAAGGGTGGACCCAGCACGCCGCAGACGACCAGCTACACTTATTCGATCAGTCTGGCGATTGCGTTGTGCGAAGGGCAGATCACAAGCGTTGGCCGCATTTGGGCGGATGGCGAAGAAATTGCCCATGATGACCTGAATATAAAGGTTTATCCCGGCTCGGCAGACCAACTGCCGGATCCTCTGATCGAAGCGATCGAAGGCGCGGGAGAGGTACCTGCCTATCGTGGTACGGCTTACATCGTGATCGAGAACCTGGCTCTCGACCGGTTTGGCAATCGGGTTCCACAGTTTTCGTTCGAGGTTACCAGACCACACCAGGCCGATGCGACCGATGTCAGCCACGCGGTGCGCGGCGTGGCGCTGATGCCTGGTACCGGGGAATATGCCCTCGCGACCACGCCTGTTTATTATCAGGATGGCCCGGCGAGCAAATGGGCGGCCAACCTGAACAGCCCCTCGGGACGTAGCGATTTCGAAACCTCGCTGGAGGCATTGCGCAACGAATTGCCAAATTGCGGGGCGACGTCGCTGATTGTGTCCTGGTTTGGGACAGATCTGAGATGCGGGAATTGCGAGTTGCGCCCCATGGTCGAGCGGAAGACCTACGAGGCGGGCAATATGCCGTGGCACGTTGCGGGGCTGAGCAGGAGCACGGCCGAGGAGATTGCCAAGGTTGACGATCGGCCGATCTATGGCGGCACGCCTGCGGATGCGTCGGTCGTCGAGGCCATCCGACATATGAAAGAACAGGGCCAATCGGTCATGTTTTATCCTTTCATCCTGATGGACCAGCAAGAGGGCAACGGGCTTCCCGATCCCTGGAGCGATGCGGAGGATCAACCTACACTTCCGTGGCGGGGGCGGATCACCCTTTCAGAGGCGCCCGGTCGCGCGGGATCGCCCGACGGGACAGCACAAGCGGATGCAGAGGTTGCCGCCTTTTTCGGAACGGCGTCGGCCAGCGACTTTACGGTCGGGGATGGCACCGTGACCTATAGCGGGCCGGAGGAATGGGGCATGCGCAGGTTCATTCTGCATTACGCGGCGCTTTGCGCGGCGGCGGGCGGGGTCGCCTCTTTCTGCATCGGATCCGAGATGCGAAGCCTGACGCAGATCCGGGGCCTGGGCAGTGGCTTTCCGGCTGTTCAGGCGTTGCGGGATCTTGCGGTCGAGGTGCGTTCGCTTTTGGGGCCGGAGACAAAGATTGGCTATGCGGCGGACTGGTCTGAATACTTCGGCTATCAGCCGCAGGATGGTTCGGGTGATCGCTATTTTCACCTCGATCCGCTTTGGGCGGACAGCCACATCGATTTCATTGGCATCGACAATTACATGCCCCTGTCGGATTGGCGCGAGGGCAAGGACCACGCGGATGCGGCATGGGGAAGTATCTACAACCCGGACTATCTGGCGGCGAATATCGAAGGCGGTGAGGGATATGATTGGTATTATCACTCCCCCGAGGCGGAAGCGGCGCAAATCCGGACAGAGATCGTGGACGAAGCCCATGATGAGCCCTGGATCTGGAGATACAAGGACATCCACAATTGGTGGGCCAATGCGCACCACGAACGCATCGCGGGAGAGCGGCAGGAGCAGTCGACGGCTTGGGAGCCCAGATCGAAACCGATCTGGTTTACGGAACTGGGCTGCGCGGCAATTGACAAGGGCACCAATGAGCCAAACAAGTTTGTCGATCCGAAATCGTCGGAATCGAGTACCCCAAGATTTTCGACCGGTGTGAGAGATGATCTGATCCAAAAGCAGTATCTGAACACGATGCTGGCGTATTGGTCGGAGCCCGAGAACAATCCTCATTCGGATCTCTACGACGGCCAGATGATCGACATGCAGAACGCATATGTCTGGGCATGGGATGCCCGGCCTTTCCCGTTCTTTCCGAATACGCGGAGCCTTTGGAGCGACGGAGCCAATTATGCGCGCGGGCATTGGATCAATGGCCGTTCCGGGTCACGCAGCCTTGCTTCGGTGGTCGAGGAGATCTGCGCGCGCGCGGATCTGACGGATATCGACACGTCCGAGCTGTTCGGCATCGTGCGGGGATACGTGCTTGACGATCTGGGCGACGCGCGCGCGGCACTGCAGCCCCTGATGCTGAGATATGGGTTCGATGCGGTGGAGCGGGACGGTCGTCTGAAGTTCATCATGCGGGACGATCATGAACCGATCACGATAGACCGCGATCTGTTGGTCGAAACGCAGGAACTTGACGGACTTCTGGAGCAGACGCGGGAGGCGGAGGCCGACATGTCGGGCCGTGTGCGCGCCCGGTTTGTGCAGTCCGACGCAAACCACGAAGCCGTTGCGGAAGAGGCGGTTCTGCCGGATGAAGCGACACATGCGGTCGCCTCCAGCGAACTCTCATTGTCCATGACACGCGCAGAGGGCCGTCAGCTTGCCGAAAGATGGCTGGCTGAGGCGCGCATCTCTCGGGACAAGATCCGCTTTGCGCTTCCCCCGTCGCAAATGGCGCTTGGGGCAGGGGACCTGGTCAGTCTGCCGGCGGACGCTCAAGAGGGTGATGCGGTGTTTCGGGTCGACCGGGTTGACCAATCGGGGTTGCAGCTGATCGAAGCGGTGCGTGTCGAACCGTCGATCTACCGCGCTGCCGACATGGTAGAGGACAGCGGAGTGGTTCGCGCCTTCGTGCCGCCGGCACCGGTTTTGCCCCTCTTTCTGGACCTGCCTCTCATAACCGGAGATGAGGTGCCACATGCGCCGCATCTGGCCGTTACCGCAGATCCATGGCCGGGGTCGGTCGCTCTTTATGCGTCGGCGACCGATGACAATTACCTGCTGTCCGAGATCATCGCGGCACGTTCCATTATAGGAACGACGGAGACACCGCTTGCCCGCGCGTGCAGCGGGCGGTGGGATCATGGGGACGCCTTGCAGGTGAAATTGGTCAGCGGTCAGCTGGAGTCCAAATCGGGCGAAGCGGTACTGAATGGAGCGAACCTTGCGGCGATTGGAGATGGATCGAGCGACCGGTGGGAGGTGTTTCAGTTCGAAGCTGCGGAACTGATCGCACCGGAAACGTACCTCCTGTCCAAGCGGTTGCGGGGACAATTGGGAACGGATGCCTTGACGCCGGACTTCTGGCCGGTCGGGTCTTGGTTTGTGTTGCTGAATGCCGCACCGGTGCAAATCGACCTGAAATCGGCGCAGCGTCGCGTCTCTCAGAATTACCGGATCGGCCCGGCGCGCCGATCCCTTGACGACCCGTCATATACGCATCGTGTGGAAGCTTTCGATGGCAATGGTTTGCGCCCTTATGCGCCTGCGCATCTTGGTCTCTCTCGCAGATCGAATGGCGATCTTGCCGCCACTTGGATCCGCCGGACCCGGATCGAAGGCGACAGCTGGGACCTTGTCGAAGTCCCGTTGGGCGAGGAGAGCGAGAGCTATCTTGTGCGAGTGGTTCAGGAGGACAATATCCTGCGCGAAGAGACGGTCGGCCAGCCCGCTTGGACTTATACGGCCGCACAACAAGGTGTGGACGGAGCGAGCGGTATTGTTCGAATAGAGGTTGCACAGATTTCGGCCCGATATGGGCCGGGCCTCTTTGCATCCTATTCCATCCCGATCGGCGGGTGAGCTATGCGCCCCGTTCTCCATGGCGATGTCACAAGTGCGGCCCGCGTGTTGCTTGGCACGCCCGAGGCGCAGCGACGTTGGATGTGCCGCCAGATGATCGGCGAAGCAGTCCTCGCCGAGCGGCATCGTCTGAGGACGGGGCGGATGCATCCGCGCTGGGGCAATGGATCCCTTATGGCGGCTGCACGGAGGCGTGTGTTGGCGGACGAGCCTACTTTTGATGATCCCGACTATTGCGGCTGTGTCGAAACGGTCCTTCAATGTCTGATTGAGCATGCGGTCAGCCAGGTGCGCAGATAAGCCAGCGCATGCCGACGGGGCATTCACGTTGCAAATACCATCCATCACAACTTTGCGTTTGGCTGATTTGCGATTAAGTTCCTATTCTGGACGAACCAGAAGGATGCGTCGCGATGGCCAAAACTCATATCAAAGTTGCGAATGTGGACCCTGTTTGGGACCGGATCACGCAGGAAGCACGGGACGCGGTCAGCGCCGAGCCCCTGATGGGGGGGCTGGTTCACGCCTGTATTCTGCACCACAAATCCATCGAGAAGGCGCTGTCTTACCGCATCGCCGCAAAGCTTTCGTCAAACGAGATGTCGATGGTGATCCTGCGGGAAATCACCGATGAGGCTTATGCCGAAGCGCCCGAGCTGGTCGAAGCCGCGCGGGCGGACCTTGTTGCCATCTACGAGAGGGACCCCGCCTGCCACCGATTGCTCCAGCCGATTCTCTATTTCAAGGGATATCAGGCGGTGCAGGCCTACCGCGTGGGTCATTGGCTTTGGACGCAGGGCAAGCGCGATCTCGCTTATTTCTTCCAGATGCGGATTTCCGAGATTTTCGGCGTCGATATCCATCCCAACGCGCGCATCGGCAAGGGCATCATGATCGACCATGCCCATTCCATCGTGATCGGTGAAACGGCTGTCGTGGGCGACAATGTCTCGATGCTGCATTCCGTGACGCTTGGCGGGACTGGCAAAGAGGAAGAAGACCGTCATCCCAAGATCGGAGATGGCGTTCTGATTGGTGCGGGCGCCAAGGTGCTGGGCAATATCCGCATCGGCAATTGCAGCCGTGTGGCCGCAGGATCCGTCGTTCTGGCTGAAGTCCCGCCCTGCAAGACCGTAGCGGGCGTGCCCGCCAAGATCGTGGGGGAGGCGGGCTGTGACCAGCCCTCCATCCGCATGGATCACCGTTTTGGCGAGAAGCCCTGACCGGGCTTCTCTCTACGCCAGCATCACCATCGGGTTTTCGAGGTTCTGCACGATCGCTTCGAGCAGTTCCGCCCCAAGTGCGCCGTCAATGACCCGGTGATCGACCGACAGCGTGACCGACATGACGGTCGCCACTGCGAGTTCTCCATCAGAACCGACAACCGGCTTCTTCACGCCCGCACCCACCGCCAGGATCGCGCCGTGAGGCGGATTGATGACCGCGTCAAAATTGTCGATGCCGAACATGCCGAGGTTTGAGATCGCGAAGCTGCCGCCCTGATATTCATGCGGGGCCAGCTTGCGGTCGCGGGCACGGGTGGCGAGGTCTTTCATCTCTGCCGAAAGCGCGGAGAGCGACTTCATCTCTGCATCCTTCAGAACCGGGGTGAAAAGCCCCCCTTCGATGGCCACGGCCACCGCCACGTCAGATGGGGTAAGCTGCAGGATCCGGTCGCCTGCCCAGACGGCATTGGCCGCTGGCACGCTTTGCAGCGCCAGGGCACAGGCCTTGATGATGAAGTCATTGACCGAGAGTTTCACGCTGCGCGCCTCAAGCCGCTTGTTGAGTTGCGAGCGGAATTTCAACAGTGCGTCCAGCTTGATATCTCGGCGCAGATAGAAATGCGGGACCGTCTGTTTGGCCTCGGTCAGGCGCGCGGCAATGGTCTTGCGCATCCCGTCGAGGGTGATCTCTTCGTAATCGCGGCCATCGTAGATCTTGGCGATCGCGTCTGCGGATGGGCCTTGCGGTGCTGGGGCCTGCGTAGGCGTAGCGCTGGGCGATTTGGCTGCTTCGGGTTCGGGTGCTGCAGACGCCGGCGTTGCCGTTGCACTCTCCACGTCCGCTTTGACGATCCGCCCGCGCGGGCCGGATCCGCTGATCTGCGCCAGATCCAGACCCTTTTCAGCGGCAATGCGGCGGGCGAGGGGGGAGGCGAAGATGCGCTCTCCCTTCGCGGATGCCGGCGCGGCCGGGGCGCTGGTTTCTTTTGGCGGCTCCGCCGGTGTTTCGGCGGGTGCTGCTTCGGGGGCCTTGGCCGGTGCGGCCTCTCCGATATCATCGGCGCTTTCGCCATCTTCGAGCAGCACGGCGATGACCGAATTGACCTTCACGCCTTCGGTGCCCTCGGCAATCAGGATCTTGCCCACGGTGCCTTCATCCACCGCTTCGAATTCCATTGTCGCCTTGTCGGTCTCGATCTCGGCCAGAAGGTCGCCCGAATTCACGGTATCGCCCTCTTTGACCAGCCATTTCGCCAGCGTCCCCTCTTCCATCGTTGGGCTGAGGGCGGGCATCAGGATTTCTGTCGGCATCTGTCTGTCCTCAGCGGTAGGTCACTTGCTTGACGGCTTCGATCACCTCATCCGTGGTGATCAGCGCGTGGCGTTCCAGGTTGGCGGCATAGGGCATGGGCACATCCTTGCCCGTGCAATTGATGACTGGCGCATCAAGGTAATCGAACGCCTCCTGCATCAGCACCGATGAGACGTAGTTGCCGACCGACCCTTGCGGCCAGCCTTCCTCGACCGTCACGCAGCGATTGGTTTTCATCACCGATTTGATGATGCTGGCCGTGTCCATCGGACGGATCGTGCGCAGGTCGAGCACCTCGGCGCTGATCCCGTCCTCGGCCAGCTTTTCAGCTGCTTCCAGCGCGTATTGCATGCCGATGCCGAAGCTGACGAGGGTCACATCCTCGCCTTCGCGCCAAATCCGGGCCTTGCCGAAAGGCACAGTGAAGTCATCCAGCACCGGCACGTCGAAGCTGCGGCCATAGAGGATTTCATTTTCAAGGAAGATCACCGGGTTCGGATCGCGGATCGCCGTTTTCAACAGGCCTTTCGCATCCGATGCCGAATAGGGCATGACCACTTTGAGGCCCGGAATATGCCCGTACCACGCGGCATAGTCCTGGCTGTGCTGTGCGCCCACACGGGCGGCCGCACCGTTGGGGCCGCGAAACACCATGGGTGCGCCCATCTGACCGCCGGACATGTAAAGCGTCTTGGCCGCTGAATTGATAATCTGGTCAATGGCTTGCATGGCGAAGTTGAACGTCATGAATTCCACAATGGGCCGCAGACCGCCAAAGGCCGCGCCCACGGCGATACCGGCGAAACCGTGCTCGGTAATCGGCGTGTCGATCACGCGTTTGCCGCCGAATTCATCCAATAGGCCCTGGCTGACCTTGTAGGCGCCCTGGTACTCCGCGACCTCCTCGCCCATCAGATAGACGGTGTCGTCATTTCGCATTTCTTCGGCCATCGCATCGCGCAGCGCTTCCCGCACGGTCTGCTGTCGCAACTCGGTGTCTTTTGGCCAGTCGGGGCTGTCGTCGACCTCGACCTCTTGCGCGACCGCCGGCGTCGCGGCAGGGGCATCGGGCGTGCGGCCCTCGGCACCGTTCAGAGAGGATGGCGCCGGGGCGCTGGTGGACGCCGTATCCGCATCTTCCATGCTTTCGCCATCTTCGAGCAGGACGGCGATGGCGGTGTTGACCTTCACGCCTTCGGTGCCTTCGGCGACAAGGATCTTTCCGACCACACCTTCATCGACGGCTTCGAATTCCATCGTGGCCTTGTCGGTTTCGATCTCCGCCATGATGTCGCCGGAATTGACCGTATCGCCTTCCTTGACCAACCACTTGGCAAGTGTGCCTTCTTCCATCGTCGGGCTGAGCGCGGGCATCAGAATTTCGGTTGCCATGATCTTGTCCCCCCTCAGGCGTTCTGCGGCGCCGTTTCGGCGTAGATGTCGGTCCAAAGCTCTTCCATCGCGGGCTCCGGGCTTTCCTTGGAGAATTCCGCGGCCTCGTTCACGATGGCCTTGATCTCCTTGTCGATGGCTTTCAGATCATCCTCTGTCGCGTGCTTGCCGGTCAGAAGCAGTTCGCGGACCTGTTCGATCGGGTCGCGTTCATCGCGCATCTTCTGGACCTCTTCTCGGGTGCGGTACTTGGCCGGGTCCGACATCGAATGGCCCCGATAGCGGTAGGTTTTGATCTCAAGGATGTAGGGCCCCTTGCCCGAGCGGCAGTGCGCGACGGCCTTCTCGCCCGCCTCTTTCACCGCCAGCACGTCCATACCGTCGACCGCCTCGCCCGGGATGCCGAATGCGGCGCCGCGTGTGTAAAGCTCGGGCGTGGAGGTGGAGCGTTTCTGCGCGGTGCCCATCGCATATTGGTTGTTCTCGATCACGAAGATACAGGGCAAGTCCCAGAGGGCCGCCATGTTGAACGTTTCGTAAATCTGGCCCTGGTTCGCGGCACCGTCGCCGAAATAGGTGAAGGTGACACGCCCGTTTTCCTTGTACTTGTCCGCAAAGGCGAGGCCCGCGCCAAGGGGGACCTGCGCGCCGACGATGCCGTGACCCCCATAAAAATGCTTCTCTTTCGAGAACATGTGCATGGAGCCGCCCTTGCCCTTGGAATAGCCGCCCTCGCGGCCAGTCAGTTCGGCCATCACGCCCTTGGGGTCCATTCCGCAGGCCAGCATATGGCCGTGGTCGCGGTAGGAGGTGATGCGTTTGTCCCCCTCTTCGGCGGCTGCCTCAAGCCCCACCACGACGGCCTCCTGGCCGATATAGAGATGGCAGAAACCACCGATCAGGCCCATCCCGTAAAGCTGACCCGCCTTCTCCTCGAATCGTCGGATCAGAAGCATGTCGCTATAATAGGTTTTCAGTTCGTCAGCAGAAACGTTTGATTTTTTTGCTGTTTTTCGGGTGGCCATATGATCGCTCTCCCCCTAATGCGAAGATAGTTTAGCGTTAAACTATTTCATAAAGCATTTGGAGAAAGAGGTCACTGTCAAAATTGACGCAAGGGCGCCCTCAGCGAATGACGATCTCGTTCGCGCGGATCAGCCCGAGAACCGAACGGGCCTGCTCGTCCAGCAGATCGAGGTCGAGATATTCGTCCGACAGGCGCAGGGTCAGGTTTTCCATCCGCGCGACGCGGGCCTGCAGTTCCGCAAGTTCGACACGCAAAAGATCCGCCTGTGCTTCGATCTCGATCCGGCGGAACAGGCCGAAATCGCCCTGAACGGCAGCGAACGTGAAATAGACGCTGAGCGCGAAGGAGATCGCGAAGAATATAACCGCGCCAAACGCCGGACGATTGGGTTTCTGATGCACTGCCTGATCCTCACATGCGCCGTTAACCGACGCTTGCTAGGAGTATGACACAAGGGATTCGCGTTGTGAATCCCCTTTTGTCTCAAAGCGTTGTGTTGGCCGGGCCTAGCCTTGCAGCGCGGCCACACCCGGCAGGGTCTTGCCTTCCATCCATTCCAGGAACGCGCCGCCCGCGCTGGAAATGTATGTAAAGTCGTCTGCCGCGCCTGCTTTGTTCAGCGCGGCCACTGTGTCCCCACCGCCTGCGACGCTGGTCAGCTTGCCCGCGCGGGTCAGCCGGGCGGCAACCAGGGCTGCCGCGTTCGTGGCCGCGTCGAAGGGTTCGATTTCAAAGGCACCAAGCGGGCCGTTCCAGATCAGCGTCTTTGCGGTCCCCAGCGTCTCTTCGATCCGCGCGACGCTCTCGGGACCTGCATCCAGGATCATCGCGTCGGCGGGGCATGCCTCTGCCGGAACGATGTCATGGGGGGCACCCGCCCTGAATTCGCGCGCGACGACCACGTCGCTGGGCAGCAGGATCGCGCAGCCTGCTGCGTCGGCTTTCTGCATGATCTGGTTGGCGATCCCGGTCATGTCATGTTCGGCCAGTGACGCGCCCACATCCAGACCCTTGGCGGCCAGGAACGTGTTGGCCATCCCCCCGCCGATCACCAGGTGATCGACCTTTTCGACGAGGTTGCCCAAAAGCTCCAGCTTGGTCGAAACCTTGGCCCCGCCAACAACGGCGACGACAGGGCGGTCGGGCGAACCAAGCGCCGCATCCAGCGCCTTCAGCTCTGCCTCCATCAACCGGCCTGCGCAACTGGGCAGGTGCCGCGCCACGGCCTCGGTCGAGGCATGAGCCCGGTGCGCGCAGGAAAACGCGTCATTGCAATAGACATCGCCCAAGGCAGCCATTGCAGCGGCGAGGTCGGCATCGTTTTTCTCTTCGCCAGCCAGAAAGCGGGTATTTTCCAAAAGCAGCACCGATCCATCCGGCAGGACATCGACCGCCGTTTGTGCCGCGGGGCCTGTCGTGTCGGCGCAGAAGACGACGGGCGTATCGAAGGCCTCTTCCAGAGCGGGGACAAGCGTGCGCAGGGACATCTCGGGCACCACCTTGCCCTTGGGGCGACCGAAATGGGACAGGAGCACCGGTTTGCCGCCTGCGGCCAGAATGTCCCGGATCGTGGGCGTGAGGCGTTCGATCCGGGTCGCATCGGTCACCTTGCCGCCCTCCATGGGCACGTTGATATCGGCGCGGACCAGAACGGTCTTGCCTGCCAGCTCTATATCATCCAGCGAATTCCAGCTCATAATGGGGCTCCGTCAAATCACTTTGCGCGCCCCGTCTCCTCGCATTTCACGGCAACGTCAATGCGTCACTTGGCAATTGGCGCGACCCGGCTTAGGTATCGCTCCAGCCAAAAGACAACAGGAGCGCCAGATGGCCGAGATCAAAGACCCCGAAAACACCATCCTGATGGAACTGAAAGACGGAACCGTCACGATCGAGCTGTTGCCGGACGTCGCGCCCAAACATGCCGAGCGCATGAAGGAGCTGGCCCGCGCGGGAGCCTATGACAACGTCTGCTTCCACCGCGTGATCGACGGCTTCATGGCGCAGACCGGTGATGTCCAGCACGGCAATATGGAGCAGGATTTCAACATCCGCATGGCGGGCACCGGCGGCTCGGACCACCCGAATCTGCCCGCTGAGTTTTCCAAACTGCCCCATGATCGCGGTACTCTGGGCGCGGCGCGGTCGGCCAATCCGGACAGCGCAAACTCGCAGTTCTTCATCAACTTCAAGGACAACCACTTCCTGAACGGGCAATACACCGTCTACGGACGGGTGATTGAGGGCATGGAGCATGTCGATGCCATCGTAAGGGGGGAACCGCCGGCAAGCCCGGACCGCATGATCAGCGTCAAGGTGGCTGCGGATGCGTAAGCTTGCGGCCCTGCTGGCTTTTGCCGCCAGTCCCGCCCTGGCCACCGGCCTCGAGATCGAGGTTGAGGGCGAGGCAAATGGCACCATCGTGATCGACCTTCTGGAAGATGTCGCGCCGCAACATGCGGAACGGATCTCTGGCCTTGCGGCATCGGGGGCATATGACGGGGTGGTCTTTCACCGCGTGATCGACGGCTTCATGGCCCAGACCGGAGATGTCGAGTTCGGCAAGGCCGGAGGCGACATGCGCCGGGCGGGCACGGGCGGGTCGGACCAGCCGGACCTTCCGGCAGAGTTTTCCGACGTGCCTTACGATCGCGGCGTCGTCGGCATGGCCCGCGCGCAAAGTCCCGACAGCGCCAACTCTCAGTTCTTCATCATGTTCGACCAGGGCTATTTCCTGAACGGACAATATACCGTGGTGGGGCGGGTCACATCCGGCATGGACATCGTGGATGCGATCAAACGGGGCGCGGGGCCGAACGGCGCGGTGATCGGCGCCCCCGATGTGATGAAGACAGTCAAGGTCGTCGACTGATCCACGTCGCTTCAACTCCGCGTGTGCGGGGCTAGGCGCGCGCATCTCTTTCAGACACCCTCCCGCCAACGGTGGGGAGGGTGTTTTCATGTGGATCGGCAGAAGTCTTGTTTCAGCGTTATTTGGCCTTGCGGCGAATTTGGCCCTGGCCAGTCCGGAATTCTGGGCCGCTGAATGGCCCAATACGGATTTCGAACAGACAAGCGTCGCGCGCTGGTCCGACATCATGTCGGGTGGTCCGCCCAAAGACGGCATTCCCGCGATAGACAAACCCAGATTTGTCCGGGTGGCCGATGAAGCCCGCATCGCGGTACGTGAGCCCGTGATTACGGTAGAGATCGAGGGTGCAAGACCACGGGCCTATCCCATCCGCTATCTCACCTGGCACGAGATCGTGAATGATCAGATCGCGGGGATACCCGTCGCGGTGACGTTTTGCCCGCTGTGCAATTCCGGCATCGTTTTCGACAGACGGACGCCAGCGGGCACCTTGTCCTTCGGGGTGTCCGGCAAGCTGCGTTATTCGGATATGATCATGTATGATCGCGAAACCGAAAGCTGGTGGCAGCAAGCGATCGGAGAGGCCATCGTCGGGGATCTCACCGGGACCGAGTTGACGGCCCTGCCGGCCTGGATGGAAAGCTGGCAGGACTTCAGCACGCGCAACCCCGATGGTCTGGTCATGGCAGAGCCTGCTTTTAATCGCGATTATGGGCGCAATCCTTATCGGGGTTACGATACATCCGCCCGTCCGTTTCTCTATTCCGGTGAGATGCCGCCCCACGGGATCCATCCCTTGATGCGTGTGGTGCGGGTCGGCGATCGCGCCTGGCCGCTCTCCCGGTTTGAAACGCAAGACCAGATCGCCGAGGCGGGCGTCACGATCTCATGGCGTGCCGGGCAGGCCTCGGCTCTGGATACGGGCCGGATCGCCAAGGGGCGCGATGTCGGCTCCATCCGGGTGCGCGACGCGCGGGGCAGGGACGTGGCGCATGACGTCATGTTCGCCTTCGCCTTTCATGCGTTCTGGCCGGACGGGCAATGGATGCGCGGTCGGTGACCCTGACTGCCGGAGCGGATGGCACCTGAACCGGGTGGAAAGAGGGTCAGCTTGGGGCCGTCTGCGGCCAGCGACCCAGCAGTCCGAACGCGATGGCCGCGCTGATCGCCGACAAGCCGGCAGCCACCCCGCAGATGGCGACAAAGCCTGCATTTATGGCCTCCTCATGACCCGACGCATCGGCAATGACGCCAAAGCTTTCGGTGCCGCCATTGGCCGCGTAGACACCGGCCACCAGCCCGCCGATTGCCGCCACAGAGACCAGGCCGGCAAGGCGCGTAATCGCGTTGTTCACGCCCGAAGCGATACCGGACTGATCTTCATCGACGGCGGCCATCACGGCGGTGGACAACGGGGCTACAACCATCGACATGCCCAGACCGACAAGGCACATGGCCGGCAGGACACCGTCCCAGAACATCTGCGCCCTGACGGCAAAAAGCAGGGCCACATATCCCAGGGTCACGATGGCCGATCCCGTGCCCAGCAGCAGGGCGGTGCCATAGCGATCCGCCAGCCGGCCCATCCGCGCCGACAGAACGGAAATGAAAATCGAAAGCGGTGCAAAGGCGGCGCTGGCGGCGAAGGGTGAAATACCCCACGCCGCGATCACGGTCATCGGCAGGAAGAAAAGGATGATGTTGAGGGCCGAATAAAGGGTAAAGCAAAGCAGGTTCACGACCGAAAAATCCCGGCTGCGAAACAGCGAAAGCGGCATCATCGGATGCGCACTGCGCGCTTCGACCAGCAGAAACGCGACGATCAGGGCCGTGCCGCCTCCCAGCCAGAGCCCAAGGGACGAGGCGTGGCCTTCCTGAGCGTGCGTCAGACCCCAGGCGATGCAAAGCAGACCGCCCGTTGCCAGAACGGCGCCGGGCAGATCAATGGGCGTATCGGGGTGGCTGCGGTCCTTTTCCACTTTGCTTGTCAGCAGATAAAGGGCCAGCGCGCCCAGTGGCAGATTGACGGCGAAGATCCAGCGCCACATCGCGTCCCCGCCAACGCTCAACGCAAATCCCCCGATGATCGGGCCCAGAGCGGTGGTCAACGCGGAGGCCGCCGCCCAGATACCAATCGCCCGCCCACGCTCGGCACGCGGATAGGCGCGGGCGATGATGGCGAGGGATCCGGGCACCATGATCGCCGCACCCACGCCCTGGATGGCCCGGGTAATGATCAAAAAGGTGGGGTCGGGTGCAAGCGCGCAGAGCACCGACGCGGCGACAAAAAGGCCGATCCCGAACGAGAAGACCCGCGCAAGGCCAAACCTGTCGCCCAGGGCGCCGCCCACCAGAACCAGGGCGGCGAGTGTGAGCATATAAGCGTTGTGCACCCATTGGGCCTGAGCCAGCGTCGCATCGAGAGAGGCGCGGATCGCAGGCATCGCGATGGCCACGACGGAGCCATCGATAAAGCCCAGGGAGGAAGCCAGAATGGTGGCGATCAGAACATAGCGTCGGGCCTCTGCCTTGCAGAACCCCTCATGAAAAACAGGCGCCGCGGTGGATGCCTGCGACGCCTGTTTCCCTGTCATCTTTGTCTAGCCTGTCGTCAGCCAGCATCCGCCTTCTTGGGATGCGGCGCTGCCGGATTGGCGGCGGCCTGCTGTGGTGCTCCGCCAG
The DNA here is from genome assembly GCF_004216475.1 of Thalassococcus sp. S3. Lineage (GTDB taxonomy): Bacteria > Pseudomonadota > Alphaproteobacteria > Rhodobacterales > Rhodobacteraceae. The sequence continues at coordinate 2,741,067 of NZ_CP022303.1, read as the reverse complement.
AACGGCCCGGGTTCAGCGGGTCGTCCTGACGCTGAACCGACCCTTCGAAATGGGCGCCGGATTCGATTGCAATCGTCTTGTGGATGATGTCGCCTTCGACCCGCGCGGTCGAGGTGAGGCGGACCTTGAGGCCCCGGACACATCCCACGATCCGACCGTTGATCACGACGTCATCGGCAGTGACTTCGCCCTTGATCGTGGCACTTTCACCAATGGTCAGCAGATGGGCACGAATGTCGCCTTCGACCGTCCCTTCGACCTGGATATCGCCGGTCGTTTTCATGTTGCCGGTGATGTGCAGATCCGCCGAGAGCACGGATGCGGGTGGCTTTGCCTTGGGCGGCGTGGATTTGAAGTCACTCGGGCTGGGGGCGGCCGGCGTTGTTGTCGGCGCCGAGGATGTCGACGCTGCCTCTGCGGGTTTGGCGCCCGGTTCATTGATTTTGCTTTTAGAAAACATCGTTTGCAGCCTTGATATAGATCATCGGGTTGACGGGTCGGCCCCCTACACGCACTTCGTAATGTAGGTGAACCCCCGTGACACGTCCAGACGCTCCCATATCACCAATCCGGTCGCCGCGCGAGACCCGTTGCCCAACTTTCACGCGCAATCTCGACAAATGGGCGTAGCGCGTCTCGATCCCGAATTCATGCTGGATCTTGACCAGACGGCCATAACCCGATTGCCAGCCTGCATGCACCACCACGCCATCGGCCGTCGCGTAAAGCGGCGTGCCGGATTTCGCGGCGAAATCGACACCATTGTGCATCCGGCGTCCGCCCGTCTTGGGATCGCGGCGATAGCCGTATCCGCTGGTAAAACGAAATGCGCCTTTGACCGGCGTCGCAAAGGGCGCTTTCTGGGCGGCGATGCGGTAAAGGTTCAACTGGTCCATCTGGTTCAGCAGACGGTTTGCGCGCAACGTATCTTCGGACGGCTCCTCACCCCGTGTGGAAAAGGTGAGGGGGGTCAGCGGCCCGCCCTGTCCGGAATAACCGCGCCGCACCTGATCAAGGATCTGTTGGGTCGGCATGCCGGCCGCGCGAAACATCTTGTCGAGCGGCGCAACGGAAACGGTCATCGCCTCTTCAAGCTGGCGGAAGATCTGATCGTTCTGGTCCTTGAGAAGTGCCAGTTCAACCTCCAGATCACGCGCCTGGGTCAGCGCATCCCTGGCGTCGCTGATGATCTTGTCGCGCTCTTCAGCGGTGCGGGTCAGGGCCTCGGCCAGGAAATCGACTGGCATCGTCTCGCTGCCGGCGGACGCTGCCAGGGCCGTGCCGTTTTCGGCTCCGGCCTGCAACTCTGCCAGTGCCTCTCGCGCCGCTTCGCGGTCTTTCATCGTACCGCGCAACGTGGCCTGTATCACCTCGATGCCGGTTTCCAGCTCATGCCGCCGTGTTTCCGATTGAAGAAGCTGCGACTGCATCACCGAAATCTGATCGAGGGCTGCGTTGAACCGCTCTTGCGCGGCCAGCGCCTCTTCGGTGCGCAGATCACGCTCGCTTGAGATTTCGTTCAGCCGTTCCTGATACACGCGCTGATCACGCTTGGCTTGCTCGCGGAAATTGCCCGACCCGATGCTGTCCATCAACAGGATCGCCGTCGACACGATCGCCCAGGCGACCACAACCGTACCGCCCGCAAATCCGATGGCCTGAGTGCCTGGCTTCAGGCGGATAAAGCGCGTGTCGGTGTCTGATTTCAGGAAAACCCGCCGTTCGGGAAACACCCGTTCAAGCAGAGCATGAGTCTTGATTGCCAGACGTGTCCTCACGCGCCTATCCTCTGTCCCATCCCAATAGCCGGCGCTCGGATCCCCATCGTCACGGCACCTTAGCGGAAGGCAATAAACTCTGCACAAGCATTGGGCAAGTTTATTGTCCTATTAACGAAAGGATAAGCGACCAAACGCGGCCTTTGGGCAAAAAACCGCCGATCAGGAAGGGTTTGCAGTGCGACTCTGACGTGGCGGAAATTTCACCGCCGTTTCAGACATTTGCCTTTTCGGGAGGCGCGCCCGCCTCGGTAAGCGGCCAGTAAAAGTCAGGGGGCAAGCCAGCCTCGGCCCGTTTTTCGGCGTTGAATGGAGGTTTGAGATGGCTGTGGAAATATTTGCGCACGAGATCGTGAAACACGTCTTTCGGATCGAGATTTTCGCGCCCGCAGAGGAAATGAAACCACTTGGACCCATAGGCGACATGGCCAACCTCTTCGGCATAGATCGTTTCCAGCGCGGCAACGGCCTTCTCGGAACCGGCTTTGCGGAAGATCTCGATCATGCCGGGGGTCACATCAAGACCACGGGCTTCCAGAACCATGGGCACAACGGCAAGCCGGCCCATGAAATCTTGCGCCGTATCTTCGGCGGCGCGCCACATTCCGGCATGGGCGGGCAGGGCACCGTAATGGCTGCCCATGTCTTCCAGGCAATCGCACATCAGGTTGAAGTGTTTCGCTTCCTCATCCGCCGCTTTCACCCAATCGTCGAAAAACCCGATTGGCATCGGGATATGGGAAAACCGCGCGATGATGTCCCAGTGCAGATCAACCGCGTTGAGTTCGATATGCGCAACCGCGTGCAGCAGCGCGATGCGTCCCGCCTCGCTTCCCAGCCGGCGTCTCGGAACGTCGCGGGGTGATAAAAGCTCTGGCCGGTCCGGCCGGGCGGGATGCATCGGAGGGTTGGCCGTGCCCACAGGGATCGCCGGCGCCTCCTCGCGGCGGGCCGCGAACCAGGCCGCCGCGTGACGACGCGACAGCGCTGTTTTTGCGCGGCCATCCGCGGTGGAGAGAACCTCCACCGCGCGCTCCGCCAGACTGGGGCTCACAGTGCTTTCACGGCTTCGAGCACCTCATCGACATGGCCCGGCACCTTTACCTTGCGCCACACCTTGGCGATCTTGCCTTCGGCGTCGATCAGAAAAGTCGATCGCTCAATGCCCATATAGGTCTTGCCGTACATCTTCTTTTCTTTCCAGACATCATAGTCTTCGGACATGCTTCCGTTCTCATCCGACAAAAGCGGGACGGTCAATTCGCGTTTGGCCACGAACTTGTCATGGCTTTTCACGCTGTCCTTGGAAATGCCGTAAACGGCAGCGCCGGCATCGGCAAAGTCCTGCAGCGCCTCGGAAAATCCGATGGATTCCTTTGTGCAGCCCGATGTATCATCACGGGGATAAAAGAATAGAACCACTTTCTGACCTTTCAGGTCAGACAGGCTGACAGTATCGCCGCCATCCCGGGGCAGGCTGAAATCAGGGGCTGTGTCGGAAACATCAGGCATCGGGCAACTCCTCGTCTCTGAGAAAAAGTGAGTTTCATATTAGGACGGGGCAGGCAACAATAAAGGCGGCTGCAAAAAACAAGATGGCACACCCGCTTTGAGCACGCCTGACACAGTCGAACACGCCTTGCCACGCCGCGGGCGCCGCCGCGCGAAAGCCATCGGGCTTTGGTCGCTGGCCAGCGTCTCGCTTCTGTGCCTCGTGCTTGGTGCCGGTATTCTTCTGCTGATCGGGCGGACGATGGCAGCCCCCGACTGGCTGACCACACGGATCGAAGAGCGGATCGAGCGCAATCTTGACGGCCTCCAGATCGAGTTCGGAGATGTGGAGCTGGTGGTCAACGAGGGCTGGCGCCCGCGCGCACGTTTGCGGGACGTTTCGCTAAGTCAGGCCGATGGCCGCCCCATCCTGCAGCTTGCGGATGCGGAGGCCAGCCTGGCCATGCGTCCGCTCTTGCGCGGCCAGGTGCAGCCACGCACGATCCGCCTGCGCGGGGCCTTCGCGGTGCTGCGGCGCGATGCGGCGGGCGCGGTGACCCTTGCCTTTGACGATGCCAGCACGCCGGTCGAAGAGGCCGCGGGGATGTCGCAGCTTCTCAAGCAAGTGGACCGCTTTTTCGAACGGGACATCATGAGCGCGCTCAGCTTGATCGAACTCGACGCGCTGACCCTTCAGTATGAAGATGTACAGGCAGGGCGGGCCTGGACGATTGACGGTGGTTTTGTCGGGATCGAGCGCGAGCAGGACGAGCTAAGGCTCACCAGCAACTTCGCCGTTCTCAGCGGTCGAGATCATGCGGCGGCGTTGGAGGTCAACTATGCCACAGAGATTGGCGCCCCCACCGCAGAGTTTGGGATCAGCCTGTCGGACTTTGCGGCTCAGGATTTCGCGGATCAAAGCCTCTTTCCCGTGCTGGCCTTTCTCGAAGCGTTGCGCGCGCCGGTATCGGGCTCGCTGAGGGGGCGGATCGAAGAGGGCGGCGCGCTGGGGCCGCTCAGCGCGACGCTGCAGATCGGGCGCGGGGTGCTGCAACCTACCGATCAGGCGCGGCCGATCCCCTTTGACGGGGCACGGACCTATTTCACCTATGATCCGGCCGAAGAGGTGCTCACCTTCGACGAAGTCTCCGTGCAGAGCGCGTGGGTCAACGGTGTTGCGGAAGGAGAGGCCTATATCAGTGGCCTGAGCGAGGGGCGGCTCGAAGATCTTGTCGGGCAGGTCGAACTGACGGCGTTCTCGGTGAACCCCCGCGGGCTTTATGACCAGCCCGTCCGGCTGAACGGTGCCGCGGCTGATTTTCGTCTGCAACTGGATCCATTCGCGCTCTCCATCGGGCGGATGGAGATCCGGGATCAGGGGCAGATCGCGCGTCTGAGTGGCCGGCTTGCCGCGGACGAGGCCGGATGGACGGTTGCCGTCGATGGCGACATGAACGGGGTGACGCCGGATCGGCTGGTACGACTCTGGCCGGAGGCGGCCATCCCGAAAACCCGCAGCTGGATTGCGGAAAACCTCAGCGGCGGGCAGCTGAGCGACATCAACTTCGCCCTGCGCACCGCGCCGGGATCGAAACCCGACGTCTATCTCGATTTCGATTACGAGGATGCGCAAATCCGGTTCATGAAGACGATGCCGCCCATCGTGGGCGCCAACGGCCAGGCAAGCCTTGTGCGCAACCGCTTTGTCACAACCGCGACCTCGGGGCGGATCGAAGCGGAGACGGGGCGCGCCCTGGACGTCGCGGGCACGTCCTTCATCATCCCGGATGTCTCGATCAAGCAGGCCGCCCCTGCGGTGGTCCGGCTGGCGGGACAAGGCAGCGTCACCAGTGTTCTGTCCCTTCTGAACCGCGAGCCCCTGAAGATCCTTGAACAGCCCGGTCTGCCCGAAGATCTGGCCGAGGGGCGCGTTGAGGCAACCGGAACACTCGCTCTGCCGCTGCTGGAGCGCGTGGAAATCGAGGATGTCGAGTTTCACGTCAGCGGCACCGCCTTTGACGTGAGCACGGATGAACTTGTGCCCGGTCGCACGCTGAGAGCGGAACAATTGGCCATCCGCGCCAGTGACCAGTCCGTGGCAATCTTCGGCGCGGGGACAATGGATGGTGTCCCGGCCGAGGCCCGGTGGGAGCAGCAATTCGGCACGGGTAGTGGCATCAGCCAGGTCACCGGATCGGCAGAGGTGACGCCCGAGGCAATCGAGGTCTTTGAAATCGGCTTTCCTCCGGGCAGCGTGCGGGGGCAGGGCCGGATACAGTTCGCGATGGATCTTGTTCCGGGCGTTCCGGTGGATATGACACTCTCTTCGGATTTGCAGGGACTGGGCCTGCGCATTCCCGAACTCGGCTGGTCCAAACCGACCGGCGGCACGGGCGATCTGCAGTTGAACGTCACGCTGGGCGCCGCGCCGCGGGTGAATTCCCTGGCGCTCAACGCGGCGGGTCTTTCCGTTCAGGGGCAAGCCTCCGTCCGTCCGAACGGTGGGCTTGACCGGGCCCAGCTTTCCTCGGTGCGGCTGCGGGACTGGCTGAATGCTCGTGTGGAGCTGATCGGGCGTGGACCTGGCCAGACCCCTGATATTCGCATTCTTGGCGGCACACTGGACCTCCGCGCCGCTGATTTCGGAGAGGGCGGGTCCGGTCAGGGGCGCGGCGTGGCGCGGAACGACGCGCTGGTCGTTGCCCTGGATCGGCTGCAGGTCACCGACACGATTGCTTTGACCAATTTCCGCGGCGAGTTTTCGACCGCCGCGGGCATTGATGGGCCTTTCAATGGCCGGATCAACGGTCAGACAACGGTGACCGGGCGCCTTGTGCCGCGTGACGGGCGGACGGCTTTGCGGATCCTCTCCACCGATGCCGGAGGTGTTTTCCGGGATGCTGGCCTTCTGAAGCAGGCGCGGGGTGGCGAGTTTACCATGACGTTGCTGCCTCTCGATCAGCCGGGTGCTTTTGACGGCTCCCTGCGTGTCACGAACACCCGTATCCAGGACGCGCCCGCGATTGCGGCCCTCCTCAACGCGGTCAGTATTGTGGGGCTTCTGAACGAATTGGCCGGGCAGGGGATCCTCTTTGGCGATGTCTCGGCCCGCTTCCGGCTCACCCCGTCGCAGGTGACCTTGTACGAGAGTTCCGCAACAGGCCCTTCCATCGGCATTTCAATGGACGGACGCTATGACGTGTCCAGCCGGCGCCTGGCGATGAACGGCGTGATCTCGCCTGTTTATCTGCTGAACGGCATCGGCAGTGTTCTGACCCGTCCGGGGGAGGGATTGATCGGGTTCAACTACACGCTTCGGGGCACGGCGGACGATCCCAGCGTCCAGGTCAATCCGCTTTCAGCGCTGGCCCCCAGTTTCCTGCGTGACATCTTCCGCGCGCCCCGTCCCGAAACGCCCCCCGCCGCCACGTCCTCCGGCGATGCGCCGCAACCGCCGGAACGGCGGGAACGGCCCAGGGGGGGCGACCGGTAGGCCGTGAGGGGCTGGCCCTGCGCGCGCCGGCATCCTATAGCGCGGGCTATGAAACTGAGTGATTTCGATTTCCATCTGCCAGAGCACCTGATCGCCACCCGCCCGGCCAAGCCACGATCCTCGGCCCGGCTTCTGGTGGCGCAGGGTGACCAGATTTCGGATGCCCGTGTCTTTGAGCTTCCCAAATGGCTGCGCCCGGGCGACCGTCTGGTTCTGAACGACACGCGCGTCATTCCGGCTCGTCTTACGGGCCAACGCCACAGGGCGGGGGCGCAAGGCGCGACATCGGCAAAGATCGAAGCCACCTTGCTGGAGCCGCAGCCCGACGGGACATGGGTGGCCCTGATCAAGCCGCTGAAAAAGCTGCGGGTGGGTGAAGACGTCGTCTTTTCGGCAGACCTCTCGGCCCGGCTCACCTCTGTTCGGGACGGTCAGGGTATGCTGGCGTTCAACCTCAGCGGCCCCGATTTCGATGCCGCGCTGGCCGAGGCGGGCGCGATGCCCTTGCCACCCTATATCGCGGCCAAGCGGCCTGCGGACGTTCAGGACAAGACCGACTACCAGACGATCTGGGCCCGCCGCGCGGGGGCCGTCGCGGCCCCGACCGCGTCGCTGCATTTCGACGAGGCGCTGATGCAGGCGCTGGCGGATGCGGGGGTCTTGTTCAGCTTCGTGACGCTGCATGTGGGTGCGGGGACCTTCCTGCCGGTCAAGGTCGATGACGTGACCACGCACAAGATGCATGCGGAATGGGGCCATGTCGGACCCGCAGCCGCTGCCGAGATCGCCGCAACCAAGGTAAGCGGGGGCCGCATCATCCCGGTTGGCACCACCGCCCTGCGGCTGATCGAGAGCGCTGGCCGGTCCGGTGAAATCCGCCCCTGGGAGGGCGAGACTGACATTTTCATTTACCCCGGCTTCAGATTTCAGATCACGGATGCCTTGATGACCAACTTTCACCTGCCGAAATCGACGCTGATGATGCTTGTCTCTGCGTTGATGGGGCAGGATCGGGTCCGCCGGATCTATGACCATGCCATTGCCGAGGAGTACCGGTTCTTCTCTTACGGCGACAGTTCGCTGCTGATCCCCTGAGATCACGGCCGGTTTGAAAGCGACCGGCCCGGTGTCGCGGACAAGCACGACATACAAGGTGCCGAGGCACGAGAAACAGAAACAGGCGCTCAGAAACGGAGATATGTTGTCATGATGCAGGTTCTTTCCAGCGCCTGGGCGCTGCTGCTTGGCATGATGCTTTTGATGGTCGGCAACGGGATGCAGGGCACGCTTCTCGGGGTGCGCGGCGAGATCGAGGGCTTTTCGACGCTTGAGATGTCCTTTGTCATGGCCTCCTACTTCGTGGGCTTTCTGGGAGGATCGCGGCTGGCGCCCGATATGATCCGCCGGGTGGGTCATGTCAGGGTGTTTGCGGCGCTTGCTTCCTTCATCTCCGCGGTCATGATCCTTTATCCGACGTTTACCGACCCGATTGCATGGTGCCTGGGACGGGTGATCATCGGCTTCTGCTTCTCCGGCGTGTATGTGACCGCTGAAAGCTGGCTGAACAATTCGGCCACCAATGAGACGCGGGGCCAGGCGCTTTCGCTTTACATGATCGTGCAGATGGCCGGTGTGGTGACGGCGCAGGGTCTGTTGCTGGTGGGCGACCCGTCGGGCTTTGTGCTCTTCATCATTCCGTCGGTTCTGATCTCCATCTCATTCGCCCCGATCCTGCTTTCGATCAGTCCGACACCGTCTTTTGAGACGGCAAAGCCGATGAGCCTGCGACAGCTCTTCACAATTTCACCGCTGGGCTGTGTGGGCATGTTCCTTTTGGGCGGGATCTTTGCCGCGCAATTCGGCATGGGCGCCGTCTATGGCGCCGAGGTGGGGCTGAGCCTTGCACAGATCTCCATTTTCGTGGCGACGTTTTATATCGGCGCGCTGTTTCTGCAATATCCGCTGGGATGGCTCTCGGACCGGACGGACCGTCGGATCCTGATCCTTGCCGTCTCTTTCCTCGGGGCGATTGGCGCCTTGATCGGGATGCTTCTGGGCGGGCAGTTCACCATGTTGCTGGTCTCGGCCTTTCTGATCGGTGGCATGTCAAATCCCCTTTATTCGCTGTTGATTGCGCATACCAACGACTTCCTCGACGGGGACGATATGGCCTCTGCCTCAGGCGGGCTGGTCTTTATCAACGGCCTGGGCGCTATCGCCGGACCGGTCATTACCGGCTGGTTGATGGGCGACACCGTTTTCGGGCCATCGGGGTATTTCTTTTTCATGGTGGTTCTTTTGGCCGCTCTGGCCGCCTATGCCGCCTACCGGACGACTCAGCGGGCGGGCATCGCGGTCGAGGATACCGGCGCTTATGCACCGGTAGCGCCAACATCCACTCCGGTGGTCCTTGAAGCGGCGCAAGAATATGCACAACTGGAAGAAACAGAGGTGGAGAACGCCGTATAAACCGCAAATTTATGTCTTAAATGACGCAAATTGTTACTGTTTGGTGATTGTAAATGAATTGTAATGTTGAGACCGAAATACATGCACGCGCTCAGGGAGAAAGGAACATGGTAGGTCCCGAAGACGTATTAAGCTTCTGGTTGGACGAGGTGGGTCAGGCCAGCTGGTTTGATCAGAACGATGAACTGGACCAGAAGATCCGGAACACGTTTGTGCCCGCTTGGCAAAGCGCACAGGAAGGCAGCTATTCGTTATGGCTGACCTATCCCAGCGGAGCACTGGCTTACATTATCCTGACAGACCAGTTTCCCCGAAATATGTTCCGGGGAAGCGCAAAAGCCTTCGCGACGGATCGTCCCGCGCTGGCCGCGGCGAAATCCGCAATCGATAAAGGCTGGGACATGCGGATTGATGAGCCGGCACGGCAGTTTTTCTATCTGCCCCTCATGCATTCCGAAAACCTGTGCGATCAGGAACGCTGCGTGCGTCTGATGTGCGAGCGGATGCCGGAATTCGGCAAATCGAACCTTTTGCACGCACGCGCGCATCGCGAGGTGATCCGCCTTTTCGGCCGCTTCCCGTACCGGAACGACGCGCTGTCGCGCGCCCATACCGCGGGAGAGCTGGCTTACGTGAATGCCGGTGGTTACGGTCAGACCGTGCAGGATCTGCAACGGGCTGTCTGAAACAACCTGACTGGATTTGATTTGGGCCTGCCGGTGTTCCGGCGGGCCTTTTCGTTTGTGCCAAATGTCGCGGCTTACGTCGATTGAATGCGCGGGAAATATAGTTTAACGGTAAACTATATTTTTCGTCATGCGCTGAAGGAGCAAGGACATGGCTGCGAAATCCTTTGATGTGGTTGTGATCGGGGCAGGCCCCGGAGGGTATGTCGCAGCAATCAGATGTGCCCAGCTTGGCCTGAACGTCACGATTGTCGAGCGCGAACATATGGGCGGCATCTGCCTGAACTGGGGGTGTATCCCGACCAAGGCGATGCTGCGCAGCGCCGAGGTGTTTCACCTGATGCACCGCGCCAAGGATTTCGGTCTGAAGGCGGACGGTGTCGATTACGACCTGGATGCCGTCGTCAAACGCTCGCGCGCAGTGGCGGGCCAGCTTTCGGGCGGGATCGGACACCTGATGAAGAAAAACAAGGTGCCCACCATCATGGGCGAGGCGCGGCTGACCGGTCCGGGAAAGGTGTCGGTCAAAACCGAGAAAGGCACCGAAGAGCTGACGGCGAAGCACATTGTGCTGGCCACCGGGGCACGGGCGCGGGAACTGCCCGGCCTCGAAGCGGATGGCGATCTGGTCTGGACCTACAAACACGCCTTGCTGCCCAAGCGGATGCCCAAGAAATTGCTGGTGATCGGATCCGGCGCAATCGGGATCGAATTTGCGAGCTTTTACAACACCCTCGGCGCCGACACGACAGTCGTCGAGGTGATGGACCGGATCCTGCCCGTCGAAGACGCCGAAATCAGCGCCTTTGCCAAAAAGCAATTCACCAAACAGGGCATGAAGATCATGGAAAAAGCCATGGTCAAAAAGCTGGATCGCGCCAAGGGCAAGGCCACGGCCCATATCGAAGTGGGCGGGAAAGTCGAAAAGCACGACTTTGACACCGTCATCAGCGCTGTTGGCATTGTCGGAAATGTCGACAACCTGGGTCTGGAAGATCTGGGCGTTCAGATTGATCGCAGCCATGTCGTGACGGACGAGTATTGCCGCACCGGGGTCGACGGGCTTTACGCCATCGGCGATCTTGCCGGCGCGCCCTGGCTTGCCCATAAGGCAAGCCATGAGGGCGTGATGGTCGCTGAACTGATCGCCGGTCAGCATCCCCATCCCGTCAAACCCGAAAGCATCGCGGGCTGCACCTATTGCCACCCGCAGGTTGCCAGCGTCGGCCATACCGAAGCCAAGGCGAAAGAGCTGGGCTATGACGTCAAAGTCGGCCGCTTTCCTTTCATCGGGAACGGCAAGGCCATCGCCCTGGGCGAGCAGGAAGGCATGATCAAAACCATCTTCGACGCCAAGACCGGAGAGCTTTTGGGCGCCCATATGGTGGGGGCCGAGGTGACCGAACTGATCCAGGGTTACGTGGTCGGGCGCCAGCTTGAAACCACCGAGGAAGATCTGATGCAGACGGTCTTCCCTCACCCGACATTGTCCGAAATGATGCATGAAAGCGTATTGGACGCCTATGGCCGCGTGATCCACATGTAGTTGGCACGCGGGTGCTTGCGCTGACCCGTCTGTTCGACGATACGCGCAAGGCACTCGTTGCGGCGCGTCCTGTTTCATCCAAAGCGGGTCCGATCTAACGAGGCGGGCCTGTCTTTGTGAGGAGCGGTGATGCCGACGTCTTCTGTTCTTTTGCCTGAACCGCCCGACCGACATGGCGCCTGATCGCACGTCCTTCGGGGTCGTTTTCGCCGTTTGGATCGCGGGCCTGGGTTCAGCCGCGCAGTTTGCCAAGGTCTCGGTGACATTCGATGCGCTGTCCGCGCATTACGGTGAAACAGGCGCGACGCTGGGATTTGCCGTTTCGCTTGTCGGGCTGGTGGGTATTCTTCTGGGTGTCGTGGCCGGACTTCTGGTGGCGCGCACCGGATACCGGCGCAGCCTTCTGGCCGCATTGCTCCTCGGTGCGCTTGTATCGGCCTGGCAGGCAACCCTTCCGCCATTCGCCCTGCTGCTTGTCAGTCGCGCGATCGAGGGGATCTCTCACCTGGCCATAGTTGTCGCAGCACCGACACTGATCGCGCAATACAGTGCCGTCCGGCATCGCGGCTTCACGCTGTCCTTGTGGAGCACCTTTTTCGGGGTCGCCTTCGCCCTTCTGGCCTGGTTCGGGGTTCCCTTCGCAGCTGCCTATGGCATGGGCGCGCTTTACGCCGCGCATGCGGCCTATATGGCCGCAATGGCCTTGCTGATCTGGTGGCAGGTCCCGGCGGACAAGCCCAGATCGACCGATGCACTTCCGTCGGGCGCTCAACTTTTGTCCGATCACCTACGGATCTACCGCTCGCCCCGTCTGTCCGCACCCGCCCTTGGCTGGGTCTTTTATGCGGCATCGTTCCTGGCGATCCTCACGATCATGCCCCGCTTTCTGGCGCCAGAGATGCGCGAGACCGTGATCGGGATCGCCCCGTTGATCGGGATCGCCGTTTCCATGACGCTGGGCGTTCTTCTTTTGCGTCTGGTTTCTGCCGTGGTCGTGGCGCAGGCGGGGTTCCTCGGCTGCGTGGCTTGTAGTCTGCTGATTTGGGCCATGCCGATGTCGATTTGGCCCTACCTGATGCTCTTTGGGGCTATGGGCCTCATCCAGGGCGCCAGTTTCGCCGCTGTTCCACAGCTCAATTCAGATGCGGCGGGGCAGGCGGCGGCCAACGGGGCCGTGGCCCAAATGGGCAATGTCGGGACCACGCTTGGCACACCGCTCCTGGCCGCCCTCGTTGCCTCTGCGGACACGACCGGCTTTCTCATCTTTGGCTGCGGCGCCTTTTGCGCGGGCTTTTTCATCCATGCGATCCTCTCTGCGCGTCGTCGGCATGACGATTTGTAAATGTTCTCTTTACGTTCTGACTTTTTCGTTGGAGACTGACCAGCGCTGACTTATGTCTAAGCCATTAACGGGGGCACCATGGCTGAGCTGAAGAATATCGAAGTGCGCGGCGCGCGCGAGCACAATCTCAAAGGCATCGACGTCGATATCCCGCGCGACCAGCTGGTCGTGATCACGGGGCTTTCGGGGTCCGGCAAATCGTCGCTCGCCTTCGATACGATCTATGCCGAAGGGCAGCGGCGTTATGTCGAAAGCCTTAGCGCCTATGCGCGGCAATTCCTCGACATGATGGAAAAGCCCGATGTCGATCATATCAGCGGCCTCAGCCCCGCCATCTCCATCGAGCAGAAGACCACGTCGAAAAACCCCCGCTCGACCGTGGGCACGGTGACGGAGATTTACGACTATCTCCGTTTGCTCTTTGCCCGGGCCGGTACGCCCTACAGCCCCGCGACGGGTGAGCCGATCGAGGCCCAGCAGGTGCAGGACATGGTCGACCGCATCATGACGATGGAGGAGGGGACACGCGCCTATCTGCTCGCGCCCATCGTACGGGATCGCAAAGGCGAATACCGCAAGGAATTTCTGGAGCTGCGCAAGCAGGGTTTCCAGCGGGTCAAGGTGGATGGTCAGTTCCACGAACTGGACGAGCCACCGACCCTCGACAAGAAATTCCGCCACGACATCGATGTCGTCGTCGATCGCCTCGTCGTGCGCGAGGGGCTGGAGACGCGCCTCGCCGACAGCCTGCGCACAGCACTTGATCTTGCCGACGGCATAGCGATCCTCGAACTGGCCGACACACCCGACGACGCCCCGCAAGGGGCGGAGGAGGGGGCCACCCGGATCACCTTCTCCGAAAACTTCGCCTGCCCGGTCAGCGGTTTCACCATCCCCGAGATTGAGCCGCGCCTCTTCTCCTTCAACGCGCCCTTCGGCGCTTGCCCCGATTGCGACGGCCTCGGGATGGAGCTTTTCTTCGACGAACGCCTCGTCGTCCCCGACGCCGCACTCAAAATCAGCGATGGCGCCCTGGCACCCTGGCGCAAAGGCAAAAGTCCTTACTTCCTGCAGACCATCGAAGCCATCGCCAAACATTACGAATTCGACAAGAACACCAAGTGGAAAGACCTGCCGAAACACGTGCAGCAGGTCTTCCTCTATGGCTCCGGCGACGATGAAATCCCCTTCCGCTACGACGAGGGCGGCCGCGTCTATCAGGTGACCCGTGTCTTCGAAGGCGTCATTCCCAACATGGAGCGCCGCTATCGCGAGACCGACAGCAACTGGATCCGCGAGGAATTCGAGCGCTACCAGAACAACCGCCCCTGCGGCACCTGCGACGGCTACCGCCTGCGGCAGGAGGCTTTGGCCGTCAAGATCGCAGGCCTTCATGTGGGTCAGGTCGTGCAGATGTCCATCCGTGAGGCCTATGCCTGGTGCGAGCAGGTGCCCGACAGCCTGACCGCGCAAAAGAACGAGATCGCGCGCGCCATTCTCAAGGAGATCCGTGAACGTCTTGGTTTCCTGAATAACGTGGGTTTGGAATACCTTACACTGTCGCGTTCAAGTGGAACCCTGTCGGGTGGAGAAAGCCAGCGCATCCGCCTCGCCTCCCAGATCGGATCAGGCCTCACCGGGGTGCTCTATGTGCTCGACGAGCCCTCCATCGGGTTGCATCAGCGTGACAATGACCGCCTGCTCGGCACGCTCAAGAACCTGCGCGACCAGGGCAATACCGTGATCGTCGTCGAACATGACGAAGAGGCGATCCGCGAGGCCGATTACGTCTTTGACATTGGCCCGGGGGCCGGTGTGCATGGCGGGCAGGTCGTCAGTCACGGCACGCCTGGCCAGATCACTGCCGACGCGGCCTCCATCACCGGCCAGTATCTGAACGGCACGCGCGAGATCACGATCCCAGCGGAGCGCCGCAAAGGCAACAAGAAAAAGCTCACCGTGGTCAAGGCGACCGGCAACAATCTGAAAAATGTCACCGTCGATTTCCCTTTGGGCAAGTTTGTCTGTGTGACCGGGGTGTCGGGCGGGGGAAAGTCCACGCTGACGCTTGAGACATTGTTCAAGACAGCGTCCATGCGCCTCAACGGGGCGCGCCAGACGCCCGCGCCCTGTGAGACGATCAAGGGGCTTGAACATCTCGACAAGGTCATCGACATCGACCAGCGGCCCATTGGGCGAACGCCCCGGTCCAATCCGGCCACCTACACCGGCGCCTTCACCCCGATCCGGGACTGGTTCGCCGGCTTGCCCGAGGCCAAGGCGCGTGGCTACAAGCCGGGGCGGTTCAGCTTCAACGTCAAGGGCGGGCGCTGCGAGGCCTGCCAGGGCGACGGCGTCATCAAGATCGAGATGCACTTCCTGCCGGACGTCTACGTCACTTGCGAGACCTGCAAGGGCGCGCGTTACAACCGCGAAACGCTCGAAATTCAGTTCAAAGGCAAAAGCATAGCCGACGTTCTTGACATGACGGTTGAGGACGCACAGGACTTTTTCAAGGCCGTGCCGTCGATCCGTGAAAAAATGGATGCACTTGTGCGTGTCGGCTTGGGTTATATCAAGGTCGGCCAGCAGGCGACCACGCTGTCAGGCGGGGAAGCACAGCGGGTGAAGCTGTCAAAGGAGCTTTCGAAACGCTCCACCGGGCGCACGCTCTATATCCTCGATGAACCCACGACAGGGCTGCATTTCGAAGATGTTCGCAAGCTCTTGGAAGTGCTTCATGAATTGGTCGATCAGGGCAACTCCGTCATCGTGATCGAGCACAATCTCGACGTTGTCAAAACCGCTGACCACATCATCGACATCGGTCCCGAAGGCGGGGACGGTGGCGGAGAGGTTGTGGCGACGGGTACACCAGAAGATGTCGCAAAGGAACCGCGCAGTCATACCGGGCGCTACCTCAAGGACATGCTGAAAACGCGGAGCCTCGCGGCAGAATAGCGCCGCTCTGACTTGTATGTTAATTTGGTTAACACCATCTCAATGCCAGTTTTGGCATTGAGGAGTTTGACAGTGAAGCAGATTGGCATGGCCACCGCGGTGGTTTGTCTCGCGGCACCTCTGGCGGCAAAGGAAACCCGACATGATATGACCGGTTTTGACCGGATCGAAGTGGCGGATGACGTCAAGGTCGAGATCTTTTCAGGTTCGGAATTCAGCGTGATTTCAGAGGTTTCTGGCACGGCGCGCGAACGTCGGCTGGTGGTCGAGCAAGAGGGCGAAACCCTGTCGATCCGCCGCCCCGGTCGGTCGTCGATGATCCTGATGGGCATGGCCGATTATTACACCGTGACCGTGCATCTGCCAGCCTTGCGCGGGCTCGATGTGAGCCGCGGCGCGGACGTGGAGGTTTCGGGCACCTTTCCCGATGAGGTTGTGGCGCGAACGTCAAGCGGCGCGGATCTGGATATGGAGGGGGTGGATGTCACCACGCTGGCGTTACGGGCCAGTTCGGGTTCGGATATCGATGTGACCGGCAGTTGCACCACGCTGACGATCGAAGCGTCCAGCGGGTCCGATATTGACGGGGAGGAACTGGAATGCCGCGATGTGGAGGCGCGGGCCTCCAGCGGATCGGATATCGAGATCCATGTCAGCGGCACACTCACTGCGCGGGCCACCAGTGGCAGCGACATCGATGTGGATGGTGCGCCGCAGGATGTGTCCGTCGAGGAAAGCTCGGGTGGTGAGGTCTCCTTACCAGGGACCTAGGCGCGGATCTGTCGGGTCTGATGCGAAAACCAGGCCTTGGCGGCATCAAGGCTGCCCGGGCGCCCAAGGTAATATCCCTGGGCGAGGGGCACACCGAGTTCGTTCAGAGTGTCGAATTCCGACCCCGTCTCGATACCTTCGGCAACGATCGCGGCATCGATTTCCCGAGCGAAACGAACCAGCGCGGCACCCAGCGAGCGGCGCACGACATCCGTGTCAATCTGCGACGTCAGAGAGATATCCAGCTTGATGATGTCGGGGCGCAGTTTGACGATATGCTGCAGTCCGGAATAGCCCGCGCCAGCATCGTCGATGGCCAGTCGCACGCCGGAGAAGCGCAAAAGGTCCAGATTGTTCAGCAGCGTCTCATAGCTGGACACCATCGAATGCTCGGTCACTTCGAGCACGATCCGTTCGCTCGGCCAGGGTGCAAACACGTCCGACAACGCGCCCGAGGCGACGGTGTCCGGCGAGGCATTGACCGACACATAGATCTCAGGCGGAAGATCGTTCAAAGCGGCCAGAGCCCGTTCGATCACGGCAATCTCCAGTTCGGCCTGCAGGCCCACTGTCTTGGCGTCATCGAACCACAGGTTGGGGGGGCGATACGGTTCTGATTTGAACCGGCACAGGGCTTCGAACCCTTTTGGCCGACGGGAGCCGGCATCCATGATGGGCTGATAGACGATGTCAAAGAGCTGATTTTCCTGCACATGCTGGATTGTCGCGAAGATCTCGCTGCGTTGGATCTGAACGGCCAGCTTTTCGTTCACCTGATCGGCTGACAGGTTGGCGAAGGCGCGCATAACCTCAAGATCCCGGGGATTGAGGTCGCTTTGTGCTGTGCGGCTGAGGCAGCAGAACATGCCATAAGGCGTGCCATCGGACCGCCGTATGGGAATGCTGACATGGGATTTTATCGGGATCGCATGGGTCAGCGGAATGGACTGGCAGAGCGGTTCCGCCCCGGTATCGGGAATGAGTTCGGGCAGACGGCCCGCCAGAATGTGTCGGCAATAGACCTGATCGAGGGGCATCGAGCCGCCGACGGCGACCATCTCCTCGAACCCGGGGGCGCTGACGGCGCGGAAGACAAGGTTATCTCCGACAAATTCGGAGAGATAGGCAACCTCCATGTTCAGATGTTCCCGGACGAAATCCAGCGCCGCATTGATCGTCTCGTCGGCGTTCACCCCTGGAGCGCCCGCGGCACTGAGCAGGCTTGCCCCTGTGATGTTGGACGGCTCGGCCATGTGCTTTCCCTTTCGTCTCGCGTGGTGTCGGGACGGGGATAGCGATGAAGTGTTAACGAGCCGGGTGCGCAAATGTGGCGAAGTCGCGATATCTCCATCACATTTTACAGATCCACGCCGCGGCATTGCGAAAGGGACGTGGACAAAGGGGAGAAGATTTAGCAGATCCCGGTCCGCACATCTAGGGCGCGATTTGAGGGTCGGTGGAGGCTGGCCGACTAATCGAGAACGCGGTCCAGCACCCGGACGAGGCCCAGAACGGCGAGCGTATCGCTGTCGATCAGGTATATGTTGTTTCGGTAGATGGCATAGCGCTGTCGCGGACCAAGAGGGCCAAGCCCGTATGCACGCGGGCTGTCGACATAGCGCAATCCACTGGCCGGAATCCGGCGGCCTACGGCAACGGCGGTAGGCGCGCGGGAACCACCGGGCCCCACGTCGCGATCGCGCGGTGCCTGCCGGACGTCCCGCCCGGGACGGGCGTCAGGCCCGCCGCGCGCGCCCACGCAGCTATCGCCGGAATTGAACGGGCCGTTGCCGCAGCGCACACCACGCGCGTCGGAGCCGGAGGCAATCGCCACGATGGTGAACGTCGTCGCCGCGAGAAGAAGCGGTTTTTTCATGGAAAACTCCCTAGCGTTGCATCCTGCAGCGCCGGGAGAGGTTAGCCACGGCCCCGCTTTTCGAACCGGGGCAACATGGCCGAGAAGTCCCGTCCGCTGCCGTCTTCCTGCTCAACGAAGCGGGCGTAGAGTTCCGTCGCATGCTGTCCCAAGGGCGTATCGGCATCGGCGCTTTCCGCCGCTTGCTGGCTGAGGCGCAGGTCCTTGAGCATCAGATCGGCGGCGAAACCGGGCTGGTAGCCGTTGTCGGAGGGTGATTGCGGGCCCACGCCGGGCGCGGGGCAATAGGCATTCATGCTCCAGCTGTAACCCGATGAGGTGGAGACGACGTCGAACATCTTTTGCCGGTCGAGGCCCAGCTTGTCGGCCAAGGCAAAGGCCTCGCAGGTGGCGATCATGGTGACGCCGAGGATCATGTTGTTGCAGATCTTGGCGGCTTGCCCGGCGCCGGCTTCACCGCAATGGACGGCTTTCTGGCCCATGATTTCGAAGAGCGGGGCGGCCTTTTCGAAGGCTTCGACAGAGCCGCCGGCCATGAAGGTGAGCGTGCCAGCGGCCGCCCCGCCCACGCCGCCGGAGACGGGCGCGTCGACGGGCATAAGTCCAGCCTGGGCGGCCTGGGCGGCCACCTGACGGGCGCTGTCCACATCGACGGTGGAGCAGTCGATGAAGGCTGCCCCTTGCTGCATGGCCGGGATGATCTCTTCGGCGACGGAGTGCAGGATGGCGCCGTTGGGCAGCATGGTGATGACGATGTCGGCCTCTCGCGCGGCGCCGGTGGCGGAGGAGGCCATCGTGACGCCGTCGACTTGGATGGGAGCCATATCGAAACCCGTGACGGTGTGGCCTGCTTTGGCAAGGTTTGCTGCCATGGGCGCGCCCATATTGCCCAGTCCGATAAATCCGATCTTCATTGCCGTTTCCCCCCGGTCGTCGAAGTGCAGGCCCGCATCGCGCAGAGGCATCAGCATCTTGCTGACGGCGATGGCGGGCACGTTCATGTCGGCATATTGCCAACGCGGCTGACGGTCCTTGTCAATGATCTGCGCGCGGATGCCTTCGAGAAAGTCGCCATGCTCCATTGCGCGGGCGGTGAAGCGGTATTCCAGTTCCAAAGCCTTGCGAATGGTGAGGGAGGGGCCGCGCAGGCGGTGGATCATCTCGATCGTGCAGGCCAGCGACAGGGGGGCGTTGCGCGACAGGCGCTTGAGCGTGTCCCGGGCGAAATCGCTGTCTTCGGCACGCAGGGTGGTGAGGATGTCCGAGAGGGATTCTCCGCCGAAATGGCGGTTGATGTCGTCGAGGCGGGCGCTCATCGCCCCTTGCGGGGGCTCTTCGCCGTGGGGTGCGAGAAGGTCGGCGTCGCCGGTCTGTTCGAGTTCGGTGATGAGGGTGTGCCACTTTGACTGCGGGATGTAGGTATCTGCAAAACCTGCGAAAACCGCGTCTGCCGCGTTCATGCGCGCGGCGGTGGTGCCGAGATATTCGCCAAGGCGTCCGGGTGCGAGGGCGAGCATCAGGGTGCCGCCCACGTCGGGGACCAGGCCGATGCCGCATTCGGGCATGGCGATCTGGCTCGTCTCGCCCACGATCCGGTGAGAGCCATGGCAGCCGATGCCCACGCCGCCGCCCATGGTGAAGCCCTGGAGAAACGAGATGACGGGTTTGGGATATTCAAAGAGTTTCGCGTTGAGCCGGTATTCGTCGGCCCAGAATTTTTGGCCATAGGCGAAGTCTCCGGCCCGGCCGGTGGCGTAGAGATCGGCAATGTCGCCGCCGGAGCAGAAGGCTTTCTCTCCCTCTGCGTCGAGGATGACGACGGAGATTGCAGGGTCGTCGCGCCAGGTGTCGATGGCCGCTTCGATGGCGCGGCACATCTCATAGGTCATGGCGTTCAGCGCCTGGGGACGGGTCAGGGTGATCCGGCCCGCGCGTCCGGCGATGCGGATGTCGATGTCGCTCATCGCGCGGCCAGCATCTGGCGGGCGACGATGACGCGCATGATCTCGTTCGTGCCTTCAAGGATCTGGTGGACGCGCAGGTCGCGGACCAGTTTTTCGATCCCGTAATCCGCAAGATAGCCGTAACCGCCGTGCAGTTGCAGGCATTGGTCGACGACGTTCGATCCGGCTTCGGTGACGAATTTCTTGGCCATCGCGCAGAATTTGGTGGCGTCGGGGGCGCCTGTGTCGAGCTTCCAGGCAGCCTGACGGAGAAAGGTGCGGGCGGCCTGCAGCTCGATCTCCATATCGGCGAGGCGGAATTGCAGGCCCTGGAACTGGTCGATGCTTTGGCCGAAGGCCTTGCGCTCGCCCATATAGGTGAGCGTCGCGTCGAGGGCGGTTTGCGCGGCCCCCAGAGAACAGGCGGCGATGTTCAGGCGCCCGCCGTCGAGGCCCATCATCGCGTATTTGAAGCCGTGGCCTTCCTCGCCCACGAGGTTGTCGGCGGGTACCTTGCAATCGTCGAACTGGACCTGCGCTGTGGGTTGGCTGCGCCAGCCCATCTTGTCTTCGAGCCCGCCAAAGCTGAGCCCTTCGGCGCCGTCCTCGACATAGAGGGTGGAGACGCCCTTGGGTCCGTCCTCTCCGGTGCGGGCCATCACGACATAGGCGTCGGAATAGCCGCCGCCGGAGATGAAGGCCTTGGTGCCGGTGAGGCTGTAGCCTTCGTTGGTGCGGGTAGCACGGGTCTTGAGGGCTGCTGCGTCGGAGCCGGAACCGGGTTCGGTCAGGCAATAGCTGAGCACGGTGTTCATCGACAGGATGTCGGGGAGGATGCGGGATTTTAGATCGTCGGAGCCGAAGCTGTCGATCATCTTGGCGCACATGTTGTGGATCGACAGGAACGCCGCGACCGAAGGGCAGGCCATGCTGAGCGCCTCGAAAACGAGCGTGGCGTCTAGGCGCGAGAGGCCGGAGCCGCCGCTCTCTTCACTCACATAGAGAGAGCCGAAGCCCAACTCGGCGATCTGCGGCCAAAGCTCTTTCGGGATCGTGCCGGCGGCTTCCCAGTCCCGGGCATGGGGGGCGATATGCTCCTGCCCGAAGGCATGGGCCATGTCGAAGATGGCCGATTGTTCCTCGGTCAGTGCGAAATCCATGGCGAAATCCCCCCTTGCCCTGCTTAACTGAACGCTTGT
This sequence comes from Thalassococcus sp. S3, assembly GCF_004216475.1. GTDB lineage: Bacteria > Pseudomonadota > Alphaproteobacteria > Rhodobacterales > Rhodobacteraceae. The sequence goes on along the minus strand of NZ_CP022303.1, from coordinate 2,719,512 downwards.
TCATATCCTTAGCAGGCACAAAGGGGGCGAGGCAAGGCTGGAGGGCCTTGGGTCGTTCTGCTTAGGCCAGACGGACCTGGGTGCCGATCTGGGCGAGATTGAAAAGCTCTTCGATATGCGGGTTGTAAAGTCCGATACAGCCCGAGGAGCTTTGCCGTCCGATCTTGCGCGTGTCGTGGGTGCCATGGATCAGGTAGGCGGGCCAGGTGAGATACATCGCGTGGGTGCCCAAAGGGTTACCGGGGCCGGGCGGCATATAGGCGGGCAGGGAGGGGTCGCGCTTGCGCATGTTGGCGGTGGGTGTCCAGTCGGGGCCGACACGCTTGCGTACGATACGGGTATAGCCCCGGCGGGTCAGCTCGTCCGTCATGGGTACGGAGGAGGGGTAAAGGCGATAGGTCTCCCCATCCGGGCCCCAATAGTGCACCGCGCGGCTGGTGATGTCGGCAAGAATGGCGCCTTTGCCCAGCGTCTCGAAATGATCCTGCCAGCGCTGCGTCTGGAACGAGGAGGTGTTGCGGCGTGTCGGCGGGCGGTCACGGATCGGCGGTTCGGTCTGCGGAAAGGCCTGATCCCAGGTATCTGGCGTCTGGGCCTTGAGAAGGGCGGGCGTGGCCAACGTGGCTGCACCGGCCAGAAGGGCCGTACGGCGTGTCATCTTCATCTTGGACATGTCAGGACCTCTTGGACGTCGTTGTCTCTGGTTTAGTCGGAAGGACAACGCAGTGCCAGATGAATGGTTGCGCAAGCGGGTTTGCTCACGGCAATGTCAGGGGGTGTGACGGTTTTTGGGGGGCAGGGCATGGAGTTCTGGTTCGAGTTTGCATCGACCTATTCGTATCTCAGCGTGATGCGGATCGAAAAGGCGGCGGAGCAAGCCGGGGTCGATGTCGCGTGGAAGCCGCTCATGCTGGGGCCGATCTTTGGTGCCCAGGGCTGGACGGATTCGCCGTTCAACATCTACCCTGCAAAAGGCCGGTTCATGTGGCGCGACATGGAGCGGCGGGCGCAGGCGCTGGGATTGCCGTTCCGGCAGCCACCGGGCTTTCCGCAGCACACGGTGATGGCCGCACGGGTGGCCTACCTCGCCTTGCAGCAGAACGGTGGTCGGGACTTCGTCCGGGCGCTCTATCACGCGCAGTTCGCCGACGGGCAGAACGTGGCAGAGCCGGAGGTCGTAGGGGCTGCGCTGAATGAGGCGGGGCTGCCCGTCCGGCTGATCGACGAGGCTCAGGCGCCGGAGGTGAAGGCGGCGTTGCGCGCGCAGGTGGACGACGCGCAACAGAAAGGCATTTTCGGGGCACCCAGCTTTGTCGTGGGGGAGGAGCTTTTTTGGGGCGATGATCAGTTGGAGATGGCCTTGGAGTGGGCGGGGCGTTTATGAAAAACGCCTGCCAAGTATCTGTTATGAAAAGTAAATATCGGGATTTTTCTTTCAGAAAACGCAGTTGGCGCTGGTGGAGGATCTGTCCCGCACAGGGTTGTAAAGGCTGATTTCACGATGATGGTCGGACCGCTGGTCCAGGATCAAAGCCGACCGTCGCGAGGCCCGCTTGCGGTAATATGAGCATCGGTCGATTTTCGAAAATGCCAGTCCCAATGCCGGATGGGTCTGGCGGCATCAGCCGCCCGCCACGCAACGAAGATGCAGACGAAGCCTCCCGATCCCATCGGCGGGAGCGGGAGAAGGGTTTTGATCGCCGGAACCTGCCGGGCAGGCTTTACCAGCGCCCGGTGAAGCGGATGGTCATGTCAATTTCCCCGAGATGCGGTTCGAGGTTCGCGAATTGCCTGGTGGCTGCGTCGCGCCATGCAGTGTTGCCCGACTGCCGTGTCTTGCGGGATTTCAGACTTTGGATCATCGGGATTTCCAAATGCCATTTGGAGGCGACGCCGGTGTTCTGAAACCGTCTCAGACAGCCTTCGGGGGCATCGATCAGGTTCGTGTCGACGGTGCAGGCTCCCACCATCAGGCTTTGCAGGGCGTGCCGATCTTTCCGAATTTGCCCACCGCGCGCCTGTGCCCGATCCTTGGTCATATATCGGATGTTGGACACCTGCGTGAGCTTGGCATGCGGGTTCAGTCCGGCCTGCGCCAAACCCGGGAAACAGAGCTTCACGCTTTGGATCCGGCGGTCAAATTGGCCGGGATAGAACAGATCAAACATCTCGTCGGTCAGTTCGAAATACGTCTCTCCCGTGTGCACCAACTCCTCCAGCGCGGACCGTCCGCCGGTCGTCGATGGCACCTCGCTCAGCGCGAATTTCATTTCGCTTGACTGACCGACCTGCTCCATCAAGGCCTCGACATACGCGGTTTCCAGCCGCTGGACGTCCAGGGCCAGTCGATGGGGGGCGTTGAAGCGGTCCACGCCCTGGCCAAGGTTGGTGGTCTGCAACAGCGTGGCCCCGTCAAGCTGCTGGGTCTCATCCTGGTAGAGTTTGACCAGCAGGCGGCAGAAATCCAACGTGGCATCAAACTCATCCTGATAGAGTTCTTCGATGCTGGTCCGGAAGTTGCCATAGAATTCAGAGCCGCCAAAGATCGACTCCCAGACACCGACCAGGCCTTTTGCACGGTCCGCGCGGGACTTGAGCGAGTCGCGCACGGCCTCCTCTTTTTCCAGGCCAAGCTTTGCTTCCTGCAATTCGAGGCTGGCCATGCTCAGATCCAGCGTAAGTCGCTCGATGTTTTGCAGGTTGCGCGCCACATCGTACCAGCCTTTTTCGATCTCTCCCAGCCGCGCCGCGAAGGCCTGATCGCGATGAAAGAGATGCAGATCCAGAACGCTATAGACGACATGCGCCGTTGAAAGATCCTGGCCGCCGTTCGAAAAGCCGAAGATGTTGGGGAACGTTCCGACAACCCGCGACTGGATCTTCCGTGTGACCGTTGAGATCTGGGCAAATATGCGATGTGCCGCCTCCATCACCAGATCCGCGGTCATCGAATATGTGAGCGTTGTGACGGTGCCGAGCTGGATCAGGCCCGCTGCCAGCTCAAAGGTGGCTTTCGACACCGCGGCCTGCCTGATATCGACCCGTTTTTCGGCCTCCCGGATGGTCAATCCTTGAAGCTTGGTCGCGTTTTCGGCGGCGAGGACGGCGGTTTCGAGGCGGAACTCCTCCATTTTGGAATCGCCTTCTTTCTCGCTCACATCCTGTAGCCGGTAGCTCGTCAGTTTCAGGTTGTTGATGTACCCTTTGGTCGATTTGAGGACGTACTGAAAATCAAATGGCAGGTCGAGCGGGTTCTCTGCGGCGGTATCTTCATCCTGCATGGTCAAGGCCGCTTTGGCACGCTTCTGAAGCGCCCTGGGATCGATGGGTTGCGCCAAAAGCGGCACATTCATCGGCGCGCCTTCGAGGTCAAGCCAGTGCCGTAGGTTGAAAAGACGCTTTTCGATCACCTCGTAAAGCGCGCGCAGTTCGGAATTATAGGGCGGCAGGAAGCCTTTATAGTTCCCCTCGGCGACCTTTGCCAGCGTTGGGTCCTGCCACGGCGTGTTTGTCAGGGTCTGAAGTGTCCCGGACAGGTTGTCGGAGAAGAGCTGCCTTGCATAGACGTAACGGGCCTTGGCCCTTTGCAGGCTTTCCTGCGTTTGCATCTCATAATCCGCGTCTCCGGCATTCAGCAATGTTTCCAGGTACTGACGGATCGTGGCCTGCTGATAGTAGAACGGATAATCGGTGGCGATCCGATCAGGGTCCACGATCAGTCCGCCCGTATCGAAGGCCAGGGCGCCATCCGGGTCGGTTGCGCCCCGAAGCGGCACGACCTGCCATTTCTCGTCCGCATTCGGATCAAAGATCTTGTGCAGCCATTTCAGGGCGAGATCGAACTGGCCGCTATTGGCAAATCCCGCAGCAATGGCCGAGGGCAGATGGTAAAAGATCTCCCATCCGTACCCGCCGTAGGCGCTGTCGAAGTCAAACGAAGCCGTGGGCAGCCGGGCCGGATCCAACTCCGTCTTGTCATCGACATAAATGTGATCGAGCGTGGCAGGATAGACGTCAAAGAACGTGCCCAGATCTTCGGGTTTGGTTTGATTTTCGGGCACGAACAGGCTTTCGCATCCGCCGGGCCGCGGCATGCTGCGGGCCAGTTTCGACAGGGCCGATGACGAATTGAGCAACACGAATGTCTGATCATTTGTCTGCGCCTCGCTATGGGTGAGGTGCATGAAATTCTGTGTGCTGTGCTCTCCGATCTTGGACCAGGCAATGTCGGTCTTGGCCGGGAACACCCTGAATTCGCCAATGAAAACGGTCTCGTCGGTTTCCTCGACATGCGGGCTGTCACGCGTATCTTCAAAGTCATTGGCGTAATAGCTCCAGTACGTGGCGCTGATGATTGGATACTGGATGCGAATTTGGGCCCGTACCGCGATCTTGGCATCTTTTGAGACGTCGGGATCCCAGTCATCCGGCAAAACGATCGTGTCGTTTGTCTCGATGTTGAACGGGATGTCATGATCCTTGCCATTGATCGAGCCGATGGGCTGGCTGCCGTTCGGATCGCCGAGATAAATCCGCTGGGCGTCATATGTCGCCCATTCGGTTTCATAATCGAAACGGCCCCCGCCTTCGTCTGTCATTTGCAGGATGTATCGGACGCAGATGCGCGTGGGTTCGTCGTGCTCTCTGATGTGGAGCAGGGTGGCGTATTTGCTTGAGCCGAACAGGGTGTAGCGGCGCGCGCCCATATCCAGCCTGACCGTGAGGTGACCCAGACCGCTGGAGCCGATTGTGCTGGGCGTAAACACGATCTTGGAGTGCCGCAAGCTGTGGCCATAGTGCACATCGCCAAAGGGATAGAGACTGGTGTCTTTTGTCAGCTCGAAGGTCCCGTCGATGACACCGCCACTTGCGACCACCCGATTTTGCGTATCAAGGCCTTCATATGTCGGCAGGTAGTCATCCGGTGCGGCATCCTCGATCAGCATATTGAGGCCCGCTCCCAGATGCATAAGGGCATCCGACCATTCCTCGGCCAGTCGAATGCGCACCGTGGCTTGCTCTGAGATCGTCCGCGCCTCAACCGTCTTGCTATTGTCCTGCGGGGGTGGGGCGAGGCCGGGAAGGTTGATCCCGAACACCACGCTCAGAATATCCTGATCCGCCGCAGAATAGGTCGGCTGATAGGTTCCGTAGAGGTTGGGCTTGGCGCCGCCCCACTCAAACGCGTCCTCGGCCAGCACGGTGATGGCCGGATTGGAAAGGGCGCCTGTCACGTTCAGCTTGGGCATCAGCATCGTGCCGACCAGCGCGTTGTGATCGCAGCGCATGTATCTGGGATGAATACGCCACGTCGTGGACGACGCGCCCTCAATCTGATCGCGTCGCTCCTCCAACTCCAGCCAGAAGAAAAAGAACCGGTTGTCAAAGACACAGACGGTGACATCCGACAGAAGATCGAACGTTGTGGGCACCGACACTTCCTGCCAAAACGTCCAGTCCATGGCCTTCAGATAGGCAACGGACGGGGCCAGCTCTGTGATCGTCAGGTAATCGGCATCGAGTTTGCGGTAGAAAAAGCGCCCCGGCTCCCACTTGGCCTTGGCCAGAACATGATAGGTCACATTGGCAATGCCGCCGTCGCCCGTGCGGCGTTCAGGATAGAAGCCGCAGATGCTCAGATCACAGGCGCTGGCGAGCCCGTTCATATAGGCGTTCACCGCACTTTCGACGCTGTCTTCATCCAGATTGGACCCCGAAACCGCCTGAAGCAGGGTTTCGAACTCGGGCGAGGTGACGTAGCGCAACTCGGGCTCGATATAGTTTTGCGGATAGAGCATGAGCTTCTGGTTGGCTTCCCATTGCCGGTAATCCTTGTCCAGCTCCCACCGTTCGGTGAGCGCCTTGCGATCCAGAAAGACGATGTCCTCCTCCAGATCCGACAAAGCGCGGGAGATATACAATTGCAGCGAACTGATCGCCTCCACCAACCGGCTTGTCGGAACGGCGCTGGTGACATCGACATCCAGAAGAAGGTGACGATAGAGGCCTTCGCGATCCTTGATCCGCCCGCCCAGATCATCATCGCGCGCAACCTTCGTCTGCAGGAACGCTGCACAAAGCGCGTCGCGTTCATGCTCGGCCATCTGTTTTCGAAAGGCCGTGACGTGTTCTGCATTGTGGGTGCGGGTCAGGGCCGATTGCGCGGCAGCGGCAGCGGCGGACCAGTCGCCGGCGGTGACGGATCGGCTGACATCCTTGAGCGCAAGCAGGTCCTTGGCGCTGACCCGAAGGTCTTCCGCAAGGCGGATGTGTCGCGACAGCGCGTCGATCTGCACAATATCGCGGGGCACGCTCTCGGCGCCAAACAAGGCGTCCATGTAGGTGTGCAGATCGTCGGGGGTGATTTCCATCAGCAAGGCAAGCATGGTGCGGGTCTGCACGCGCCAGGCCGTCTGCTCGTCCTCTGATGCGCCCTCTGCCGGCGCGCCATCGTTGGTCAGCATGAAAAACCCGCGCCAGGCCGCGTCGTTTGCCGCGCCGATCTGGACGGAGGCAAAGCGCTGCAGCCAGAAGAGCTGGCCGAAGCCCAGAGGCTTCACGCGGCCGGAGGCATCCGCCAGCCCCGGCGCCAGCCAATGAGGTCTCTGACCCAAAAGCCAGAGGTCGATATCGCCAAGGTCGAATGCTGCCACGACGGCGAGATAGCGCTTGATCTCGGCCAGCGATGCGCTGGCGACCGGCGCATCCGGCTCGGTCGGCAACAGATCGGACAAAAGATCCAAGGCGGTCGTCTGCGCCCAAGCGATCAACGGCGCGGCGCTCACCACGTTGACGGTCCCGCTCAGGCTCACCAGACGCGTTTGCATCAAACGCTCCTGTCCGGTGCGCAGATCCGCGAGCAGGGCCACCAGGCTGCTCAATTGCTCCTGGTTGGACTGGTCCCCCAGCGCGATGCCGGGACGGGCCGCAAGACAGCTTTGGCAGGCCTCCCTGATCGCGTCGCGCCCAAGGCCGTGCAGGAACACGCCAGAGGCGCGATAGAGCGGATCAACCTCGGTCAGGTGCGTGTGCCAATCCTCCGCAGAGATATGAATGTCGTCCCCGTTCTCTCCGGCCCAGTTTTCGAAAGTCCGGAACCGGTCGGTGCCTGCTGCGAGCGGTGCGTAAGCCGTGGCGAGCGTGCCCAGCCAAAGCGCGTCCTCATCGCTGGGCTGCGGGGATGCCTGAGCCGGGCTGAGCAGGGACACCAGAGTGTCGGGCGTCATCTCTGCCTCGGTCAGCCAATGCGACAGATGCACCAGCCAGTCCATGGCGTCGCACAGGGCTTCTGTGTCCGCGGCGGACATATTGCGCGCGATGAGGGCGGTCCACAGATCGGCCCCGTTTTCAACCTGCGCGCTGAGCGTTTGGGTCAATTCGAGACCGCTGAGAAGAGGCCATCCGAGCATGCGGCACAGCGTCGTGAGGCGATAGAGGGCCGCAAGGCCCTGCGCATCAAGTGCCGTCGTCAGCCCAAAGGAAGCGTCCAGCACGCTGATCAGCTTGTCCATCTCAACCGATGACACACCCAATCCACGGGACACGGCGGTCCTCAGATCTGTGTCGGAAAGCGGGGTGTCGGCGCGGCTGACAACCCCGTGGATATAGGGCGCGTCATCGCCGAACAGGGCGCGCATGAACGAGGTTTCGGTCCGCTCCAAACCCGCAATCGACGTGTCGCCTTCCACAACCTCATTGGCGCGCCAGAACGGGCTGATCTCGCCCAAAAGGGCGGTATATGCTTCGGGTGTCAGCGAAAAGGCGCGTTTATAAAGCGGATAGCTGGCCAGCACGCGCAGACCGGTCGTGGTCAGACGGTGGCTGGGAAGATGGGATGCATCACCCTCGGTCGCTGTCGCCACCGCCGCGCGCGCGCCGGGGACCTTGAGGATCTGGTTCAGAACGTGAAACGGCAACCCGGTCGCATGATGAAGCCGGGCAAGATAGTTCACCGATCTCAGAACCGGGACGGATAGAGGCGCGCCCGCCTGGACGATCGTCGCCTCGCTTTCGTGGGTGGAGAGCTCGAACGGGTCTTCATTGTTAAAGAACGCGGTCGCGAACTCTTTCTGAGACACCTCCGCCCCGCGCCATTCCCGCGAGACACTGTAAAGACCAAAAAGCTGAGCCAGCGCATCGAAGTTCAGATCGAGACTGGACATCAGGTGCGACACGCTGCTGGCCGTTGCCGCATCGTCGGTGTTGAAAAGATCTTCGAGCGTGGCAGGACCGGTCGCCGCGGCGTCCCGATCCTCGATCAAAAGAGACAGCGTGCTGCCGGTCGACGCAGGCTGATCCTGTGCGCCATCCAAACCCAAAAGCCCGGCCTGATCCTGCGCCCACGTCACAGGGGTGTAGACCGCCAGGTCCATCTCTGACAGGCGCATGGCCAGATCGTTGAACGTGGTGCCGCCGATCTGAGCAAGCGCCGTGCGCGCCTCGGTTGCAGAGCGCTGGTAGGGCAGGGCAATCGGATGAAAGCTGGTGGCTACATCAATGTCGCCCAGACCCGCGCGCAGCACGTCATTCACAAGGTCCAATGTCGGGACCTCTTTCTTGAGGTTTTCCTCGCTCAACTTAAGCTGCGCCAGATCGGGCCGGCGGGCATCAATCGAAAGTGCCGTCTTTGCAGTCGGCCTGATGCCGATCTCGTCATCAAGACCTGTCGCAATCCGGTAGAGATAGCGAAGGTAAGCCGCCGGGGATTGATTGGATTGCAGGCTTGAGGGGTCGGCATAAGATAAGGGTGCATCGCTGCGCAGGCTGGCTGCCGCGGATGTGGTCAGGCTTGATGGCGTGTGCCGCAAGGCCTGGTTCATCGGATCCCCCATGGCCAAGGCGTGCTGCATCAGCCGGTAACCGCGCCGGGCCTCGCGCTTGGCCCGCAACAAAACCCTGCCGATGTCAGCCCGCACGATCCCAGCCCGGTCCACCCCGGGGCCAAGCCTGTCGATCACCCGAGAGACGGACTTGCAAGCGGCAAGGCGTGCCGGGCAATCAAAGCCCAGATCGGAGATTTTCTTTGTAAGGTCCGGGGGGCAGATGGCGGCGGCGTAGCGGCGGTAAAGCGCGTCATTGGCCATGTCGGCAAAGGAGATCTTGTGTGAGAGCTTAGCGCCCCGGCGCCGCTGACTTGCTTTGGCCTGCACCCGTTCACGCCGCGCCGCTCCGCGTCTTTGGGCGAGGGGCACGGCCGTGGCCGATCGGGTCGCTGGGTCATTTGCGGAAATGGGGGGAAATGTCGTGTTCATCTCAAAGGCTCGCTCTTAAATCGCACGTGGGCGGTGCTGGCGGACCCTTCGCGGCGGATGCCGGGCATATCGGGCACGACAGACATCGCTGGTTGCCACCGGCCCTCAGGCTCACACAGGTCGGATTGCGAGTCTACACTTAGGGTTGTTTGTTGATTGAAAGAGACGCCGAAAAATTGTGCATCAGGCGATCAGGCTCGCCCTTCTCTGGGGGCAGAGCTGCTGATAAACACGTGTTAGGTCTTCGGTCCGCATGGAAGGGACGCAATATGCGCACCAATGAAGCGGAGCTTGGTCCCGCTTCTATTGAGAGTAAACACCGGCCCAGTACGATGGCCTGCTACGTGAGCCTCTTCACACCGCAAAGGCTCGCCAAACGTGCGCCGGGGCGCGGTGCAGGCCAGAGATCACTCCATGACCGGGATCGAAAACTCGCCGCCTTCCTTGATGCCCGACGGCCACCGCGCCGTGACCGTCTTGGTGCGGGTGTAGAATTTGAACGCATCCGGGCCATGCTGGTTGAGGTCGCCAAAGACGGATTTTTTCCAGCCGCCGAACGTGTGATAGGCCAAAGGCACCGGGATCGGGACGTTGATGCCCACCATGCCGATGTTGATCCGGTTGGCGAAGTCGCGCGCCGTGTCGCCGTCACGGGTGAAGATCGCGGTGCCGTTGCCGTATTCGTGGTCCATGGCAAGCCCGATCGCTTCCTCGTAGCTTTGCGCGCGGACGGTCGACAGGACCGGGCCGAAGATCTCGGTCGTATAGATGTCCATGTCCTTTGTGACATGGTCAAACAGGTGGGGACCGACGAAAAAGCCGTCCTCATAGCCCTGCAGTTTGAAATCGCGGCCATCGACGACCAGTTTCGCGCCCTGATCCACGCCGGTCTGGACGAGGCGTTCGATATTGGCTTTGGCCGCGGCGGTCACGACCGGTCCGTAATCGACGTCGTTGCCAGCGGTGTAGGGCCCGACTTTCAGCTTTTCGATGCGCGGAACCAGCTTTTCGATCAACCGGTCGGCGGTTTCGTCCCCCACTGGCACGGCGACCGAAATAGCCATGCAACGCTCGCCCGCCGCCCCGTAGCCGGCCCCGACCAGCGCATCGGCAGCCTGGTCCATATCGGCGTCCGGCATGACGATCATGTGGTTCTTGGCCCCGCCGAAGCATTGCACGCGTTTGCCATTGGCACAGCCGGTGGCATAGATGTATTCGGCGATCGGCGTGGAGCCCACAAAGCCGATGCTCTGCACGACCGGATGGTGAAGGAGGGCGTCGACCGCCTCCTTATCCCCGTTCACCACTTGCAGGATGCCCTTGGGCAGGCCCGCTTCCTCCATCAACTCGGCCAGCATCAGCGGGACGGAGGGGTCACGCTCGGAGGGTTTCAGGATAAAGGCGTTGCCACAGGCAATGGCGGGTGCGAACATCCACATCGGGATCATGGCGGGGAAGTTGAACGGGGTAATTCCTGCTGTGACGCCAAGGGGTTGGCGCATGGAATACATGTCGATGCCGGGGCCCGCGCTGTCGGTGAACTCCCCCTTCAGCATATGCGGCGCACCGATGCAGTATTCCACGACCTCCAGCCCGCGCTGCACGTCGCCCGCCGCATCGGGCAGGGTCTTTCCGTGCTCGCGCGACAGCGCCTCGGCCAGCTTGTCCATATCGCGGTTCAGAAGGCTCACGAACTTCATCAGAACGCGCGCGCGGCGCTGCGGGTTGGTCGCGGCCCAGGCCGGTTGGGCGGCGGCTGCGATCTCGACGGCCTTTGCGACCTCGTCCGTGCTGGCGAGCGGCACGCGGGCCTGGACCTCGCCCGTGGCTGGGTTCATGACATCGGCAAAACGGCCGGACGTTCCGGTCACATGTGCGCCGTCCAGGTAATGGCTGAGATCTTGCATCGGATCGCTCCTCCCATATCGGATTTGCGCGCAGCATAGGCTTGCAAAAATGGCGTGAACAGGGGCAACTTCTCAAAAGTATTTTGCAGATCTGCAAAACGAAAGGAGCGGGATGGAGCCATCCTGGGACGATATGCGTGTCTTTCTGGCCGTGGCGCGGGACGAAAGCCTGTCGGGGGCCGGCAAGCGCTTGCGCCTTGACCCGGCGACGGTGGGGCGCCGCGTGGCCCGGCTGGAAAGAACGCTGGGGCAGGTGCTCTTCGTGAAATCGCCGCAGGGTTACCGGATGACCGCTGCCGCCGAACGGCTGATGGAGCATGCCGCCCGCGCCGAGGAGGCGATGCGCGCCGGCACCGACGCGCTGGCTGGTGCCGAGGGGCGCCTGACCGGTCAGGTCCGCATCGGCGCGCCGGATGGCTGTGCGAATTACCTCTTGCCGCAGATCTGCGCCGCGCTTGGGGCGGAAAACCCCGATCTCGACATCCAGGTCGTGGCCTTGCCCCGGGTCGTGAACCTGACCCGGCGGGAGGCGGATATGGCCATCACCGTCAGTGCCCCCACCGCGGGACAGCTCGTCGTCCAAAAGATTTCCGACTACCGGCTGCATCTGGTGGCGGCCCGTCGCTATCTGAAACGCAGGCCTCTCCGCGATGTCAGCGATCTGCAGGCCCATAGGATGCTGGGCTACATTCCCGACATGATCTTCGATGCAGAACTCGACTATCTTGCCGAGCTGGGCATCGCGCGGGTGCCTCTGGCCTCCAACTCTGTCCCGGTTCAACTGCGTATGGCCGAACAGGGGGCAGGGCTTTGCATGGCGCATGATTTCGCACTGCCCTCCCACCCCGATCTCTCTGTGGTGCTGGGCGATCAGGTCAGCCTCAGGCGTGCCTTCTACCTGGTCCGGCACCAGAGCGACCGGGGCAGCGCGCGGCTCACGCGTCTGGCGGCGCGGATCAGCGACAGTTTGCGCGCCGAGATCGCGCGATTGGAGGGCTGCGTCGATCAACCTTGACTTGAAAGCTTATTGCGGCAACCCTTTGGAAATCAGAAGAATATTGCGGAGGATTGTCAGATGCTTGTGCAGCATATCTTGAAGTCGAAGGCCAGCCCCGGGGTCGTGACGCTGGGGCCGAATGCAAAGGTTGCGGATGCGGCGAAGCTTCTGGCGGAAAAACGGATCGGCACCGTGGTGATCTCGGAGGATGGCGAGGCCCCGATGGGCATCCTGTCGGAGCGGGATATCGTGCGGGAACTGGCACGCGGCGGCGCAAGCTGCATGGAGCGCAAGGTGACCGATCACATGACCACGCGATTGGTGACCTGCACCTTGCAGAGCGGCGTGGGCGATGTCCTGAATGAAATGACCGAGGGCCGGTTCCGGCACATGCCCGTGGTCGAGGACGGCAAGATGGTCGGGCTCGTGTCGATCGGAGACGTGGTCAAGGCCCAGCTTGCCAAACTGTCGATGGAGAAAGACGCGCTTGAAGGGATGATCATGGGCTACTGATCCTCCTCTTGCATTCCGGCAGCGCATCGTGTTTGCGTGCGCGGCAAAAGACACCGAAGGAGGGGCCGGGATGCGCGTAGGACTTTATCCGGGCACATTTGACCCGATCACGCTGGGCCATATCGACATTATCCGGCGTGCCACGGCTCTTGTCGACAAACTGGTGATCGGCGTGGCGATCAACCGCGACAAGGGGCCGATGTTCTCGCTCGAAGAACGTGTTGCGATGATCGAGGCGGAATGCCAGAAGCTGGGCGAGCAGACCGGCACCCAGATCGTGGCCCATCCTTTCGAAAACCTGCTCATCGATTGCGCGCGCGACGTGGGCGCCAGCCTGATCGTGCGGGGCCTGAGGGCGGTTGCCGATTTCGAATACGAATTCCAGATGGTCGGTATGAATCGTGTGCTGGATGACAGTGTCGAGACGGTCTTTTTGATGGCCGAGGCACGACACCAGGCAATCGCCAGCAAGCTGGTGAAAGAGATCGCCCGCCTTGGCGGAGATGTGTCCAAATTCGTAACACCCCTGGTCAACGACGCGTTGACCGAGCGGTTGGCCTAGGCGCCTCACCCCAGGGGCTTTGCGTTCTCCGGCGACCGGCCTTTTCCTCTTCTTTGGGTGCCAAATATCCCGGGGTGTTTGAGGGGCTGGCCCCTCAAGGCCTGCGTGGCCTGAACGCAAAATATCGTTGCGGCGCAGCCGCACTTTTGGATCACGGCGTCGATCATCCTAGCGCCAGAAGGCCATCCACTCGATCAATTCGAACAGTTTCTTGCCCAGAAAGACGATGTGGTCCGATCCGTAAAGCATCACATCCGCGGTCAGCGCCCCGACAATCAGCACACCCAGAACAAGCGCGATCGTATTGGTCATGATCTTACTCCTCCCGGTGCCATGAAAAATGCCCGGCAGGTATGCCTGACCGGGCGTTCTCGAACAAGTCTTCGGGCAGGTCAGTCGTTCAGGCGACCCATCGCAACCGCGACGTCGGCCATGCGAACCGAAAAGCCCCATTCATTGTCGTACCATGCCAGCACCCGCACCAGCCGACCATCAACGACCCGGGTCTGGTCCGGTGCAAAGATCGAGCTTTCCTCGGTGTGGTTGAAGTCAATCGACACCTTGGGCTCCGGATCATAGCTCATCACGCGGCCCACACGGCCCTTCATGGCCTCTTTGACGGCGTCGTTCACTTCTTCAGCCGTCACATCGCGGGCGGCGCGGAATGTCAGGTCCACCGCAGAGACATTCGGCGTCGGCACGCGAATGGCGGAGCCGTCCAGTTTGCCCTTGAGCTGCGGCAGAACCTCACCCAGGGCCTTTGCAGCCCCCGTCGAGGTCGGGATCATGGCCATGGCCGCGGCGCGGGCGCGGTAGAGATCCTTATGCCGGCGGTCCAGCGTGGGCTGATCGCCGGTATAGGAATGGATCGTGGTCATCACGCCATGTTCGATCCCGATGCTTTCGTCCAGCACCTTGGCCAGCGGCGCCAGGCAGTTCGTCGTGCAGGACCCGTTCGAGATCATGTTGTCGCCTTTGGCGAGCATCTCGTCGTTCACGCCGAACACGATGGTTTTCTGCACGTTCTTGGCCGGGGCCGAAATCAGCACTGATTTCGCGCCGCGCTCCAGATGCACCTTCGCTTTCTCGCCGTCATTGAACTTGCCCGTGCATTCAAGCACCACATCGCAGCCCGACCAGTCCAGCTCGTTCGGGTCGTAGGTCGAAAACATCTCGATCTCGCCGCGGCCCAGATCCAGCGCATTCTCTCCAACGCGGATGTCATTGGCAAAGCGGCCGTGCACGCTGTCATAGCGCATCAGGTGGGCGGCTGTATCCAGCGGCCCGGTCGCATTGGCCTTGACCACCTTGATATCGTTGCGCCCGCTGGCCGAAATGTGTGCGAGCGTACACCGGCCGATCCGACCGAATCCGTTGATACCGACATTAATGGTCATGACTTGCTCTCCAAATGCTTTTGGTTTGTGCGCGATATAGACGTGAGCGCGTCTTGGCTAAAGAGGAAAAGTGTCGCGATATGAATGTGTTAGCGCAAACTTCGACCGATTGCGCTAACGCTTGCCCGAATAAGCGGATAGGGTAGGCTGCAAATGCGGCAGATCGGCAAGAGGATGCGCAATGAGCGGTTTATTGGCGCTTTTGGATGACGTGGCGGGGATTGCCAAGGTTGCGGCAGCATCCGTTGACGACGTCGTGGGGCAGGCGGCCAAGGCGGGCTCAAAGGCGGCGGGCGCGGTTATCGACGACGCGGCGGTCACACCGAAATACGTCCAGGGGTTCGAAGCGTCCCGCGAATTGCCGGTCATCTGGCGCATCGCGAAGGGGTCGTTCAAGAACAAGCTCGTCTTCCTCTTGCCCATCGGCCTTTTGCTCTCGAATTTCGCGCCGTGGCTCATCACGCCGCTTTTGATGATCGGCGGGGCCTATCTCTGTTTCGAAGGCGCCGAAAAGGTGCACCACTGGCTTCACCCGCACGACGAGCCGGTCAAGATTTTCAAAGAGGATGAAGCAGGCGATCCGGCGCATCTGGAGGATCAAAAGGCGCAAGGGGCGATCAAGACGGATTTCATTCTCTCGGCAGAGATCATGACGATTGCGCTGGCCGCCATTCCCGAAAGCAATTTCTGGTTCGAGGCCGCGACCCTGGCCATGGTCGCCATCATGATCACGGTTGCAGTCTACGGCGCGGTCGCGCTGATCGTCAAAGCGGATGACGTGGGCCTATACCTTGCGAAAAATGCCAATCTCGACGTGACCCGCGCCGTGGGGCGCGGGATTGTCAAGGCAATGCCAGGCGTGATGAAGGTGCTGACAATCGTCGGCACGGCCGCGATGCTCTGGGTTGGCGGCAATATTGTGATCCATGGTCTGGAGGTTCTGGGATGGGGCTGGCCATACGAAACCATCCACCACATCGCCGAGGCGTTTGGCAGTGTCGCGGCGGATCAGACGCGCGGGTTTGTCGAATGGGTCGCGACCGCGACGATGGACGGCGTGCTGGGTCTTGGCCTTGGCCTGCTGCTCATCCCGGTGGCCCAGAAGGTGCTGGTACCCGCTTACCAGACAGTGGCGGGCAAGACATCGGATGGTGCGCATTGATCAGCCGGCCCAGAACAAAAGGCCGGATAACGGAACCTTCATAGACCGACGACGCGTTCCGTTGAGTTCGGCCAGGAATTCGGCCTCCTGTTCGTAGGCTTTCGGGGTACGATGCGGGTCGCGCCAGAGCCCGAGTCGTAACTGCATCAAGACGGCGTTGTCATAGTAGCTCATCTTTGGGATCTCCTTTGACTGGGGATCTCCAGAGCATCACATCGCCCCTGACAGACAGGTGTCAGGAGCCTGTGCTAATGTGTCAGCAGCGTCGGAGGAAGAGCTGCATGCACCGGTCAAACCGTCTCTTTGAGATTATCCAGATCCTGCGGTCGACAGGGCGTCCCATCCGTGCCGAGGATCTGAGCGAAAAGCTCGAGGTTTCGGTGCGAACGATCTACCGCGACATCGCCGCCCTGCAGGCGATGCGAACGCCGATCGAAGGCGAGCCGGGCGTGGGCTATGTGATGCGTCGAGGTTACGACCTGCCGCCGCTCAACTTCGACCGGGAAGAGGTCGAGGCGCTTTGGGTTGGCCTGTCCATGCTGGCGCGCACGGGTGATATCGCCCTGCAGCGCGCCGCGAAACGCGTCTGCGCGAAGATCGATGCCTTGCAACATCCGGCCGACTGGCTGCAGGTCGCGCCCTGGGGCGCGCCGGTGGATGATCCGGACCAGGGATGCGTGCCGATGTCGCTGTTGCGCGCCGCGATCCGCGAGGAGCGGAAGCTGCGTTTACGCTATCGCGATGAAAAGGGGCAGGAGACCCTTCGCATCGTTCGCCCCATCGCGCTGATCTATCACCTGGAATGTGTGATGCTGGGCGCCTGGTGCGAGTTGCGCGAGGGTCTGCGCCATTTCCGCACGGACAGGATGCTGGGCTGCGACAGGCTGGAGCTGCGCTTTGAGGGGCAAAGCCGCACGCTGCGTGCGCTTTGGCTGGAACAGAACGGATGGCGGGGTCTCGAGGTTGTGCCACAGGGGTGAGGCCCTGGCCTCTTCGCGTAGGCGCTGGTTTCAGGCGCCGGAAAATGTGACATTTTCCGGCCGTTTTCCGTGACGGAAAACGTGGCGCTCCTTGCTGCCGGTTGCGCTTAGAGACCCAACAGGTGCTTGACCTTGGCAGCCGTCGCGTCCGCGGTGATCCCGAACTCCTGGTACAGGGTATCGGCCGGCGCGGAGGCCCCGAACCCATGCATGCCGATAAAGCCCGACTTCTCCCGCTTCCCCCGTTCCCCGAACAGCCAGCGGTCCCAGCCAAAGCGGATGCCTGCTTCGATCGCCACGCGGACGGGCCCGCCGGGCAAAACGCGTTTGCGATAGGCCTCATCCTGATCTTCGAAGAGTTCCCAGCAGGGCATGGATACGACACGTGTCCCGATCCCATCCGCCTGCAGCATGTCCCGTGCGGCCAGCGCGATGGCCACTTCGGATCCGGTGGCAAGAAGGATGGCCTGACGCTTTCCATCTGCCTCCGCCAACACGTAAGCCCCTTGAGCGGACAGGTTTTTTGTCTTGTGAACGGTTCGGACAGTGGGCAACCCCTGACGCGTCAGCGACAGGACCGACGGGGTCTCCTTGGCGGTCAGGGCCAGTTCCCAGGCTTCGGCTGTCTCGATCGTGTCTGCCGGGCGAAAAACGTAAGTATTGGGCGTCGCGCGCGAGATGGCCAGATGTTCCACCGGCTGGTGGGTCGGGCCGTCTTCGCCCAGGCCGATGCTGTCATGGGTCATCACAAAGACGGTCGGGATTTTCATCAGCGCGGCAAGCCGCATCGCGGGACGGGCATAATCGGTGAAACACATGAATGTGCCGCCGTAAGGCCGGATGCCGCCGTGAAGCGCCATGCCATTCATGGCGGCGGCCATCCCGTGCTCGCGGATGCCATAGTGGATATAGCGTCCTTGGCGGTTCTCCGGGCCAAAGACACCCAGATCGCTGGTTTTTGTGTTGTTTGAGCCGGTCAGATCCGCGGATCCGCCGATGGTTTCCGGCATGATCGGATTGACCACTTCGAGCACCTTTTCCGAAGAGGCCCGCGTGGCAAGCTTTGGTGCCGCTTCGGACATCTGCTTTTTGAGAGCCCGGATTGTCGCGGAGAGCCGCTTGGGCGGCTCAAGGTCAAAGGCCCGGTTGAATTGTGCCTGTTTGGATGCGGAGAGCGTGGAAAAGCGTGTCTCCCAATCGGCGCGGGCAGCGGTACCACGGCGTCCGATCTCTTCCCAGGCCGATTTGACTTCGGGGGGAATTTCGAAGGGGCCATATGACCATCCATAGGCGGCCTTTGCATCGCTCAATTGCGTCGCATCGGTCAGCGCCCCATGCCCTTTTGACGTGTCCTGTGCGGCATGGCCCAGGGCGATATGCGTTTTGCAGGCAATCATCGAGGGCGTTTGGGTCTTCTGCGCGGCCCGGATGGCCGCGTCGATTGCGACGGGATCATGACCGTCGATTTCCTGAACATCCCAGCCCGAGGCGCGGAACCGGGCGACCTGATCGGTACGGTCGGCGATATCCACGGTGCCGTCGATGGTAATGTTGTTGTTGTCCCAGAAGACGATCAGCTTTGACAAGGCGTGACGACCTGCGAGGCCGACGGCTTCCTGGCTGA
Source organism: Thalassococcus sp. S3 (assembly GCF_004216475.1). Lineage (GTDB taxonomy): Bacteria > Pseudomonadota > Alphaproteobacteria > Rhodobacterales > Rhodobacteraceae. The sequence continues at coordinate 2,701,119 of NZ_CP022303.1, read as the reverse complement.
CGCCCTCCATCAAGCAGCCATCCCCGGCAATCACATATGTATGATGATCGACGGCTTTCTTGCCGTAATGCGCGCGGAGCGATTCTTCTGCCATTGCAAACCCGACCGCGTTCGCGATGCCCTGGCCCAGGGGGCCGGTCGTCGTTTCGATGCCTGCCGCGTGACCGTATTCCGGGTGACCGGCGGTCCGGGATCCCCATTGCCGAAAGGCCTTGATCTGATCGAGTGTCATGTCCTCGTAGCCGGTGAGGTGCAACAGAGCATAGAGCAGCATCGAGCCATGCCCGGCGGACAGGATGAACCGGTCGCGATCAGGCCAGGACGGGGCGCTCGCGTCGAATTTCAGATGTTTTTCAAAGAGAACCGTTGCGACATCGGCCATGCCCATCGGCATGCCGGAATGCCCCGAATTTGCGGCATGGACGGCGTCCAGCGTCAGCGTACGGATTGCGGCAGCTTTGGACCAGTGATCGGGATTGGCGTTGCGCAGGGCGGTCAAATCCACTGGTTGGTTTCCTTTGATTAGTGGAGGGTTGGGCGCTCAATATCAGCCGCGCGGCAAAGATCAAGCGTAACGCAGAGAACGGCGCTGCCGGCACTTCAATGCCGCCTCTCAACCCTTTGAAACCAAAGGGGGCGCAATTTCAGAAAGGGTTCGCTAGAGTGGATGCAACCGGATGCTGAGCCGATTCGACAGGTCAGGTCGCGTCATTCGGGCGGAAAGTATGGCAGAACCAAGGGGGCAGGCATGGCCCAGATCGAAGAGTTGCAACGTCGCCTTACGGCGGCGATGGCGCGCATCGGGCAAGGCGTCGACGCATTGGCCGCAAAACCGGAACCGGAAGACACGGGAGAGGTCGAGCGGCTCAGTGAAGCGCTGGAGGAAGAAAAGCTGGCCAATGCACAGCTTAAGGAGCGGATCAAGACGCTCAAGACCAAGCACGAAGCAGAGTTGACGGCCTTGCAGAGCCGGACGGAGGGGACCAGCGAGGCGATTGACCGGCTGGATGCCGAGGTGCAGAGATTGCGCTTTGCCAATGAGCAGTTGATGTCCACCAGCGCAGGGTTGCGAGAGGTCAGCGCCGAAGGTGTTGCGGAGCCGAACCTCATCAACAAAGCCATGCTGGCAGAGATCGAGAGCCTGCGCGCGGCACGGGCGGCGGATATCGCGGAAAGCGGCGCGATCCTGGCGCAGTTGACACCGCTGATCGAGGCGGCGCAGGCCGAGGCGGATGCAGAAGAGGAGCGCGCGTGATGCCGGAGGTGAACATTAACATCGGGGGGCGCAGCTTCGAAGTGGCGTGTCAGGAAGGGGAAGAGAGCTTTCTTCAATCCGCGGCCAAGATGCTGGACGATGAAGCACAGGTCCTGTCGGACCAGATCGGACGGATGCCGGAGGCGCGGATGCTTTTGATGGCCGGACTTATGCTGGCGGACAAGACGGCTGCGGTGGAAGACAAGATCAAGGAGGTCGAGGCGACCCTGGCGGCACGCACGGCGGAGCTGGAAGCGCTGAAGGAGGCACCAGCGCCGGAACCGGAACGGATCGAGGTGCCTGTGGTGCCAGACGCGGTTACGGACACGTTGGCAGAACTGGCGGCGCGCGCGGAGGCGCTGGCGGCATCGGTTGAAGAGAAAGCGGCGGAGGCAGGATAGCCCGCGCTTTGGGTGAAAAGGCGCCGATTTAGAGCGCCCTTTCACTGTTTGCTCATCCGCCCTTTCGGGCGTCTTCGCGTCAGCCGTTGGCTTCGCGGATCTTGTTGGCGGCGTCCTTGTCGTAGGTCACGCCGTTTTCGTCGAAGAGCGTGTCGAGCTCACCTGACAATGTCATCTCGGTGATGATGTCGCAGCCACCGACGAATTCACCTTTCACATAGAGCTGCGGAATGGTGGGCCAGTCGGAGAAATCCTTGATCCCCTGGCGGAGCCCGTCATCGGCCAGCACGTTCACATCGGCGAAATCCACGCCCATATAATTCAGCACGCCCGCCACACGGGAAGAAAACCCGCATTGCGGCATCGACTTGGTGCCTTTCATGTAAAGCACCACGTCGTTGGCGGTGATGGTGTCCTTGATCTGGGTCGCTGCGTCGGTCATTTGCGTGTCTCCCTCGGGATAAACCGTTTTGCGTAGTCTTGGGGGTCTTTCGGGACGCGGTAGGTCACCGAATGCCCGCCGAGGCCGGAGCTGTAATTGGCCTCGATGATGTGATCGCCCTTGCCGGGCAGGCTGCCGCGCCCCTCATTCTTGCTCCGCCGTAGGGCCAGGGCGCCGCTCAGGATCGAGACGGCGAGGATGGCAAGGGACAGAAGGATGATGAGCGTCCAGTTCATGCGCTCAATCCGGCGCTTTGGTGGTCAGGGCCAGCGCGTGCAATTCGCCATTGGCGCCGTCCATCTTGCCTTTCAGCGCGGCATAGACGGCGCGCTGTTGCTGCACGCGATTCTTGCCGCGGAAGCTTTCGTCGATGACCTCTGCCGCGTAGTGGTTCCCGTCACCGGCAAGGTCGGTGATCGTGATCTTGGCCGCCGGGAACGTGGCGCGGATCAGGTCTTCGATTTCATGGGCTTGCATCGCCATTATAAGATGTGCTCCGCTTTCATGTTATTTCAAAATGTAAGCCGGGGCCGGGGCGGGCGCAAGAGAGCCCGCGCCTCAGGCCAGTGCAGCGGCGAAGCTGCCGCGGTAGAGATCGGAGAGGTCCGCGAGGGGGGCCTCGGCCCCGCCCATGCGGACGCAATCGCCGGTGAAGCGGCCCACGGACTGGATCGGGATGCCGGCGCGGCCTGCTTCGATCATCAGCCATTCGGCCTGGTCGAAATTGCAGGCGATCAGGTAACGCGCCTGATCCTCGCCAAAGAGGGTGGGTGTGTCGTCACTGTCGAGCACGACGCCCACGCCGGAGCCTTCGGCGAGCTCGAACGCCGCCAGCGCCAGCCCGCCATCGCCCAGATCGGTGCAGGCCTTGATGTATTTGGCATGGGTGCGGATGAAATCGCCGTGCTTGGCTTCGGCTTCAAGGTCCACCGTCGGGGCGTCACCGTCTTCGCGGTTGAATACTTCGGCCAGCAAAGCGGATTGGCCGAGGTGGCCGGTGGTTTCACCCAGCAGGAGTGCGACATGGCCCTCGCGCACCTCGGTTCCGATGATGTGGTCAGGCGTGGCGATCAGGCCTACGGCGCCGATAGTGGGCGTGGGCAGGATCGCGGCACCGTCGGTTTCGTTGTAGAGCGACACGTTACCGGAAACGATGGGCATGTTGAGGGCCGCGACGGCCTCTCCGATGCCTTGAATGGCGCCGACGAACTGGCCCATGATCTCGGGCTTTTCGGGGTTGCCGAAGTTGAGGTTGTCGGTGGTGGCCAGCGGCGTGGCCCCCACGGCGGTAAGGTTGCGATAGGCTTCGGCGACGGCCTGTTTGCCGCCTTCGACCGGGTTGGCGCGCACATAGCGCGGTGTCACGTCAGAGGTGAAGGCCAGCGCCTTGTCGGTGCCATGCACCCGCATGATGCCAGAGCCGATCCCCGGCGTGCGGGCCGTGTCGGCCATGACCATGGTATCGTATTGCTCGTAAACCCATTGCTTGGCCGCGTAGTTGGGCGAGGTGATCAGGGCCTTCAGCCCGTCGATCGGGTCGATCTGCGGGACGTCGGCCAGCGGTTCGGCCGGCGGGGTCGGTTCCCAGGGGCGGTCATATTCGGGGGCGTTGCCCGACAGGGCCTTGAGCGGCAGATCGGCCTTTGTCTCGCCGTTATGGACGATCAGGAAGCGGTCTTCGGCGATGGTCTCGCCCACGATGGCGAAATCGAGGTCCCATTTGTCGAAGACGGCCTTGGCCTCCGCCTCAAGCTCCGGCTTGAGCACCATGAGCATCCGCTCCTGGCTTTCGCTCAGCATCATCTCGTAGGCGGTCATCGCTTCTTCGCGGCAGGGCACGTCGTCGAGGTTCAGCCGCACGCCCAGGTTGCCCTTGTCGCCCATTTCCACGGCAGAGCAGGTGAGGCCTGCAGCCCCCATATCCTGGATGGAGATCACGGCGCCTGTCTGCATCAGCTCCAGACACGCCTCCATCAGCCTCTTTTCGGTGAAGGGATCGCCGACCTGCACGGTGGGGCGTTTTTCTTCAATCGTGTCGTCGAATTCAGCCGAGGCCATGGTGGCGCCGCCCACACCGTCGCGGCCCGTCTTGGCGCCCAGATACACGACTGGCATGCCGACACCGGAGGCGGCGGAGTAAAAGATCTTGTCGGCATCCGCGAGACCGGCAGCAAAGGCATTCACCAGGCAATTGCCATTGTAGGCGGGGTGAAAGCGCACCTCTCCGCCCGCACAGGGCACGCCGAAGGCGTTGCCGTAGCCGCCGATGCCTTCGACCACGCCGTTGACAAGCTGACGGGTCTTGGGATGGCTGGGCTCCCCGAAGCTGAGCGCGTTCATGGAGGCGATGGGCCGCGCGCCCATGGTAAACACGTCGCGCAGGATGCCGCCCACGCCGGTCGCAGCGCCCTGGTAGGGTTCGATGTAGGAGGGGTGGTTGTGGCTCTCCATCTTGAAGACCACGGCTTGCCCGTCGCCGATATCGACCACGCCGGCATTCTCACCCGGGCCGCAGATCACCTGCGGGCCGTCCGTGGGCAAGGTGCGCAGCCATTTCTTGGACGATTTGTAGGAACAATGCTCGTTCCACATGGCCGAGAAGATGCCCAATTCCGTAAACGTCGGCTCCCGCCCGATGATGTCGAGGATGCGCTGGTATTCGTCGGGCTTGAGCCCGTGGCTATCGATCAGGTCCGGCGTGATGGCGGGCTCTTGCATGTCTCTCCCCTTGGCGACTGCGCCTCCCTTTAAGGCAGGTCGGGCGTGCAGGGAAGGGGGACAGCGCGACGGTTGTCTCTGCGTAAAGATGTATGGTATGTGTACCATTGTGGACAGAAGGAGCGTTTGGAGATGGCAAAGACCCCTTCAGTATTCTTCGAAACACTGGGTATGCGGTGCAGGGATGTTGCAGCCGCGCTGATCGGCGGGCTTTGGATTGGCCGATCCTCTTCGGATGTGGTGGCCGATATTGCGAGCTTGCCCGCGCGTCAGCAGATCTGGTTCACGGCCGTGACCCTGGTTTTACTGTTTTTGTTCAGCCTTTTCGCTGCCCAGTTCGGGCTGATCGGTATGGCGCTTTATTGGCTGGGCGTGATCGCGATTATCGCCTAGATCTCTCGATCAGTCCTGGTATACATGTGTATGCCATTGAAAAATTTGATATTTTTTAATGTATTTCTGATCCATCTTTTTTGTCGCTCCGTATTCTTCACGTAAGGTAAACGATAGGAGACGACATGGATATCGGACTTGGAATCCTGACATTCGGTACTTTGGGGTTTGCCGTGGCCTTTGGCTACATCAGTGCCCGGGTGACCGAAAAGCACAGGAAGACGAACACCAAAAAATCCGCGCTGTCACGGGACGGGATCGCGGAACGTCTTGAGGCAGCCAACGCGGCTGCTGCGAAATAAAAGACCTATTCAGATATGACGGAGGCGTCCAACACGGTCGTGTCGACGCCTCCTGTACTTTTCCGGGCAGACGCACATCCTGCCCTTCACACAGCTTCTTTATTAGTTTTGAGCCGCAGCGCGGCGCGCCGAAATACGGTCAAGCGTTGCAATCAATTCAGACTGGCTTTCGCGCAGGATGATGCGCCCTTCGGTTTCATAACGCTCAGACAGCGGAAACCGCATGCCTTGATACCGATCTGAAACGCCGGGATCGAACCGGATCAGGATGGAACGCGGCGTGCCCGGCTGTCCTTGTGCATCCGTCACGACACCGATACGTGTGCCATTCCGGTCAAAGACGGTTGCGCCAATGAACTCTGCGTTTTCTTGCGCGTAAGTTTCCCCTGAGTCGCCGCGTGTCTGACTTTCGTCAAAAATCTGCGCAGCAGCGCTTGTTGCTGCAAGCATGCTTAAAGACAGGGCAAAAGCATAGCGTTTCATAAGACTCTCCACTGAATACGTTTATACAAGTTAAACGATCAAGCGACCGCATGAGTTCCACCATATTAACATAAAGTGGAATGTCATCCCTCGACCGTCAAAAAAAAGGCCGAGCACTAAGCTCGGCCGAAGTCCAACAGGGAGGTATGAAGATGATGCGCAACTGGGCGCGTCCAACTTCAATTGCGGATTTAGGTGGCAGTCTTTAAACGATCAAGGATATTTACGCCGCGGATGCAGCATGGCGGGCATGCATTTTTCGCATAGCTCAGATTTTTCCAAGCTGCCTCAACTGCTTGCGGTGTGAAATGATCTCATCCTGGACAAAGTCGCGGAACGCGGCGATGCGCTGCGAATGCCTCAGTTCCTCGGGATAAGCCAAAAATACCGGGACATCGGCCGACTCGATCTCTGGCATCACCCGAACCAGATCTGGGAAGTCTTCGGTGACATAATCAGGCAGTACACCGATGCCCAGATTGTGGATCACGCCCTGAAGCACGCCGAAATAATTGTTCACGGTCAGGGATGACCGGATGTTGAACGTCATTAGATGCTGCACCAGTGACGCGCCCGCAGCCACCTGGGCCGAGCTGGGACTTTGACAGATCAGCCGGTGGTCAGCGATGTCGCTGATATCATCTGGCGTGCCTTCGCGGTCGAGATAGTCGCGGGACGCAAAAAGACACATGCGCACCGACATCAGGCGCTTGCGGATCAGATCTGCCTGGCTGGGCTCTTTCATGCGGATGGCCACGTCGGCCTCGCGCATGGGCAGATCCAGAACACGCTCCTCAAGCATCAGATCGACCTTGAGATCGGGATATTTCTCATAAAGCTTGGGCAGGCGCGGCGCCAGCCAGAGAGAACCGAAGCCGAAGGTGGTCGTGACCCGCAGCTCTCCGAACACTTCTTCTTCGCTGTCGCGGATACGGGCAGAGGCCGCATCGAGCCGTTTGGTCATGGATTTCGTGGCGTCGAACAGCAATTCGCCCTGTTCGGTGAGAATCAGTCCGCGCGCATGGCGATGGAAAAGCGTCGCGTTCAGGGCCTCTTCAAGCGCGCGCACCTGCCGGCTGACCGCCGATTGAGAGAGATTCAGCTTATCGCCCGCATGCGTCAGAGAGCCCGCATCGGCGACTGCGTGAAAGATTCTAAGCTTGTCCCAGTCCATACCCGTAACTTTCGAAACTCTGCCCCCGCCCTATATGAAAGGAAAGGTAAGCGCTGCATACAACTTTTATTTTTGACGACGCGGCGGCAACTTTTTCCTGTTCAGGTCAGCAATTGTGACCTAATATTGGACGCAATGTGCAAGACTAATCCGACGTGGGGAGGCGCCAGATGAGTACGCAGAAGATATCCTTAAACGACCGGTTCGATTTGGAAAAGTCACCGGTTCTGCTGAACGGCACACAGGCGCTTGTGCGCCTGATGCTGAGCCAGAAGGTCAGGGATCGCGCGGACGGGCACAATACTGCAGGGCTGGTGACGGGATATCGGGGATCACCGTTGGGGGCGGTCGATTTGCAGATGACCCGCGCCGCAAAGCAGCTGGCAGCCCACGATGTCACCTTTCAGTTCGGGCTGAACGAAGATCTCGCCGCGACCGCGCTCTGGGGCAGCCAGCAGGCGGAGCTGCGGGGCGAGGGCAAATATGATGGCGTCTTTGGCCTGTGGTACGGCAAGGGGCCGGGCGTGGACCGGTCAGGCGATGCGATGAAGCACGCCAACATGGCCGGAACGTCGCCCCTGGGCGGGGTGCTGATGGCGATGGGCGATGATCATACCGGCGAAAGCTCTACCGTGTTGCACCAGTCCGAATGGGCGCTGGTCGATGCCTACATGCCGGTGGTCAGCCCCGCAGGCGTGCAGGAAATCCTGGATTACGGTATCTACGGTATCGCCCTGTCGCGCTTCTCGGGCCTGTGGGTCGGGCTGAAAACCATGAAGGACACGATCGAGGCGACGGCCGTCGTGGACGGTGATCCGTTCCGGATGAAGCTGATCCGCCCCGATTTCGACATGCCCGAGGGCGGGCTGAACATCCGTCTGGTTGACACGCCGCACGCGCAGGAAACCAGGGTCATCGACCACAAACGCTTTGCAGCCGAGGCGTTTTCCCACGCCAACAAGATGGACCGGCGGATCTGGGGCAAGCCGGGCGCCAAGATTGGTTTTGTTGCGGCGGGCAAAAACTGGCTCGACCTGGTCCATGCGCTGAACCTGCTCAACATCGACGAGACTGAGGCGGAGCGGCTGGGCATCACGACCTACAAGGTGGGCCAGACCTTCCCGCTGGACATGAAGGGCTTTCACGACTGGGCGGAGGGCCTAGACCTGATAGTCGTGGTCGAGGAAAAACGCAAGCTGATCGAGGTGCAGATCAAGGAAGCGATCTTTGATGACCGCCGGGGCCGCCGCGTCTGGGGCTGGCATAAGGGCGGTGGCGCCGGCTCGATGCACGGGGAGGAGCTCTTTCCCACACGTGGCGCGCTCGACCCGATCATGATTGCCGAGAAACTGGGCGATATCCTGATCGAGGAGGGGCGCGACACGGACGGCATCCGCGCAGGTCTTGCGGCGCTGGATGCGGCGCGGCGCGCCGACAATGCCGAGGATATCGCGGCCAGGCTGCCCTACTTCTGCTCTGGCTGCCCGCATAATTCGTCGACCAAGGTGCCCGACGGCTCCCGCGCCTATGCGGGGATCGGCTGCCACTACATGGTCCAGTGGATGGACCGCGAGACGCTGGGCTATACCCATATGGGTGGTGAAGGTGCAAACTGGATCGGCGAGGCGCCGTTCTCGAAAACCCCGCACGTGTTCCAGAACCTGGGGGACGGCACCTACAACCATTCGGGCGTGCAGGCGATCCGCGCAGCGTTGGCGGCGGGCACCAACATCACTTATAAAATCCTTTATAATGATGCGGTTGCGATGACCGGCGGGCAGGGGAACGAGGGCGATCTGTCGGCCTACCGCATTGCGGAGGAGCTGAAGGCGATGGGCGTGCCGCATATTGCGGTGGTCTATGACGACAAAGAGGATGTGGACCTCAAGGCCTTCCCGGCAGGGGTAGAAACGCACGAGCGCGCGGACCTGATGGAGGTGCAGAAGACCTATGCCGGTCATGAGGGCGTGAGCGCTATCATCTACATCCAGACCTGTGCCGCGGAAAAACGGCGGCGGCGCAAGCGGGGCACCTTCCCGGACATCGACAAGCGCGTCTTCATCAACACCGATATCTGCGAAGGCTGCGGCGATTGCGGGGTGCAGTCGAACTGCGTCTCGATCGTGCCGAAAGAGACGGAGCTGGGGCGCAAGAGGGCCATTGATCAGTCGAGCTGCAACAAGGATTTCTCTTGCATCAAAGGGTTTTGTCCGTCGTTTGTCACGTTGGAAGGCGCCAAGGTTCGCAAGGAGGCGACGACCGAGTTGAAGCTGCCGGACCTGCCGGAGCCACAGATCCCCCAGATCGACGGCACGCATAACGTGGTGATCACGGGCGTCGGCGGTACGGGCGTCGTGACCATCGGCGCGGTGCTGGCACAGGCCGCTCAAATCGACGGCAAGGGTGCCGGCATGATGGAGATGGCGGGCCTCGCCCAGAAGGGCGGTGCTGTGCATATCCATTGCCGTATCGCCAATGATCCCAACGATATCAGTGCGATACGCGTCGCGACCGGAGAGGCGGACGCGCTGATTGGCGGGGATCTGGTGGTAAGCGCGGGTGCCAAGACGCTGGGGCTGACCAAGGCGGGGCGCACGGGCGCGGTGGTGAACTCTCACGAGATCATCACCGGAGACTTCACGCGTGACACCGAATTCGCGCTGCCCTCCGACCGGCTGACGCTTGCGCTGGAAGCGCGGTTGAAGGACCGGGTTGCGATGTTCGATGCATCGGATCTGGCCAAGACGACGATGGGGGATTCGATCTTTTCCAACATGATGATCTTCGGCGCGGCCTGGCAGCGCGGGCTGATCCCGCTGAGCAAGGAGGCCATCACGCAGGCCATCGACCTCAACGGTGCGGCGGTCGAGCGCAATCTGCGCGCCTTCGAGATCGGGCGTTGGGCCGTGTTGTTCCCCGCCGAGGCGGAGGCGCTTCTGACGCCCAACGTGATCGAATTGCCAAAGACGCTGGACGAGAAAATCGCCTTCCGCGCCGATCATCTGGTGGCCTATCAGGGCAAGCGGCTGGCCAAACGCTACCGCAAGATGCTGGACGGAATCGAAGATGCCGTGCTCAGGGAGGCCGTGGCAAAAGGTTACCATAAGCTCTTGGCTTATAAGGATGAATACGAGGTGGCGCGGCTCTTGCTCACCTCGCAGGAAAAGGCCGCGGCGGAATTCGAGGGCGATTTTCGCATGACCTTCCATCTTGCTCCGCCGATCATTTCCAAGATGGGCAAGGACGGTCGCCCGATGAAGCGGGAATTCGGTCCGTGGATGCAAAAGCCTCTGCGGATCATGACCCGCTTCAAGGCGCTGCGCGGCACGCCGCTCGACATCTTCGGCTACACTGCGGAGCGCAAGATGGAGCGGGCGCTGATCAAGCAATACGAGGCCGATCTGCGGGAGGTGCTACCCAAGCTGACAGCAGGTACGCGGGATGCGATCATCGCCTTGGCCGAACTGCCGCTGCAGATCCGGGGCTTTGGCCCGGTGAAGGAGGCCAACGAGGCCAAGGCCGCCAAACGGCGCGAGGAGCTTTTGGCGGCGATCCGGCAGGGTGGTGCTGAGCTGGCGCAGGCGGCAGAGTAAAGCGTCACAGGCATGTCATAAGGGCTATGCAAATAAGGTGCTCCGCTCTAAATAGCGGATCACTGGATGGAGAGTTGCATGGTGTCCAAACGCCATATTGCCCGCGATATTACGTATGCGCATTCCGCTGCAACCAAGAGCGGTCGCGCCATGATCCGCCTGATGGAAAACACGACCGGACGGCTGCGCCTGATCAAGCGGGCGGATGGGTATGAACGCGAAGTGGCGGCTGGACGTGATTTCTGGCAGGTGATGGTCGAGCGCTATGGGCTGTCTCTGGACGTCACGGGCGGAAGCCTTGATTTCATTCCGAAAACCGGGCCGCTGATCCTGATCGCGAACCATCCCTATGGCATTCTCGACGGGCTGATGATGGGGCATATCCTGCAGATGGTGCGGGGCGATTTTCGCATTCTGGCCCACCGGGTGTTCCGCAAGGCCGAGGATTTGAACCGGATCATCCTGCCGATCTCCTTCGATGAGACGAAGGAGGCGGTGCAGCAGAATATCGCCACCCGCAAGGAATCGCTGCGCTATCTGGGCGAAGGCGGGGCGATTGGGATTTTTCCCGGAGGCACGGTCAGCACGGCGGTCAAGCCCTTTGCCCAACCCATGGATCCGGGCTGGCGCGGGTTTACGGCTCGGATGGTGGCAAAGAGCCAAGCCACTGTTATACCAGTGTTTTTCGAAGGGCACACGTCGCGCATGTTTCAGATTGCGAGTCACCTGCACCAGACATTGCGGATGGGGCTGCTGATCAAGGAGTTTCGCAAACGTGTGGACACGCCGGTCAAGGTCGTAGTGGGGGAACCTATTGGGCGCGACGTGCTGGATCCGATGGCCAAGGACGCCAAAGAGATGATGGATTTCCTGCGCAAAGCCACGTATGAGCTGTCTCCAACGCCGCTCAAGTCTTATGACTACGGCTTCGAATTCGAGGAACGGCATCGCGCCTAAACCATTATGGCTGTTGGAATATTTGACTCAGGTCTGGGCGGGTTGACCGTGCTTGACGCCGCGAGCAAGCGGCTGCCGGAGATGGAGTTCATCTATTTCGGGGACCATGCGCATTCGCCCTATGGCGTGCGGGATGCCGACGATATCCATGAACTGACCAAAGATGCGGTACAGCGGATCTGGGATCGAGGCGCGAACCTTGTGGTGCTGGCCTGCAACACGGCGAGTGCGGCGGCGCTGCGCCGGATGCAGGAGGCGGGCGTGCCGGAGGGCAAGAGGGTGCTGGGTGTCTTTGTGCCGCTGATCGAGGCGCTGACGGAACGGCACTGGGGCGACAATTCTCCGCCGCGCGAGGTTGCGGTGCAGCATGTGGCGCTGTTTGCGACGCCCGCAACGGTGGCGAGCCGGGCCTTCCAGCGGGAATTAGCGTTTCGTGCCATAGGGGTAGACGTCGAAGCTCAAGCATGCGGCGGGGTCGTGGATGCCATCGAGGAAGGGGATATGATCCTTGCCGAGGCGCTGGTGCGCAGCCATGTAGAGGCACTGAAACGCAAGATGCCCAAGCCCGAGGCGGCCATTCTGGGCTGCACGCATTACCCGCTTTTGCAGGACGTTTTTCAGGACGCGCTGGGGCCGGAGGTGAAGGTCTTCAGCCAGGCGAACCTCGTCGCCGACAGCCTTGCCGATTACCTGGAGCGGCGGCCGGAAATGGCGGGCGCGGGGGAGGCGGCCTATTTGACGACCGGCGATCCGGGGCGGGTGAGTGACCGGGCGACGCAGTTTCTGCGACGACGGATCTCGTTTTCCGCCGCCTGAGGCGTTTGGGCGAACCGTACGGCATTTCGTACGAAACGACCCCAAAGATACATTTCAGATTTGACCTAAATCAGGGACTTTGGGCATTTCGTACGTGATTTTGTACGGAATGCCGCTCAAACAAGTCCCGACCCGTTAAGAAAGATGAACGAATGACCCACAAAATCGCGATTTTGGGTGCGAGCGGTTACACCGGGGCCGAGTTGGTGCGGCTGATCTCCTCCCATCCGGGGATGGAGATTGCAGCCCTTGCGGCGGAGCGGAAGGCCGGGATGGGTATGGCAGAGGTGTTTCCCTTTCTGCGCCATCTCGATCTGCCGACATTGTGCAAAATCGACGAGATCGATTTCTCGCACATTGACTTGTGCTTTTGCGCGCTGCCGCACAAGACGAGCCAGGAGGTGATCGCGAAGTTGCCCGGCGATCTGAAGATCGTGGATCTGTCGGCCGACTTCCGGCTGCGCGACCCGGAGGAATATGAACGCTGGTACGGCAATCCGCATGCCGCTCTCGAACAGCAGGAGGAGGCGGTTTACGGGCTGACGGAGTTTTACCGCGACGAGATCCGCACCGCGCGGCTGGTTGCGGGTACGGGCTGCAATGCGGCGACAGGGCAGTTCGCGCTGCGTCCGCTGATCGAGGCGGGTGTGATTGATCTGGATGAGATCATCCTGGATCTGAAATGCGCTGTCTCGGGCGCGGGGCGGGCGCTGAAGGAAAACCTGCTGCATGCGGAATTGAGCGAGGGCACCAATGCCTATGCGGTGGGCGGCACGCACCGGCATCTGGGGGAGTTCGATCAGGAATTCTCGAAGATCGCGGGGCGGGAGGTGAAGGTGCAGTTCACGCCGCATCTGATCCCGGCGAACCGCGGGATCCTGGCGACCGTCTATGTCAAAGGCGAGGCGGCAGAGATTTACGAGACGCTGGCAACGGCCTACGCCGACGAGCCGTTTTTGCAGTTGCTGCCCTTTGGCGCGATGCCCAGCACACATGATGTCAGAGGGTCGAATTTCTGTCATATTGGAGTAACATCGGACCGGATCCCGGGGCGGGCGATCGTGATTGCGGCGCTCGACAACCTGACCAAGGGGTCGTCGGGGCAGGCGTTGCAAAACGCCAATCTGATGTTAGGTGAGGATGAAATCGCGGGCCTTATGATGGCCCCGCTGTTCCCGTGAGGTGACGATGAAGGGGCTGAAAAAACAACGTCGTATCCAGGTGATCCTGGTGGCCAGCGTGGCGCTGGCCCTGTCGACCGCGCTGATCGGATATGCGATGCGCGACGGGATCAACTTTTTCCGGGCGCCGAGCCAGATCGTCGCGGAGCCGCCGGAACCGACGGAGGTGTTCCGGATCGGAGGGCTGGTGGAGGAAGGGTCGATCGTGCGCGGACAGGGAGAGACGGTGCGGTTTTCGGTCACCGACGGAGGCGCGAGCATTCCGGTGACCTTCACGGGCGTGCTGCCGGATCTTTTCAACGAAAATGAAGGCATGGTCGGGACCGGAAGTTACGTGGACGGGGTGTTCCGCGCCACTGAGATTCTGGCCCGCCATGACGAGACCTATATGCCGGCGGAGGTCGTGGACGCGCTGAAGGAACAGGGCGTCTATAAGGAGCCCGGCGAGACCTGAGAGGCTTTGTCGCTTGCGGGAGGCCGTCCGGTTCGGGCGACCTTTTTGTTGTGAGCGTGGCAGAGCGCCCCCCGAGGGGGCGCGGCCTCCGGCGGGAGTTTATCTGGCAAGATGAAGGAGGGGCGCCTTCGTCTGGATGCGCGGTGGTTTGGTCAGGGTGCGCAGCCGGAAGGACGGGAGAGGCTGGCGGGCGCAACGTACGCTCGGGACGCGGGGCGTTAACGTTAATGGGGCAGGGTGCTCGCGAGGTTGAGGCGAGGACCAGGGATGCAGAGCGTCAGGGACATTGCGGAAGAGATTGTCGAGCGGGAAGGCGGGTTCGTTAACGACCCGGACGATCCGGGCGGGGCCACGAAATACGGCGTGACCATTCACACGATGCGGCGGCTGGGGCTGGATCTGACCGGAGACGGAGCGGTGGGCGTGGCCGATGTGAGGGCGCTGAGCCGGGGGCAGGCGGTCGATATCTTTATCCGGCATTACTTTGAAAGGCCCAGGATCGCGGACTTGCCGGTGGTGGTGCAGGCGAGCGTGTTTGACATGTATGTCAATGCGGGCGGCAACGCGGTGAAGATCCTGCAGAGGCTCTTGCGGGAGATGGGCTATGCGGTGGCGGTGGACGGGGCGATCGGGCCGCAGACCATCGGGGCGGCACAGGATGCCGCAAAGCCGGACGGGGTGGCGTTTCGGGATGCCTACGGGGTGGCGCGAAGGAATTACTATTTCCGCATCGCGGACCGGCGCGCGGCGAGCCGGAAATACGCGAGGACCCGGAAGGGCGGCAAGGGGGGCTGGATCAAGCGGGCGGAGGAGTTTCTGTCGCCGCGCTATCACATGAGCCCGGCGGAGTTTCAAAGGAGGGTCGCATCATGGGGCTGATCGAGCGGATCCTGTCCGTCGTCTTTGGAGGCGGGCGCAATGTGGTGGCGGAAACGGCGGAAGTGTTCCGGGAGAACGCGGAGGCGGGGGCGGAGCGCGCGGCCACTGTCCAGGGTCAGGCGATGCGGCAATTCGGGCAGGAATTCCTGGTCCCGCGGAAGGGCGTCTTTGACCGGATCATGGACGGCGTGAACCGGTTGCCGCGCCCGGCGCTGGCGCTGGGAACGCTGGGCCTGTTCGTGGCGGCGATGGTGGATCCCTTGTGGTTCGCGGCGCGGATGCAGGGCATCGCGCTGGTGCCGGAACCGCTCTGGTGGCTTTTGGGCGTGATCGTGTCGTTCTATTTCGGGGCACGGCATCAGATGAAGGCGCAGAGCTTTCAGAAAGACATCGCGGCCACGATGGCAAGGGCACCTCAGGTCATTGAAAATATTGGCAAGTTGAGGACGATGAGCGCGGGCAGCCCGGGCGCTGCGGATCCGGGGCCGGATGCGGAGCTGGCGGTTGCCGCGGTGCGGCCGGAGCTGAACAAGGCGCTGGAGGACTGGAAGGCGATCCGGCAAGCCTGAGGTTGCGGCAAAGGCGCGACAATGTGATCCGGGGGAGGGGGCGAATTCGATTGGCCGCTGCACCGGGGGCGCCTATAGTTTGGGCATGGTTACAGAGCTTGGTCACTTCGCCCTTATCCTGGCCTTTATGGTCGCCATTGTTCAGATGATCGTGCCGTTGATCGGCGCGCACAAACGATGGCCGGGCTGGATGGCGGTGGCGGAGCCGGCCGCCAATGCGCAGTTTCTGCTGACGGGGATCGCCTTTGCCGCGCTGACCTGGGCCTTTGTAACCTCGGATTTCAGTTTGCGGCTGGTGGTGCTGAACAGCCATTCGGCCAAGCCGATGCTCTACAAAATCACGGGCGTGTGGGGCAATCACGAAGGCTCCATGCTGCTGTGGGTGCTGATCGTGACCCTGTTCGGAGCGATGGCGGCCTGGTTCGGGGGCAATCTGCCGCCCACGTTGAGGGCGCGCGTGCTGGCGGTGCAATCGGCGATCGCGGTGGCGTTCTTTGCCTTCATCCTCTTCACGTCGAACCCGTTCCTGAGGCTGGCCTTGCCGCCCATGGACGGGCAGGATCTGAACCCGCTTTTGCAGGATCCCGGTTTGGCGTTCCATCCGCCGTTCCTTTATCTGGGATATGTCGGCCTGAGTATGGCGTTTTCCTTTGCGGTGGCGGCCCTGATCGAGGGGCGCGTCGACGCGGCCTGGGGGCGCTGGGTCAGGCCCTGGACGCTGGCGGCCTGGGTGTTTCTGACCATCGGCATCGGGCTGGGCAGCTGGTGGGCCTATTACGAGCTGGGCTGGGGCGGGTTCTGGTTCTGGGATCCGGTTGAAAACGCGAGCTTCATGCCATGGCTGCTGGCGGCGGCCCTCTTGCATAGCGCCATCGTGGTGGAAAAGCGGGAGGCGCTGAAAAGCTGGACCATCCTGCTGGCGATCCTGGCCTTCGGCTTTTCGCTGATCGGAACGTTCATCGTGAGATCGGGCCTGCTGACCAGCGTGCACGCCTTTGCCAACGATCCGGAGCGGGGCGTCTTTATCCTGATGATCATGGTCCTCTTCACCGGAGGGGCGCTGACGCTTTACGCGATCCGGGCACAGGCGATGGAAGCCAAGGGCGTGTTTGGCGTGGTCAGCCGGGAAAGTGCCCTGGTGGCCAATAACATCCTGCTGGCGGTCAGCTGCTTCGTGGTCTTCGTGGGCACGATGTGGCCGGTGGTGGCGGAGATGTTTTTCGACCGCAAGCTGAGCGTGGGACCGCCGTTTTTCGACATGGCCTTTACGCCGTTCATGATCGTGCTGGGACTGATCCTGCCGTTCGGGGCGATGATGCCCTGGAAGAGAGGCCAGCTGGCAAGGGCGGTCAAGCCGCTGAAATACTGGTTCGTGCTGGCGCTGGCCTTGGCGCTGCTGGTCTGGGCGATCCAGACCGGGCGCAGTGCGCTGGGGCCGCTGGGTGTCTTCATGGGGGTCTGGATCGTTGCCGGAGCGCTGGTGGATCTTTGGGGCCGGACGGGCCGGGTGGAGGATCGCTGGGGCCGATTGATGCGGTTGCCGAGAGCGGATTGGGGCAAGACCATCGCGCATGCGGGTGTGGGTGTGACGTTCTTTGCCATTTGCGGTCTGGTGGCCTGGAAGAGCGACGATATCCGCGTGGCGCAGCTGGGCCAGCCCTTTGAGGTGGGGCAATTCACCATCACGCTGGATGACGTGCAGCGTCTGAGGGGGCCGAATTACTTTACGACCATGGGCTTTGTCACGGTGGAGAAGAACGGGCAGGAGATTGCCCAGTTGAGACCGGAGAAGCGGGATTACCCGGTGGCGCAGATGCCAACCACCGAGGCGGGGATCGATTATCGCTTTCTGCAGGATGTCTATGTGGTGATCGGGGATCAGCAGCAGAATGGCGGCTGGACGGTGCGGACCTATATCAAGCCCTTTGCCAACTGGATGTGGGCGGGTCTGTTGCTGATGTCGCTGGGCGGAACGCTGAGCCTGACAGACCGGAGGTTCCGGGTTGCGGCGGGCGCGCGGAAGATGCCCACGGCGGGAGTGCCCGCGGAATGAGGCGGGCCGGGCGGGGCCGCTCTTTCGCCCTGCGGGCGGCATCGCTTGTGTTGGCGTGCCTACTGGCACTTCCGGCGGCCTGGGCGGTGCAACCGGATGAGATCCTGGAAGATCCGGCCCTGGAAGAAAGGGCAAGGGAGCTGTCAAAGGGGCTGCGGTGCCTGGTCTGCCGCAATGAGAGCATCGACGAAAGCAATGCCGATCTGGCCCGGGATCTAAGGATCCTGGTGCGGGAGAGGCTGGTGGCCGGAGACAGCGACACCGAGGTGATCGATTTTGTCGTGGACCGGTACGGGGAATATGTCCTGTTGCAGCCCACCCTGACCGGATCGAACTGGCTTTTGTGGGCGGCCGGACCGCTGATGCTGCTTCTGGCAGGCGGGGTCGGTTACGGATACCTGCGCAACCGCGCTAGCGCGCCGGTGCCGCAGGAGGCCGCGCTGAGCGATGAGGAACGCGCGCGGCTGAGCAAGATTCTCGACGAATAACGCGCCGTAGGGCTGGTATGCCTCCGTTGGATCGCTAGTGTGACGCCAAGAGCGGAGACGGGAGCCTGGCCATGGATTATCAGACGATCACCTACGATCTGAGCGACGACATCGCGACGATCACGCTGAACCGGCCTGAAAAGATGAACGCGCTGACCGCCCAGATGCGGGCCGAAATCGGCTATGCGGTCAGGGAAGGCGGCAAGGAGGCACGCGTTGTCGTGCTGACGGGGGCGGGCCGGGCCTTTTGCACCGGTCAGGATCTGGGGGACCGCGCCAATGCGGGCAATCTCGACCTGGAGCGTACGCTGCGCGATGAATATGCTCCGATGCTACGCGCGATCTATGACTGCCCCGTGCCCACGATTGCCGCCGTGAACGGGCCGGCCGCAGGGGCGGGCGCGAACCTGGCCCTGGCCGCCGATGTGGTGATCGCGGCGGACGGCGCTTATTTCCTGCAGGCCTTTACCCGGATCGGTCTGATCCCGGATGCGGGCGGGACCTATTTCCTGCCGCGTCAGATGGGCCTGGCCAAGGCGATGGGGGCCGCGCTGTTCGCGGACAAGATCAGCGCGCGGCAGGCTGACGAATGGGGCATGATCTGGGAAGCGGTGGAGGATGACGTGTTCGAGGCGCATTGGAAAAGCCGCGCGGCGCATCTTGCCAAAGGGCCCACGGCGGCCTATCGCGCGGTCAAGGAGGCCATTCGCGGCAGCTATGACCAGACGCTGGAAAACCAGCTGGCCACGGAGGCCAAACTGCAGGGCGCCTGCGGCAAGACACGGGATTTCAAGGAAGGTGTGCTGGCCTTCATGGAAAAACGCCCGGCGCATTACGAGGGGCGCTAAGCCCCGCGATACATCCGCAGGTTGCAAGATCGTTGCGCCGAATCATCTTTTCGGGTAAGTTCAAAATATTATTAGACGTATTTTGAGACCGAATTGACTGATGAAAGCGCCTTTTTTCCTTGGCGGTTTCGCGTTTTTGATCCTCGCGGGAACCGCAAGTGCCAATGGATTTGGCACCCAAGTGCATGGTCCTTTGCACTTCAAAGAGATTAACGGAACGGTGTTGTCCGATGGGGTAGCTCCGCTTGAGGTGGACACGCTCAAGCAGATCATGGTCGCGGAAGGCCATGATTATCGCAGCACCGAGGACGAGGATGAGGGCGAGGCGCTTTGGAGCCTGCCTGTCAGGGTCAAGGAAGGTTCGGATGAGACGACGGCGCTGGTCTTTGAATACAGCGTTCAGGTCGGCAACATGTATCAGGTGCCCTTCGATCTGCTTTTGAGGCTGAACCACAACGGATATTACCTGAACGAGCGGATCCCCATGCAGCAGCATGCGGGGATCTTCAAGCGCCCGCTTTATATCGAGCGGCGCCAGCGCAATACCGGCGAAAGGCTGGAGGTGGTGCTGGCGTTTCTGGATCTCGATACGCCCACATCATCGGATATCCGCACGGCGCTGGAAGTGCAGGAGGGGCTGATGGCGGATGAGGCCGATCCGGAAGTGTTCCAGCAGATGGTTGCGCTGATCGACAAGCTGATGCGCGACGTCGGGTATATCGATGCCACGACGGCACGGATGGTCATGGGGCTGGAGGACCGGACCCGGTTCCGGCAGATCCCGGTGGCGGCCCAGTTCCGCACGCTGGCGGGGCTGGCCTATTGGTTCGCCCGCGCGCCCGAGCTGGACCAGGCGATCCCGCCGAACCTGACCTATTTCGATCTCGCGCAGTATTTCTTTAACAGGGCGGTCTGGCTGGCCCACGATCATCCCGACGAGATCCCGGCCAGGGATTTGGCCAATACCTACCAGAACTTCTATCGCCTCGAATGCGATGCGGGGGAGGCGGAGGATTGTTTCTACGCCTTCCTGGATTTCTTCGATCTGCAGAAGAGCTTTCGCCAGTCGGTCTACAGGGGCTTTTTCCTCGATTTCGCGACGGAGCTGGAAGAGATCTCGGGCTTGGGCGTGGCGGGAGATGCCACGGATGACCGGTTTCATCGGCGCGTCGCGAAGGATGACGCGCTGGTGGAATATTGGGGCCTGTTCATCGAAGCGGCCGGATCGAGCGACCGGGCAAGCGCCCGGGTCGAGAGGGACCGGAGGCTGAAAAAGGTGCTGTGGAGAGCGGAAGAGATCGTGCGCTACAGCATGCAAGCGGAGGACTGACAGATGACGATGACGGCAAGTGACCCGGACAATCCCAGGGTCGTGACGACGGCGGCGATGCCCGCGGCGGGCCCGGCAAGGGCGGGCGGAGACCGGTTTCTGAAACGCTTTGTGGTGGTCACGGTGATGATCGTGTCGTCGCTGATTGCGCTGGGGATCATCTTTGTGACGGCGTTTCTGCCGGTCTTTCTGCAGAGCAACCCGCCGGAGGCGCTGGTGAACTGGGGCGGGATCATCATCGGTTTCTATTTCGGCACCTTCGCGGGGCTGTTGAAGGACTGGCTGTCGGACGAGAAGGGCAAGGGAGACACCGCATGATGCGGCTTCTGTGCGTTGCGATGGCGCTGGCGCTGGCGCCGGTGGTCCAGGCGGAAACCCCGCCGCCGCCATGCCCGCCCAACATTCTGAAATGCTGATCCGGTTGGGCTTGGCGCTGGCGCTGGCCGGGATCGGGGTCAGCACCGGACAAGCGGGCGGCGTCTGCGATGCGCCGGGCGCGCCACGCCCGCTTCAGGCCTGTCTTGAGATCGAGAAGGCCAAGGTGGCCAATATGGAGGGGGAAACCAGGGACGCGCTGGACCATCTCAGGCGGGCGCTGGCGATGGAGGATCTGACCAACGACGCGGCAGCCACGGCGTTGGGGCAGATGGCAACCACCTACGCGGTTGCGGGCGATATCGAACGGTCGCTGTCGAGCCTGCAATCGGCGCTGCAGTTTCTGCCCAACGATGTCTGGCTTTTGATGCGAAGCTGTCAGGCCCACACGGCTGCGGGTTACGTGGCCAAGGCGCAGCGCGATTGCGCGCGGGTGCGCAAGCTGTTGCGGCGGGAGCGGGACCCGGAGGCCCGCACGCAGATCGAGGAATATGTGGAATTTGCCGAAGCCAGACTGGCGCTGGCCAAACGGCAGCCAACCCGGAGCCTCAAACGGATCGAGACCCTTTCGAAACGGTCGAACCGGAGCATTTCGGACCCCTATCTGGGCATACTGAAAGGCGATGCACACGCGGCGGCGGGCCAGAGGGCGGCGGCGATTGCCGCTTACAGCAACGTGATCGACAGCCCGGCGCCACTGCCCAGCGACATGCGCGCTCAGGTCCTGTTCAATCGCGGTCTTGAGCGGTTGGAGGACGGGGGTGTCGACGACGCGCTTGGAGATATCGAGGCCGCGGCGAGCCTGGCGCCCCAGGCGCAGTATCTTTATGCCTTGTGTTCGATCAACCTGCGCCAGGGGCAGTCAGAGGCCGCGGTGTCGGCATGCGAGCGGCTGATCGGCATCGCGCCCGACAATCACGTGCATCTGGATGCCTACGGGCTGGCCCTGCTGCGCAATGATCGCCCGCAGGAGGCGGTGAAGGCGTTCGCCCACGCGCTGCGTTTGTCCCCGCAAAGCAAGCTGTCCTACGCCCATCTGAAAGAGGCTTTGGGCCATCTGGATGGACGCCTGCGGATCGAGGACGTGCTGCCGGACAGCGTCCGCGCGCTTTATGGCGAGTAAGGCGCCCCGAGCCCAAGTCCGAGATGCGGAAAGAGCGTCCGCAAAGAGATTGAGAGGTTCAACTGGCACCGCTAACCAGTCAATGAGCAAGTGATGGCGATCTTCGAGTGCGACCTCTCGGTGGCGCATATTCCTCGCCTTGCCCCTTCGGTCGTTCGCTCTTTGAGCCGCAGCTCGCCATGCTCACGGAACGCGATGTCAGGCAGATCCTCATCATCTTTGATGGCGACGATCCCGGCGACGCTGGTCAGCTTGCCCCGTACCATTGGGTGCGCAGTGTAAAACCGCCCGACGGGGTAAAGCCACATCATCTAAGTAGGGGCGAGCTTCGGCCGCTATTCGTGGATGTGTGGCAGCAGATATCGTGGAAGAACCGGAAAAAGGCGTGTCATTGAATACGTCTTTTTTGCGGTAGTAGCATCGCCAGATGGTGCAACCTGCCTCATTTGGGACCATGATGCGGGTTCGGTTTCTAGTCCTTGGAAGATGCCAATGAAAGACTATCTGCCTGCGCTTTGCGTCGCATTTCTGCTCACCACATCCGGTGCACAGGCCCAATCGAAGCTGTTTTCGGATCAGGATGTCGTGCACGCGGACTTTATCTCTGGCCCGAACGCAACCGTTTCAGGAAGCCGAGGCACGGGAAAATTCTTCTTCACCTTTCGTGCGTCTGAGGACAGCTTTGGCCCCCTTGCCGTAGTGTCTCACTCAGCTCAATCGCTGGTCGCTCGCACCAGGTCGACAACGTGCGAATTTAAGAGTGATCGCTCTATCCAATGCCAGGACGGCAGCACGGGCCGCTGGCGTCGCGCTTCAAACTAGCGCTGACCTCTGGGACAAAATCACCTTGCCTTTGGCAACCCTTCCGCACGGCTTCAGCCGGAATGTGGACTTGCTGGGTAAATTGCTATCCCGTGCCCTTCGCCTCTGCCGGACAGCGTCGGCGCTTTTTATGGCGGGTAAGGCTCCCGGAGGCGAAGCCGGGAGCCTTGAACCGGACGCAGCCTTGCGAGGGGAGGCCGCGTCCGGGGTCGTTCTTGATCAGGCGGCCAATGGATCCGTCAGAACGTCGTCGTCATCGTCGGCGGGCAGGGTGTCGTCATCCTCGGCCATGTCGACCATCGGGATGCCTTCGATATAGCCCACCGCGTATTGCGCGTCGCAAACGTCCTTGTCCTTGGCCGGCACATAGCAGAGATCGTCGATCGCGCCGGAGCCAACGAGCGTGACATCCATTACCGACACGCCGTCGGTGGCGATGTCGAGCAGGACCTCTCCGTTATCGCCGGTCGACGGGATCTCGATGGAGTTCAGCAACTCGCCTTCGGCATCGTAAAGGTCGATCATGCCGCCCGCTTCTTCGGTATCCAGCACGTTGAGGCTGAGCACGTTGGCGGGGTTGTCGAAGTTGAACGAGAACGTGCCGCCATGGGCCTCGTCATCGGGGTCATCGCTGTCGTTGTCTTCGGAGATAATCAGCGCGTTGCCGTAGTCGTCATAGGCCAGATCGCTGTCGCCGCCGGTGGGGTTGTCGGTGTCGAAGATCATCGCATCGTTTTCGGTGCCTTCGCCATCTTCGGCCCGCTGGGCAGAGATGGTGACGCCATCATACTGATCGGAAACCACGTCGCCTGCGGCCAGATCGTTGAAGTCGATCTTGACCGCGCCATCGGGGGCAGGTTCGCTGATGTCGGTCGTGGTGATCTCGGCATTGTCGAAGGTGATCTGTTCGTCGCCCGCGGAGATGTCGGAGACCATGCGGAACTGCACGCTTTCGGTCGCCCCGTTCAGCGCGCCGCCGGAATAGCTGAGGTTCGACGGGTCCGAGCCAATTTCCTGCCCGGTTTCAGAGCCGACCAGCGCGGTGCCGTCGTCGTTGACCACGAATTCGTCCAGAAGCTGCCAGTGGCCGCCGTCGATCTGCGCTTCGATCCGCAGGCTGTCGGCATAGCGGCCATCGGCCTCGAACCGGTCGATATTGTTGGCCTGCGCGTCGATGGAGAAGCTGGCTGGCCCGTCGGTCGCCTGTTCGGCAAAGGTCAGCGTGCCATCGTCGTGACCGTTGGTGAAAAGCGCGTCGTTGCGGATCTCCCAATGGGCGTCGCTGTCGATCAGGGCGCTGTCATCGGCGTCGTGGATGTCGTCGAAATCCTCGGTCGCGGTGACCTGGCTGACGACGGGTGCCGCGCCGTCCACCTCTTCGGTGGCGGTCAGTTCGACATTGTCGATGCTGATCTGTTCGCTGTCGGCGGAGATGTCGGAGACGAAGCGGATCTGCGCGCTCTCGGTGGCGCCATCGAGGAGGCCGCCGGAATAGTCGAGTGTGCTGGAGCTGGTGGTGATTTCCTGACCAGATTCGGATCCGACGAGGGCGGTGCCATCGTCGTTGACCACGAAATTGTCGATAAGCTGCCAGTCACCGTTGTCGAGGCGGGCCTCGACCCGCAGGCTGTCGGCGTAGCGGCCCGTGGCCTCGAACCGGCTGGGATCAGCAACGCTCGCATCGAAGCTGAGCGAGACGGGGCCGTCGGTGTCGACGGTGTCAAAGGTCAATGTGCCATCGTTGGAGCCATTGGTGAAAAGCGCGCCGTTCCGCACCTCCCACTGGTCGTCGGAGAGGATGGCGGCGCTGTCGGCTGGGTCGGAAAGGCCGTCGAAATCCTCGTCGATCACGGTTTTTTCCACCAGAACGGGCGTGGCGCTGCCACCGTCTTGCGGGGTCAGGACATACCCTTCGTCGGTGTCGGAATTGACCACGACCGAGATCGTGTCGAGGTTCAGGTCGTCGATCTTCAGCTCAAAGCCCGCATCGGCGAAGAGCGAGAAGCTGGTCGTGGTGACATTGCCACCGGTCTCATCATCCACCAGGCCGAATTGCAGGCCGACATCGAACTGCCCATTGACCTGAGCGCCGTTCGAAAGGGTGTTCACGCCGTCGTCGGCAATCTCAAGCCCGGTGATTTCGGTGTCGTTCAGGAACGGAAATATGAACAATTCCTGAAATGGCGCGTCGTCGGCGAAGCTGAAGAACATGCCGTCGAGATCGGCCAGGCCATCGGGACTGGTGAGTTCGAATTCCAGTTTGCCGGGGGCTTCCTTGATGGTCAGGGTGACAACAGGCTTACAGCCAAGCGTAAGCGTCGTCTGGTTCGGTGCAGACGTCATACCGCGATCCTCGTTAACAAAAAACACTAGCGGATGAGTTGCACGGGTCAGGACCGCTCTGGCAAGCGCTTTTCGCGGAAATCCTTAATTTGAAGGAAGATGCCGTGGCGGCAGGAGGGGCGTTGTCAACGGGTTCTTTTCAATTTTTGCGTGTGCGGGGAATTGTTTCCTGTCGATCCGGGTCGGATTGCAGCCCCGGGCGTGCGTGATTCGGTGTCGGGATCTAAGAGGGGTTACGGATCCAGGAGCCTAATTTGGAGGAAGCTGGTTTGACTAGCGAACCGACGGCATCATGACGAAGGGCTCCAAACCGGGGCCTTTGAACGAAAAAGGCCCGGATGATCCGGGCCCTTGCACAAATTCGCCTTAGCGGTTTTCGATATCGACGTAGTCGCGCGCCGTATCCCCCAGGTAAAGCTGGCGGGGGCGGCCGATCTTGTTTTGCGGATCGGCGATCATTTCCTTCCACTGGCTGATCCAGCCCACGGTGCGCGACAGGGCGAAGATGGGCGTGAACATGGAGGTCGGGAAGCCCATCGCCTCGAGGATGATGCCGGAGTAGAAATCCACGTTGGGGAAGAGCTTCTTCTCGGCGAAATAGGGATCTTCCAAAGCCTGCTTCTCCAGCACCTTGGCGACCTGCAGTTTGGGGTTGTTGTCGATGCCCAGAAGGTCGAGCACCTCATCCGCAGATTGCTTCATCACCGTCGCGCGGGGGTCGAAGTTTTTGTAGACGCGGTGGCCAAAGCCCATCAGGCGGAACGGATCGTCCTTGTCCTTGGCGCGGTCGATGAATTCGGGGATCCGGTCGACGGTTCCGATCTCTTCCAGCATCTCAAGGCAGGCCTGGTTGGCGCCGCCATGGGCGGGACCCCAGAGGCAGGCAATGCCGGCGGCGATGCAGGCAAAGGGGTTGGCACCCGACGACGAGGCCAGACGCACGGTCGAGGTCGAGGCGTTCTGTTCGTGATCGGCATGCAGGGTGAAGATGCGGTCCATTGCACGGCTGAGGATCGGGTTGACCTCGTAATCCTCGGCCGGGACGGCAAAGCACATGCGCAGGAAGTTCGACGCATAGTCAAGGTCGTTGCGGGGGTACACGAAGGGCTGGCCGATGGAATATTTGTAGGCCCAGGCGGCAATCGTCGGCATCTTCGCGATCAGGCGGATCGAGGCCACTTCCCGCGCCCAGGGATCATGGATGTCGGTGCTGTCGGGGTAGAAGGCCGACATCGCACCCACTACACCCACCATGATCGCCATCGGATGCGCATCCCGGCGGAACCCGCGGAAGAAGTTCTGCATCTGCTCGTGCAGCATCGTGTGATGGGTCACGCGGTGCTCGAAATCCTCCAGCTCGGCGGCGGAGGGCAGATTGCCGTAGAGCAGCAGATAACACACTTCGAGATAGTGGGATTTGCCGGCCAGCTGGTCGATGGGATAGCCGCGGTGCAAAAGCTCCCCCTTGTCGCCGTCAATGAAGGTGATGGTGCTGTCGCAGGAGGCCGTGGACGTATAGCCCGGATCATAGGTGAACACACCGGCCTGGCCGTAGAGCTTGCGGATGTCGATGACATCGGGGCCGGCGGTGGGGGAGTGCATCGGAAGCTCAAAGCTTTGCCCGTCGAAACTCAGCGTGGCGGTTTTTGTCGTTTCGGTCATCTTGGTGTCCCTCTTCCTTTCACGGGCGCGTGCGGGCAGTCCGCGGCGCGTGGGCCTTGCCTGCGCCGGGGCGCAGGGCGGTCGTAGCGGTCTAGGGTTACAGGGAAGTGAACCCCGTCAGCCTGCCGCCTCACTTAGTCGGGCCAGGGATTCTTCGCGTCCCAGTACCAGCATCATGTCGAAGACCGAAGGGGTCACGGCGCGTCCGGCAAGCGCGGCCCTCAAAGGCCCGGCCAGTTTGCCGAACTTGGTACCTTTCGCCTCGGCGAATGCGCTCAAGGCCTCCTCCAGGTTTTCGCGGGTCCAGCTAGCATTTTGCAAGTGCGGCGTCAATTCGGACAGTATACCACGGGATACCGTATCCAGGGCCTTGGCGGCCTTCTCATCGGGTTCGATAGGCCGAGATGTGAGGGCAAAATGTGCTTTTTCAAGGAGTTCCGGGAAGGTGCGCGCCCTTTCCTTGAGGCAATACATCGCAGCCTCCAGCTGCGCGGACTGTGCCTCGGTCAGAGCCGTTTGCCCGGATGCGGCGAGATAGGCTTCGGTTTCTTGCCGCAATGCAGCATCCTCGGTCACGGCGATATGCTGCCCGCAGAGATTTTCGAGCTTTTTTAGATCGAACCGCGCGGGGCTTTTGCCGATCCCGTCCAGATCGAACCAGTCGCGGGCCTGGGCGTCGGTGAAGAACTCGTCATCCCCGTGGCTCCACCCCAGCCGCGCGAGGTAGTTGCGCATGCCCGCCGCCGGGTAGCCCATGGCCTGGTATTCCTGCGCGCCGAGCGCCCCATGCCGTTTCGAAAGCTTCTTGCCATCGGGCCCGTGGATCAGGGGGATATGCGCCCAGACCGGCACATCCCAGCCCATGGCTTGATAGATCATCATCTGCCGGGCCGCGTTGTTGAGGTGGTCGTCGCCCCGGATCACATGGGTCACCCCCATATCGTGGTCGTCGACAACCACGGCAAGCATGTAGACCGGTGTGCCGTCGGACCGCAGGAGCACCATGTCATCCAGCTGGTCGTTGCGGATGGTCACATCGCCCTGGACCTGGTCGCGGATCACCGTCGCGCCCTCCTGCGGGGCCTTGATGCGGATCACGTAAGGCGCGTCCGGGTGAGTCTCCGGGTCGGCATCGCGCCAGGGAGAGCGGAAGAGGGTGGAGCGGCCTTCGGCCCGGGCGGCCTCACGGAATTCGGTGATTTCTTCCTGCGTAGAGAAGCACTTATAGGCCTTTCCTGATGCAAGAAGCTCATGGGCGACCTGGGCATGGCGGTCGGCGCGGGCGAACTGGCTAATGACCTCTCCGTCATGATCGAGGCCCAGCCAGGCCATGCCCTGCAGGATGGCTGCGGTCGCCTCAGGGGTCGAGCGCGCGCGATCGGTGTCTTCGATCCGCAAAAGGAAGGTGCCACCGCGCCCGCGCGCGTAGAGCCAGTTGAAGAGCGCGGTACGGGCACCGCCGATATGCAGAAAGCCGGTGGGAGAGGGTGCGAAACGGGTGACGACAGGTGCGGCCATGGCGGACTTTTACCTTTTGGTAACCATGAGGGAGATAACGTCGGGCCTGTCTAGCGATCCGCGCAGGAAGGGGCAAGCATGGGCCGTCTCGCCCGGATGGAGCAGGTTTTGCTGGCCCAAAGGGGGCATCTGTTTCCCTGGGCGCCGGTCTTCATGGCGGGCGGTATCGCGCTTTACTTTGCGCTGCTGGTCGAGCCGGAGATCTGGCAGATCGGCGCAGCCGGCGGCGGTGGACTGATCGCCGGAGCGATTGCGGCCCGTTGGCGGAGCGGGTTTGCACCGTTTGTCTGGGCGCTTGCTCTGGCGGCGATGGGTTTTGCGCTGGCTGGGGGCCGGGCGCATCTGGTGGCGGGTCCGGTGC
Source organism: Thalassococcus sp. S3 (assembly GCF_004216475.1). GTDB lineage: Bacteria > Pseudomonadota > Alphaproteobacteria > Rhodobacterales > Rhodobacteraceae. Next base: position 2,672,579 of record NZ_CP022303.1, on the reverse strand, counting down.
TCGACTGGCGTTATTACGGGCCTATCGAGGGGCGGATCGTCAAGATCGACCGCTCGGCTTCGGACGCGCTGCGGCTGACCCTTGACCGGGTGCGGCTGGACGATGTGCGGCCCGCGAAAGTGCCGGAGCGGGTGCGGATTTCGCTGCATGGGGAGCAAGTGTTCGATCGCTTCTCACCGGGCGTGCGGGTGATGACAACGGGCCATCTGTCGCCGCCGCAGGGACCGGTGGAGCCCGGAGGCTTCGATTTCCGCCGCAATGCGTGGTTTCAGGGGCTTGGCGCTGTCGGTTATACTCGTGTGCCCGTCCTGCGCGCGGCTCCGGCAGAGGGCGGGCTGTGGGTGCTCAAGCTGCGCATGGCGGCCTCGGCCCGGGTGCAGGCGGCGCTGCCGGGCGATGTGGGCGGCTTTGCGGCGGCGGTGACGACGGGGGATCGCAGCGGTGTGGGTCAGGCGGCGCTCGATGCGCTGAGGGCCAGCAATCTGGCGCATCTTCTGGCGATTTCGGGCCTGCATATGGGGCTGCTTGCAGGGTTCGTCTTTGCGGTGCTGCGCATCGGCATGGCGCTGGTCCCGGCCTTCGCCCTGCGCGCGCCGGTGCGCAAGTTGGCCGCCGGCGGGGCGCTGGCGGCGGCGGCGGCCTATCTGGCGCTCTCGGGTGGTAATGTCGCGACCGAACGGGCCTTTATCATGGTGGCGGTGGCCTTGGGCGCGCTGCTGGTGGACCGCCGGGCGATCAGTCTGCGCGCGGTCGCGGTTGCAGCCTTGATCGTTCTCACGTTGAGACCGGAGGCGCTGCTGGGTCCGGGCTTCCAGATGTCCTTTGCCGCGACGACCGCTTTGGTCGCGGTCTTCGGCTGGATCCGCGATGCGGAGTTGCCCCGGGCGCCAAGATGGTTAACTCCTGTGCTGGGCGTGGTGATCTCCTCCGCCGTGGCGGGCGCCGCGACGGCGCCGGTGGGGGCCGCGCATTTCAACACGCTCTCGCAATACGGGCTTTTGGCCAACCTTGTCTCGGTCCCCGTGATGGGCACCTTCGTGATCCCTGCCGCTGTGCTGGCCGCGTGCCTGGCACCTTTCGGGTTGGAGGTGATCGGGTTCTGGATTATGGGGCTGGGTCTGCGTTGGATCTTGGGCGTGGCGCATTGGACGGCGGGATTGGAGGGCGCGCAGGGCTTCGTCGCCAGCCCCGCACCATGGGTGCTGCCCGTCCTGGCGCTGGGGGCGCTGTGGCTGATCCTGTGGCAGGGCCGTGCGCGGTTCGCGGGTGTCCTTCCGGTCGTGGCGGCGCTCTTGCTCTGGGGGCAGGCCGAGCGGCCGGCGCTGCTGGTGGCCGACACCGGCGGTCTGATCGGGATGATGACCGCCGAAGGCCGGGCGCTCAGCAAACCAAGGGGCGCGGGGTTCGTGGCGTCGAACTGGCTGGAAAACGACGGTGATCCGGCGGATCAGCAAGGGGCGGCGGCGCGGTGGCCGGACAGTCCGGACAAACTTCGCCTGGCGCGCCTGGACGGTCTCGATATCCTGCATGTGATCGGAAAGCGTGCGGCGCAAAGCCTGTCGACCTGTGCCAGCGGCCAGATCATCGTCAGTTCTGTGCCGCTCACGCTTTCGGGCCCTTGCGAGATATACGATCCCAAGCGCCTGCGCCGCACCGGCAGTCTTGCCATTCAGAACGGCACGCTCATCACCGCGCGCGACAGGTCAGGCACGCGCCTCTGGACGCGTTGATCCCTCGCTTCTTTGGGTCAGAAATATCCCGGGGGAGTCCGCCATGGGCGGACGGGGGCTGGCCCCCAGCCCGGTCTCAATACGTGCGGATCAACCCAACGAGGCGCCCCTGCACCTTGACCTTGTCCTCTGGAAAGACCCGTGTCTCGTAGGCCGGGTTCGCCGCTTCCAGCGCGATCGCATTGCCCTTGCGGAAGAACCGCTTGAGCGTCGCTTCCTGATCCTCGACCAAGGCCACCACGATATCCCCGTTATCCGCCGAGGATGTCTCCCGGATCACCACGACATCGCCGTTGTTGATCCCGGCGTCGATCATCGAATCGCCTTTGACTTCAAGCGCATAGTGATCGCCGGAGCCCGACAGCATCTGTCCCGGCACCGCAACCTGGTGTGACACCTGGCTGATCGCCTCGATCGGAACACCCGCCGCGATGCGGCCCATGACCGGCAATTCCACGGCGTGGATCGTCACTGGCTGCGCATTGGCCGGGACCGCGGGTTTGTCGCCGTCGATCACTTTGGGCGTAAAGCCCGTGCCGGGCTCGCCGCCCAGGCTTTCGGGCAGGCGCACGATCTCTATGGCGCGGGCGCGGTGCGCCAGGCGCCGGATAAAGCCGCGTTCCTCCAGGGCCGTGATCAGCCGGTGAATGCCGCTTTTCGACCGCAGGTCCAGCGCCGTCTTCATCTCGTCAAAGCTGGGCGGCACCCCGTCGCGCTGCAGGCGCTTGTGGATGAAGTCCAGCAAATCCAGTTGTTTCTTGGTCAGCATTGCTCGATGCCCCCTGATGGCGGTTTGCACGCGTTTACGTTTGTTCTACGCATGTTCACGTTTTGTGTCAACTGCCGGGTCAGCGGGGCGATGTCAGAGGGGGATATAGTCCACCATTTCTTCGGCTTTGCGCGCCGGATCATGCGGCGCGCGGACCAGAAGGGCGTTGGCGGCCGACAAGACAGTCAGAAGCGAGCTGTCCTGATTGTCGAACGCGCGCACGGTGCCACTATCGATCACGGCCCGCATATAATGTTGGCGCGGGCCGTTCGCACCGAGAGGCTCCGACAACTTGGCCTGAAGCGCGCGGAGCGGGGTTTCCCCCAAACCTTGCATCTTGCGCAACAGAGGCGCCACGAAGACATGACCGCAGACCATGGCAGAGACCGGATTGCCGGGCAGGCCCACCATCGCGGCCTCGCCCATACGCCCTGCCATCAGCGGTTTGCCGGGGCGCATGGCGATCTTGTAGAAACTCCGCTCCATCCCCATCGCATGGGCCACGTCGCCGACCAGATCGTGATCGCCGACCGAGGCGCCGCCGATGGTGACGATCAGATCGGCGCCTGCGGCCAGATCGAAGGCCATGCGCAGGGAGGCTTCGGTGTCGCGGGCGATGGGCAGGATGCGCGCCGTGCAGCCCATCCCCTCCAGCATCGCCTTGAGCCCGAACGTGTTCGAGGCGATGATCTGGTCGGGGCCTGGCGTCTCACCGGGTAGCACCAACTCGTCCCCGGTGGAGATCAGCGCCACCACGGGCTTGCGGGTCACCGGCACGTTGGGGATGTTCATGGAGGCGAGCAGGGCCACGTCCTGCGGGCTCAGCCTGCGCGGCGCTTCAAGAGCCGTTCCTTTGGAGAAGTCCCCTCCGGCAGGGCGGATGTTGGTCTTGGGGCCTGGATCGTCGCTGATCGTGACCAGATCGCCCGCGCGGGTGACGTCTTCCTGAATGACGACCTTGTCGGCACCATCGGGGATCGGTGCGCCCGTGAAGATGCGAACGGCCTGGCCTGGCCCGACTTGGCCCGCGAAACCATGCCCGGCGGCAGCCTCTCCGATCACCATGAATTGCGCGTGCAGGTCCGCTTCGACACCCTTAAGCGCGTAGCCATCCATCGAAGAGGCGGCGAAGGGCGGCTGGTCGCGGGTGGCATGGACCGTCTCGGACAGCACCCGGCCTGCGGCGTCGGTCAGGGGAACGGTTTCTGTCTCCAGCGGACCGGCGAGCGCGAAGAGGTGGGCGAGGGCCTCGTCAACGGTGATCATTTCGCCTCGTAACGTCCTGATTTTCCGCCGTCTTTCAGGGTGACGTGAACGCCGCCGATCTCCATCGCCTTGTCCACGGCCTTGACCATGTCATAGACGGTGAGCGCTGCGGTGGAGACAGCGGTGAGCGCCTCCATCTCAACGCCGGTCTGGCCGGTGGTTTTCACGGTACCTTCGATGCGGACGCCGGGCAGGTCGGGGTCCAGCGTCAGTTCGACCGAAACCTTGGTCACGGGCAGCGGATGGCAAAGCGGAATGAGATCGGGCGTCTTCTTGGCCCCCATGATCCCAGCGAGGCGCGCGACACCCAGGACATCGCCTTTCTTGGCGCGGCCTTCACTAATAAGATCAAAGGTTTCCGGCGCCATCTTCACCCAGCCGGCAGCGGTGGCGATGCGGTCGGTCACGGCCTTGTCTGAGACATCGACCATGTGGGCATCGCCCTTGGCGTCGAAATGGGTCAGTGCCATTACATCATGCCCGAGGTGAGCGGATTGGCCAGAAGCGTCCGGGTGGCGGCGGTCACATCCTCCTGCCGCATCAGGCTTTCGCCGATCAGGAAGCAGCGCGCGCCATACATCGCCATGTCAGAGAGGTCCTCGGGCGTCGACAGGCCGCTTTCAGAGATGATGATGCGGTCTTCGGGCACATGTTTGACCAGACCACGGGTCACGTCGAGAGAGGTCTCGAAGGTCCGAAGGTCACGATTGTTGATGCCGATCAACGGGCTTTTCAAAGCCGTGGCGCGGGTCAGTTCTTCTGCATTGTGAACCTCGATCAGCACATCCATCTCCCACCGGGTCGCGGCTTCCTCAAGCGCGATGGCCTCAGCGTCGGAGACGGAGGCCATGATGATCAGGATGCAATCGGCGCCGAGGACGCGGGCCTCGGCGACCTGATAGGGGTCGTACATGAAATCCTTGCGCAGGACGGGCAGGGCGCAGGCCTCCCGCGCCTGGGTCAGAAACTCAGGCGCGCCCTGAAAGCTGGGCCCGTCGGTGAGCACCGAAAGGCAGGTGGCGCCGCCGGTCTCGTAGGCCTGTGCCAGAGCGGCGGGGTCAAAGTCTTCGCGGATCAGCCCTTTGGAGGGGCTGGCTTTCTTTATCTCGGCGATCAGGCCGTATCCGGTGCGGCTGGATTTGTGCAGCGCGTCCGAGAACCCGCGCACGGTGGGCGCAGCGCGGGCGTCCTCTTCGACGGTTTCCAGAGGGCGCTCGGCCTTTGCGGCTGCGATCTCTTCGAGTTTGTAGGCCTTGATCTTGTCGAGGATGGTGTCGGTCATGTCGGGTCCTGCGTGATGCGGGCGAGGGCGGTGATCTTGTCGCGGGCGGCGCCGCTGTCGATGCTTTGGGCAGCCAGGGCCACCCCGTCGCGAAGGTCGGGCGCGGCATCGGCCACTACGAGGGCTGCCGCCGCATTCAGAAGCACGGCGTCGCGATAGGCCGACGGCGTGCCATCCAGCAATGCGCGGAACGCCTGCGCATTCTCTTCTGGCGTCCCGCCGACGATGTCATCGAACGGGTGCACGGGCAAACCCGCATCTTCGGGGTGAAGTTCCACGTCTTTGATCTGATCGTCTTCCAACGCGGCGACCCAACTGATGCCAGTAATGGTCAGCTCGTCCGTGCCATCGCTGCCATGGACCAGCCAGGCCCGGTCGGAGCCGAGGGCGTGAAGCGTTTCGGCCATGGGACGGATCAGATCACGGGAGAAGGTCCCGGTCAGCTGGCGTTTGACGCCGGCGGGGTTGGTGAGGGGGCCGAGGATGTTGAAGATCGTGCGCGTGCCCAGTTCGGCGCGCGTGGGCATGACATGGGCGATGGCGGGATGGTGCATGGGCGCCATCATAAAGCCGATGCCCGTCTCTTTGAGAGACTTTTCAACAACTTCGGGGCCGATCATTACGTTGATGCCCATCTGTGTCAGGGCATCAGCGGCGCCGGACTTCGAGCTGAGATTGCGGTTGCCGTGCTTGGCCACGGGCACGCCCGCGCCGGCCACGACGAACGCGGTGGCGGTCGAGATGTTCAGCGTGCCCTTGCCGTCGCCACCCGTGCCCACGATGTCCATCGCCCCGTCAGGCGCCTGAACGGCGTTGCATTTGGCGCGCATGACCGCGGCGGCGGCGGCGAATTCGTCCACCGTCTCGCCCCGGGTGCGCAGCGCCATGAGGAGACCGCCCATCTGGCTGGGCGTTGCCTCCCCCTCGAAAAGCGCGGCAAACGCGGTTTCAGCCTCGGACCGGGTGAGGGGGCGTTCGGCGGCGGCACCGATCAGCGGCTTCAGAGCGTCGCTCATGCGGGGACTTTCAGCTCGGACAGGAAGTTTTTCAACAGCGCATGGCCATGTTCGGACGCGATGGATTCAGGGTGGAACTGCACGCCGTGGATGGGCAAGTCGCGGTGCTGCAGGCCCATGATCACGCCATCTTCAAGTTCGGCCGTGATCTGGAGATCGGAGGGCAATCCCTCACGCTGGACGATCAGGGAATGATAGCGAGTCGCGGCGAACGGGGACGGCAGGCCGGAAAAGACGCCGGTGCCCTTGTGATGCATCACGCCTTTCTTGCCATGCACGATGTCATGACACCGCGTGACGGTGCCACCGAAGGCCTGGCCGATGGTCTGATGCCCCAGGCAAACGCCCATCAGGGGCATACGCGTCTCGGCGGCGGCCTGGGTCAGGGCCAGACAGATCCCGGCCTCATCGGGCGTGGCGGGGCCGGGGGAAAGAAGGATGCCGGAGGGTTTGAGCGCCATGGCCTGCTGGACGTCGATGGCGTCGTTGCGGATCACCTTGGTTTCGGTCCCCAACTCGCCCAGATAGTGGACGAGGTTGTAGGTAAAGCTGTCATAATTGTCGATCAGCAGCAGCATCTTGGCGACATCCGTTCAGGCATCCATTCAGGGGCTAGAGATTATGGCCCCTCTCGCGGTATGGTGCACACATGTTCAGGCTTGCGGGGCAGCGTCAAGGCCCCGGTGGACGGAAGAGGGACTGGACCGGGCTCATCGCCGCCAAGACGGAGAGGGTTCGGCCGGGCAGTAAAGAAAGGCAAGGCTGTGGCTAGGGGATTTCTCAGCGGGTTGATCTGGGGCGGGGTTGTCGCCGTCGGAGGGGCGGCGGTTGCGTCGCTGGTGACGGACCTTCCGGAAAGCCCGGATGTCGCCGACCGCGCACCGGATGGGGCCGCGCAGGTCGCGCCGCTTGAGGCGGGCACCGGAACCAATCCGGAGCCGGGCGGGCCGGCGGGCCGGGTCGATGGTGTATCGGCGGTGGGGCCGGATGTGCCGGCTCCGGATGCAATGGCGCAACCTGATACGGATCCGGCCGGTGTGCCGCAGATCGGAGAGGTTGCCGAGGGTCTGGGCGAACCGGGTCCGGCGGGCAATGCCCCGCAGGTGAGCACGACAGGTGCCGGTGCGCGCGCCGCGCCGGGCACGCCTGCAACGGCGCCGCAGGCGCCCGAAGCGGAAACCGAGCTTTCGATTTCGACCGAACCGGCGCAGCCCACCTTACCGGAGGTTGTCGAGGATAACTCTGGCTTCGATCCTGAGCCGGCTGACGAAGACACCGAGGCGCCATCGGTGACGGAGCCGGATCCCGCGCCGTCTGAAACGGCAGAAGCCGAAGGTGTGCAGGCAGAAGACAACACCGCCGAAGCGCAAGCCGCCGAGCAGGCAGAGGGCACGGACCCCGCTGGCAGCGAGAGCGCTGCCGCGGTGCCGGATGAGCCGGAGGTAGCAACCGAAGCGCCAGAGGCGCCAAGGGTCGCGGCCTTGCCGGAGGCCGGGGAGGGGCCGCGCATCGGCGAACGCGTGGTGCCGCTGACCGAACGGGGCGGCGCGACGAACCGGCTGCCGTCGGTCGGGGATGCGCCGCCAGAAGATGCGCCCGAACCGGTGAGCCCGCCGGAGGTCGTGGCGGGACCGCCCATCGAGGCTTTCGCGGTCCGGTTTGAAAACCCCGAGCAGAAGCCGCTGATGGGGATCGTTCTGATTGATGATGCCGACGCGGTCGGTGCCGAAGCGCTTGGCACCTTTCCCTATCCGCTAAGCTTTGCGGTCGATGTCACGGCCCCCGACGCCGAGGAAAAGATGGCCCGGCACCGGGCCAACGGGTTCGAGGTGATCGCGATGGTCAACCTCCCGGCCTCGGCCGCGCCAAGTGACGCGGAGGTCGCGTTCGAGGCGGGCCTCGCCGCCGTGCCGGAAGCCGTCGCGGTGATGGAGGGGCCGGGAGAGGGCGTGCAGGGCAACCGCGCGCTGTCGGACCAGATCACCCAGATCGTCAAGGCCTCGGGCCACGGGCTGATCATGCAGGACAATGGGCTGAATACGGCACAAAAGCTGGCCGCGCGAGAGGGCGTGCCGTCGTCGGTCGTGTTCCGGGATTTCGACGGGGCAGGTCAGACGCCGACAGTGATGCGGCGGTTTCTGGACCAGGCCGCGTTCCGGGCGGGCCAGCAGGGCGGTGTGATCATGATGGGGCGCGTCCGGCCCGACACGATCAGCGCGCTTTTGTTGTGGGGATTGCAGGACCGCGCCAGCCGGGTGGCGCTGGCCCCAATCTCGGCGGTGCTCACGCAGGCACCGGCGGAGTGATCAGGTCGAGGGCGCGCGGCCCAGATGAGCGGTAAACGCCTCGACCAGGTCGGGCTTTTGATGCACGCCGGAGATGACCTGCTGCACAGCGCCCGCGCCATCGAAAAGCAGCAATGTCACGTGCGGCACGCCGTGGCGATTGGCAAAGGCCGCGCCCTCATCGGTGGTGATGTTGGCCACGAGGTAGGTCAATTCGCTGTCATCAAAGCTGCGCAAGGCCTTGCGGGTCTGGCGCTGCAGCTCGGTGCAGAGCGTGCAGCTTGGGTCGTGGATCTGCACGATGGCGGGCGTGCCATTGCCGATACGGGTGAGATCGTATTCGGCCATCGTGGCCTGCACCGCGTTGACCGAAAAGAGACCGGCACCGCCCAGCACAGCCAGCCCAAGCGCGCCATAGCCGATCCTGCGTAGGGCGACGCGGCGATCAGGGCTTTCCACAACCGGGGTTGGTTGATGCTTTTTCCGCTGCGCTTTCGGTGACTTACGTTTCCTGGCCATGACCGAACCCTCGCTGTTTTGGCGAAGTCTACCGGCCCTCTTGTCGCTGACCCAATCACATTCCGGTCAGGCGGCCCCAAAAAGAGGACGCGGACAGACTGCCCGGGCCTAGCGGTTGCCCGATCCGGTAAAGCGCGCCGCGTCCGCGGCTGCACGGCGGATGGCGTTCGATTTGTGCACCGTCTCCTGATATTCGGCCTCGGGATCACTGTCATAGACGACACCGCCCCCGGCTTGAATATAAAGCGTGCCATCCTGCACCACCGCCGTTCTGAGGGCGATACACATGTCCATGTCGCCACCGGCGGAGAAGTAGCCCACGCCGCCACCATAGACGCCGCGCTTTTCGGGCTCCAGCTCGTCGATGATCTCCATCGCGCGGACCTTGGGCGCGCCAGAGACGGTGCCTGCGGGCATGCCGGCGAAAAAGGCGTCGAGCGCGTCTTTGTCCTCGGCCAGTTCACCGACCACGTTCGACACGATGTGCATCACATGGCTGTAGCGTTCGATGATGAATTGCTCGGTTGGTTTCACGGTGCCGATCTTGGCGACACGCCCCGTGTCGTTGCGGCCCAGGTCGAGCAGCATGAGGTGCTCGGCGAGTTCTTTCTCGTCCGCCAGCAGATCGGCCTCCAGCGCGCGGTCTTCCTCGGGCGTGGCGCCGCGGGGCCGGGTGCCTGCGATGGGGCGGATCGTAACCTCTTGCCCGAAGACGCGGACCAGGATCTCGGGGCTGGCGCCGATCACCTGGAAGCCGCCAAAATTGAAATAGAACATGAAGGGCGACGGGTTGGTGCGCCGCAGGCTGCGGTAGAGCGCGAAGGGCGGCAGCGGAAAGTCCTGCGCCCAGCGTTGGGAGGGGACGACCTGGAAGATATCGCCAGCGGCGATGTAGTCCTTGGCCTTTTCCACGGCGGCCCGGTAAGCCTCAGGCGTGAAGTTCGACACCGGCGGCGCGATATCCAGCGCCTCGCCCAGATCGCGCGTCTCGGCCGGCATCGCGCGTTCGAGGTCGCGCACGGCGTCCATCACCCGCTCGGCGGCCTGCGCATAGGCCGCGCGGGCCGATTGGCCGTCTGAGACCCAGGCGGGGGAGACCACCGTGACCTCTCCCTTCACGCCGTCCAGAACGGCCACGACCGAGGGGCGCATCATCACCGCGTCGGGCAGGCCCATCGGGTCGGGATTGATATCGGGCAGATGTTCGACCAGGCGGACCATGTCATAGCCCAGATAGCCAAAAAGCCCGGCGGCCGCCTGCGGCAGGTCGTCGGGCAGGGCGATGCGGCTTTCGGCGAGAAGCGCGCGGAGATTGTCCATCGGGTTGCCCGTCTGATCCTCGAACCCGTCGGGGTCGAACCGGGCGGTGCGGTTCAGCGCGGAGCCTTCGCCATGACAGCGCCAGATCAGATCGGGCTTCATCCCAATGATGGAGTAGCGCCCGCGCACCTCTCCGCCGGTGACCGATTCCAGCATGAAGGCGTCCGTCTGCGCGCCGGTGAGCTTGAGCATCAGCGACACGGGCGTGTCGAGGTCTGCGGCCAGACGGGTATAGACGATCTGGTTCTCGCCTGCCTCGTAAGCGCGGGCGAAGCTGTCGTAGTCGGGTGTGAGGGCCATTTACTGGAAGCTCGTAAGCACCGCGTTCAGAGCGCGCTGGTCGATTTGCGGGTTGGCCCGGATCTGGGCGTCGCGGGCAAAGGCGTCAAAAAGAGCCTGCGCCAGGGTCTGATCGAGATTGGCATCAAGTGCGCTGCGCAGCTGTTCCGTCTCGCCCCCTTCCACCGGGGGAAGCACCTCATCCAGACGCACGATCATCACGGCAGGGCCGGTGGGGATCACGCGCACTTCGCCTTCCTGCATAGTGAAGACATCGGCCATGAAACCGTCCGGCGCCGCCTCGATAAAGGCGGAGCGGGTCAGGCCCGTCTCGACCGTGGGGGTCAGGCCGGCCTCGGCGAAATCACCGCCTTCTGCCAGAGAGCTGATCGCGGTGCGGGCCTGATCCGACAGATTGTCGGCCACCGCGTCTGCGGTCCAGGCCTCCTCCACCCGCGCGCGGGCCGCTTCGAAGGGTTGTGGCCGTTCGGCCAGCGTCTCGTTCAGGCGCAAGGCGAAAAAGCCGCCATCCTGCAGAAACGCTACTTCGGGGAAATCATCTTCCGTCACTGCGGCTGCGGCCCGGCGAAACGCGTCATAGGCGGCGATATCGTCGCGTGCCTCGCGGGTCCAGTCGATCTGGCCCAGCGTCATGTCGGTTTCCTGCGCCACTTCCTCCAGCGTCGCGCCCCCGGCCAAAAGATCGTCGATGTTCTGTGCCTCTGCTTCGACAAGCCTACGCGCGCGGGCGGCGGCCAGTTCGTTCTGAAGATCGTCGCGTGCGTCTTCGAAGGGGATGTTGCGGGCCTCGAGGATGCCATTCACGCGGAAGAGCGCGGGGCCGAGCGGTGTGGGGTGGGGCCCCACTACGTCGCCGACACCGGCGGCGAAGACATCCTCACCGGCCGCGCCGATATCGGGACGCGCCACATCGCCCATATCGACATCGCTCAACTGCAGACCACGATCCTCGACCAGGCGTTCAAACGTGGTGCCATTCACCTCGATCTGTGCCAGCGCCGAGCGCGCGGCCTCTTCGTTCGAGAAGACCAGACGTTCGATCAGGCGCCGTTCGGGTTGGTTATATTGCGCATCGCGGTCCTCGTAGAGCTGCTGGAGCGCGGTCTCATCCACTTCGACCTGATCGAGAATGTCGTCGGGCGTCAGGACCACATATGTGATCTGCTTGGTTTCGGGCAGCATGAAGAGATCGCCGTTCTCGTCATAATAAGCCTGCAGATCCGCGTCGGACGGTGTCGGCAGCTCGGCGGTCATGTCGCTCTGGTCCAGACGGTCCCAGGTGAAGCTGCGGCGCGCGCCCACATAGTTGACGATCACGTCGGCAAAGGTGCCCGGCATGTCGGTGCCGCCGGTGATGGCGCCTTGCACAAGGGTCCGGGCGGCTTCGGCGCGCAGGTCGGCTTCAAACTCCGCCTCACGGATATTGGCCTGCTGCAGGGCAAAACGGTAGGCCTCGCGGTCGAACTGGCCGTCGATCCCCTGAAAGGCGGGGATCGCCACGATCTCACGCTGCAGATTTGCGTCGCCGATCGAGATGCCCAATTGCGCGGTTTCGTTGTCGATGGAGGCCAGCGTGACAAGGCGGCCAAGCACGATCTGGTCAAGCCCCATGGCACGCGCCTGGCTCATCGGCAGGGGCTGGCCGGTCTGGGCGGACACGGCGCGGATTTCGGTCTGCAGCTCACGGGCAAAGGCGCTGGTGCTGATCGGCTGCTCCCCAGCCATGCCGACGGTGCGGACATTGCCGGAAAGGTTGGTGGCACCGAAACCAGCAAGGCCCACGAAAAGCAGGCCCATCAGGATCCAGACCAGCGTGCGGGAAATCGAGTTCTTGCCTGCCATATCGCCCTCATTTGCCTCAAGCTGCCCGGTTCTACGACGCGGACAGAGGGGGGGCAAGGTCAGAAGCGGAGGCCTTTCAGACGTGTGAAGAGGGCGCCGATCCCCGCACGGTCGAGATTGGCGAAGGCCACGCGCAAGTGCCGCGCGCCCGACATGTCGTCATCGGGCATGAACATGGTGCCGGGGAGGAGCAAGATCCCCGCCTCCTCGACCAGTTTCGGGGCAAGTGCGTTCGAGGGCATGTCAAACGGGTGCTCCAGATAGGCGAAGTAGGCGCCAAGGCCCAGAAGGCGCCAGCCCTGAACCTCCAGCACGGGGAAGCCTTCGGCGATGGCGGCCCGGCGGTCCAGGATCTCGCGGCGTTCGCCGGCCAGCCAGTCGCCTAGGTTGCGCATGCCCCAGAGCGCCGCGTGCTGGCCGATCTGGGAGGGGCAGATGGCGACGGTGTCGAGGAACTTCTCGACTTCCGCCAGCCGCGCTTCGGACGCGATCAGGGCACCCACCCGATGGCCGGTCAGGCGGTAGGCCTTGGAGAAGGAGTAGAGATGGATCAGCGTATCGGACCAGTCCGGATCGGAGAAAAGGTCATGGGGCGCGCCGTATTCGGCGTGAAAGTCGCGATAGGTCTCGTCCAGGATCAGGGCGATGCCGCGGGCACGGGCCAGATCAAGGAAAGCGCGCAGGAGTGCGGGTGGATATTCGACACCGCCGGGATTGTTGGGCGAGACAAGCGCGATGGCGCGGGTGCGCGGGGTGATCAGCGCGGCGGCGCGTAGGGGATCGGGCAGAAGGCCCGCTCCGGTGGGCAAAGGCACGGCATCGACACCGGACATGTCGAGCCACATTTTGTGGTTGAAATACCAGGGCGTCGGCAGGATCACCTCGTCCCCTTCGCTGGTCAGCGTGCTGATCGCCGCGGCGAAGGCCTGGTTGCAGCCGGAAGTAATGCAGACCTGGGCCGGGGTGATCTCGCCCCCATACCCCGCCGACCATTGCATGGCCAGTTCGGCGCGCAGATCGGGCAGGCCGAGCACTGGCCCATAGAGATGCGCGCTGTCGTCGTGAAGCGCCGCATCGGCCATGACCTGCCGCAACGCCTTGATCGGTGGATCGACGGGGGCGGCTTGCGAGACGTTGATCAGCGGACGGTCATCGGGGAAGGCAATGCCTTCGATCCAGCGGCGCGCCTCCATCACGGGCGGGGCAAAGGTGGTGGCGGTGCGGGGCGCTGTCATGGGGACGGTCTGCTTTCTGGCTGGCGGCGGGTTTTCCCGTATTTATATCGAGAAGAAGACTGGACCGGTCCCCTGTTTCTTCTCGATCCAAATACGGCCGCCGGAGGCATCAAATCTCTTTTGGCGGATCAGTCCTTGCCGCGATAGGGTTGGACATATTGCAGCGCCATATCCCAGGGAAAGAAGATCCAGGTGTCCTGGCTGACCTCGGTGATGAAGGTATCGACCTGCGGGCGTCCCTTGGGCTTGGCATAGACGGTGGCGCAATGGGCCTTCGGATAAAGGGCGCGCACCACTTCCAAAGTTTTGCCGCTGTCGACAAGGTCGTCGATGATCAGGATGCCGGTGCCATCGCCCATCAGCGTGGCGTCGGGGCCCTTGAGCACCTGGGCGTCGGATTGTTTCTGGTGGTCGTAGGATTTGATGGAGATCGTATCGACCGTACGGATGTCAAGTTCGCGGCTGACGATCATCGCGGGCGCCATGCCGCCGCGGGTGATGGCGACCACGGCCCGCCAGGCGCCGTTGTCCGGGCCCTGACCATCCAGACGCCAGGCCAGCGCCCGGCTGTCGCGGTGGATCTGATCCCAGCTGATGTGAAAGCCTTTTTCGTGGGGCAGACGGTCGTTCATGATCTTACCTTTCAAGCAGCAGCCGCAAGCCGAGCGCGCCGAGAAGCGTGGCCGCGATCCGGTCGAGAACCGGCTTCAGTCCCAGATAGCGCCGCCGCGCCGCAGGCGCACCGAGCAAAAGCGCGATCAGCGTGTAAAACAGGATCTCAAGCACCCAGTGATTGGCCACGATCAGCCCGATCTCGGGGCCGGTCAAGCCCTGCGGGAAGACCACGACGATGACGGCGGCGGCGAAGAGCACCGATTTGGGGTTGCCGAAATTCACCAGAAGGCCCGACAGGACCGCCCGGCCATGGGGTGTCGGGCTTTCGCCGAGAGCGGTCCTCGCATGGCGCCAGGTCTGGATCGCGAGCCAGATCAGGTAGAGCGCGCCACCGATCTTGAGGAGCGTGTAGGTCCAGGGAAAGAGGCGGAAGAGGCTTTCGAGCCCCAGAAGGGCCGCAAGCGTCCAGCATGCCGCAGCCGTACCAAGGCCGATGCCCGTCGCGATCCCGGCGGCGCGACCGGAGGCGACGGTGGTCTTCATCGCGTAGAGCAGGGCGGCACCGGGGCTGGCGAGCGCCGCGATCAGGACGGCGTTGAAGGCAAGAAGGTTCTCCCAGCTCATCCCCGTCACCCCGCCGCGATGCGCAGGCCCAGAAGGGCGAGGAGGCCGCCGAAGGTCCGCTCGATCCACGCCTTGGCGCGGGCATAGGCGGCACGGGGGCCGGGACGGCTGAAGATCAGGGTGACGCAGGCGTACCAGGCAAATTCGATCAAGAAGATCACCGACAGGATCAGGGCCGCGTCGAGGAGGGTGGGGGAGACAGGCATCACGCCGGTGAAGACGGCGGCGAAATAGGCCAACGCCTTTGGGTTGGCGAGGTTGGTGAGCACCCCCAGCCGGAATTGCGCAAACGTCCCGCGCGGGGCCGTGGTGGCGGCGTCCGCCATAGGCGCCCCGGCGCCGCGCCACATCTGCCAGCCGATCCAGATCAGGAACAGCCCGCCTATGATGCGCAGGCCGGTTTGCAGCCAGGGCGCGATCTCAAAGATCAGCGACAGCCCGGCCAGAGCGGCGGAGGCCCAGAGCAGGATCGCCGCGGCCAGACCCGCCGACAGGAACAGTCCGGCGCGCAGCCCCTGGGCAGCGGCGGTGCGGATGGTCAGAACGGCGGCGGGGCCAGGGCTGATCGCGATGAGCGCCTGCATGAGCGCGAGGCTGAGGAGGGCGGCCAGCGTCACCGGCCTAGCCCTTGGTCATGTCGGGGGCGTCGACGGCTTTCATGCCGACCACGTGGTAGCCGGCATCGACATGCAGCACCTCTCCGGTCACGCCGGCGCCCAGATCGCTGAGCAGATAGAGTGCCGAGCCGCCCACATCGTCGATGGTCACGTTGCGCCGCAGGGGCGAATTGTACTCGTTCCACTTCATGATGTAGCGAAAATCGCCGATGCCCGAAGCGGCCAGCGTCTTGATCGGACCGGCCGAGATCGCGTTCACGCGGATGCCGTCCTTGCCCAGATCTTCGGCCATATACCGCACCGACGCTTCCAGAGCGGCCTTGGCCACGCCCATCACGTTGTAATGCGGCATGACCCGTTCGGCGCCGTAATAGGTGAGGGTGAGGCAGGACCCGCCTTCGTTCATCATCTTTTCCGCGCGCTGAACCACGGCGGTAAAGGAGTAGACCGATATGTCCATCGACATAGCGAAATTCGCGCGCGACGTGTCGACGTAGCGGCCGCGCAATTCGGATTTGTCGGAAAAGCCGATGGCATGGACGATGAAATCGAGCTGCCCCCATTCCTCTTTCAGAGCATCGAAAAGCGCGTCGATGGAGGCTTCGTCGGTCACGTCGCAGGGCAGCACGATGCTGCTGCCAAGCTGAGCCGCCAGCGGCTCTACCCGCTTTTTCAGCGCATCACCCTGAAAGGAGAAGGCCAATTCGGCGCCGGCATTGGCGCAGGCCTTGGCGATGCCCCAGGCAATGGACTTGTCATTGGCTAACCCCATGATCAGCCCGCGTTTGCCTGACATGAGTTCAATTGACATCCGCGCACCCTCGTCCATTTAGATGTTCTCGGCAGACCTTTAGACATTTGCCACATGCGCTTCAAGTGCGGCCGAGGGGGCAGGAAAGGACTTTGGTATGAGCGACAGAACGGGGCTTTTCGCCGGGGACGATCCGTTTGCGATTGTGCGCAGCTGGATGGCGGAGGCGGAAAAAAGCGAGCCGAATGATCCCAACGCGATTGCATTGTCGACCGTGGACGCGGACGGTTTGCCCAATGCCCGCATGGTTCTGCTCAAGGATGTCGAGGAGGGGGCCTTTGTCTTCTATACCAATTATGAAAGCCGCAAGGCCGCTGAGTTGGACAATGCGGGCAAGGCGGCGTTCGTGATGCACTGGAAGTCCTTGCGGCGTCAGATCCGGGTCAGGGGGCTTATCGAGAAAGAGGACGGGCCCAGTGCGGATGCGTATTACAAAAGCCGCTCTCTCAAAAGCCGCCTGGGCGCCTGGGCCTCCAGACAATCGCAGCCGCTGAGCTCTCGCACGGCCCTGATGGCGGAGGTTGCTAAGATCACGGCCAAGCATGGAACGAACCCCGAACGCCCGCCCTTTTGGGGCGGATACCGGATTACACCCGTAGAGATCGAATTCTGGGCCGATGGCGCCTATAGGTTGCATGACCGTTTCGTTTGGAGACGCGCAACGGCGCATGACAAATGGGCGATTTCCCGCCTGAGCCCGTGAAGTTTCCGCAAGGTGAGGCTCAAACCCTTGGAATCTGCAAGATTATAGGACTTGAATTGGACAGCGTGTTTCGCGCACTAATGTGATGGGGGACACGGTATGGGTGTAAGAGGTGACCTTGGCTGACGACCTCAACAATCTTCATCAGGTGCGCGGGCATGTGAAATGGTTCGACCCGGCCAAGGGGTTTGGCTTTGTCGTCGCCGACGAAGGTGGGCCGGATATCCTGCTGCATGTGAACGTGCTGAGAAACTTCGGACAGAACTCCGTCGTTGATTCCGCGCGGATCGAGGTGGTCACCCATCGCACTGAACGCGGTGTGCAGGCTGTCGAGGTGGTCAGTATCGAACCGCCGGTGAGAGACGGCACACCGATGTTGACCGACATCGCGGAATTGTCGCCTGACACGGTCAGCAACGCGCCGCTGGAGCCTGCGCGGGTGAAGTGGTTCGACAAGTCGAAGGGCTTTGGCTTTGCCAATGTCTTCGGCAAACCGGAAGATGTCTTTTTGCATATCGAGGTGCTGCGCGGCTCGGGCCTGTCGGACCTGCAGCCTGGTGAGGCACTTGCCATCCGGGTGATCGATGGACGGCGCGGGCGCATGGCGGCCGAGGTTTTCGCCTGGGAAACCGCGACAATCCCCGATCTTGGCTAACATGCGCGTATTGGCGGTCCTTTGCGCGTTGCTTTGGGCGGGGCAGGTTTTGGCAAACTGCGCATCCGATCGCGTGTCGATGCGCGGCGAGTGGGGCGAGGCCCGGTTTCAGGTCGAACTGGCGGATACGCCGCAGGAGCGGTCGCGGGGGCTGATGTTCCGCGAAGATCTGCCAACCATGTCGGGGATGCTGTTTGTCTATGAATATCCGCAGACCGTCAGTTTCTGGATGAAGAACACTCTGATCCCGCTCGACATGATCTTTGTGGATCGCACGGGTCTTGTCCGCGGTGTGCATCACGAGGCCATACCGGGGGATCTGACCCCTATTCCGGGAGGGCGTGACATCTTTGCGGTGCTCGAAATCAATGGCGGCCTATCCCGACGGATGGGAATTTCGACCGGCACTCAGATGCGGCATCCGGTTTTTGAGGGTGGTCCTGCGATTTGGCCCTGTTAGGGCTTTTCAAAGCCGAGGGAGGCCGCTAGGAAGGCGCACGGTCCGGGGCGTGGCGCAGTCTGGTAGCGCACCTGTTTTGGGTACAGGGGGTCGTAGGTTCGAATCCTGCCGCCCCGACCATTTTTCAAAATAAAATCAGTAATTTACTGATTTAGCTTGGGGCTGATTTTTCCTGAGATACTTCCAGCTACTATACAGCTACTAAACGGCACCAGCTACGAATCCGCAGGTTTGGTGATATGCACGTTTTCCAGCGCGGGGAGTATCTCCCAGATGAAGCTGGCATCGGAGTAGGTGCGGTTGCCTTGCTGGTAGCGCGTCCCGATCCGGCGTAGACGCATCACATCGGTGGCAGTCAGGCCAGCATCGAGCAACTGTTTGGTGCGGGCGCTTGCAGCCCATTCCAAGAGTTCGCCCATGCAGGCGGTGATTTCCAGAAGCGTCATGTCGGCGGTTGGGCGGAAGGGTAGTGTGGATTTTGTGACTGGCATCATGCATTCCGAATGTTTGGGGGTTCATCGGCGGGCAAGCTGGTGCAATCGAGGGTAAGAGACACTCCCAGCACATCGGACGAATGCACCGAATGCACGGCGTAGAACACATGGCCTAGCAGGATCAGCGCTAACCCGTTGGGAGCATAGTCGGTGATCACCGTAACCAGATGTGACCCTTCATAGGTTTGGCTGGCAGTGAACACAGTTTCTTTGCTCTTGTCCGCGTAGCCGTAGGTCTGGCCAATTCGGTCAAACTGCATCTCGCCAGCGGCATCAAACACGGCAGCACCGCTTTCCTCTGCTACGCCATACAGCACCGCCTCAGAGTAGAGGGGCGACACCTTGGCCATGCGCAGGGCTGTATCAATCGGGCTATTCACTGTCCCACCCCGCCATGGCCAGCGCCTTTTGAAGGTCAACGCCTGCCCCTGTCAAAATGCCCACGGCACGGGCACGGCCCGCAATATCAGCGGACATCATGTCAGCCGTAGACAGGCTGGTGAGGCCCAGCTTGGCCGTGAGTTCGGGCAGGATTTGGCGGGCTAAGGGCTGGACCGTTTGCAGCACAAACAGGCGGTAGGCTTCCCGCATTGCCCCGGCGTTGCCATTTTCGGTCATCAAGGCGGGCGGAATACCGCACCCGGTCAACAGTCGAATGTGCAGATCGCGGCTTACATCTCGAAATTCTGTTTTTTGCAGATCGGGGGACAAATCAACGCGCCGCCATTCGGCTGAGTGCCCGCCTGTCTGGTGCGCAAAGTCGCTCTTGCTGGTTAGAACCGCCAAAGCCCCGTTTTGAAGCCCTGACACGGCCTTTGCCTTTTGATCCTCTGCCACGGCAGACGGAAACGGCAGGACACCTTTCCCGGCGTATCGGCTGGCAGTCGAGAAAGCGGATTCGATCTCTGCCAGCAAGGCCGGGGTCAGCCCCATCATCTGCCACGGGCTACGGCCTTTCCAAGGCTGGACAGGATCGGTGTTGATCTTGAGGTGAAGCACTTCATCTGCCAGCGCCTTCACCGTCTCAGTGGTGTTCACGCGGGCGATGTGAAGGTGATACCGCCCGTTGCCCAGTTCATCCCAGTAGGCCACAGGCACCAGATCAAGGGCCGATCCATCCGCCCGGATGTGCCAGCAACTTTCACCCTTCATGCACAAGTCGCGCCCGATGGCGGCAAGCGTGTCGGCACGCAAAGTGGTGCTTTCATCGGTGAGCATCGCAAAGCCTGACTGCCAGTAGTGCAGCGCAGTGCCCGTTGTCGCGGTCAGGTTCACGCCCGCATCGGTCAGCACCTGTTTGCGGCGGTGATCCATGTAGTCGAGGGTCACGCCCATGGCGGCCCGTGTTTCGATCTTGCGCTTGAAGGGCCAGATCATAACCGCATCTCCCCTGCCAGCATCGCGCCCGCGCCAGACCCATAGAACACGGGCATAAGGGTTTCGCGGGTCAGGCTACTATCACCAGCGGCTTGGCTCTTAAACTCGCGCCGCGCGGGCGATTGCAGCAGTTGGTAAAGCGTCAGATTGTAGACGGCCTGTTCAACGGCGGGCGTGACGGTTGCCCCCGGCGTAGTGGTGGTGTGTCCGATCCTGTAGAGCGTGAACGGCTCAAGTTCGATCAACCCGGCAGACGGGATGTAAGTTTCTGCGTGTTGCACCCAAGAGCCTTGGGCGTAGGCTTCAAAGGTCAGTTCCTCAGGGAACGGATACCGGGGCCACGTCCAGACCATTGGCGCGCTCACTTTGACAATGACTTGGCCCGCAGTGGTGTCCCGGTAGGTCTTACCCGTGAAGGCCTCCACCATGGCCCAGGACGCGCTCAGCATACCTTGCGCGGTGAGTTCTGAGGTGCCCGCCTCTAGGGCAATGTCGCTGGCCTGAGGGTCCATAGGGTCAGCGCCGAAGCTCCATTTGGTCTCAAAGTGTTCAATCATGGCAGCAACACCTTATGTTGACCGCCGTGCAATTGATTGCACGACATGCTGCGCAGTTCCGCAGATGTGGTGGGATAAGCTGGTCGCGTCACAATACTGAGTTCGTAAAGCACCAGCTTGGCGAGTTGCCGGATCATCACGCCCGCGTTGCCGGGTTCTGGCACCAGCTTTTCAGCATCGGGCACCACGTCTTTGGGCGGCACACGAAAACCGGGGCTAATCCCAGTGGCCAATCCAGAGCCGATCAGAGCAAGAGCATCCACCACATGGCTGGCCCGTTCGGCCCCCTCAGGAATGGTGGCGAAGAATTCCAGAAACTTGGCCCCGTCTTTGAGTTCGAGAGTGCCCGATTGACGGCTGGCCAAGGGTTTGTCGAAGGAATGCCCAAACAGCAGGTTCACTTCTGCCAGAGGGTTGGACAGAGTGAAGTCAAAGGCCCCCGGCATGATCTCTTCTTTGCGGACGGTGCCCCGATCAGACAGCACCGCCCATTCGTTGTAAGGAAAGCGGCCCGCAATTACGGGGCGCTTATCCTGTTGCCGCACCTCTAGGTCAGACGCGGCCCAGATGGCGCGGCGTTCCATTATGCGCGGTCCTGCACGTTTTCCAGCTTCGCAAAGTGCGTTGCCGCCCGCTGCACCAGCACGTCCACGAATGCGAACATGGTCAGGGCCACCTTGCCAGTCTTGCTTTCGCTGTAAGGGTCCACCAGCAATTCTGGGCTTCCCCAGTTCACCAGATAGGCACGGCCACCACCGGCGCTC
Source organism: Thalassococcus sp. S3 (assembly GCF_004216475.1). Classification (GTDB taxonomy): domain Bacteria; phylum Pseudomonadota; class Alphaproteobacteria; order Rhodobacterales; family Rhodobacteraceae. The sequence continues at coordinate 2,651,338 of NZ_CP022303.1, read as the reverse complement.
ATGTAGACGGTAGATGCGCCCTTGTCGGTGGCGTCACGGTTGCCGCGCGTAGATACCTGTTGCGAGAACATGGGCGAGAACCCAGCACTTTTCAGGCGGTCCAATTCGGACACGGCGGTGCCCGTGATCAGGGTATCTGCAAGCGTCTGGTGAAGGATCGGCGCCCCGGCAATACGCACCTGAGACGGGTCAGACAGTTTGGCCGTCTCTTGCAGTTCGGTGGCGTGCAGCAACAGCGTCGAGAATGACGCCTTGTCGCTCACGTCAATGGCTTGGCCGTCCAGAATAGTGGCAAGGCCAGCGGGTTCTTCTGAGGCCCCGGTGCCTTGGAACACGGCAAGGTCAATTCCTTCCCGCATTACCTCTGCCAGATCGCGCCGCAGCATCGCATCCAGCGCGGGGTTCTTGCGGATGGCTTGACGGCTCAGCAGATAGCGCCCGGTTGCCGTGTGCAGGTCAGGGCTTTGGGCGGTGGTGGTGATGGCCGCAGCATCGGCCCCGGTCCCCTCAGATACCCATGACAGGCCCGTGCCCCCGGTGATCTCAGGGAATGACGGGTTGCCCGTCGCTTGGATCGTCTGGACGCCAAAACGTTGCGCGGCAGAGGCTTCAAAGAACCGTTCCAGCGCGGTCATGGTCGGACGACTGGCCAGATCACCGGACGCGGATTGCGTGGTTTCCACATCAGCGCGAGTTTCAAGGGTCAGGGCTTCCCACGGGAACCGATCACCACCTTTTTGCGCCCTGCCGTGGCGTTGCTCCAATTCGGCGGAAACCTCCGCTTCACGGCCCGTCAGAGCCTTGTCGGCGCTCAGGTCAGAAATGAAGCTGGACAGATCGAATTGGCGGCACTCAGCCTCAAAAGAGCGTTCGGCGTTGTCAGGCTCTTTGATCTTGTCGCGTTCCTGATCTTCGAGGATCAGCGCCGCCCGCAATTCCACCTCAGCCCCTTGGTAGGCATCGGTGAGTGACCGCAGTTCGGTGCGGGCGTCATCGGTGATTTCATCGGCCTTTTGGATTTCGGCCATGCGTTCCCGGCGTTTGGACTGCGCAAGGGTGATCTCTTGGGATTTCAACATGTTGTCAGCTTTCGTTCTGGAGGATTTCGTTTAAGAGGGCTTCAAAGGCACGGTCTGCAAAGGCGGGCACGCCCCGGCGGATACTGGCCCCAAGCCCAAGGCGGCGTTTGACTGAGACGCGGGGTTTCAGGGCGTAGAGCGGGATCAGCTTTGGCCCTTGCCGTTGGAACAACAGCAGGTTGCCCTTGCGGCTTTCGGCAATGAACGTGCCGTGCCACTGGCGCGGGTTCATATGCTTAGGCGTGCCGTCTGATTTCAGGGCAGCAGGCAACGGCACAAAGACGTAGCCGCCCTTCTGGGGGCGGATTGAGCCGCCGTATTCATGGATGCGATATTTCGAGGGCAGAAAAACCTCACCCTTCACATCGGCAAGCGTCGGCGTCTCTGTGACCCGCCCGCCTTTTTGAAGTGCCCGGACTAGTTCCCCGGTTCGCTTGGCCAGTCGGTTGGACGTGGTGGCAGACCCGGAATGATGCTTGGCCAGCTTGTCCAGTTCGGTTTTCAGAAACAGGCGCATCTCATGGGACACGACAAGGCCAAGCTGATCGAAGTCAGCGCCCACGCTATCAGCCAAGGCCCTGAGACCTACACTGGCCCGCTGATACCGCTTGCCGTCAAATTCAGTTTCAAGGGTGACTGTATGGGCCATCACGCACCCCCCTCTTGCAGGGCTTGCAGAAAGGCACCTCTGCCAGTCACGCGGGCGCGGCGTACCTCTTGCCGATCCTTCCGCTTATGCCCGTCCCAGCGTTCACGGTTGGTCTTGATCGAGTGGCAGGACTTACAGAGATATTGGAGGTTTTCAGGGTCACGCGGGTTTATGCCCTCAGCCTCACACCGATGGCGCGGCACCTTGTGGTCAACGTCCCCGTGCATCCCGACAAACAGGCCACAAGACTCGCAACGGTATTCGGCACGTTCGGCTATGGCGGGACGGATGCGTTTGCGCCAGTCGGCCAGGTCAATGGTGGAACGGTCCTGTTTGCGGGTCATAGCACCGTCACCTCCATTTCGGCGGCGGGTGCATCCAGATCAGCGACAAAGGCCGCACAGGCCAGCGTGAGGGCTTGGGCAACGTCAATCCGGGCGTTGCGGTGCGACTTGTCGATTTGCATCGCGCCCGTGGTGGACACCTTCACATCCGCCTCAGTCAGCCCCGCCTCTAGTAGCAGGTTGCGCCGTAGCTTGGCCTTGCCAGACAGGAACACTCGGCGCGTGGCCCGAATGTCATTGTCCCCGTCTTTTGGTCCGGTGCCACGGGTGATAATCGGCCAATCAATCTTGGCCCGCGCCATAGCCGTGCGAAACTCAGCATCGCGGTAGCGGTCGGCAGAGACAGACAGGACCGGGTGAGGCCCGATGAAGTCCCGTAGACGGTCCAGAAACTCAGCAACGTCTGTCACCGCACCTGAGGTTTCAAACAGTTCCCCGCGCTCAGCAGCAGTCACGTAAGCATTGCCTACACCGTCACGCTTGCCGCGCTTGGCCAGATCAAGGGTGCCCTCACCGGGAAAAGCGCCGATGCACCGGATCACGCCGCTTTCCTGATACATCACTACGGCGGCGGTCATGGCGCTGGACCCGCCTAGGTCCATGCCCACAAAACACGGCTCACCCGAAATGGGGTCGGCGGTTTCGTCATAGGCTTTGGTTAAGTCCCCATATTCCAGTAAGAGTTGCCGGGTTGGGCTGAGCGGCATGTTGAGGTGCCACACACGAAACTCTGTTAGGGAACCCGCTTGCTCACCCTTGGCGTGGGCATCTTCCATGAAGCGGCGAGACTTTGTGACGCCTAGGCCGGGGTTCGCTTGTGCCCACGTCGCAGGGTCAGAGGCGTTGGCGTCTTTGTCCACGCCATACAGATGCACCTTTGTGCGGGCGTCGGGGTTGTTGATGATCTCGTTGTAGGTGTCGGAGTCGCCCCGCGTGCCAGTCAGGATCACGCGCCCGTCTTTCGAGGCCACAGCGTCAAAGGTGTTTTGCACCGTTTCATTGGATTTGGGCATAAGGCCCGTTTCGTCCACAAGCGCAAGGTCGAGGTCGAGGCCATGCCCTGAGGCACGGGCACCCGATAGACAGGTCAGCTTGCCCTTGCCGCCCTTGTGCCGGAACGTGGGTGGCGGGGCTTTGTTGAATGACCAGTCGCTGCCCCGGTCGATCCGGTCATACAACAGCTTGATGGCCTCTGGCAGAAACTCAGCATGACGGGAGGTGGGGGCGTTGATGGCCACTTGAGCAAAGGGCACGTGTAAGGGGCTGGACGGATCAAGATAGCCCGCCACCAGCAAGGCCAGCGTGACCGTCTTGCCGTTCTTGCGCCCGGTGCTAAGAACGGTGGTTCTGTAGAGCGGCCCGCCAGCCGGATCATCCGCAAAGTGATCAGATAGAAAGTCATACTGAAACTGGCAGAGCGTAAGCGGTGCCCCGTTCTGATCCACAAAGGTATCTGCCACCCAATCCGCCAACAGATCGGTTTTCGTCAATACCTTGGGTTTACGCAGTCGCAGGGCCATACATCTGGCCTAAGCCCCATGAGTCCAGACGGTCAACGGGGCAAGGCCAGATTAGAGGGCTAGTGGTTCAAGGGGGTGACCAGTTTGGTCAGTTTGGATGTATCATACTAGCCTTAACGGTTCTTTTTCCTGTCTTGTTCGGCTAGGTTTTGTGCCTCAAACAACTTCTGACGTAGCCAGTCCAACAGGTAATTCCCTATCTCAATCGCTTGCTGCGTGCCTGTACTCTCAGTTTTCGGTGGTGCGTAGGTACCGCTGCGAGTTTTTACTTCCGTAAGCACAAGCTGATGCTCGTGTTCTTCGACTTTGTCTCGAGGAAAAGTACCGTGAGTGTACCGGCCATCGGCTACGTCAAGCGCTCCAGAGTATCGAGTTACCACATTTCCTTCGTGGTCAAGTTCAGTGTAGTCGGAAATGTGAACGTGCGCAGCATTGGACATTGAGATAACACCTACGCTCGCTCTTCGAGGCTCTGTATGTCGCTTAGATTCAAAGACGTGGTTCGCTGCATCCCTTGCTTGGAACGCAAACCGTAACCACTCATCTTGTTTTTGCTCGTTCTTAAGGTTATCCGACCAACCTTTCGACGCACCACAAGAAGTTGCACGGCGTAGCGCAGAAACAGCGTTGACATAGTGCGTGAGCACGCCAAACCATGCACGCCATAGTTTCCTCGTTTCCTCCTCTGCCGCAAGATCATCTAAATAGTCTTTGACATAATCTACTTCTTGCTGAGCGTTCTCCAGTATCGTCTCGTGATTTCTGTCCATCGGCCCCCCTGAATAAGTTAAGCAGACAGACAGTATCACCTGCAAAAGTGTTACAACAGGGAATTGAGTGTTTACGCCCCGCCCCTCCGATCGTTGCGTGGGTTCCCCCCCAGGCGGCAGGGTTCCCTATGGGCTTGGGTGAGGATCACCGGGCGCTATGGCGATTGCGCGTGGAGTCTGAAACCTATCGGCGTTGCCATGATCAAACACGGGATAGAAGATCAGCGCCCGGTGATAAGGTGAGAGTAACAGGCTGGGGCGTTGCGGTGAATCCATCACTTGTCATCTGGTATCAGATCGGGTCCAGCATCATCCATTTGGTGGTGCATTCGAATTTCGCGTTCCACCAGATCGCGGATGGCTTCGCAGGGATTGGCACCCTTGGCCTTGCAGATCGTTCGCCATGCGTTGTTCATGTTTCTTGGCATCCGCACACGGATCACGGACTCTCTGGTCCGACCAGATAGATCGGGCTGGTATCGCTCTTTCATGCTTTCGCCCCCGACTTCTTGTACTTTGCCATCAGGGCAGCGTGTTTGGCATCTTGCGCAGCTTCCTTCTTTGCTTGTGATGCAGCCTCTTGAACCTTCAGCTTCTCATTGTCAGACAGCGTGTCTTTTCCAACATCTACAGCCTGAAAAATCTCCTCGGTTGAAACAGACGTGGGAGCGGCTTGTCCGCACTCTGTTTTCAATCCCTCTGTACCAACTTCCTTAGAAGGCCCTGTAATCAGATCAGGTTGTCCTGAAACAGGATAACCTAAAGGATGTCCTGAATCAGGATAACCTACAGATTGTCCTGAAACAGGATTTGACGATGCCTTTGGATCGAAGGTGTTTGCCTTTGTGTGCAAGGCCTCAATATCGGCTTTGAAGTCATCGAAGTTGTAGCGATGCGAGGCCCGGTGTTTGAACGCAATCCGGGCGAGATGGTAGGTTGGCCCGTAGTCGTATGCCTCTTTGGGTGTGGCATCATTGATCGGCTCACAAATGAGGTCACGGAACGCCTTGAATGTCTTTTCGGGCATTTTACGCCTTGCGAAGTCGATGGCCTCCAACAAATCCAACAGTTCGCGAGACAGTTGGAAATGCGGAACCACCACCTTCGATTTTGCGCCATACTTCATCCGCTTACGCACGATCAGATTAGCACATTCATCGCGCACGCAATTTGCAGACTCTCGGGGCGGTCCAAGTCTTTGCAGGTATTCGTTGAGCGGGTTGCGCGAATTGGCCAGGTTAGCTTTCAACATCTGGTCGATAGATCGCGATATCCACTCCCCCGGCACGGCACCGTTGTAGCGGGTGGTCCGCGTGTTCCAAGAGCGTATGAGATAACGCAGCACCGCCGCAGATTGCCGTTTCTGGCGTTTTGGAACGAGGGCGAGGCATATCTGGTCTAAAGCAGCTACGTCGCGTCGCAGGGCATCCCATGAAACAATTTCGGATTTCTTGGCCATGACTCAGCCCACCCGCAGTGCTTCTAGGTAAGCGTCTAGGTCTGATGGGCGATACCGGACTACCCGATAGGACACGCGGTAGTAAGGAATTTGAGGGGGAACGCCATTGGCCTCAGCTTCGGCGCGGTCGCGTTTCAAGAATTGATAAGATAAAGCGCCGCCGGTGTATTCAGCGGCTTGCTTGGGGGACAGGGACGGGCGGTCAGACGGCTTCTTTGTCAGGGGCATGATTGCACCTCCACAGAACGGTTACCCCGCAGAATGCGGGCTTAACGCTTCCGGGACGCTTTCTGACCGCAGCCTGTTCGCCCATCCTCCGTGTACGGATGCACCCTGCAACTAGCTGCCATTGCGAACGTTTTCAATCGGTTTGGCGAAGGGTGGTTCATATCCGGGTCCATGCGGTTTGATTAGGCAAGTTCCGTCATTATCCGCTTCAAACGATCCGCAGCAGGCGCAAACTGTTCAAATTCTTCAATGCCTTCTATCGCCTTCTTAAGGCTTTCCAGCGCATCGCGTGCCGCAAGATCAGGATTGTCGAGGTGCCCGAGGCGGTCAATCTGATCGCTGATCCGCTGCGTGTACGGCCTCAGGGCCTCAGCATCGGATTGGTTCGTATAGTGAGCGGCGGTCACGTCACGACTGTCTGTGTGGTTCGCCAGCTTCTTGATGAAACCCGTGGGCACCTCTTGGTTTTCTGCCAACTGTAAGAAGGTGCGGCGGCAGTCATGATAGGTGAGGTCCGACCCCAGGGCCTTACGCAGCTTTAAGAGCGACTTTCTTGGGTCGTATCGCTTGGAGTCGCCAAAGACGTGAAGCGTGTCTGGTGCGGCATCGCTGCGACGTTCGAATATCGCCATGACCTGTTTAGAAGCGGGCAGGGTGACTGCTTTCTTGTTCTTGGCCACCTCAGCCCGGATTGTGAAGGTGGAGGCATCAAAGCTAATGTCGGTCCATCGGAGGGACGCGGCCTCAGTCCGCCTCATACCTGTTCGCAGCAACACCATGATGTAGTCTGCAAATGTCTGGTCCATCTCCACCAGAGCATCCATCAGCGCCGGAAACTGATCTATTGCGACCGTCCCTTTGCGGGCTTGGGGCTTGTGCCAGCGTTTGAGGTCGGTCAAGCGGTCGCACGGGTTTGGGGGCAGGGTAAACTCACCTTGTTCATTCTTGGTGACAACGCGCGTGTGGTTCAGGATCGCCCGCAGCACCCAAAACACATGGTTAGCTATGGCAGGGCTTCGCTCTGTCAGCTTGTCAAAGCGGTTGACAACCATTTGGCGCGTGATGTGTTTCACGTCTTTGTTCAACCAGTCTTTCAAGTCCCGCTCGATCAAGCGGCGGTTTTCGGTGGCGGTGGACTCCTTTAGGTCGTTGTCATTTAGGTAGGTGTCCAGCGCCTCGCTCAGCTTCATGGCAGCCGCCCGCTGCTCCGCCTTGGCGGCGTTCGGGTTTATGCCTCTCGCCAGATCACCCAGCACACCCTCAGCCCACTTGCGCGCCTTGGGGAGTGTCAACTCGGACGGCCCTTGAGTGACCCAAACCTTTTTCCCTGCAACGTACCCCACGACGACGAATTTGCGTGTCCGCTTGCTCACCCTCAGACCGAACCCCGGCAACTTGGTGTCAAAGTAGGTGCCCGGAGTGGTGTCTGTGTTCTCCCTCAGGGCCTTCACTGCGGGGGCGGTAAATTCGATCTTGGGCATGGGTGTCTCCGTTCCAGCTACCAAATGAGCTACTACGCTTTGACACCATATGGCACCGAACGAATCGCTTACAAGAGTCAGGAAGGAGAGATTCAGTAAATAAATTCAACGTATTGAGCCGTATCAAACCGAATGGCGTTTAACCGCACAGATGACCTATATCGGTTTTGGGTACAGGGGGTCGTAGGTTCGAATCCTGCCGCCCCGACCACTTTCTTAAAGTAAATCAGTGCTTTAGCTTATCGGCTGGTTGTAAGTAATTCAGTGGTTGGATCAAGAGTTGGAAGCTGCGTTTGCAGGTGTTCCGATTCATTTTTTCTTGGATGACCGTAACTGAACAACCTTATTGATGTTCTCCGAGCGCGCACGGGCATAACCGTCTGTGGTTTCAACGTGAAGATGCTGTGCGGCATCGCGCAAGGTGAAAGGGTCGGAGACCAATCCCTGCGCTTCAGTAATTGCGCCCGCACGTGTGTCCATCATCCAGACTGTCTCGGGCAGCTTCAGGTCATCCCTGATGCGCCTGAAGGCCTGAGACCAGCTATAACGCGTGTATGGCCGCCGATAGCGTTCTGACACGATAACAGGTCCAACGCGCCTGCAGTCGTTGCTGAGAAGAGCAAGTCTCGACCGGATCTCCGGCGTTACCGTGAATGTCATTGTCTCCGGAAGGCTATTGCGTGTCTTACTGATCACCTTCTCGAACTTTGTCAGATCCGCGTCGAACATGTCCCACGTAAGGCCATCCTGCCAACGCTTCCCGTTGCGATACAAACCTCCGTCTGCTTCCTCGGCATCGAGCCACTGCCCCCGCACATCCACGGCGCGAAGCATGTAGGTCCACTGGATGAGAAGACCGGTTGCGAAGGCGAATAGACCTCGACCATCTGCTTCGTCAACAATCGCACGTATCATCGCGGCGTCTGGAGCCGAGTGACGTTTGGGGTCCGACTGAATCACGATCTCACCATGGTCCTGCAGAACGTCACGAGCCTGGTGCTGCCTAAGAGGTCCAGCCGCGTAACGGGCCAAGGTGGAAATCATACCGAACATCTTCTTCTTGTAAGATGATGATCGCTTTTTGATCTCCATCGCCTCGCGGATTTGACACATCTCTCTGTAGGTGAGTTGCTCGATCCTCATATGGCCAATGATGCTGGACAGCTTCCGCAAGACGTAGTCATGACTTTCGCGGGTGTTTTGTTTGCCTTGGTGATAGCGGGAATACTTGTCGGCTACCCAAGACTGCATCACCCAATCCCATGTTCCTATCTCTGCCGTGTCATCCGCGCTGACAGCGCGGATCATGTCTCTGGTTAGGCGTCGGCATTCGGCTGCGCGGACGCGATGGAGATGGTCTCCTTTCCGACCCGGCAGTTTGATGCTGTCTTTTGGAAATCCAACTGCGGTGTAAGTGTTGCTCGGGCGCCAGTACGCCAAGCCCTTGGCATAGTTTATCCCGGGGGCGTAGTCAGGATCGCTGTCATCCCAAAGGGCAGATCTATACGGCATTGAGTCTGGGTCCCGCTTCGCTCCCTGTTGACGAGGAGCCGTTCGCATTTTTGATTTGTCGCCTCGTCTCGTTCCAGGCGTCAACATCTGCCTTGTTGTAAAGGTTGAGCAATGGGTCCGGTTTCGGAAAACCCTTCTCCTCAAGACTCTCACGTTTTCGATAGAATGTATCGAGGCTCACACCCAAACGAGACGCAACCCAAAGGCGCGATCCGAACGCCGAAACGTTATCAAAGGTTCGGTCTTCCAGCTTGGTCTCGCTCTCGCTCATATCCCACTCCACTCAAACAGGTTGCCTGCAATGGTTTCGGTCAGGTCCACAATGTGCCGCTCCATGTAGGCTTCAATGAACGCCGTTGCTTGCGCAGTGTTGAGGCCGTTTCCGTAGGCGCTAAGGCGTCCCATGCGTGCGGTAGCCCCTGTAGCCAGCGGGGATGTGCCGGGTTCAACTGGCCTCCAGTATCCATCCTGGCAGAAGAGCCAGTCAGCATCTCGCCAGAAACCGTTAGTCGGGCCGGGCCGACTGTCTTCGCCATGACGTTGAGAGATGTGATCGTGCTGCGTCTGGAGTGTGTCCCGTCGCGCTCGCCCATTCTCAGTTTCATCGCCAAGTGGGCGTCCGGCGACTTGTTGTCGTCCTTTGCCACTGGTGTTGGCCATCCCGCGAGCTCTACAGTACTGCGACTGCTGTCCGTGTTGCCCGCCGCGTTGTTTCCGTTCTGGGCTGGTGTGCCCGCCATCGGAGTTGGCCAACCCGCCATCTTGGCGATGCCCGACAGGTTCATGACCTTCGCACCTCTCCTGTCCCTCTGATAGTCCCCGATCGATGCCTTCGGCGTTGGCCAGCTCGCAAGCTGCGCTTCTGCCGACAAAGGCTTGCCTCTCGAATGTGCCCATCTTTCCCGGTTGAATTCGCTCGACGCGCTCTCCGATTTCCAGTCCCGGGCCGCCGTTGTGGCCCATCCAGCCTGTGGCAGGTCGCAGATCCTCGGCCGCCCAGAAGAGCCTTTGCCGGATGTGCGGAGCACCGAAGCCCGCAGCGCAGGTATCGACTGCCCCGATGGCGTAAAGCGTTCCTTCCAAGTCAGCCGATACAAGGTCGAGCCAGTTGAGGCCGTCTTTGCTTGCAACCTGCTCTCCAACCACCTTTTCAGGGCGACACTGCTGGAGGAGCCAGTGGAAGGCGGGCCATAGGTGCCGCTCATCATCAAACCCATCGCCTGCGCCTGCCGCGCTGAAAGGTTGACAGGGAGCAGATGCTGTCCAGACGGGTTGATCGTCGCGCCATCCGGCTTGTCGAAGACAATAGGACCAAATTCCCACGCCAGCGAAGAAATGACATTGGGTGAAGCCTTCAAGATCGCGCGGGCACACGTCTCGAATATCTCGCTCATCGACCAGACCGGGGGCAATAACCTTGGCCTCAATGAGGCGCCGAAGCCACTCAGCGGCGTGCGGATCGAATTCGTTGTAGTAGGACCAGTCATTCTGCACCTCGGCGGTCCTCGCTGATCCAGCGGTCGATCTGCGCGGAGATCAGATTGATCATGCCTTGGCCGGGTGTCCCGCGCCGACCGCGATGCAAACGCCAGATTAAGAGAAGCTGATAGAGCTGCGCTCCTCGATTGCGCGCAACGATCCACCAGTTCTTGCGGCATGTGGGTGAGCAAAACCGCGCGTGACGGGCGCGGGATGACTTAGGGAGCGGATCACCGCAGTAGTCACAAAAGCCGTTGCGCAGCGAGGGCAGGGCCTCAGCCTCCCCTTGGTGCTTTTTTCGGCCTCTGCCGCTGGCGGGCGATATCTGCGTTTGCATGAGTCATGCTTTCGCTATGTCTTCGATCATCATGGTGGCTGCCTCTGTTCAGCGGGATTGAAAGAAGTGTGGCCTTTCCATGCCTGAACGCTTCAGGCATCTAATGCCTACGAAGAGAATGGACATTTGTTCCACTGTCAAGTACGAAGTGGACAAAAGTTCCATCAAAGACTCCCTACATCAAAGGCCGGATGGGCATTCGCAAACGGGAGGAGCGAGAATGAAATACAAGTTTAGTGATGCGATGACCCTGATCTTGGCGCGGATCACGGGTTGGCGAATTGCTCGGGCCTATGCCGTGTCGGTCAAGCTCTCGAGAGCTTTGACCAGCTTTGGTCGCAAATCGAGAGGAACATCCGAAAGGTCCCCGCGATAAATGTAGTCCAGACCAAATCCGTAGAGGTCAGCAATCCGCACGCCCTTTGCGATATCAAGACCTTTTTCGCCCTTCTCGACCTTAGTCAGTGTGCTCCTGTCTAGCTCAATAGCGTCAGCAAACTGTGCCTTTGATAGGTCCAAAACCATACGAGCCCCGGTGATTCTGGGGCCAACGCGTTCAGGCGAACTCTCTCGCGGAACGAGGGACTCAATTATCTTCTTCATGCGGCAATTGTCCGGCACAGTGGAAAAAACGTCCATAGGTTTGTTTTGACACTTGACGAATGGAACTTATGTCCATTATCGAAATGGGCGTGAAACATGTGTCAACTATACGCGAACTTGTGAACCTTTGGCCGACGCGCGCTGAGTTGGCATCGGATATCTGCAGCCTATCGCCCGATCTGCAGGTGACAACACACCAGGTTCACAAGTGGGCTGAGAAGTGTTCAATCCCGTCAAGGTATCACCACAGCGTTTTGCTGGCTGGCCGTCGCCGCCAATTCGAGATTACCGCTGAAATGATCGCGCGCCTGCACTCACCCATTGAGGGCGCAAGCCAATGACCCGCGCCCCCTCCTTTTCTGATCCTGTTCCTGTTTCCCAAGCACACCGGAAACATGGAGTAGTTATGCGGAAAAATCTTGCCCATTCTGACGTGGATCAGGTTTCCGCGTCTCGAAAGATGTTCGCCAGCCTGCTTTGGCAGGCTTTCCCAGCACGATCTGAGGCCGAGTTGGCGCAGAAAGCGGCAGTCGTTCTCGATGTGTCGCCACGCCAAGTGAAAAACTGGCTGCGCTGCGAAAACTCCGCCGCGTGGCACTACGTCGCCGCAGTCATGGCTGTCGCGGGCGCCGAGGTCGTTTTCTCGGATGGTGGGAGGTGCGCATGATCCGGCGCGTCTCTCTCTACATCGCTTCCCGGTTCTGCGAATGGCGCGCCGCTGCGGCGCTTAAAGCGCATCGTAAATGGTTGAGCCGCGCGGAAAAATTTTTCCTCCGTCTTGGAGGTGGGTGATGCAAACGGGTGCTGCCAGAGGTTCAGTCAGGCGCGAAGGCGAGATGATCGTCATATCAATCCACAAGGATGATGCGCTTGAGCTTCAAGTGGCGCTGGCACCCTGTCCATGTCGTTCTAATAAGAGCCACGGCACAGAGCGAATTCGCAATCGGCTGCGGGAGGCAGTGAAGCTGGGATTGGCCATCCCGGAACTGCAGCGTCGGTCATGAGCGTCATCACTCCAGAGGAGCGGCGGCTGATCGACGACGCGCGGGCTGCAGGCCGTACGAAGCATGTGCCAATCGGGGTGTCTGGACCTGTTGCCGCTGCATCGGACAAGGCCGCGCAGGCGCGCAGCCGGCGGGCAGAGGCAAAGCGCGCTCAGGTCCAGCACATTCGAGACCGCCGCCGCTTCAAAGACACACCGATCCCGTTAGGGCAGGCCTGTGTGGTCGCTGATGCCGATATGAACGGCACGGTGTTTCCCAGCCGCATCGCGCAGGTCAAAGAGGGGAAGGCGGTCCTTAAGGACGGCTCGCACAACAGCAAGATCGGCGGAGATGTGTTGGTCGGGCGTCTCAAGGGCGCACGCATATTCACACTCACGTTAGAGGAGCGGGCGACTTGCCCGTCTTCGTGCGCGCATTGGCGGACATGCTACGGCAACGCAATGCCCCACTCGACCCGCTGGGTCCATGGTCCCGCGCTCGAAGACCGGCTCAGGGTCGAGGTTGCGGAGGCCTGCGCGAAACACGCCCTCGTGCTGATCCGCCTGCACATCCTGGGCGACTTCTACAGTACCGGATACGTCGATTTGTGGCGCGAACTTCTGGTGGCGCATCCGAACCTTACGGTGTTCGGCTTCACGGCCTGGCCAGAGAACACGGAAATCGGCGCCGCTATTGTGGATGCGCGCGACCGGTTCCCCTTGCGCTTCATGATCCGCCGGAGTGGGCGCACCGGTCGCTGGGGGTCGTTCACCATCGACTTCCCGACAGAAGAAAAACGCTTGGGCGATGCCATCGTTTGCCCCGAACAACGTGAGGCGATCAGCGCGCCCGAGCGCAAACGTCATTGCGGAAATTGCAGCATCTGCTGGGCGTCTGACGCGCCGATTGTGTTCATCACGCACTGAGGGGGTCAGCCTTGCCTGAACGGATGAAAGATGATCCCCGGCTCCTGGACGCCAAGGCAATACCCATGTCGGAACTCGTCGATCGCTTGGGAATCGCAGGGCTTAAGCCGGCTTCGGATGAGCTGATTGGCCCCTGTCCGCTGTGCGGAGGTCGTGATCGGTTTGGGATCAACCTGCGCAGCAACGCGTTCCTATGCCGGAAATGCAACCTGCGCGGTGGGGATCAAATCGCGCTCACGCGCGGCGTTCTGAACCTCGGTTTCAAAGAGGCGCTTGACTGGCTTTGCGGCGAGCGGCCAGCGGTTGTTGATGTCGCCGAACTGGAGCGGCGTCGAAAACGCGCAGAAGAGGTCAGACGCAAAGATCGTCAGGCCCAGGACTACTATCGGCGGAAAGCTGTTTCGGATGCCCGACGGATCTGGAGCACGGCGCGCCTCGGTCATCTTGGCGTCGTGCCCGCCTATCTAGAGGCGCGGGGCATTGATCCCTTCCTTTTGCCTGAGATCCCGCGCGCTCTGCGCTTCATCGTGGATCATCCCTACGTCAAGAAAGTTGATGGGCAATTCGTTACGGCACATCGTGGTCCGTGCATGATCGCAGGTATCCTGAACATGGCCGGTGAGCTCACGGCTGTACACCAGACCTGGGTCGATGTTGAGCCACCCCACGGCAAGGCCAAGGTTACCTGGCAGGGCGAGAGCCTGCCCCCGAAACTGGTGCGCGGCTCCAAGAAATCCGGTGCTATCCGGCTGCACACGCCGCAGGGTGCAGACATTCTGGTCATGGGCGAGGGGATTGAAACGACGCTGGCCGGACTCGTGGCGGAGCCGTTTGCAAATGCCGCCTATTGGGCGGGTGTGGATCTGGGGAACATGGCCGGCCGGATGCAGAGGGTGAAGGGCAAACGCTATTCGGGCGTGCCCGATATGAGTGATGCCGACGCTTTCGTTCCGCCGTCTTGGGTTAAGCGGCTAATTTTCATCATGGATGGGGACAGCGATCCGGTTATGACCCGCGCCAAACTCGAATGCGGGCTGCGCCGTGCCATGGCGCTGCGTCCGGGTTTGAAGGGGCAAATTGTGCAGGCCGGAAGGGGCCTTGACCTGAACGATGTGTTGATGGGGTCAGGATGACCAGCAACCTCGAGAATGTCAGGGGCAAGTTCGACGCGGCAGAGGATGTTGCACCGGCTGAAGGTCTGACGCCTCCCGACAACGTCGGCAACGGCAACGGCGATGGCGGGTCGGTGCCACCCCGCACCCCGGATGATGGACCGCCCGAGATCGAAGGGGCGAAGCTGCCCTTGAACGACACCGGCAACGGCCAGCGCTTTGCCTTGTACTGCGGCGATGACGCCATGTTCGTGCCGCGCGTCGGCTGGCATATCTGGGATGGCAAACGCTGGAAGCTGGATCCCGATGATATCGCTGTCCGCCGGCATGCCCAAACCATCCATGAACGGATCGAAAAGGAGATCCCGCACCTTCGGCTCAACTCGGCCGAGCAGCGCCGCGTGGATCGGCTCGAGGCTATTCGCCTCGATCTGCGGGATTTCGACAAAACCTATGCTGAGTTGTCCGATGATGACCGCGTCGAGAAGCGCCAGAACTTGGTGGGCGAAAAGGACAAGCTGAACGCTGAGCTTTGGGGGCGCGGGTCCACACGGCAGCGCCACAAGGCCTTCGCGAGATCGGCCGGCAACAGCAACGCCATCAAGAACATGCTGGGTGAGGCTGTGACCAGCCTTCACCGCGATGTGGAAGACCTGGATGCCGACCCGCTCACGGTCAACACCGAAACGGGAATTCTCCGATTCAATGTAATGGACATGCGGGACGATGGCGCGGGAAAGCAGGCCGATCTAAAGCTGCAGCCGCATGAACGGTTTGTGTCGATCGAGGGAAGAAACCGTCCGCAATACATCACGAAGATGATGCCGGTTGCTTACGACCCGGATGCGACATGCCCGAAATTCGATGCGTTCATGGAGCGGGTACAGCCTGACCTGGAGATGCGTGCCTTTTTGCAGCGTTGGTTCGGGTTGAGCATGACAGCCTTGCCCGTTCAAAAGTTTCTTTATTGCTATGGAACGGGCGCGAACGGCAAATCCCTCTTGGGCGGTCTGATGCGGCGCATGTTAGGCGACTATGCCACGATGGTGCGCATCGAAAGCCTGACAGGTAAGAACCGCAAGTCAGGGTCCGACGCAACGCCCGATATGATGCCCCTCATTGGCGCCCGCGCGGCCTTCACAAATGAGCCGGATGAAGGGGAGCGGCTGCAGGAGCAGAAAATCAAAGAGCTCACCGGCGGCGATGAAATGCTGGTGCGCGCGCTGCACGCCGATTTCGTGCGTTTCACGCCGTATTTCAAGATGCTGTTCATCGGCAACCACAAGCTTGAGATACGCGGCACCGATGACGGTATCTGGCGGCGACCGTTGCTTTGTGAATTCAACGTCCAGATCCCGGAACACGAACGCGATAACGATCTGGGCGACACGCTGTTCGCAGAGGAGCGGTCAGGCATCCTGAACTGGATGATCGCAGGGCTGCTGGACTATCTCGAAGGCGGATTGCAAGAACCCGCTCAGGTGCTTGAAGCGACGGAGGAGTACCGCAAGGACAGCGATCCCATTGGCGACTTCCTTGCATCTGCCTGCGAAATAGATGGTGGCACCTATTTTCTTCCTGCACGCGAGCTTGTCGATGGCTGCTATCTCTACCTGCTGGCGAACACGGCCCATGCCTGGCAGCCGGGCAACCTGCAGCGCAAGCTGAAAGAGCGCAGCGGCAAATACAAGCATCCAGCCACAGGCAAATCCTACACGCGCCACAAGCGCAACGGCACCTGGGGCTATTCTGGCATTCGCCTGACCGACGACATGCGCCATCGCCTTGCCGAGGCCCCGCGTGACGCCAAAGGACTTCCGATGTTGCGGAAGGACGGAGGCACTGGCTCGCCGCCACATCCTGAGGAATACCCTCTGTGACGCGCCCGGCGGCTCATAACCAAGCCGCCAACCCCCCGCACCCCTACACCTCCATTCTTCGAAAATCGGGGCAGATTTGCGACTTCTGCCCCGTATTGGGGCGCATCTTCGATGATCACGTGCCCGAAAAAAGGAAATGGTTTCGGAGGCTTGCGCATGTTTTGGGGCGCTCGGGGCGCATAGGGCAGAAAAGTTCAAGGTACGTGCGCGCGCGTAAATTGGGGGGTGTGGGGGGGAGCGTTTTTACGTGTAAGCGGCGCAGATCTGCCCTATGCGCCCCGCGTGCCCCGCCATTCCCATTATTCGCGATTTCTCAACAGGTTGACGGCCTAGCGTTCGCAGTAGGGTTCTGCCCCGTTCTTCTGCGTTCTGCCCCGACGGCCCCGTCCGTCACTGCCCGAAATCAACCTTTTGATTTCCCTTCTTCCGAAACAACAAGATCTGGAAAATAGGTGAGGTAATGAGCACCAGAATACCCAAGGCGTGGGAAACCACATGGGCGCAGGAGGACATCAAGGCGGAACGGGATCGACCGGCGGATATCTTTCGCTACAGCGAGGAAGAGCAAGCCCGCCTCAACGCGATCCGCGACGGCGCAGCCAACCCTGAAGCCTGCAGCGACGAAATTGTCCCTGCGCCCGCGCGCGGCGCGTTGTCCGCTTTCCGCGAGGGCTATTGGCATGAGAAAGACGGCAAAACTGAATGGCGCGAGGTCCCGTACCGGTCGGGCTGTCCCGGTCGGACCCGTGACATCTTCGACACTATGACAGATCAAGCGATGCGTCGGGGTGGAAAGGCACCGTTTACGACAGCGCAGGTCGGTGCGGCGCGTGACTATCGCGCGCTCCACGAGCGGGTCCAGTCTGCGGGCATCAGATGCTCAAGGGCTTTTGATCTGCAGGCGGGCGGTCATGGCAATGCCGACTTCATGGAGGCCTACGCAACCGACACCCGTCGTCTCGCGATGTTTCATGACGCCATTGGAGACGGGGTGGCGAAAGACACAAAGCGCAAGGTGCCTGCAATGGAGGGTACCGTGAAGGTGGGTAGGGTCCAGCTTCGACAGATCGGTCGAGAGTTGATCACAGCGCGTCGATTGGTGGACGATGTCTGCATCCGTGAGCGGGCGCTGAGCGAGGTTCTCAGGGCGCATGGCTGGCGCGCGACCGGAAAAAACAGAAGTAGCTTGAAGGCCGCTCTATGCGCCGCCTTGGGGCGTATGCAGGGCATCTGACTGTGGGTGTTACAAAATGTTGTTGACATTTAGGACCACCGGATTCATTTCTATTCCTATCATCACTAAATGCGCCCGCAGGAAACTGTCGGGCGCTTTTGTTTGGGCGGTTGCCATGATGCGACGCTAACTTCACCTTGCTATAACAAGGGACTCAGTCAGAGTCCGCGTTGGTTGAGGAGGCAGGAACTTTTATAGAATGTCTGGTATGGTGGATTAAGCTGCCGTGGCACGTTAACCATTGAAAAAATGCTTTGCGTGGGATTGCTCTGGTGCCGCAAGCTATCTGAATGAAATGTAGCGTTAATCTATTCGTGCTGGGTGCTCACGTCTTCGGCTTCGCACTTGGCGTATTCTAAGACTTCATCCGCAAACTGCTGGATTTCATTCGAAAAGGCCTTCGCTTCGTTAGCGTAGTCAATGGCTTCTCGCGCAAAAGAAAGCGCCTCCTCGTAGTACTCTTCTAGAGCCTCGACGTATTCCTCAACCTCATCGAAATAGGCGTTGAGTTCATATTCTTCGCAGGCGTGCGTTCCAGAGTAGCTGTATGAAGACAGGCAGTACGGAACGTCAGGTTTTTGAAAACTAGATGGTGCGCTCGGCTCATGCCCAGAAAAAGACGGTTCCGATGCATAAATGGATGGTTCAATGCAATACGAAACGGAAGCAGTCGGAGCGCCGGCAATCAGTACTGCTAAACCAAATCTGAAAAACGGCTTCAATTTTGCTCCTTCGCGGTCCTCGATTACCGACCAACTCACTTTAAGCAAAGCAGGCCCGGAGACCATTGGCAACAATTAACCCCCATCGATGTGATGCGCGGAAGGCGATCACCGAGCTTGAGGATTGCACGCTCAACTGCGAATGAATGTGGACACATTGGGGAAGGCACCTGGCCCCGAACCTGACACAGACCCCGGCACTGAGGTGTGCGGCGGTCCCGGTGCCCGAGCGGGTGGCAGGCCCGCACTCAACACACGGGAGATTGTATGACGCGTCTGTCCACCGCAAAGCCCCGCCTCGGCTCCATGCCGTCCCGGCTGGGCCGAACGGCTGATCGCATGGCCAGGGGCATGCGCCGTTCGGAAGGTCCGATCAACACCGCCCGGTGGCAGCGCCTTCGGCTGAAGATCCTGAAGCGGGACGGCTGGATTTGCCAAATTACGGGCGCGAGGCTTGTGGGCGGTAAGAACGCCCCGAACAGCGCAGTAGTAGACCACATCCGTCCCCATCGGGGCGATCTCGACCTGTTCTGGGATGAGAGCAATCTGCGCGCCGTGTCTAAAGCTTGGCACGACACGCACAAGCAAAGCCTGGAACGGCGCGGCCTGGCCTAGTGCCAGTATCCAATCATCACATGCGGGGGGGTGGGTCGAAAGTCAGGAAGGCCTGGCTTTCTAGACCCGCGGCCATCGCATTCGGAGAATTTTTTCTGTGGCACGAGAATTTGACCTTCTTGGCGACCCGATCCCGGAGAATTTCGGGAAGCCCGGTGCGAACGGTCATACACCCAACGCGGAAACCTGTCGTAAAGTCAGGGTGTTACTGGTCGCGGGTCTGACCAAGGCGCGGATCGCGGAGGAGCTGGGCATCACACTGCCCACGTTGAACAAGCATTATTTTCGTTCTGGCCGGGTGAAGGTCGAGGCCGCGAAGGAAGCGGCGCGGGCCGATCAGCGGGCGCGCCTGATGCTCAAACTCGATGAGGCGGTCTCGGCCGGCAATGTCTCGGCCATGCGGGCGCTCAAGGTGATCCTGGACGAAGAGGACATCAAGCAGGCGGCGCGCGATGCGGCGGGCGAGGGCAAGCCCGAGAAGAAACGCGCCGCCCCGATCCCGCCGGGCAAGAAAGCCCAACTGACCGCTGCCGCTGCGGCCGCGCTGGAAGAGGACGATCTCTTGAACCCGGAGTGGACCCACTAAATGAGCATGCTCGCCCCGGACGCCTTTGATGATTGGTCAACGGCGGTCCCGGATTGGAAGGATCGGGTGCGGGAGGGCCGCTCGCTCTTTCCCGCGTTGCCCTTGCACGATCCCTATGCGGAGAAGGCGCTCAAGATCTTCAAAGGGCTCCGCGCCCCGGATCTGGATGGCTTCCCGACCTACGGCGAGATCTGCGACGAATGGGTGTTCGACCTTGTTCGGGTGATCTTCGGCAGCTTCGACCCCGAGATCAAACGGCGCTACCTTCGCGAATTCTTCGTGATGATCCCGAAGAAGAACGGCAAGACAGCCATCGCGGCCGCGATCATCGTGACCGCTTGCATCCTCAACATGAGCCCGGCGGCGCAGTTCATTCTCATCGCCCCGTCGATTGATCTGGCCCGCAACGCCTTCGACCAGGCTGCCGGGATCATCAAGCGCACGCCTCGCATCAAGCCGCTCTTCGGCGATCCGCAGGAATCGACGCGGACGATCCGCAACCTGAACCCGAAGATCCCGTCAAAGATCATGATCAAGGCGGCGGATGACGACATCGTCACCGGCTTGAAGAACGCCACGGTGCTGATCGACGAAACCCATGTCTTCGCCAAGAAGCCGGCAGCCAAAGGCATCTTTCTGGAGATCCGGGGGGCGCTGTCGCATCCGCAGAACAAGCACTTCCTGTTGCAGATCACGACGCAATCTAAAAAGCCGCCCGTGGGCGTATTCCGCAGCGAGGTACAGACGGCGCGGGCGGTGCGAGACGGCAAGCTGGCTCGCCCGCTTCTGGCCCTGATCTACGAATTGCCGCTCGACATGGTGAAGGATGGTGGCTGGAAGAACGAAGACACCTGGCCGCTGGTGAACCCGCATCTGAACCGGAGCGTCGATCTCGGGTTCCTTCGCGATCAGGTGCGCACGGCGGAAGAGGAGGGAGAAGAAGCCCTGTCGCTGGTGGCGAGCCAGCATTTCAACGTGGAGATCGGCACGGGGCAGGGGGATGATGGCTGGGCTGCGCAGCTTTATTGGGATGGCGGGGCTGACGAAACCCTGACTTTGGAGACGCTTCTGGAGCGCTCCTATGTCTGCACCATCGGCGTGGATGGCGGCGGCGATGACGATCTTTGCGGGCTGGTGGTGCTGGGCAAAGAGATCGGGACGGGTCGCTATCTCGCGTGGTGCAAGGCCTGGGCGCAACCCTCTGTCCTGAAACGCCGCAAAGCCATCGCGCCGGCGCTGGAGACCTTCGCGAAGGATGGCGATCTGACCCTCTGCAAAGAGGCCTTCCAGCATGTGGCGGAAGTGGTGGAGATCGTCGCTCAGGTTGCCGCGACGGGCAAGATGCCGGAGGAATATGCGGTCGGTCTGGACAAGGCGGGCCTGCCGGAATTGCAAACCGAATTGGAGCTGGACGGCTTTGTCGAGCCCTTCATTACGGCGGTGCAACAGGGCTGGCGGTTGCAATCGGCCATCCGATCCTTGCCGCTGCGGCTTAAAGCCAAGCTGATGCTGCACGCCGCACAACCGATCTTCGCGTGGTCGGTCGGCAATGCACGTGTCGAGATCGTGCGGTCGAACCAGTATATCGACAAGGCGCTTGCAGGGGCTGCGAAGATCGACGTGGTGATTGCGCTGCTCAACGCGGCGCAGTTGATGTTCAACAATCCAGAACCGTCTGGGCGTGGCCTGGATGAGTTTCTGGCCAATCCGGTGACCGCGTTTTGATCCGGCTGTTGCGCGCGGCGGCGCGGGGCGCGCGCGCCGAATATGCGGGCACCGGCTGGCGGTCGTATTTCGGGAACATGAATTGGGCGCTTGGCGGCACGCGCTCGCATGCCGGTAAGACCGTCAACGCCCGCACCTCGCTGGAAGTGTCTGCGGTCTGGGCCTGTGTGCGTAAGACGGCGGAGATGATCTCGACGCTGCCCGTCGATCACTATCGCAAGGGGTCCGGGGATAGCCGGGAACGGCTGGACGATGATCTTGCCGAGATCATTAAGGAATCGCCGAACCCGGAACAGACTGCGCCTGAGTATTGGGAAGGCATGGTCGCGCAGACCTGCCTGCAGGGGAATGCCTGTTCGGAAAAGCTCTATATGGGGTCGCGCCTGGTCGGCCTGCGTCCGCTGCTGGACTGCCGCCCGGAGCGCCGTCAGGACGGCACGATGCGCTATGCGGTGACGGATCGCGGCAAGACGGAGTTCATGCCGGCGGAGAAGGTGTTCCATTTGCGCGGCTTTGGCGCGGGCGACGGGCTCGGCATGTCCACGGTGCGGTATGGGGCCAATTCGATTGGCGCGGCACTGGCTGCGGATGAGACGGCGGGCAAGATCTTCTCAAACGCCGCGATGCCGAGCGGGGTGCTGTCGGCAGATCAAACGTTGAACTCAGAGCAGCGGTCGCAGCTTCAGGCTTTGCTGGAGGCTTACTCTCAGTCTTCGAAAGCTGGCAAGACGATGGTTCTCGAGGCGGGGCTGAAATACCAGCAATTGCAGATGAACCCGGAAGACGCCCAGCTTCTGGAAACCCGGCGCTTCGGCGTCGAGGATATCTGCCGCTGGTTTGGCGTGCCGCCCATCGTGATCGGCCATGCCGCCGAGGGGCAGACGATGTGGGGCACCGGGGTCGAGGCGATCCTGCTGGCCTGGCGCACGCTTGGGATCAACCCGTTTCTGATCCGTCTGGAAATGCGGATCAAGAAAGACCTGATCCCGCCGCAGAACCGTCGCCGCCACTATGTCGAGTATAACCGCGAGGCCATGATCCAGATGGACAGCAAGGCCAAGGGTGACTTGCTGCAAAAGCTGGGCATGAGCGGGACGATGACCGCGAATGAGCGCCGCGCCCGGATGAACCTGCCGCGCCATGACGATCCAAATGCGGATGCGCTGCTGGCGCAAACCGCGCTCTCGCCGCTGGAGCTTCTCGGAAAGGACAGCACATGACCAAACGCGATCTGCCGATTGCAGCCGTTCCCACACGGCCCGGCCTGAAATCCGACATCTCCGATGTGGTTCTGAAACGCTGGAACCCGGATATCCGCGCGGCGCAAGACGAGGAGGACGCGTCGATCTCAATCCTTGAGCCCATCGGCGCGGATTGGTTTGGCAACGGTGTGACGGCCAAGCGGATCGCAGGGGCTTTGCGCAACATCGGCGAGCGCGACGTTGTCGTGAACATCAACTCGCCTGGCGGGGATTTCTTCGAAGGTTTGGCGATTTACAACCTGCTGAATGAGCATCCCGGAGCAGTGACGGTCAAGGTTCTGGGCCTGGCAGCATCGGCCGCCTCGCTGATCGCGATGAGCGGAGACCGGATCTTGATGGCGCGGGCCGGGTTTCTGATGATCCACAACACATGGGTGCTGGCGGCAGGCGACCGTCACGCGTTCCGCGACGTGGCCGACTGGTTGGAGCCGTTCGATGCGGCGTCGGTGGATGTCTACGAGGCGCGCTCTGGCGTTGCGGCCAAAGAGATTGCGGCCATGCTCGACAAAGAGACATGGATCGGCGGATCGGATGCTGTTGAACAAGGCTTCGCCGATGATCTGCTGGGGTCTCACGACGTGACCACGGGCGGCGGGTCCGGGACGTCGGAGAGTGAGGCTGCGGCTCTGACAAAAATCGACATTCACTTGGGTCGGGCTGGCCTGACGAGATCGGAGCGGCGGGGACTTCTCGCTGCGCTGAACGGAGGCAAGCCGGGCGCTGCCTCATCCGGCATGCCGAGCGCTGCCGTTTCGCAGATCGCGCGTACCGCGCTGGATAAACTCAACTCCATCTGAGGAGACACTTATGACCAAGTTGATGACGCCCGCCATTTCGGTGGCGGCGCTGGAAGCCGCGCGCCCGAAAGCCGTGATCGGCACTGTGCGCGCGGAGACCATTGATGATCCCGAAGTGCTGCTCAAAAAGGTGAGCCAGCAGCTTGAACAGCTGAATGGGGAGGCCAAGCAAACGGCGGAGGATGCTCTCAAACAGGCCAAGGCAGCGGGCGATGTGTCTGCTGAAACCAAGGCTGCAGCCGACAAACTGCTGGCCGAACAGACCGCCACGATGAAGGCGGTCGAAGACCTGAAAGCCCTGGTTGAGGGGCTGGACAGCAAGACGCTTGAAATCTCGCAGCAGGTGGCGTCTGGCACCGGGCGAGGTGGCGGCGACAAGATCCTTTCTCTGGGCCAAGCCGTCGCGGCCGAGGAGGACAAGATCAAGGCCTATATCGAAGGTGGGTGCAGTGGCACAACGTCAATGCGGATCTCCAATGCGATCACGACCGCGCCGGGATCTGGCGGCGGGCTCATCTATCATGAAGAGGAACGCGACCCCATCCGCATTCCGCGCCGCCGGCTCTTGGTCCGCGCACTTCTGACCCAGGCCACGGTCGGGTCCGATCAAGTGCATTACCGCCGGCAGGTGCTGCGCCAAAGCGGGGCTGGCATGGTTGCCGAGACCACACCTAGCGGCGCATCGTCCTTCGGCTGGGAAAAGGCCGTGGAGCGGGTGAAGAAAATCGCCACGCATACCAACACCAGTGAAGAGGCGTTGGCCGATGCGGATCAGCTTCAATCCGAAGTCGATGGCGAGTTGCGCTACCTCATCAACCTTGAGGAAGAAAAGCAGATCGTGGCGGGAGATGGTGTCGGCGAAAACCTGACCGGGCTTCTCACCGAAGCCCCGGCCTTTGTTGCCGCTGCCGGGTTGCCGAATGCTAATCGCATCGACCGCCTGCGCCTGGGCCTTCTGCAGGTCACGCTGGAAGACTACATGCCGGCGGAGATCTTGCTGAACCCCACCGACTGGACAGCCATCGAATTGCTCAAGGTGGGTGGGGCAGACAATCGCTATGTCTATGGCGATCCGGGCGCACAGGCCATGCCGCGCCTCTGGGGCAAGGATGTGGTCGAGACCAATACGATGTCCATCGGCGAATGGCTGGCGGGTGATTTGGCGATGGCCGCGACCTATTACGACCGGCAAGAGACCGAGGTGATCCTCTCCACCGAACACGATCAGAACTTTGTCGAAGACATGGTAACGATGAAGGCCCGCAAGCGGGTCGCGCTGATCATCAAGCGCGCGCTGGCGATGGTGCGCGGTGACTTCGTCTTCGTCTGATCGGCGGCGGTTTCGAAACTCTACGGCGCTCTTCGGGGCGCCGTTTTTCTTAGGAGAGCACTCATGTTCGTAAAAGGACTTTCGACCCGGCACACCGCTATCGGCACGTTTCGCTATGGGGTGGTCTACACGGTCGATGAAAAGGACCATCGCGTCCGAAAGCACGTTCTGCCCCTGCTGGAGGGCAAAAACCCCGCTCTGGAAAAGTTGCCCAAGGCGCAGGCGGAAAAGGAGCGCGCGCAACCTGAGCAGTTTACGCCGGGCATCACGCCCCCGGACGCCGATGCAACCGCTGCCGATCTGCGGTCTGCCCTGGCCAAAGCGGAAGCGGCGCAGGACGAAGCGGAGACGCGGGCCGACAAAGCCGAGGCCGTCGCGGCGGAAAAGACGGCGTCCGCCAACAAGGCCCTGGAGCAACTCGACAAGGCGGAAGCGCTGGCCCAGGCGAATGGCGAGAAGGTGACGGACCTCGCCGAACGGCTCGCGGCGGCGGAGAAAGACTCCGAAGCCGTTGCAGAGGCGAAGGCAACCTTGGAAGGGCACCTCGCCGAAGCGGAAGCGAAGATCGCCGCGTTGTCGGCTGATCTGGACGCGGCGCGCGCGAAGGCAGCGCCAGCCGATAGCGACGACGGCGCGAAGAACGCCAAGGGCTGATCACGCACGAAAGACCGGGCCGGTGCCCGGTCTTTCAGCTTGGGAGAGGAACGTGATGTTGACCGTAGCGGATATGAGACCGGTCCTCGGTATCGAGGAGGATCAGACCTTTGACGACGCGCTGATCCAGTTCTTTCTGGACGGGGCAAAGGCCCATATGGCGCGGCATCTGCGGCGCGATATCGATGCGGAGTTTGGCCCGAACTATCCGCCCGATCTTCTCGTGGCGCAAACCATGCTGACCGCGCATTTTTATGCCCATCGCGAAGCCGTGGCGGCAGGGGCAAAGGTCGGTGTGCCGCTCGGCTTCGATGCACTCATGGCTGACTTTCGGTCGTTCACATGATCGGGGCCGGAGAATTGAACCGGCGCGTCGTGTTCTACAAGCGCGTCGAGGACAGCCGCAGCGCGCTGAACGAGCCCGTCGGTCGGTTGGTCATATTCCTCATCGCGCGGGCGCGGCGTCGGGATGTGTCGGATGTCGAAAAGATGCAGGCCGGTCGAGAAAGCACTGCTTTGCAAGCCCGCTTCGTAGTGCGGTCCTGCCCGAAAGTACGGCGGATCACGGCAGCGGACAGGCTGACCTGTGACGGTCTCATGTGGGAGATCGTCGGCGTGAAAGAGCTTGATCAGGGCCGCAATCGGTTTCTGGAAATCACAGCGGTGACCAATCGTGAAACCGACGTTCAAAGTTGAAGGTTTCCGCGAGATGGAGCGGGCGCTGATGGCGCTTCCGAAAGCCACGGCCAAAGCCAGCGTGCGCCGCGTGCTGAAGAAAGCCGCGCAGCCCGTTGCCGATGCGGGTCGGGCCAATGCGCCGGAGAAAGACGGAAACCTGAAAGAGAGCTATGGCGTCGGCACGCGCCTCACGAAGCGACAGCGCCGGGTGTCGCCAAAGCAGAGCGAAGTGGAGGTCTATGTCGGCCCGAACGACCCGGCGGCGGTGCAGACGGAGTTCGGCAACCGCCGGCAGGCGGCAGAACCGCATCTGCGCCCTGCCTGGGAGGCCAAGAAGGCCGAGGTGCTGAGGATCATCAAAGAGGAGCTCTGGGCCGATATTGTGAAGTCCGTCGCCCGGTACCGGAAGCGCGTGGCGAAACGAGGCCGGTGATGGAAGAGGCTTTGACGACGCTCGTACTGGGACACGCGCCTCTACGGGATCTTGTGGGTGGTCGGGTCCATTGGTTGCGGCAGCCGCGCGATGCGGAGGGGTTTCCGTATGTGAACCTGACCCTGGTGTCGGACCTGCATGCCTATCACATGGAGGGGCCGTCCGGCCTGCACCGGACGCGTGTGCAAACCGATACCTGGGCTGAGACCTACGGCACTGCGACGTCTGTCAGGCGCGCTTTGACCGATCACCTCTCCGGCTTTCGCGGGCGCGAGGGGGCAATCCGGTTTCAAGGGATCTTCGTGGGCGAGGCCCGCGACTTCAATGACGAAACAACCGGCGGGGAGCGCCAGCTATTCCGCGCCAGCGTTGATCTGGACATCAGCTGGAATGAGGAGGTTTGACCATGACGGACGCGCAGATCGGGTACGGCTCTAAGTTCAAACGCGGGACGGAATCGGTGGGCGAGGTGACAAGCATCGGCCCACCATCACTCAGCCGCGACACTATCGACGCGACCCATATGGAATCGCCGGGCAAGTGGCGCGAGTTCATTGCCGGGCTCAAGGATGGCGGCGAGGTGTCCTGCGATATCCAGTCGAAGCCGTCGACTGCGGCCTATCAGGCAATGGTGGCGGACTTCGACAATGACGATCCGGTCGCTTACGCCATCGAATTTCCGGACGGATCCAAATGGTCGTTTTCGGCCTTCATCACCGGGATGGAGACGTCCGACCCGCTCGAAGACAAGATCGAAACCTCGGCCACTTTCAAGATCACGGGACAGCCCGTCTTCACGGTGCCGGCACCATGAGCAACAAAGTCAAAGGCAAGATCGACTTCGACGTCGATGGGGAAACCTACACTCTGCAATTCACAGCAAACGGCTTCTGCGAACTGGAGGCGGAGTCGGGTCTCACGCCCGGCCAGTTTCTCAAACGGCTGGAGGATCGAGGCGACGAGGATCTGTCCTTCAAGGATGTCCGGTTGCTGTTCTGGGCGGGCTTGCAAGAGCATCACGAGGATCTGACGCAGCGGGATGCGGGGCGCTTGATCACCGATATCGGCGGCATCGTCGTCGCGCTCGAAAAGCTGGGAGAAGCGGTGAACCTTTCCATGCCAGACGCGCCAAAGGGGGGCAAAGGCAAAGCTGGAAAAAAGCCGGCGAAGCGGACACAGACTGGTCGGCGCTCCTCGAAAGCTGGGTAGATCTCGGGCAGGACCCGGCGCTCTTCTGGCATCTCACGCCCCGTGAGATCGACATCGTGATGGCAGGCGCCGTGCGGCGCGTTAGTCGTGAGCAAGAGCGATCCCAGGCCAATGCCTGGATGGCCGCGCAGCTTATGATGATCGGCTTTCACAAACCCAAGAAATTCCCAGCCTTCAAGAAAGTGTCTTCCGCCAAACGCAAGCGGGAGCGCCAGACGTGGCAAGAGCAAAAGGCGGTTGTTCAGGTTCTGAATGCGGCCTTTGGTGGAAAGGTTCTCTGAGACATGGCGAATGCGATCATCGGCGCACTCCGCGCTGTCCTGGGCCTGGATACGGCTGCGTTCGAACAGGGCGTCGGCGTGGCCGAAAAGCGGCTCGCAGGCTTTCGCAAGTCGATGGAGCGCGCCTCACGGAAACTGTCAAAGGCCGGGTCCACGCTCAGCACGCGCGTGACGGCCCCGCTTGCCGGGATCGCGACGGTAGCAGTGCGCTCGTCTCTCAAGACGGTCGATGCGCAGGCCAAGATGGGGGAGAGTTTCGACACCAGTGTCGGGTCTCTGCAGGTGCTGTCACGTGCCGCCGATATCGCCGGGATCTCGCAAGGCGATCTGGAAGGGTCTATGCGCCGGCTGACCCGCCGGATCAGTCTTGCCGAACAGGGGACCGGGGCCGGCGCCAAGGCCTTTGAACGGCTGGGGCTCACGGCGGCTGACTTCGCCGATCTAGACATGGATGAGCGGATCAAACTCATTCAGGAGCGGCTTGCCGAATACGTGCCGGAAGCCGAGCGCGCAGGTGTGGCCTCGCAAATGTTCGGCGATCTGACCGGTTTGGCGATGCTGCGCTTGAATGCGGATGTCATCGAGACTGCCAGAGAGGAGGTCGAGCGCTTCGGTATCGTGATTTCCGAAGTTGATGCCGATCAGATCGAACAGACCAATGATGCGATATCGGCCATGGCGTTGGCGGTGCGCGGCCTTGGCAATCAGGTGACCGTTGCGCTGGCTCCGACAATCCAACGATTGGCTGAAGCTCTGGCCGATGCGGTTGCCTGGTTCAACAATCTGACCCCCGAAACCCAGAGGTTTGTTGCGGTATCCGCGACGTTGGCGGCGGCGCTTGGCCCGGTGCTCATGGGGCTTGGATTTCTGGTATCAGGGCTGGCGGCGCTGGCCTCTCCGATTGGCATCGCCATTTTCGGTTTCGGGGTTGTCGCGGGTGCCGTGGGATATCTCGTGACGCAATGGGATGAGTTGACGGCTCGGCTGCCCGCGTTGGAGGGCCTCGTGGATGTTGCGTCGGATCTTGCAAAGTATTGGGCCGACCTTCCACCGATCAAATGGGCTCTGCTGATCCCGGCTCTGAAATGGGGTCTCTTCATCAAAGCTATTCCGTGGCTCAGCTTGGCAAAGAAGCTGGCCTGGACGGTGCTGATCAAACCGCTTGTTTGGAGCGCGCGCTTTATCCCGGTGATTGGCTGGGCTGTTTTGGCCGGTCAACTGGCTTGGGAGTTTCTGATCAAGCCTCTGAATTGGGGTCGGTTCATCCCGCGTATCGATTGGTCGAAATTCTCCTTCAACTTCTCTTGGGAGCGGATTTTTGACGGCGTTGCTGGGGTAAGCCGAGGGCGCAATGCCGGTCGTAGAACTGGCAAGGCCATGACGGACGGCCTCGCAGAAGGCATCAATGCGGGCGTTCCAGAGGTAGAAGCCGCCGGTGCGAGTGCGGGCGATGCCGCGATCAACGCCGCAGAGCAAGCCGCTGGAATTCAATCACCGTCTCGCGAGTTCATGCGGATCGGGCGTCAGATGATGGAGGGCCTGAAACTCGGCATCGACCAGGAGGCGCCCACCGCTGTCGCGAAGATCGGGAGTGTCGCAGACGATATGATCCAGGCGGCCGAGACGGGCTTTAGTGGTCTCGGCAACGCGATGGCCCCGCTGCAAAACAACGGCGCGTTTCGCTCCGTCACCTCGGGCATTCGCAGCATCAGCGATGCGCTCGCTGATGTGGCGGTCGATGGCCGGGACGCAGGCGAAACGCTTGGACAAGTCTTCAAGCGGATGTCGCGCGACCTGATTTCATCGGGACTGCAGAACTTGCTGTCCTCTGTGTTCAGTCCTCTATCCGGCATTGGCGGTGGCGGAGGGGGCGGTTTTCTGAGCGGCCTCTTCGGCAATGTCTTCGGTGGGTTCTTCGATGAGGGAGGTCGGCTGGGCTCCAATCAATGGGGGATTGTGGGAGAGTACGGCCCGGAGATTGTCGAAGGTCCGGCCAATATCATCTCGCGGCGCGACACGGCCCGTATGTTCGACAATGATCCAACGCCCTGGTTCGCGGAATTGCTTGTGTCCATAACGACCAGTGAGGATCTGCATCAGACCGCTGCGACAGCCGGGGCCAATGCCGCCAATGTCCACATACAGGAACGTCAGCGCGCGCAGGATCGGGGCTTGAACCAGGGGCTTGGCGCTTGACACCCCTCCGTTTCCCGCCCTCCGTCCATGTCACCTCCGGCTGGTTCGACATTATCGGCGCCTTCACCCGCGAGGACACGGCGCTCTCTGGTGTCCCTGGCGGGCGCGGCTCCCCTCTGGGCCATGTGCAGGCGGAACTGTCTCTGCTGATCTACGGCGAGCCCGCCCATAAAGCCTGGCGGGCCTTCACCGCGCAGGCCCCGTTTCGCACCCTGCAGGTGCCGATCCTCACGCGCTTCGGCATGGGCCGGGCGGCGGGTGGGGTCGCGGCCACCCGGACACCTTTTGTTGCGCCACTGGCAGACGGACAGGGCCTCTATTGGGGCGATCACATCGCCAACGGCGCGCTGGTCGAAGATGCGCAGGCGCAATCCACCCGCCTGCATGTGGCGGCTGATCTGACCCTGCAAGCGGGCACGTGGTTCGAGATCGGCTTCGCGGCTTACCGCGTCACTCAGGTGCAGGCGGATGCCGGTGTCCAGCATGTGGAGTTCCAACCTCGTCTGCGCCGGTCGCTCCCGGCGGGAGAGCCGCTCTATTGCGAGACACCGCATGCCTATCTGCGCGGCGCGGTCCCGGTGGGGACGGAGACCCCGGACGGGGCCACGCGGCTGACGATCACACTGACGGAGGATGTGCGCTATGGCTTTGGCCTTGGATGACGGCGGGACGCGGGCGGATCTGCTCGCAATCCCCTCTGCGGAGCTCAACCGCCCGCATATTGCACCGGTCCTCTTCGGCGCGATGGATGTGTTCGATGCGCCCGCCTATTGGTGGACCGGGACGGGCGAGGTGAGGGCCCTCTCGCAGACCTTCCTGGGCTTCGGCGAGATGGTGGGTGTGTCGGAGATCCAGCTGGGCCACATTGCCGGCGCGCGGTTCGTGGATTTCGAGATCCGGGGCGATGTCACGCGGGGCGGGCCGTTCCGGGATCTGACGCGCCGTATCCAGGCCGAACCGGAGGGCATCGTCGGGCGGGAATGTCGGCTGTTTCTCGGCTTTGCGGACTTGCTGGCTCTGGATGGGCTGGCCCTGCTTTGCCCGCCCATCACGCTCTTCAAAAGCAATGTGCTGAGCCATCCGCGCATCCGCATTGCCCGCGACCGGGAGCGCCAGATCAGCCGGATCACGGTCACGGCCGAAGGCCCGCTCACGCGCGTGCGTAAGCCCGGCAATGGGCGGCTGACCGATGCAGCCCAGAAGGTCCGCGCGCCGGGCGACCGGGGGCTGGAATACGTGGCCCCGCTCGCGAAGAACCAGACGCTGGAGCCGGGATGGACGCGGTAGAGATGGCGCTGGCCCTCAACGCGCGGCGCGGCATGGGACAGGCCGATCCCGCACGCCTGCGTCAAGTCTATGAGATGCTCTGCATTGATCCGCTCGCCTATGTCGATCTGCGTGCGAGCAGCGGCATCGTTGGGCGGCTGGGGCGGGACATCGCTAGCGGGGCAGTGATCGCGCAGGAGATCGGCTGGTATGCCGAGGATGGGCAAGGCGTGGCCCGCCTGCGCGGCTTTGAGGCCTGGGCGGCCGAGCAGGGCGCGGATGCGGTCGAGGTCTGTACGGAACCGGGCAAGCGGCTGGATCGTCTGGGCTATACGCTGCACAGCCTCAAATGGCGGACGGTGTAGGAGATGGGGCAGGCGGTTCTGGGCTCGCTCCTGCGCATTGTTGCGGGGCTGGTGCTCAACTTCATTGCCTCGCTGATCTTCCGGCCCAAGCTGCCGGATGCGCCCAAACAGGAAGGCCCCAACGAGATCCGGGAGGCCACCGGGCCGCGCTATCACGGGGTGGGCACCTTCTCGACACCCACGCAATTGATCTTCGCCCAGACCAAACGGGCCAGCCTCGTGGGCGAAGGGACGGGGGACAACATCCTGCACAAGATCGCGGTGATCTCCTCCAGCGCCATCGGGCGCGTCGTGTCTTTCGTGGTGGATGCGCGGCGGGTGGGCGTCGATGGGAACGGGCTGGTCACGACGGAGAAGCTGGCGGGCTATATGCGGATCAGCCACCGCCTGGGCGACGGGCCGGGCGGGGATTATCCGGTGCTGATCGAGCGCTTCGCCGAAGACGATGTCTGGACCGTGGATCACCGCTGCGATGGGCTGGCCACGGTGCTGGCGGAGATGGTGGCGGCGCGCAATGAAGATGTGCAGGAGATCTATCCGAACCAGCAATACACGGCCATCACCGCCATTTGTGAGGCGGCGCCCATCTCCGATCCGCGCAGCCAATCCATGGCCTTCTCGGACAATCCGGCTCTGGCCATGGCGGACTTCGTACAGAAGCCCTGGGCCTTCGATCTCGACGTGGCGCAGATCGATTGGGATGGGATCGCGGCCTTCGCCACGCTCTGCGATGAAGATGTCCCGTCCAAGACCGGCCTGCGCCCGCGCTACCGGATCGGCGGCATCTATCACGAAGAGCAGGACCCGATTGATATCCTGCTGCGCATGGCGCGTGCGGCGGATGCCCGGCCCTATATCACCGCAGAGGGCAAGTTCAGCCTTGCCGGCGGGGTGCCCGGCCCGGTCGATGTGGTGCTGACCGATGATGATATCCTCGAGGTGGAGCAGGGGATCGGGGTGGAGGAGACGGATCTGACGACGATTGCCTCGGGCATGTATTACAGCGCCGAGGCCGGTTATCAGGAGACCGACTTCCCGGAATACGAGAACGCGGTCCTGCTCGCGCACTATGGCGAGCGTCGGCTCGATGTGGACCTGTCGATGTGTCCCGATCATGCCCAGGCGCAGGTGCTGGGCAAGATCAACCTGGCGCGCGCCAATCCGAAGGAAACGGTGAGCATCCGGGGCCGGCTCTCGGCCATCAAGGCGGCGCTGCCGCCGGAGGCGGGCTATCACATGCTGCGGCTCACGTCTGAGGTGGCAGGGATCGACGCGGATTATGAGATCGACGGGCTGCGGCTGGACTGGAGCGCGGAGCGGGGCGTGCGGCTGGGCATCGAGGCGCGGAGCTTCGATCCCGCCGCCTGGACCTGGGACCCGGCAACCGAAGAGAAAGACGCGCCGAAGAATGTGGATGATCTGGGTGTGTCGAGCCGGGTCGATGTGGTGATTGCGATCAGTGCCTATACGTTCGCAAATGACATCCTCACGATCACCCCGGACCTGTCCGACTATGACGGGCAGGTGCAGGGCCAGATCCAGCCCATGCCGGTCCCATTCGATCCCGCCAGCCCGCCTGAGACGGGCTGGGCGGACCTGACGCTAAGCCAGCCCGATCAGATCCTCACCTCCCAGCCCCTCTCGGAAGGGCTTTATCTTCTGCGCCTGCGCTTCCGGCAGCATGGGCGCGGCCCCTGGATCACCCGCCAATTCGACACGTTGGCCGGAACCCTCACGGAGATCTGACATGATCGACTATGTCGCTGCTCACGCCGTGTTCGATGGAACACCGGGCGCAAACCCGGACGGCTGGACGCTGCCCTATTTTGCCTATCACCATCTGCGCCGGCGCTTCCTGCGCTATCGCGGCGACGGAATCACGCCAGCCGTGAACGGCCTTCTGCGCGATGGGGGTGATCCGCTTTACGGCCCCTATCCACTGAGCTGGTCTGACGTGGACGCCTTCCTGTTGCTCTTTGCGTCCAATTACACCGACGACCTGGTGCCGCCGGAGCTGCAGGCGCTGATCACCTCTCTGCGCAACGGGCAGATGATCAACCGTCCCGGCGATGCGCCGGACAATTTTGAGCTCGGCGGGGCCACGCTCTTCATCAGCGCCTATGGCGCGGCGGTGCAGACCAGTACCCCCACGCGGATCGTGCAGCGATCCTTCACGCCGATCCTGCCGGACACGCTGGCCTCTGTGATCTACGGCTTCTTCCGGGTGAGCGATCCGGTCGATCCGGCCGGCGATGCGGTGGGGCTGGGGATCGAATGGTACAAGGCCGACAAAGGCCTGATCAAACGCGAGCTCATCCGCACCGACACGACCCTGCGGGAAGCGGATGGCCGGCGCGTGGTGCGGCGTCTGGTGGAGCCTTTCGGCACGCAAGGGGCCGAGATCGAGGCGCCGGCCAATGCGGCCTATCTCCGGCCCTATCTGGAGACGTTCGGGGTGGATCATGTGACCGGCGCGGATCTGATCGGCGCGCAGGTCTCCGAACTGGTCAATGCCAGCGACGTGCTCTTCCAGGAGGGGTTCCAATGGCCCGAAGAGGTGATCCGACCGATCCCGATCACGGCCACCCATCGGAACGGATCGGAACCGGGCCTCTACCAGCCGGACCCGGAGACGCAGATCCCGGCGGATTGGGTCAAGCCCATCCCGATCACCCCGCTGGACGGGGCGGGCCAGACGGGGCCAGGCCTCTATCAGCCCGCGCTAGAGGTGATCCTGCCGCGATCCTGGGTGGGCGATTACGAGATGGCGGGCACGCTCTTTGTCTCGGGCGGGGGCGAGAACAGTAATGACGGGCGCAGCCTGACCGCACCCGTGCGCGACATCGACCGGGCCATTGAGATTGCCGCTGCCGCGCCGGAGACCGACTGGTCGATCCAGATGTGGCCCGGTCTCTATGCCACGCCGGGCAATCTCGACGTGCCGGACAATGTGGAGATCGTCGGCGTGCAGGGACAACGCTCCGTGGTGCTCCGACCCACGCCGGGCAATGAGACGAACAATGTGTTTAATCTCGGATCGGGGGGCATGTTGCGCAATCTCTCCGCCGTGGGCTGGCAGGTGGATGATCTAAGCCATCCGCGTTCGGGGTTCCTCGCGGCCTTCCGGCAGGACGCGCTGATCCTGCGCACGCTCTATATCGAGCATTGCGTGATGTATCGGGACAGGCCACCGGTGCTGATCCCGCCCAATCTCAACCCGGAGGCGCAGAACCCTGCCGTGGGCAATGGGCCGGGCCTGGTCCTGGCCGATGCCAATACGGCCTCGCCCTATTCCCCCTTCGCGCAGGTGATGATCGAAGCCTCGACTGTCTCCGCGCCCAATGGGATCGGGGTGGTGGCGCGCGGCAACACCTATGTGAATGCGATCAATGCGGTGACGATGTGGGCGCATATCCATTACCGCGCGGAAGGCGGGGCGCTGCTTGCGCTGACCAATTGCGAGACGCAGATGGGCGATTACGCGCTCTGGTCCGAAGGCGCGCGCCCGGTGCCGCTGATCGGCACCGCGGGCGTGCCGCTCTTGGCCCGGCCCGCTGCGGCGCAAACGCTGCGAGAGGCCAAAGCCGCGCTGGAAGACGCGATGTGGGCCGCCGTTCTCGATGCGGGCTGGGGCCAGGTCGATGAGGTGCTGTCGCGCCGAGACGCGGGCTTTCTCGTGGATGCGCTGGCCTATGATCTGGAAGCCGGCCGGCAGGAAAGCACCGAGATCTTCATTCAGGGCATCCACCGCGACGGGGCGTTCGTCGGGGCCGGGCAGGAGGGGGCCTTTATCGCCGGCTGGGTCGGCATGAAGAACGCCATCACCGGATCGATCCTGCCGGGCCAGCCGGGCGCGGAAGTCGCGAGCCTCATCGACCTGATCCTCGACAGCGTGCAGAACCCGCGGTTCCGCCAGCAGCCCAGCGTGATCAATGCGAGCCCGGTGAAGATGTCGCTGCCTTTTGCGGGCGTGAACCTGCGGGCCTTCTACCGTCCGCCACGGGATGCGCGGCAGGCCATCGTGGAGCGCGATCTCGGGCGGGTCGTCTTCTCGGGCTACGAGGACAGCGGCAAGCAATTCTTCACCGGCGGCGCGCTCGTGAATGCGCTCACCGGCAAGTTCGAAGGCCCGCCCGTCAACCGCACCATCAATCCCATCGCGCGCCGCGCCGCCATCATCCAGGGAGGACAATAATGGCCCGTATCTCCACGCAAGGCCCGGCGGTTGCCCGTCCGGTCAAACTCTCGCTCAATGCCGTGCCGTCCATCCCGACCGTGCTGGCCGAAGCCGATGATTACAGTGTCCCGGACGCCCAGCAGGTCTGGCCGCACCGCGATCCCGGCGACATCAACCGGCGCATCCAGCCCGGCGAGGCGCTGATCGAAAGCCCGCTCTTTGTCTATAACGGCGATCCAGGGGAGGCGGTGACGATCACGCTGGATGTGGAGCTGGAAGACGGTACCGTGATCGTCCACAGCGTGACCCGCATCCCGCCCGGCGAGACGGCGAGCCTCCCCATCGCAGGCCAACGGCTCTTGAAGCTGGACCCCGATGCCGCATTCGGCGACCGGCTGCGCGCGACCGCGTCGAAGGCCAATGTGCTGCAGGTCATGGCCTCGGCCACCAAGGGGGCAACAGAGGAGGATCAGCCATGAGCGCCGGTCTGATCTCCGCCCGGCCCTTCGTGAGCGGTCGGGTCCGCAACAATGCGCCGCTCGAGCCGATCCGCCAGCCCCTCGATGCCACGCTGGACCCGGCCGATTATGAAGGCGTGCAGGTCTATGGGGCCGATGGCCAGATCTATTACAGCGATGGCCAGACCTGGTCGGTCCCGGCGCAGGACGTGACCATCACAAGACCCCGCGCGCTGCCGCCCACCAATGCGCTGGAGCAACGCCAGCTTCGGCTCACGCCCTTCTTCTCGCCCTCGGGCCTGTTGCAGACCGGTCTGCTGGTCCAGGTGGCGCGGAGCGAGACGGGCTTTGATGCGCCTCTGTTCGAGCGCACGATCCTGGACAATCTCGCCTCCAGCTACACCACACGCTTTCCCGAAGACGGGCTGGTGCCCGGCGATGTCTTCTGGTGGCGCGGGCTTTACACCGGCACGGAAGGCCAGCGGTCGGCCTTCTCCGTGCCCTTCCAGCAGACCTATCCGGACTTCATCCAGATCCCGGAGCCGATCACCCGCAACGGGATTACGTCAGGCGTGGTGCAGATCACGCCGTTCGACAGCGCCTTTGGCTTTCTCTATGCCGAGACACAGGTGGAGTTCTACGACCCTGCCGATCCCGCCACGCCGCTTCTGAGCGTGACCGAGATCACTGGCGGCACAATCACCATCCCCACCAGCCTCATCGAAGGACAGGAGTATCTCTGGCGCGCGCGTTACGGCGGCCGAGAGGTGATCGCGGGACCGATCACCTATACGGACTGGACCGATCTGCAATCGGTCTTCAACGGCGCCGCTGCGATGGTGCTGGTCTATGATCCGAACCTTGCGGTCAGTCGCGAGATCTCGCTCGGGCTCAATCTCTATGCCGGCGGGGCCGATCTCTTTGCCACCATTGATTGGGGCGATGGCGCGGTCGAGGAGGTCACGACCGCCGGGCGCTATGCCCATGCCTATGCCCCGGAGATGACCGATGTTGTCACCGTCACGCTGAACGGCCAGATCGGCAGCTTCGGCGATCTCGACCGCAGCCAGCCGGGCCTGATCCGGGTCGAAGCCATCGGCACCAAGATGGCGCTGCGCTCGCTGCGGGGCGCCTTCCGGCGCGCCCAAAACCTCACCGTGATCAACGGGGCCTTGCCCAGCGATGTCACCGACATCTCCTATCTCTTCCAGGGCACGCCCTTCGCGCCGGGCCTCTATGCCGCCGTCGAAGGCTTCGAGACCGGTAATGTCACCAACATGGCCTGGATGTTCAGCGACGGCTGCGACTTCAACGGCGATCTCTCGGGCTGGATCGTCTCCAATGTCACCACCTTCGCCGCTATGTTCCGTGAGAACCTCGTCTTCAACCATCCCGGCATCCAAGGCTGGGACACGGGGTCTGCCACTAATATGAGCGAGATGTTTGCCGGTCCCAGCGCGGGCACGCCCTTCAATCAGGATCTGAGCGGCTGGAATGTGGCAAAGGTCACCACCTTCGCGGGCATGTTCCGCAACACGGCCTTCAACCAGGATCTGAGCGATTGGAATACGGGGGCGGCCACCACGATGCGGCAGATGTTCGAGGGCTGTGCGGCCTTCTCCTTTGATCTCTCGCAATGGGATGTGGCGCAGGTGAGCGACTTCGGCAACATGCTGGCGCGGACGAACTATCCCGGCGATGTCTCGGGCTGGGATACGGGCAATATGATCAATGGGGAGGGGCTCTTCCGGGGCACCGAGACGGCGATCACGGGCCTGGAGACCTGGAATACGTCCCGCCTGCGCAATGCGCGGGCGATGTTTGCCTTCACCATCTCGGCCAGCGGCATTGCCAATTGGGAGACCAGCCAGCTCGAGAACATGGCCAGCATGTTCGAAGACATCGAGTCGGCCCCGCCGGTCGAGACCTGGACCGTCTCCAACGTCGCCACGCTGAGCCGCACCTTCCAGAAGGCCCTGAGCGTGCCGGATCTCTCGCTCTGGGACACGCGCTCCTGTGTGAACTTCGAACGCATGCTGGGCGAGGTGCGGTCTTCGATCCGCGATCTCGATCTGTCGCAGTGGAATGTCTCCGCCGGCATCGACTTCGAGGCGATGTTCTCTTCGACCTATGAGGCGGGCGGGGCGGGCTGGACGCTCAATCCGAACCTGGTGGATCTCGACCTGCGCTGGACCCTGCCGGTGGGGGCCTATTCCGACACGCTCATTCGCTTTGCCAATCAGGTCGCCACGAACGGCGCGCCACAAAACGTCACCTTCACCAATTCCAATTGCCTCTATGACGCGACCCCGCGCGATCCCGGCGGGGCTTTCCCCACTGCGGCCGAGGCCCGCGCCTATCTGATCGCGCAGGGCTGGACGATCACGGGAGACAGCCCCGCATGATGATCCATGACCGTATCAGCCAGGACAACACGTCCTGCTTCTGGATTGCCTATGGTCCCGCGCTTCTCCACGGGCAAGTGGCGCCGGGAGAGCGCATCGAGACCGGGCAAGAGTTCCTGGAAGTGTTCACCGATGCCGAAGAACGCGATGCGCGGCTGTCGGAGATCGGCTTTGATCTACCGGCTGCGATCCGCGCGGCAAGAGAGATCCCTACGAACCCCCGCGCCATCCTCGCGGCCCATCGCTGGGAAAGAGAGACAGCGGGGATCAGTCTTCCGGACGGCACGCCGGTGCGGACAGATGAGCGCACAAGGCTGGCCATCACCTCCGGTGTCGCCGCGCTGAAGCTGGAAGCGCCAGGGACAACGGTCGAATGGAAGTTCAGCCACGGCGCCTTCCTCACCGTCGATCTCGAACGCCTCGAAGCCATCCTCTTTGCAGTCTCCCGCCATGTGCAGACCTGTTTCCGGGCCGAGAAAGAGGTGGCCGCTTTGATCGACGCGGGCACCCTCAAGGACCCGCCAGAGCGCGCCTTTGATACCGCCTTTGCGCGGATCGCGGCGGACATGGGGGAGGGGACGTGATGGGACCGCTCTGGCAGCGCACGCGGGACGTGCACCATCGAGCCGAACAGCATCCTTTGGCCAAGGCGATGATGGATGGCACGATCTCGCCGCAGCATTGGGCGGACTGGTTGAATGCCCAGCTCACCTTGCAGCGCGTCCTTGATCCCTATCTGCCGCCCGCCGTCCAGCGCAGCGCAGCCCTGGCCGGGGATCTGCTGTCCATGCTGCCAATTGTGGCCCGACCCAACAAGGCCGCACAGGATCATGCGGAGCGCCTGACCGACATCCAGTCTGTCTTCGGGGCGGCCTATATCCTGATCGGCTCCTACAAGCGCGGCGGGCGGGTCATTGAGAAAGCCATGCAAGCCAAGGGGCTCGATCTGCCGAGCAGCCATGTGCGGTTTGAGGACAATGCCGATGCGGAGCGCTTTGTGACGCGGCTGCGCGAGAGGCGCGATCTGGGCGATGCCGCTTACCGCACCTTTGCCGCCATCATCGACATCATGGATGAGATCCACGGAGAGGAGGCCGGCTGAGTATGGTCGATAAGCCAAACGGCTCACCCTTCACAGCGTCTGAGCGCGCGGTCCTGCACCAGCTCGCCGAGATGTTCTCCGAGAAGGAAGACCGGGATCATCTCCGCCGCTTGTTGGAAGAGGGCGTGACCCTGAAACAGATCATCCTGGCCTACAAGACGAACCGTCGGATGATGGCTACGCTGAAAGCCATCGGGGCGTTGATCGTGCTCCTCGCGGCTGTCGTCGGGGCGATCAAGAGCCTCAATCCATGGCCGAAGTGAGGGAGAAGTGTGTTTTTGAGGTCAAACGTAGCGATCACAGTCTTGAACCCTTTTGTTTGCAATCCTATTGCAGAACTAGAAGCCGGTCTTTTCAAAAATACCGGCGATCAGTGAGCCAAGCCATAACATTGCTTCAGAAAATAGTTTTAGCTTCAAGTCATAACACTTTGCATCACAAAGAAAACATGCGACGTTCGTTGGAGCGAGATTGGTCGGAGCTGTGACATGGGCGCGAACTCAAAAATCGAGTGGACCACGCACACTTTTAATCCTTGGTGGGGCTGTACCAAGGTCTCTGAGGCATGCAAAAACTGCTATGCCGAGGCATGGGCCAAGCGTGTAGGGCAGAACGTCTGGGGACCCAAGCCGCAGCGTCGGCTTCTCAGTGATGCGCACTGGAAACAACCCATTGCATGGAACAAGAAGGCTGAGCGAGATGGCGAGCGACCACGAGTTTTCTGCGCGTCAATGGCAGATGTGTTTGAAGACCGAGATGAGCTGCAGGAACACCGAAGCAGATTGTTCGACCTGATAGAGCAGACCCCAAACCTAGACTGGCTTCTTCTTACTAAGCGTCCTCAAAACGTGGATCGAATGGCGCGCTGGGGCAATGATTGGCCTTGGCATGTCTGGTTGGGAACCACCATCGAAATGCAAAAGAGAGCTGACGAATTGCTTCCCTATCTCGCCGCTACTCCCGCAAAGGTCCGCTTCATTTCCGCAGAACCTCTACTCGGACCGCTAGACATCAATAGATGGCTGGGTAACACTATTGATTGGGTAATTACAGGTGGAGAAAGCGGCCCGAAGGCGCGTCCCGCGTCACCGAAATGGTTTCGCGATTTACACCGTCAATGCATGGAAAACGAGGTTGCTTTCCATTTTAAGCAGTGGGGTGATTGGGCACCAGGCGACGGAGCAAATCTTCCTGCTGCCAGAAAGAAAACTGCACACGATGGAACAAGCATGATGAGAATTGGCAAAAAGAATGCCGGAAGAGTTTTGGATGGCAAGGAGTGGGACCAGCTCCCGAAAACAAGAATGATGTAGACGAACAGCTCCCGCTATTTGGGGAAGTCGATCTACACAGCATCAACTCTGCGAACGATTTCGTCGTGGAGGGAGTTAGGATTCCAGAACGCGGATTGGGTCAACCGCCCGATCAAACGAATGCCAAAAGCAAGCTTATCGCCGAGTACATCGCACTATTCCAGAGAGTGACACAGGGCGGTTTGTACATAGATGGGTTCGCGGCACCGCAGAGTAGGAGACATGAAGAAGCCTGGACGGCTCGGCGCGTTCTCGAAATTGCACCGCCCCGCCTAAGAACGTTTTGGTTGTGCGACAACGACCCTAACGGATTGCAGCAGCTGGAGAAGCTTAAAACCTTGCACCATCGCAATCCTCGATTTCGACGTGTTTTTGTTATGCCCGGGGACTTCAACGTCACAGTCCATACATTGCTGAAGAGTAATCGTCTGACTCGAAGGGCTGCAATCTTCGCACTTCTAGACCAGCGAAATACGGAGTGTCACTGGGCAACTGTCCAAGCCATCGCAAAGCGCTCCAGCGGGATGAAGATTGAACAACTCTATTTCTTTGGCTCAGGCTGGGCGCATCGCTCAATGAAGGCTTCAAAGAAACCTGAGCGGTTAGCTGAGATAGACAAGTGGTGGGGAGATCGAAGCTGGGTTGATCTAAGGAAACTAACCAAACATGATATGGTCCAACGTGTTGTTGATCGGTTCGCAGACGAACTTGGGTATGCTTTTGTGAAACCATATCCGATTTACCAGAGTGATGATGGCAAGCGGAAATCATTCCACTTAATCCATGCGAGCGATCACCCCGAAGCGCCTAAGCTTATGTATCGCGCCTATGCAAAGATATGCGGTGACCGCGCTGGCTCACCGGTGGACAGTCAAAAGTTGCTTCCTGCAAACCTTCCCGAGGTAGCGATCCCGACAAATAGCTGTTTCAAAGAGCCCTGAAAGGTTCATCGAAGCGGTCCCGCTGCCAATTGAAGCAAGCACAAGATCGTCGTTTCTCGCCATCGTTTCGCGCAACTAAGTCGTTGATCCAGAGCGACAGGATATCGGGTCTGCACAGCCTACTAGACTGACATCACCACACATTCACCAGCCCGCCATTGCGCGGGCTTTTTCTATGGGAGATCCACACATGAAGCTTCTGCCAAACTGGAAGGCCATTCTTGTCCGGGCGCATTCGTCCTGGGCGTTTATCCTGAGTGTCCTGGCGCTGATCGCACCAGACGCCATCTATCTGATCTGGGGCATGGACACCTCGCCCCGCCTCTGGTGGGGGATGGGGCTTGCGTTGCTGATCTACGGCATCGTCGGACGGCTCGCGGATCAGGGCATCGACCGGGACACCACGCGCAGCCCGGCTTGGATCGGTCTCGTGGTCTTGCTCGGGTTTATGGTCATCGTCCTGCACGGTGGGGTGACGGATATCGCCCGCGAGCATGCTGGAGAGATCGTCGCGCCGGCAGAAGCGCCATCGCAAAGCCACACGTCCAGCTCTGACGCCTTCCTCGATGCGGCTGTCCCCTTCATCGGCCGATGGGAGGGCCTGCGGCTGGAAGCCTATCAGGACATCGTAGGCGTCTGGACTGTTTGCTATGGCGAGACGAAGGGCGTGCGACCCGGCGACAGCTACACCCGCGCGGAATGTGACGCGATGTTGGCCCGTGAGGTGCTGGCCTATCGCGCGGGGCTGCATCGGTTCTTCACGGATGAGACAGTTTCGGAGCGCCTGCCGATCCCCCGCGACCTCGCCTTTGTCAGCCTTGCCTACAACGTGGGTATCTCAGGGGCGAGCAACAGCACCGCCGTGCGCCGTCTGAACGCCGGAAACGTTTCCGGCGCCTGTGAGGCGCTCACGTGGTGGAACCGTGCTGGGGGCCGGGTGATCCGGGGCCTGGTCAACCGGCGAGCAGAGGAGCGCGCGCTCTGCCTGCAAGGGCTGGTCGCGTGATCCGCACGCTGGCCTATGGCGCGGTGCTGCTGGCGGTCATCATCTTGCTATCCCAGCAGATTGCTCGCGAGCGCGCAGAAAACCGGATGTTGAAAGACCGTCTGGAGGCGGTCGCAGGTGCGAGGGAGGTGGAGAATGTCGCGCGCAGGATGGATGATTGCAGCCTTGTCGATCTGCTCACTGGCGGGCTGCGCTCAGGAAACGGGAGCGCTGTTCTCGGATGTGCAGCGGACCCCGCCGGTGATGAAGCGGACAACGGCCGAATATCTGGTCCGCAATGACCGGGCCGTTGCGGTCTGGATTGGCGAGACTAAGCTGAAATGCGAGCGTTTCAGCTGCGTTCAGTAGCTGAGCGTCGGATATATTGGACCGCAACCTTCGGCTAGCCCCACATCGTCGGGTAAGGGGTAGACGTTCACGTCCGTATTGCCGACCGACTTTACCGCTTGGGCGGCGGTTTCAGCGACAACAAAGCCCTGACCCAAAAGCGGCAGGTCCTGGCTGACGGCAATCGTATAAGACCATTTTCCCATAAGCCTGTCTAGCCGGACCATGGTTGATGAACTGTTAACTGAGATACCCCAGCCTCCCAGCACATGTATCTTCAATGGTTGCAACGCAAATCTCATTGGTCCAGCCGCGTTATTCGGGCCATTTGAGATAGAGAGGTTGGCGTTTGGCTCGCTAAACGATTCTAAACTCGAAAGAGGACAGAATCATTGCCTTATTCTTTTCAGAATGTGATTGTTTCAGCGCTTCATTTTACGAGGTGCATTGATGAGAACGCCTACAAGCCACCTTTGCGAGATCAGCGGCCCCTTAGTAGCGCTTTTGCTCTTATACCTCTCAAGTCCATTTGCTCAGGCACAAGAGTCCTTGAGCCCTCAACTGCGAGATTCACTGCAACCACTTGAAGATGCAGTGCAACTACCTGAGAATGCGTTCGCGGATTTTTCAGGTCCAGGGCAGCGCAAAGATGAGGGTATCTCACCAACCCAGCTGATGTCGGCTACAGGTGAGCTAGGCCTGATGGTTGTCGAGCCGAAGACCAAGCTTTCTATTCTTACAACAGCGTGCACGGGCACTTCCGATAGCCTAGGCTTCTGCAAAAGCGTAGAAAGTGAAATTAGGGCTCTTGGAGAAAAATCGTTTTGCGAGAAGTATTGGGCGCTATGCAAGCCAGACGCGGGCGATTGGTCTTTTACCGATGGGAAAGCGCAGGCTCTAATAGAGATTGAGTTGTCAAGTGCGCTTCCAGGCGGAAGTGCATTTGAGTAT
Source organism: Thalassococcus sp. S3 (assembly GCF_004216475.1). GTDB lineage: Bacteria > Pseudomonadota > Alphaproteobacteria > Rhodobacterales > Rhodobacteraceae. Next base: position 2,606,943 of record NZ_CP022303.1, on the reverse strand, counting down.
TGGAACGACCTGCAGTCGTTGTCCGGCGGCATTGAAAAGTCTTCAGGTAGGTCAGGTGTTGTTGTTCTAACCGCTGGCGGAGAACCGGACCCGAGTTGGGACTCCAAGCAGACGCTCGACCCGTCTCATTGGCAGGGGGAGGGGGTCCCCAAGCTTGTCCTGCAGTTTGGCGGATTTGAGCATCTGTGGCCAGTATCCACGAGGGTTTTCTCTGGTCCTGCCCAGTACCCGCCAAGCGGCTTTTTCGGCTATGGAATGCTGATTTATGGCGAAACGACGTTTGTATTCGATGAGACGAGTAGAAATGTTGAAATATGCCGGTCGTACTTTTCATCTATGCAAGACGTTGAAACTATGGTCGAGGCAGGTATTGAAAGCGAAAAACAGTTCATTACAGTTTTCCCAATAGTCAGCGACTCCATAGCAGACAAGCTCAACTCATTGAGTAATTTCGATTGTGAAACGGCCCTGCTTAGTTATGGTCATGTTGCCGCCGAGTTGGCTATGGTCGCAGCCCGTCGCGCAGGTTTTTCCGATGATACGCGGGGACCTTGGTTGATTGGATGGGTGCCATCTTCAAAAATTGGTGCTCCTGATCAGCGATTTGTGAGCTTGGATTTATCGGAGGCTGAGACTTACAACGATGCTTTTTCACTCTTCCGTGCATGGGGAAACAAGATTTATTCCGCCGCGACAATGGAAGATGAGCCGGAATTGACCCTTCGCGACAATCTAAGGGACCTAGCCGATGATCTTGGTGAGAACGTTTTGAAGGTTTTCGGGTTTTAATCGATGGAAGTACTCAAGTTTCTTTTCGAGCGTGCCGCTATCGGTAGTATTATAGGTTTTTTGTTGGGGCTCGCATTGTCAGCTTGGATAGCCCCTAACACATCTGCAGGTACAGTGCTCATACTATTGGTTTCAATTCTAGTATGCGTATTGGTACAAATCGCGTCGATGAGTATTTTTCGCTGGTGGTTTAGGTAAACAAACACATGTCACTGACCTAGGCGCGTTAATATCAGACATCGGTATTGTGTGAAAGAAAGACGGCAAGACCTGTCAATGACCACGTCAACCGAATTTCAATAGCCAGAACCATTTTGTCAGATTATGAGCCCACTGGCTCCAATCACCTGCGCCAATCTTACCGTTGTGAACGGGGATACCGTTCGCTGTGACGGCGAGTTGCTGCGGCTCCTCGGTAACTGCACGCCAAACGTGGTTGGTATTGATACGCTAGAGCTACGCACCTACGATTGCCGATCGGAGGCCAAACCTGCCAAGCGCGCGAGATATACTACGGGTATTTCTGCCGGCCGTTGTTGCTATAGAAGATAGCGGGACTCGCGACGAGACACGGCAACAACGTCGACTGGTCAAGCTGTGGGTCAATACGAACCTTGATCGGATGACAGCAGGTGAGATTCTGATGCGCGAGAGTGGCGTCCTGATCGGGCCGTTGATTGGTGTAGTTGATGTCAGCTATGCGGACCGAAGCGTCCATTCGCTGCGACCGCACCAATGTCTGCTCGTTACCTAGCAGATAGACTGGTCATACCATCAATATCGTTCGCCACTTGGTTGGAAAACTTGCTTGACGCTTTCGTCTGCTTCTTGCGTTGTCTCGGTCTATATTTTGTTGACCAAATCTTGAACGTGCCGGAGCGCTTCTTCATAATTTCCTCTAGGTAGGGACACTGGACTCCCATCAGGCATCGTGTAGTTGCTCTGGTCCGGCAAACGGTGCAACGGGATACCTAAACTAGCAGACACTTTCCCAGATGTATGAAAGTCCTTGACGTCAGAAAAATAGAGATTTTTCCAGCTGTTGCGAGTAGTCGGTGGCGTTGCCGCAGGAGCGAAGATCGAACTATCTGATTGATATTGCTGCCATCCAAAATCAATTATTTCGCTTCTGACCGCATTATATGCAGTCGCTGCCCCTAAGTTGCTAGTATAGCTATTGAACGGTATTTCAAATATTGTTGGAAGTGTCAGGTTATTACTTTGGATTTGATTGGTGAATGTTAAGACGTTTTGAGCATAATTCCGGACCGCCGCAGAGGGGTACTTTCCGTAAAGTAGCATTAGAATGCCCTTAATACCCTCAATCGAGCTATAGTCCGCCATGACAGGAACGACCAAGAAATCAGACGAAACCAAGGCCATTTGCGTATAAATTGAAAAACTCGGATTACAGTCAATAAAGACCTTCATCGAAGAGTATTCGGACCTCTGAAGTTCGAGTTCACATAGCCTGCGAATCGCAGTGACGAACTCGCGCCAGGCGTTCACATTCGCTGGGTTCATAGTAGCGAAATTTAGTGCAAGAGTCAGGGATTCGAGAAATGTATCACCGGCTAGCAAGTGCAAATTTTGTGAGATAACTGGATTGTATCTACTAACTTGTACCAAATAGCTTGAAGGTGTACTGGTGAAACCGGAATTTCCGCCCACCAGCCAATCCATAAACCCCACTATATTTCTGCGTGAAGACTGAGACTGGAGGCGTTGATTGGCCCTGTACCCACTATGTCCACCGCCCAAAAGAAACTGTGAGATATTAGATTGTGGGCAAAGGTCTATGACGACCACAAGCTCACTAGGGTTTGTCTCTGCGTATAGGCAGGCAACGTTTTGGCAAAGCGTGGTTTTCCCAACCCCGCCTTTGTTGTTATAAAAGGAAAAAATGGAAGTGCTCAACGGTGCATACCTCAGTTGACTCGTAGCCGTTTTAGATAGCACCTTAACTCTAGAAATTCACCCCTTAATTTGAGGTTTTGGCGAGGCATCCTGGCAACCAAAAAAGACGCTTCAGCTCTTACGACCGAAGGATATGCAGCGGCTCACATGACGCTCCATGTTCGCCGATGAAGCGACATAGATTTCGGTTTCATTTGCCTTGCCAAGTCTTAAAAACGAGTGTTCGCATGCCTCGCAGCATCTGCCACTCTGGGCTTGAAACAGCCTTTGCGTCCATTACCCTCAGATCGTATGTGGCTCGCGCGCCAGCACATGAGGATGATCTCAGATCCATGGGATGCTCAGAGCCCAAGGTCGGCCCGCAATAGACGGTTCACGCGTTCGCTGGTCGATCCTTTTACCGTCTTCAGCCTTTCCACCACATCCGGGTCCAGCATGACGTTGACACGCTTCTTCTTCTGCGACTCCGGCAGGGCAGGGCGACCAGGCTTGGCCTTCGCGAAGAAGTCATCGTCTAGCTCTCTCACTTCGCCTTTGGCATCGGTGTATGGCTTAGCTTTGGTCATAGCGTCGTTGCTCCCGTGTGTTGGCCTTGCGCAGTGAGATCACGCGCAGAGCATTGTCTCGTGGCGTCCATGCCATAACGTGCAGGCGCCCGTGGATCAGTCCGATGGTGACAAAGCGAGGTTCGCCGTAATCGGCGCGGGTGTCTTCGGCGGTCAGAGCGGTGTCCCATTCCAGGTCGGCCACGTCTGCGAAGTCAATGCCGCGCTGATCCAGCGTCTCTTGGCGTTTCGCATCATCCCATTCGATATCCATATAATAAACATACAAATTTTTACCTTGGTGGACAATAGATATACACACTTTAATCAGTAAAAATATCGCCTGACACAAGCTTTGGCTTGGCACGTCGAATATCGCAAAGCTATGTCTGCATTGCTAGTGTTCCTATTTTGTTCCTGTCGTGCCTTTCGAGTCCGTTACCCTTGGTCTTAAGTTCAATATCCGCTTCGAACATCTCACGGCGCGTGATGTGTTGATCGTCACGTGTCCGAGCTGCAACAAGCGATGGGAGGTGCCGCCGTACAAGCTGCTGGAGCGCTTTCATGCGTATCACCGGATCGATCCCGCGATCTCTGGCACATTCAAATGCACGCGCTGCGGCTTCGACCGTGAGCCCTACTGGCACATCATGCGGGCGGTTGGCCCGGAATACCCTCGGATCGCGTAGGGGTATCTCCATGACTGAGTTCACCTACAGCTTGTGCATCATCGGAGGGCAGACAGCGCCAGACGACTATGTGGTCAGATATCGCGGTCAGACATGGGAGGTGGGGCGCGTGATGTTCTACGACAGCGGCCCGCAACAGCGTTGGCAGTGGAGCACCTTCACTTATCCTTGCGCCAATGGCGTGGCGTACAGTTTGAATGTGGCCTTGGATGAGTTGAAGGTTGCGATCATGGCGCTGCCAGAGGAAGCGCGGTGCAAGCATAACGGGCCAGGAGCCGGCCGGCGCAGAAGCAGGCCGTCGGACTTTCGGTAACGCGGCGTTTGGTGTGCAGCCAACGCTGATGCAGTGGCTGTCTGTTCGCATGAGTTTGAATTGAACACCTTTTTCCAACTCTTTGAAAAAATATCATATTATCATGTATTTACATGCGCGTTAGCGTGCTTTGGGTACAGGGGGTCGTAGGTTCGAATCCTGCCGCCCCGACCACTTCTTCTTGGTCCAGTTTTGACATGCGCGATCTCTCAATGTCTTTGAGTGGCGTGACAGCCAATTCATGATCGCATTGGACACCTGAGCAGCCCAACAAAATCGGGCCTTGCATATAACGGTATTTCTGGTTATTTAGGGATTTATGGATCAGACAGCATCAACCTCCCGTGCCTTGGCCGCTCTCGGCCACGAAGCGCGACTTTCCATTTACCGCCTGCTTGTCAGGGCCGGGGCCGACGGGCTGATCGTGGGCGATATCGCGGATCACACAGGTCTGCCCTTGTCCACGCTGGCCCATCATCTGCGTCAGCTTGTCTCTGCCGGGCTTGTCGTCCAGGAAAAGCGGGGGAGGGAGGTTGTGAACCGCGCGGATTATGACGCAATGAACCGCACGCTCAGGTTTCTGACCGAAGAGTGCTGCAAGGGTGTGGCCGTTATTCGAGAGGACGTCGCATGATGTTTAATCGTACTTTCTTTCGGCCAAAAGAAACTATAAAACTAAGGATAACACGATGACTGATGCCGTTCTTCGCCTTTCGGGCCGTGGTCTTTCGATCGGTCGCTATCTGTGGTCGCATGAACGCGTTTGGCTTGCCGCTGCCGCGATCCTGGCGCTGGTTGCGCTGCTGGACCCGGTGCAAGGCGGCGAGAGCCTTGCGTTCACGATCCGGGCCCTTCTTCAAACGGCGCCTTATCTGATCCTGTCCATCGGGATTGCCGCTTATGCGGGCGCGACGGGCGCGGACAATCTGATCGCCAAGGCCTTTACCGGCGCGCCGGTTCTGATGATCGCGCTTGCTGCCGCCTTCGGGGGGCTGTCGCCGTTCTGCTCCTGCGGGGTGATCCCGCTGATCGCGGCGCTGCTGGCGATGGGCGTACCCTTGTCGGCGGTGATGGCCTTCTGGCTTGCCTCACCGGTCATCGACCCGTCGATGTATGTTCTGACGGCGGGCGTGCTCGGGTTCGAATTCGCGACCGCGAAGACATTGGCCGCCATCGGTCTTGGTCTTTTCGGGGGCTATGTGACATTGCTTCTGAACCGCGCGGGCGCCTTCATCGACCCCTTGCGGGAGGGGGTGGGCAACGGGGGGTGCGGTGCATCGTCGGTGCGCGATCCCAAACCGCCGGTCTGGGCCTTCTGGCGAGAGCCCGCGCGGCGGGAGAAGTTCGCCAGTCAGGCCCTGAAAACCACGTTGTTCTTGTTCAAATGGCTAACACTGGCCTTTGTTCTCGAAAGCCTGATGATCGCCTTTGTCCCTGCCGAGTGGGTTGCAACAGCGGTGGGCGGCGACGGCATCGGCTCGGTGCTGATCGCCACGCTGGTCGGCGTGCCCGCCTATCTTAACGGTTATGCCGCGCTGCCCCTCGTTTCGGGCCTGATCGAACAGGGCATGGCACCCGGCGCGGGCATGGCCTTCCTCGTGGCCGGCGGCGTGACGTCGCTGCCCGCGGCCATCGCGGTGTGGGCGCTTGCCAAGCGTCAGGTCTTTGCCCTCTATGTTGGGTTGGCTTTGAGCGGCTCTTTGGCAAGCGGCCTGCTGTTCCAGGCCTGGATCGGAGTATGACCGAAGCTGCTGGCGGGAGGGCTGCGACCGATGGGCGGACAGCATAGTATCGACGATCAAAGCCGTTTCGGGGTGAACGTGGTGCGTATGAATAAGGGTCATAAAGGTGCCGGTGAATTGATCCGGCCGTCGACGGATGCCCCGCGTTCTGCGCGCCATGATAAATCTTATCTCGGCAGCAAAGAGGTGTTTGCCGATCCTCGCGCGGCCCAGCAGGCCTTTATCGACAAGGCCCATACAGGAAACATCGTCGTCGTGCCTTGATCGAAGATCCGGCGCCATCCCGTGCGGGCGGTGGAGGCTGCGGTCAACGAAAGGCTTCAGCATCACGCGCAGGTCCGTCCTGGCATCGGGCGGATATCGCAAAAAGGAAATGCAAGCCCGAATTCCGGCGGCAGCCGTGCCCTGCTTGCGGTAAGAGAGGGCATGCTGACGGATCTGCCCGACGACACCACCCTTTACGATGCGCTATTGCGGCGCGATGCCGCCTTTGACGGGCGCGTCTATGTGGCTGTTGCCACGACAGGAATTTTCTGCCGCCTGACATGCCCCGCCCGAAAGCCGCGAAAAGAGAACTGTGCCTTTTATCGCGATGTCGCGGCCTGCATCGCGGCCGGGTACCGGCCTTGCAAGCGCTGCCGCCCCCTGCGGCCGGAAGCCGATGCCGACCCGGTGATCAAGGACCTGCTTGAGCAGCTTGAACGGCGACCGACGCATCGCTGGAGCGAGGCGGATGTCGCAGCATCGGGATACGATCCGTCCACGGTCCGGCGCGCGTTCAAGCGTCACTTTGGGATGACCTTTCTGGAACTCGCGCGCCAGAACCGCCTGCGGGACGGGTTTGTTACCCTGGCCGAAGGCGGAGACGTGATCGACGCGCAGATCGAAGCCGGTTTCGCGTCCCCGAGCGCTTTTCGCGATGCGTTTGCCCGCCTGCTGGGCAGGGCACCGGGCCGATTTTCCAGGACGGCGCTTTTGCGGGCGGATTGGATCGACACGCCGCTCGGTGCCATGATCGCGGTCAGCGATGCCTCGGCCCTGCACCTTCTGGAATTTGTCGAGCGCAAGGCGCTTCCATCTGAACTCAAGCGGTTGGAGCAGGCCGCAAAGGGCCAGATCGGCCTTGGACGTTATGCGCCCACCGACCAGATCACCCAAGAGCTTGACGCGTTCTTTGCCGGACGCGATGCGCGGTTTCAGACGCCGCTGGTTCTGCATGGCACGCCGTTCACACGTGATGTCTGGACGAGGTTGCGGCAGATTCCCGCGGGAGAGACGCGCAGCTATTCCCAGATTGCCGCCGCATTGGGGCGGCCCGATGCCACGCGAGCTGTGGCCCGGGCCAACGGCGCCAACCAGATTGCCCTGGTGATCCCGTGCCACAGGGTCCTTGGCGCCGATGGCGCATTGACCGGATATGGCGGAGGGCTTTGGCGCAAGCAGAGGCTTTTGGAAATCGAATCCATGTATGCAAGACCGGAGGATCGGACATGACTCAAATCGACAAGGCGCAGCGTTTCAAGGCGTTGCATGTACCGGGTGACCCCGTGGTGCTTTACAATATCTGGGATGCGGGCAGTGCAAAGGAACTGGACGCTGCCGGTGCCCCCGCAATCGCCACCGGCAGCTGGTCGGTGGCAGCCGCGCAAGGCTATGGAGACGGGCAGAAGATACCCCTCGCGCTCTTGCTGCAGATTACAGAGCGGATCACCGAGACGGTTGAAAGTCCGGTCACCATCGATTTCGAAGGCGGCTATGCCGAGGCTGCGGAGGACGTGACCGCGAATGTCCGCAAGCTGGTGCAAGCGGGGGCGGTCGGCCTGAATTTCGAAGATCAGATCGTTGGCGGCAGCGGTCTTTATCCGATAGGCACCCAGGCGGCGCGGATCGCGGCGGTGCGGGCCGCCGGAGAGGCTGAGGATGTGCCGATCGTGATCAATGCGCGGACGGACATTTTCCTGAAAGCACGAGATCCTGACGCGCATGGCGGATTTGTGGCCGAAGCGCTGGACCGATGCGCGGCCTATGCCGAGGCGGGCGCGGATTGCTTCTTTATTCCCGGCCTGACGGAGGCAGGCCTGATCCGGCAGATCTGTGCCGACAGTCCCTTGCCGGTCAATGTGATGATGCGGGGCGCTCTGAGCTCGGTTGAGGAGGTTGCCGAGATGGGCGTGGCCCGCGCAAGCTTTGGCCCCGGTCCCTATGCGGATGCGATGAAAGCGCTGAAAGCGCGGTATCTGGCTGCGACCTGACGCGCGGCGCGGCCGTCACGCGGGACGTTCGGGCACACCACCGGCCCGACGATAAAGACGGTTGAGCCGTTGGGTGAGTTGCGGATCCGGTTGCCGGATCTGCAGCGCGCCGCCTTCGCGCTGCGGAACGTTGAAGAAGATATCGTTGCGCACGAGGTATCCCGGCGCATCGCGTTTGGCGTCAAAGCGGATCACCAGCCGTGGCAGGTCTTCGGGCGTGCCGTCATAGGTGACGATCAGCGCGGCGGTGACGTCGGGGGGCATCAACTCCCGGCATTCGACAGCATCGCGCGCCGGGCGCGAGAATGCGTGGGCCGGTCCGCTGCACGCGGCCTGAAAGGCGGCGAACAATGTGTCGGGATAGTCGGAGAATCGCGCAGAACCGGATTCGGTGGTCCCCGACACCAGATCTTGGGGTGCGCAGGCGGTCAGCGCACCAAAAAACAACATGTATCCAAGTTTCATGAGCGCTCCGCCCGAGGGTTGGCTTGGCGATATCGTGCCGGCTTGATGCATTATTTGGGCCGTCCCGCAGGTGTTTCAATTCATGCTGCAGTGCAGAAATAGTTAACGCACCACAAGGGCGTTATCGAAAAAACCTGCTGAAAATAAGTATGTTTTGCACCTTGGAGCTGTTCAACACCTGCGTCGGGGAGTGCTGCGTTAACAAAGTGAATCACACACGCAGGGGCGACCGCCACACGTCAATAAAAAAGAGTCTCACCTTTGCGTAAAAATACCGTTGACGCTCTATGGGTCTATACGGCAGGTTGTGTGGGCCGGTCGCCGGGACACTAAATCTAGTGCAAAGCTGGGATGGTGGCGACGGTTTGGGACAGACGACGACAATCAGAATTGCGGTCATGCGCGCGGTGGTACGACGCCCGTTTCTTGCGGCGCTGCAACGGTGTGCTGACATCCAAACCGAGGCTTCGAAGAGGGCGTCAGGACAACTGGCGCAAGGAAAAGAACGCTGAATTAGAGGCAGCACACGATGAAAATCGAAAGAAAATTCACCACGGCAGGGAAAGACGCATACGCCGCGCTGGATTTCGTGATGGCGACGTCTGAGATCCGCAACCCGGACGGCACGATTGTCTTCCGTCAGGAAGAGATCGAAGTGCCCAGCACCTGGAGCCAGGTGGCCAGTGATGTGATCGCGCAGAAGTATTTCCGCAAGGCCGGCGTGCCCGCGCGGTTGAAGAAAGTGCGCGAGAAGGATGTGCCGGAGTTTCTGTGGCGCTCTGTTCCGGATGGCAAAGACGTGGAATTCGGCGGCGAAAGCTCCTCCAAACAGGTGTTTGACCGTTTGGCGGGCGCTTGGACCTATTGGGGCTGGAAAGGTGGCTATTTCTCGACCGAGGAAGACGCACGCGCCTATTTCGACGAGATGCGCTATATGCTGGCCACGCAGCGGGCCGCCCCGAACAGCCCTCAATGGTTCAACACCGGTCTGCACTGGGCCTACGGCATCGACGGTCCGGCGCAGGGCCATTACTATGTCGATTACAAGACCGGAAAGCTGACCAAATCCAAATCCTCCTATGAGCATCCGCAGCCCCATGCGTGTTTTATCCAGTCGGTCGCGGACGATCTGGTGAACGAAGGCGGCATCATGGACCTCTGGGTGCGCGAGGCACGTCTTTTCAAGTACGGCTCGGGCACCGGCACCAATTTCTCGCATCTGCGCGGCGAGGGTGAGGCGCTGTCGGGCGGTGGCAAATCGTCGGGTCTGATGGGCTTTCTGAAGATCGGCGACCGGGCAGCGGGCGCGATCAAGTCGGGCGGTACCACGCGGCGCGCAGCCAAAATGGTGATCTGCGACGCGGACCACCCGGATATCGAGGATTTCATCAACTGGAAGGTCATCGAAGAGCAGAAGGTGGCAAGCATCGTCGCCGGCTCCAAGATGCACGAGGCCAAGCTGAACGGCATTTTCGAAGCACTGCGGACATGGGACGGCGCGGTAGAAGATGCCTATGACCCGGCGGCCAATAGCGCGCTGAAGACGGCGATCCGCGAGGCCAAGAAAGTCGCGATCCCTGAGACGTATATCAAGCGTGTGCTGGACTATGCCAAGCAGGGCCATACCAGCATCGAATTCCCGACCTACGACACCGATTGGGACAGCGAAGCCTATAACTCCGTCTCGGGCCAGAATTCGAACAACTCGATCCGCGTGACCGATGCGTTCCTTTATGCGGTCGAGAAGGATGCGGAGTGGGAGCTGATCAACCGCACCGACGGATCCGTCGCCAAAACGGTAAAGGCACGGGATCTTTGGGAGCAGGTCGGTCATGCGGCCTGGGCCTGCGCCGATCCGGGCATCCAGTATCACGACACGGTCAATGCCTGGCACACTTGCCCGGAAGACGGTCCGATCCGCGGATCCAACCCGTGCTCGGAATACATGTTCCTTGATGACACGGCGTGCAACCTTGCCTCGATGAACCTGCTGACCTTCCTCAAGGACGGTGAGTTTCAGGCCGAAGACTATATCCATGTCACACGCCTCTGGACGCTGACGCTGGAAATCAGCGTGACCATGGCGCAGTTCCCGTCGAAGGAGATCGCGCAGCTCAGCTATGATTTCCGGACGCTGGGCCTTGGCTATGCCAATATCGGCGGATTGCTGATGAACATGGGATATTCCTATGACAGCGACGAGGGCCGCGCGCTTTGCGGGGCGTTGACGGCGATCATGACGGGCGTGTCCTATGCGACCTCGGCAGAAGTGGCCGGAGAGCTGGGCGCCTTTGCGGGCTATGAGCGCAACGCCGATCACATGCTGCGCGTCATGCGTAACCACCGTAACGCCGCCTATGGGGCGACCGAAGGCTATGAGGCGGTGAACGTCAAGCCGGTGCCGCTGGATCACGGCAATTGCCCCGATGCGCGGCTGGTCGATCTGGCCCAATCTGCCTGGGACGAGGCGCTGAAGCTGGGTGAGCAGCACGGCTATCGCAATGCGCAGGCCACGGTGATCGCACCTACGGGCACGATCGGGCTGGTCATGGATTGCGACACAACCGGGATCGAGCCTGATTTCGCGCTGGTGAAGTTCAAGAAGCTGGCCGGTGGGGGCTACTTCAAGATCATCAACCGCTCGGTTCCGTCCGCGTTGGAAAAGCTGGGCTATGGCTCCGCTCAGATCGAGGAGATCGTCAGCTACGCGGTGGGTCACGGTACAATCGGCAACGCGCCGGGGATCAATCACACGTCGCTGGCCGGGCACGGCTTTGGCCCGAATGAGCTGGCCAAGGTGGATGCGGCGCTGGAAAGCGCCTTCGACATCCGGTTCGTGTTCAACCAGTGGACGCTGGGCGAGGAATTCTGTACTCAAGTCCTTGGTATCCCTACCGAAAAGCTGAACGATCCGACCTTTGACCTGCTGCGTCATCTGGGCTTTGCCAAGGCCGACATCGATGCCGCGAACGACCATGTCTGCGGGACGATGACGCTGGAAGGTGCGCCGCATCTGAAGGAGGAGCATTACGCGATCTTCGATTGCGCCAATCCCTGCGGCAAGAAGGGCAAGCGCTTCCTGTCGGTCGACAGTCACATCACCATGATGGCCGCGGCGCAAAGCTTCATCTCGGGCGCGATCTCCAAGACGATCAACATGCCCAATGATGCGACCATCGAGGATTGTCAGAAAGCCTATGAGCTGAGCTGGTCGCTAGGTGTGAAGGCAAACGCGCTCTACCGCGATGGCTCCAAGCTGAGCCAGCCTTTGGCCGCCGCGTTGGTCGAGGATGACGAGGAGGCAGCAGAGGTACTGGAAAGCGGGTCGGTCACCGAAAAGGCCGCCGTTCTGGCTGAAAAGATTGTCGAAAAGGTTGTGGTGAAAGAGATCGTCCGCAGCCACCGCGAGAAGATGCCGCAACGACGCAAGGGCTACACTCAGAAAGCCATTGTCGGGGGCCACAAGGTCTATCTGCGGACAGGCGAATACGAGGACGGCAACCTCGGCGAGATTTTCATCGACATGCACAAGGAAGGCGCTGGCTTCCGGGCGATGATGAACAATTTCGCCATCGCGGTGTCCGTGGGCCTGCAATACGGCGTGCCGCTGGAGGAGTTCGTGGATGCGTTCACCTTCACCAAGTTCGAACCGGCGGGCATGGTGCAGGGCAATGACAGCATCAAGAACGCAACCTCGATCCTTGACTACGTGTTCCGGGAACTGGCTGTCTCCTACCTCGACCGCACCGATCTGGCGCATGTCAAACCGCAAGGGGCGACCTTCGACGATCTGGGTCGTGGGGAAGAGGAAGGCGTCTCCAACGTCTCCGAGCTGAGCGAGACGGCGGCCACCAAGTCCTTGGAAGTACTGAAACAAATCAGCTCGACCGGGTATCTCCGCAAGCGGTTGCCGCAAGAGCTGGTGGTGCTGAATGGCGGGCAATCCATCGGGGCCACGGCGCTGAACGGCGCGGTCGACCCGGTGGGCGCGCTGCAGACACTGGTGCCTGAAACGGTGGCGGTCACAAGCACGACGACAACCGCAATGGCCACGGGCAACGTCGAAATGGACGCCCGCACCAAGGCCAAGATGCAGGGCTACGAAGGCGAGGCCTGCGGCGAATGCGGAAACTACACGCTGGTGCGCAACGGCACCTGCATGAAGTGCAACACCTGCGGGGCGACCAGCGGATGTAGCTAAGGGATCGCATCCCAGGGGATGCGTAGGGGTCATGGCTTTCCCCAGAGGGCCGGACCCCGACGAGATAGGGTGGGGGCGGACTAGCAGTCCTTGCCCACCTTCACCTGGAGCGGGTGCGCTCGCTCCTGACGACGCTCAGGCCGCAGGCAATAAACACCGGGCGGTAAACTATTGAGCCTGAGCGGCGAAACTCAAACGGGGGGCTTATGCTCCCCGTTTTTTTGTCAGATCTCCGCGTAGATCTCGAGGAGGTTGCCGTCCGGATCCCGAAAAAACAGTGTGCGATGGCCGAAATCCCGGTCGGTCGGGGGCGACAGGATGGGGACGTCACGGGCCTCAAGCGCGCGGGCGCAGACATCCACCGCCTCCCGCTCGACCCGGAAGGCCAATTGCAGCGCGGCGCTCCCCTCCGGCACCGGCGCATCCGCCCGCATGAGGCCCGGCCAGGAGAGGGCGAGCGTGTTCGGCCCGACACGATATTCCAGCCAGTTTTCCGAAAGAGTGCGGGTCAGCTCAAAGCCCAGGACATCCTCATAAAAACGCCGCATCGCGTCCATGTCACGCACGAGGATGACGGTGTAGTCGATGGCTTTGATGGATTTGAAGACTGGATCAGTCATGATGAGCCAATAACAGTGAAGCCTGGCACGGATGCAAGAAATCTGAGGGGATTGGCTCCGGCGGTAGGGATCGAACCTACGACCAATTGATTAACAGTCAACTGCTCTACCGCTGAGCTACGCCGGAACGGTCTGGCGCATATAGCAAGTGGATTTTGAAGCGTCCAGAGCCTACGTGCCAGAAAATCGGAATTTTTTAATCATGGTGGAGGCCCCAGCGCAAAGCGTGCATCGGCGGCCAGGGGGCCGATCGGATGGGCGCGGTTTTGTTGGGCAAGATCAACAAGATGAGCAAAGACATTGCGCGTGGCGGCCGGCAGAAGGGCAGGTGGCGTTTCGGTGTAGATGCGGTGGGCCAGAACCTCAGCCGTGGCCGGCGCTTGTGCCAGCTGATCGAGAATCGCGGCCTCGCGGGTCAGCCGGTGGTCGATCAGCCAATCGAGCCTTTCGGACGGGTCGTCTATCGGCGCGCCGTGGCCGGGATAGAAGCGGCGCCAGTCGCGGGCGCGCAATTTGCGGCAGGACGCCATGAAATCGGTCAGATCCCCATCGGGGGGCGACACGAGCGAGCTGGCCCAGCCCATCACGTGATCTCCGGTGAAACAGGCCTCGTTCCAGCCAAGCGAGATATGGTTGCCCAGATGTCCGGGCGTGTGGAGCACCTCAAGCGACCAGTCATCGCCGGTGATCCGTTCCCCGTCGGGGAGGTGCACGTCAGGGCGAAAGTCGGCGTCGATCCCTTCGCCTCCACCGCCGAGCCCGCTGAGGGCAAGTCTGTCCATGACCGCGCTGCGCCCCGCGCGGGCCGTGCCAAAGGCCAGCACCGGGGCCCCTGTCTTGCGCGCCAGGGGCCGGGCGAGCGGAGAATGGTCGAGATGGCTGTGCGTGACGACGATATGAGTGATGGACTGGCCCGGCTCCAAAGCGGCCCCAATCGCGGCGAGATGACGGTCGTCCAGCGGACCCGGATCAATGACGGCAAGCCCCTTGGTGCCCAGGAGATAGGTATTGGTGCCGCGATAGGTCATCGGAGACGGGTTTGGCGCAACGAGGCGTCGCAGACCGGGCTCCAGCGTCTCTGCCTGACCGGGGGGAGGGTTAAAGTCGTCCGGTGCGGCTGTCATGACACTTCCTCTGCTTCTTCGCGCCCGATAGGTTTATGACATGTCGTTTCGCTGGCTCAAATCCTATCTGCCCCGCGGGCTTTACGGACGCGCCGCGCTGATCCTGATCTTCCCGGTCGTGGTCTTGCAGCTTGTCGTCTCTATCGTCTTCATTCAACGGCATTTCGAGGACGTCACCACCCAGATGACCCAGACGGTCATCCGTGAGTTGCGGTTGGTTCTCGATGGCGTCGATGTCGCGGATGACGGTGTCACTGCGTTGATGTCGCTGGAAGAGATCACACGCACGCTGCAGTTGCGGCTTTCGTTTGTGCGCCCTGATGCGGTGCCGCAGGCCGACACCATCCGCTGGTACGACTTTTCGGGTCGGGTCATGTTGAACAAGCTGCGCGGCGCCTTGCCCCAGGTCGAAACGGCCCTGCTGCCCGACAACGATGATGTCACGCTGTTCGTCATCACACCGCAGGGCCCGTTGGAAATTACCTTTGATCGCAGGCGCGTGTCGGCGTCAAACCCGCATCAATTGCTGGTCAACATGGTGTTTTTCGGCGGATTGATGACGATCATCGCCTATCTGTATCTGCGAAATCAGTTGCGGCCGATCACACGGCTTGCAAGCGCGGCAGAGGCTTTCGGCAGGGGGCGGCATGTCCCTTACGCGCCGCGGGGGGCATTGGAGGTTCGGGCGGCCGGAAATGCCTTTCTTGACATGCGCAACCGGATCGAACGGCAGATCGAACAGCGCACGCTCATGCTGTCCGGGGTCAGCCACGATTTGCGCACGCCGCTTACCCGGCTGAAACTGGGTCTGTCGCTGATTGACGAGGACGAGGCCGCGCCGCTGCTGCGCGATGTGGATGACATGCAGCGTCTGGTCGACGAGTTCCTGAGCTTTGCCAAGGGCGCGTCGGAGGGCGAGGCAGAGGAGACAGACCCCGCCTCGCTCGTCCGGCAGATCGCCGAGGACGCCAGGCGCAGCGGAAAGGCCGTGGATGTGACGGAGATCAATGGCGAGGGGCGCGTGGCGTTGCGTCCCCTGGCCATCCGCCGGGCGCTGGAAAACCTTGTGAACAACGCGGTGCGATACGGAACAAAGGCCGAGATGTCGGTGGCGGTCACCGACAAGGCCGTCCGCTTCCGGATCGATGACGACGGTCCGGGGATCGCGCCCGAGCTGCGGTCCGATGCCTTGAAACCTTTCATGCGTCTTGATCCCGCGCGCAATCAGGACAAGGGCAGTGGCGTGGGTTTGGGCCTTGCTATTGCCCATGACATTGCTCGAAGCCATGGCGGCAGTTTGCGACTGGCCGAAGCCGAAGGGCTGGGCGGTTTGCGTGTTGACCTGATCCTCGCCCGATAATCCCGCATCTACGGGGGTGCCGCCACTGATACGCGCGGTTTCGCAAAGCTGACGGAAGGTCTGGCGGGATTGCGCCGGTCCGCTCTGGCCTGCGGTTGCCATGTCCGAAGCGATGGGGAACGATGTTTTAGATTTAAGTCAAATACACCATTTAAACAGAGCAAGCGGAGGTCCGCGATGTCTTGGGTCGTGCAAGTCCCCGAATTTCTTTTGGATATCTTTGACCATTATCAAGATCTGAAAACCATAGATGGCGTTGATCAGACGCTGGAGCATCTGCATCGAAAAAGTATCGAGCGCGAAGGCGAGAACTTGGGCATCCAGGACATGGTGCTTTTCCGCAATGACGCGCTGAGGGATATGGCCCGGCGTCTTGAAGGCCTCGCACGGAAGGGCCAAGCCATGTCCCGAGAGCCGATGCAAGTGCCCGAAAATCCGTCCGGAGAGAAATTTATTGCTTTTCTTCAAGGGGCTAAAGCTGAAACTTCAAGTGTCGCGACAGGAGGGGCGACGGCGACCCTGCCTGCGGATCAGCAGCCCGAATATCGGGAATTCCTGATATCGCTCTATCGTCACGATCACGCGCTGGAACGATTGCTGGACAAGATCAGGACGTCGGAGCGTGACATCCACGACCGCATTGCCGACACGCGCTATCATCTCGCCCGATGCGAAATTCTTGAGAAAGCAATGGACGGGATCATCACGATGATGCTGCCGGACGCCTATGGGTTCAAGCCGCTGGCCCTGTCGAACAAGGTGCAGCTTGGAAAGATCATCATTCAGTTGGAGCAGTTGCTCGCCATTCTGGGCCATCTGAGAGCCAGGCAAAGCTGGTACGCCAACAAGGTCCGCGCCGCCCGCCAGCTTAACAAGATGTGGTTCGACAGTGCGGCGAAGACAGGCCAAGGCCCGGATATGAGCGAAACCGACCTGAAACGCCTGATCCTGATGACCGAGTAGGGCGGAACGGAATGGTAGGCCCGGCAGGACTTGAACCCGCAACCAAAGCGTTATGAGCGCTCTGCTCTAACCAATTGAGCTACAGGCCCGCCATATCGCAGGCCTATCATCCTCTCCGGTCGCGTCAAGAGTGGCGTTGCGTGCCCGCGCGCAATGTTCTAACCCGCGCGGCAATGGATTGGAGATAGCGCATGGGCACAGGCAAGAACGGCATCACTTACGCGGATGCGGGCGTGGATATCGACGCGGGAAATGCGCTTGTCGACCGGATCAAGCCGGCGGCGGCGCGGACCGCGCGCAGCGGGGTGATGTCGGGGCTGGGCGGTTTTGGCGCACTCTTCGATCTCAAGGCGGCGGGCTTCACCGATCCGGTGCTGGTGGCGGCCACCGATGGCGTCGGCACCAAGCTGCGGATTGCGATTGATACGGGCCTGGTCGATCAGGTGGGGATCGACCTTGTCGCGATGTGTGTGAACGATCTGGTCTGTCAGGGGGCGGAACCGCTCTTTTTTCTAGACTATTTCGCCACCGGAAAGCTGGACACCGACAGTGCGGCCCGCGTGGTCGAGGGCATTGCCGAAGGCTGCGTGCGCGCGGGATGTGCCCTGATCGGGGGAGAGACGGCCGAGATGCCGGGCATGTATCCCGACGGTGATTTCGATTTGGCCGGTTTCGCGGTGGGCGCGATGGAACGGGGCAGGGCCTTGCCCGCTCACGTCACCGAAGGCGATGTGCTGCTGGGACTGGCCAGCGATGGTGTGCATTCGAACGGCTATTCACTGGTGCGCAAACTCGTCGATCTGTCGGGGCTCTCCTGGACCGCGCCTTCGCCCTTCGGCGATGGCACGTTGGGAGAGGCGTTGCTGGCGCCCACGCGACTTTATGTGCGCTCCGCACTGGCCGCGATCGGGAAGGGCGGCGTGCATGGGCTGGCCCACATCACCGGCGGGGGGCTGACCGAGAACCTGCCACGCGTTCTGCCGCAGGGACTGGGCGCCGAGGTCGATCTGTCGTCCTGGAATATGCCCCCCGTCTTTGCCTGGATGGCCGAAACCGGAGGGATGGAGCCAAGTGAAATGCTCAAGACCTTCAATTGCGGGGTCGGCATGGTTCTGGTCTGCGATCCGCAGGCGGCGGGCGCGATTGCCGAGGTCCTGGCGGCGCAGGGAGAGACGGTGTTCGAGATCGGCCAGGTGCGATCCGGCGACGGCGTGACCTATTCCGGGGCGCTGGTGTGAGCCGTAAGAAAGTCGCGATTCTGATTTCGGGCAGCGGGTCGAACATGCTGGCCCTTCTCGACGACATGCAGGCCGATCACCCGGCAGAGCCCTGCCTGGTTCTGTCCAATGATCCTGCCGCACCCGGTCTGGCCAAGGCGGCCGCACGTGGCATCGACGTTGCATCGGTTGATCACCGTGTCTTTGGGCGCGACCGGAGCGCGTTCGAGGCTGAGTTGATGAAGCCGCTTCTGGCGGCCGGCCCGGACATTGTCTGTCTGGCTGGCTTCATGCGCATTCTCACCGCCGGCTTCGTCTCGCATTGGCAGGGGCGTATGCTGAATATTCATCCCTCGCTTTTGCCCAGATACAAGGGGCTCGACACGCATGCGCGTGCTCTGGATGCCGGGGATGCGCGCCATGGCTGCACGGTGCATGAGGTCACGCCCGCGCTTGATGACGGACCCCTTTTGGGGCAGGCGGATCTTGAAATCCGGCCAGGCGATACCCCCGCCACACTCGCGGCGCGGGTGCTTGATCTTGAGCATCGGCTTTACCCCGCGGTCTTGCGCCGATACGCCCAAGGCGACCGGACACCGCTTTTCCTAACGTCGGATGCCGCTTGACCCTGCATCGCGCTTTGCAAATGCTCATATTTTTCGTAAGACTTGGGCGAGGGTTCTGCCAAGACCGACAAGAATAATAACCAAGCCCGAGAAGAAAAAGCGGATGAAAACGCTCACAACGACGCAAGAATTAGCGGCCTTTTGCAAAACAGCGGCTGCTCACCCCTATGTCACCGTCGATACAGAGTTCCTGCGTGAGCGAACCTATTTCTCAAAGCTCTGCCTGATCCAATTGGCTGTGCCCGGTGACGGCGAAGACAGCGCCGTTCTGGTGGATCCGTTGATGGACGGGATGGCGCTTGATCCGCTCTATGATCTCTTTCGCAACGAAGACGTGGTGAAGGTCTTTCACGCCGCGCGACAGGATCTTGAGATTTTCTATATCGACGCCGGTGTCTTTCCGCGCCCCCTTTTCGACACGCAAGTCGCCGCGATGGTCTGCGGCTTTGGCGAGCAGGTGGGCTATGAAACGCTGGTGCGCAAGATCGTGCGCCAGCCCTTGGACAAGACCTCACGCTTTACGGACTGGTCCCGGCGGCCCCTGACAGAGGCGCAGAAGACATATGCCCTGGCCGATGTGACGCATCTGCGCAAGATCTACGAATATCTGGCGGCAGAGCTGCAAAAGAGCGGGCGTGCGCGATGGGTTGCCGAAGAGCTGGAGATCCTCCTGACGCCGGCGACCTATGATATCAAACCGCAGGACGCCTGGCGCCGGATCAAGACCCGCAGCAATTCCCCCCGCTTTCTGGCCGTGGTGCGCGAGTTGGCAGCGTTTCGGGAGGCTTACGCCCAGAAGAACGACGTGCCCCGCAACCGGGTTTTCAAGGATGATGCGCTGGTTGAGCTTGCCTCGACCAAACCCAAAAATCACGCCGATCTTGGCCAGTCCCGTCTGCTGCTGCGCGAAGCCCGGAAGGGAGAGATCGCCGAAGGGATCCTGGAGGCCGTTGCGCGCGGAGTGTCCTGCGCGCCGGAAAACCTTCCGGCGCTGGATCGCAGCCGGGACAAGATGCAGGTCAATCCGGCTTTGGCCGATCTGCTGCGTGTTCTTTTGAAAGCCAAAACGGAGGCATCGGGCGTGGCCGCGAAGCTGATCGCGCCAAGCGCGGATCTGGACGCCATCGCTGCGGGCCTGCGCGACGTGCCCGCTCTGTCGGGCTGGCGGCGCGAGGTTTTCGGGGCCGATGCGCTGCGGCTTTGCGAAGGGCGCATCGCTCTTGCGGCCACGGGCCAGGCCGTGGCCATTGTCGAGATCTAGCGACGGCGGGTTTCGCGGGCGTTGTCGCGTGCCACGACCCGGATCACGCTGATGCGCGAAAGATCTTCGTTGGAGAGGCTCTGCGCCACGCTGACGCGCCGGGAAAACTCCGTCCCCACCGGGGTTCCGGCGACGGGATAGACCACATCGAAGGTATAGCTCATCACGCCGTTTTCGTCGGGCCCATCCTCGGTCTGGGGGGTCAGTTGCACGAGGTAGGCGCCTTGCCGCGCTGCAATGCCGGTCGCCCGGACGATTGCCCCACTTGGCACCGGTTCGACCGTCAGCTCTGTTATCCGGTCGATCGGGATCCCGGGATAGACATCGTCGGGCCGGTCGAACATGCCGCTGCCGGTTTCCTGCGGCAGCAGCGGATTAACCTCCTGCTGCGGAGCACTCGTGCGCACCTCGCGGCTGTTGCCGAACCAGTTCAGGGGATTGAGGCGCGTTCCGCAACTGCTCAATACGAAACTGGCCAGAAGGAGTGCCAGCAGAGGTTTCGTCATTTCGGACCCACCGATGATCTTCTTTGCGCCATGAGTTACCGCATCCCCGCGCCGTTGAAAAGCCGGATCAGGACTGGACAGCGGAATGCGCGCGCCATAGGTCAAGAAAGAGCAGAAGAGGATCGCGTCATGGCCAGTCCTGCCTTTGAAGAGATCGTTGAGGATTTTGAATTTTTGGACGATTGGGAAGACCGCTATCGCTATGTCATCGAGAAGGGCAAGGCGATGGATCCGCTTGAGGATGCCCTGAAAGTCCCGGCGACAAAGGTCGATGGCTGCGCAAGCCAGGTCTGGCTGCATCCGGTCATCGAAAACGGGACTTTTCGCTTTGACGGAGAGAGCGACGCGATGATCGTGCGGGGGCTCATCGCGGTTCTGAGAGCGCTTTACAACGATCTGCCGGTGGCGGATGTGTCCAAGGTTGATGCCCGGGCAGAAATGGCGCGGCTGGGCCTGAACGATCATCTCTCGGCGCAGCGGTCGAACGGGCTGAGGGCGATGATCGAGCGCATCCGACAGACCGCGTCACAGATGGCGTGAGCGGAGACACCCCGTAGCGTTCGTGCATTGCGGGATTTACCTGGGAAAGCGAAGGTCAGAGCCGCGCGAGATGGGTGGCGAGATCCCCGTATCCGGTGCTGCGCCGCTCAAAAGCGAGGCCAAGGCGATCGGCGGCATCACGGGCTTTTTCCGTCAGGGCGGGATCATCGGTTTGCGACTGGTAGACCAGTTTCTCGTAATGAGCAAAGTACATGTCGCGCAATTCGGGATGCCGGTCGAGACCGAGGGGGCGCCACACGAACGCATCGAATTGGCGGACGAGGAAATCGGTGAGATAGAAGGCGGTAATCTCGGTTTCGCCCCGTTCGGCAAAAGTCTGGTTTCCTTCGAAGAAGGCGTAGCAATGCGGCCCTTCGATCATTTCCACGCCCATGTCGGCGCAGGCGGCCTGAAGCTGTCCGCCGGTGCCGCAATCGGCATAGGCCACGAAGATGTCGGAATAGCGGTTGCGATGCTGCGCCACGGCCTCGCGAACGGCGCCCGTGATCTTTTCGGGATGGTTGTGGTAGATGGCGGGCAGGCAGGTCAGGTCGAGATGGGACCAGCCATTCCGGTCGATCAAGGCCAAGATTTCGCGGGCGAGTGCGCCGCACGCCACAATAAGCACCCGACCGTTGGACGGGTCGAGCGGCAATCCGGTCTCGGTCAGGCTGTCATCGTTCAGCATGAGGGTGTTCCCGACAAAAACGGCCCGCCCCAGGTCGAAGCAGGCCGCCGATATAATGCCGAGGGCGGCGTCAGGCCGTCATCTGATTGTGTTTGCGACCTACGAATTCCTTGGCGGTCTCAACCGCGACGGCGGCATCGCGGCAATAGGCATCCGCGCCGATGGCTTTGCCGAACTCTTCATTCAGCGGCGCGCCACCGACAAGGACGATATAATCATCGCGCACGCCCTGTTCGACCAGCGTGTCGATCACGACCTTCATGTAAGGCATGGTTGTGGTGAGCAGGGCCGACATGCCAAGGATGTCCGGCTTTTCGGTTTCCAGAGCCTCAAGGTAGTTTTCAACCGGATTGTTGATGCCCAGATCCACCACTTCGAACCCTGCGCCTTCCATCATCATGGAGACGAGGTTCTTGCCGATGTCGTGGATATCGCCCTTGACCGTGCCGATCACCATCTTGCCCACACGCGGCGCGCCGGTTTCGGCCAGAAGCGGCTTGAGGATCGACATGCCGCCTTTCATCGCGTTGGCGGCCAGCAGCACCTCGGGCACGAAGAGGATGCCATCGCGGAAGTCGTGGCCCACGATGGTCATGCCGCCCACAAGCGCCTTGGTCAGAATGTCATAGGGTGCCCAACCGCGTTCAAGCAGGATGTTGACCCCTTCCTCGATCTCTTCCTTGAGACCGTCGTAAAGGTCGTCGAACATCTGCTGGACAAGTTCGTCATCGTCCAGTTCGGAGAGAATGATGTCGTCTTCGTCAGACATGCGCGCATTCCTTGTTGAGCCAATGGTGCCATGCCTTGGCAAGCCTCTGTATGCCAAAGAATGCCAAATCCGGTGTAAATGACTGCATTGATTGCGACATCGTCGCTTCTGCAACCGACGTTGTAAGGCGGTTTAGAGCAAAAAGATAATGAGATTTCCCCATATGCATGCTGAGCGGATTGCATGTGTTCGTGTTTTGTTCCAGTCTGGGGGCTATGGATGAACAGATTCCTCTCTCCTCCAACCGGCGCCGGGCGCGGGGCGCTGCCACCAACGCGGCCAGCCGGTTCGACCTGTCGCGTATTGCGGTCGATGACGGGTGGGACAGAGAGGAGGAATTGCCGCTTTTGCGCACCGAAGTCAGCGCAGAAACGGCGCGCAGCATCATTACGCGAAACACCTCGCCAGACCTTAGCTTTGATCGATCGGTCAATCCTTATCGGGGGTGCGAGCATGGTTGCATCTATTGTTTTGCGCGCCCAAGCCACGCTTATCTGGGGCTTTCGCCAGGGCTTGATTTCGAAACGCGGCTCGTGGCGCGCCCGAACGCGGCGGATCTTTTGGCGGTCGAGCTGGCGCGCCCGCGCTACAAGGTGGCGCCGCTGGCGATCGGAACGAATACGGATCCCTATCAGCCGATTGAAAAGGATTACGGGATCATGCGCGCGTGCCTTGGTGTTCTGGAGGCCTATAAGCATCCGCTGATGATCGTGACCAAGGGCACATTGATCGAGCGGGACATCGATATTCTGGCGAAGATGGCCGGGCAGGGGCTTGTGCGTGTCGGCATCAGTGTCACAACGCTCGACGCCGACCTGTCGCGGCGGCTGGAGCCGCGCGTGGCCGCGCCGGGCCGGCGTCTCGCCACAATTCGGCGTCTGGCGGATGCCGGGATCCCGGTCCGGATCTTCGTCTCTCCGATCATTCCGGCGTTGACGGATCACGAGGTGGAGGCGTTGCTTCAGGCTGGTCAAGAGGCGGGGGCAGACGCGGCCAACTGGTCCCTCCTGCGCCTTCCAAGGGAGGTATCACCGCTTTTCCAGGATTGGCTGGCCGAGCATGTACCGGACCGCGCCGCACGGGTGATGGCCCGTGTGAGGGAGATGCATGGCGGACGCGACTATGATCCGCGCTGGGGACACAGAATGCGGGGAGAGGGCGTTTATGCCGGGATGATCGGGCAACGTGTCAAGGCAGCGATAAAGCGCTATGGTCTGGATCGGCCTTTGCCGGATTTACGCTGTGACCTTTTCGCCGTGCCGCCCCGCGCGGGCGATCAATTGTCGCTGTTCTAGGCGCGGCGTCTGCGGCGGGTCCGGCGTTCGGGGGCAGCGCTTTCGCCGGTGCCATCGGTGGCGGAGCTGAACGGTCCCAGAGCCTCCGCGATCTTTTCCAGAGAGGGGCGATCACTACGCGGTCTGGTGTCCAGAGCCTCGCGCATGTGTCGCAGATGGTCGGGCATCGTGCCACAGCATCCGCCGATGATTTTCGCGCCGCTGTCCCGGGCCATGACCGCATATTCGGCCATCAATTCCGGTGTGCCGTCATAGTGAATATGTCCGTCCACGTATTTCGGAATGCCCGCATTGCCCTTTGCCACGATGGGCCTGTCGGGGCCTTGGGCTGCAAAGCCCTGGACGGTGCGCAACAGATCGGACGCGCCTGTGCCGCAATTTGCGCCAAAGGCCAGCGGCGTGTTGGGCAGGTCCTGTACAAGCTGTGCAAGATCAGACGAGGTGACGCCCATCATGGTGCGGCCCGCCGTATCGAAACTCATCGTGCCGACCCAGGGCATATCGGCAAGCGCGAAGGCTTCGGCGGCGGCGCGGTATTCCTCGGGCGCGCTGATGGTTTCAAGCCACAGAACGTCGGCGCCGCCTTCTTTCAGGCCGTCTGCTGTCTCGTGAAACATCTCAACCGCCAACGCGTGGCTGAGCGTTCCGACCGGCTCCATGATCTCACCGGTTGGGCCGACGGAGCCTGCCACGATAATCGGGCGCTGCTGAGCATCTGCGACGTCTCGACCGATCTCTGCCGCCACGCGGGACAATTCATGCGCGCGTTTCTCGGCGTTGTGCAGTTTCAGCCTGGAGGCGTTGCCCCCAAAGCTGTTGGTCAGGAAAAGATCGCTCCCCGCATCGACTGCACCGCGATAGAGCGCCTTGATCTTCGCGGGCTCGTCCACATTCCAAAGCTCGGGCGCATCCCCGGACATCAACCCCATGTTGAAGAGGTTGGTGCCGGTTGCGCCATCGGCGAGGATCACATCGGAACGGTCGAGCATTTTTGACAACGCGTCGGTCAAAACGGATCTCCTTCGCGGCGCAGGCAGGATTGGATATGCTCGCATGCTCTGTCATGGGGGGTGAGTTGACGCAAATTCATAAAACTCATCTTCATTATGAATACCCGTAAAAGGCCGGGCCATGCTTGACGTGGGTCGATGCACCATTCGTGCCAGATCGGCAGCGGCAAGCAGCAGGGCGGCAAGGTTCGGCGCCGCCAGATAGAGCGGGCGCCAAGACGGGGCGAAGGATTGCTTGAACCGGCGCAAGCCCGGTGACTGTCGCAAGCCGAGCCAGGCGCAAAGAGGCAGCTTTCCGATGCGGGGCGTTGTGACGGATGCGAGTGACAGACGCGGGACGTTCTCTTCTTTTGCGACCGAAATGGCCGCCCGGATCAGCGCATGCATGGTCCCCTCGGGCGTTTGGGGACTGGCCCGCATCAGGTCGAGGCACCATTCGCCATCGCTTTGATGAAAGCTTGCAAAGGCCACCAGATTGTTTTCATGCCAAGCCAGAAAGACCCGTTGAGCCGATAGATAGGCGGCATCGAAGCGGCCCATTGTGGTCCCAAGCGCCGGCCCTCGCGCCATCAGCCAGGCCTGATCGACCTCAGACATCGCGCGCCAGGGTTTGGGATCTGGCGCTTCGCTACACCGAATGCCCGCGCGGGCGGCCTGGCGGAGCTTACGGCGCAATTGTCGGCATTCCGGGCCGGTTTCATCGAAACGGGCGGGGTAAAGGATCCCCTCATCAGAGATGTGTATCACGGACCATCCGGCATCGCGGGCCTCCACCGCGTGATGTGCGCTGCATTTGTAAAGTGCGGCAACCGCGTTGCGTGCCCGAGCGGCCGCTTGAAGGGGCATCAGCGCGGCCCGCGTTTGTCCGATGACCGGGTCGCTCAGGAGGGTTTCTGTCTGAGGTGTCTTCAAGACCGCTGCCGCGCCCTCGTCATAGGAGAGGATGCGGCCCGATGTCTGCAGGATCACCCCCACCTCGGCGCGCGGGGCTCGTTTGCGCAAACCGGGATGGCTGGTGGGCAGATGCCGGCGCGGCGCGAACCGAAGCGGGCGCAAGAGGGCGAGGCCTGCAAACGCCGCAGGCAGGGCATAATAAATCAACCGAAAACCAAGAATGCTGCACATCAGGCTGGTCTCGTCGATTTGGGGCAATGCGGTCAGAAGACTAAGCTCAAACGGGCCTACGCCGCCTGGCGCGCCAGATAGAAGCGAGGCGCCAAGGGCCATAAGATAAGCGCGAAGAACGGCCGAAAACTCCCCGATGGGAAGGCCGGGCATTAACAGGAAAAAGGCCCCGGCCGCTGCCAGAGTGTCGACCGCCGTCCAAAGCAAGATGGCCGAGAGGGCGGGCAGGGTCGGCAGACGGATGCATCGTCCAAAGACCTGAAGTCGTGGGTGAAAAAATATTGTCACGCAAGCGCCGAAGAAGGTTGCGATGGCAAGGCATGCGAGCCAGCCAAGCTGCAAGGTCGTGATCCCAATCACCGTTGCGGTGACAAGTGCCCAGGCAAGAAGGAAGCTGACGGCGACAAAGGCGGTGACTGCAAATGCGGCTCTCAGGGACAGCCCCGGCAGCATGCGCCACCGGGCGAACGCGCCGGTGAGCAGCCCGAAGCCCAAGCTTTGAGAGAGCGCGATGGCAACAATGCCGGAGGGGCGGGCCGCACCCGCCGGCACAGGCGTGCCCAGGTGCCGGTGCGCCACGGCATCATAACGGCCAAGCGCCCAAAAACTGACAGCGCTGAGCGGGGCCGCCAGGACCCATCTTGTCGGCGAGATGTCCTGTAAACCCGCGCGCAGAATGTCCGTGTCGATGTGTTGGAGGCGCTGGGTCACCACCCAAAGGCAAAGCGCGGCCAGCGACAGGGGGATGCCATGACGCAAGGCCGCCAACAGGCGGTGTCGCTGCGATAGACGCGGGGCGGTTTTTAGAAGCATGCCGGTCCTTTCACGAAGTTCCGGCACGCTAGCGGCGAGCTCTTACATCTCCCTTAAAATCCGGACGATGTCAGCTGACTTCACTCATGATCTGGGCCTTTGCCTCGGCCATGAGTTCGACCATTTTCGCGCGGATCGTCGCCTCGTCCGCCCGGTGATCGAGATCGCCCGAGACCTTGCGATAGACATCCTCATCGCCGGCTTCCTCAAAATCGGATTTCACGACCTCGCGGGCATATTCGGCAGCTTCATCCCCGGACTTTCCAAGCAATTCCGCGGCCCAGAGGCCCAGAAGTTTGTTGCGCCGGGCCTCGGCTTTGAATTGCATGTCAGCGTCATGGGCGAATTTGGCCTCGAAGGCGTTTTCGCGGTCATCGAATGTGGTCATCGGCCTCTTCCATTGGCGAATTGGTACAACAAAGATATGTCCTGCAATGGTCGCCCCTTCAAGAGAAAGCCGCGTGCTTGCGGCAGCGCGGTGCTTGCACTAAGAGGGCGGCCATGGCAGAGGCGGCTTTTCGCTTCCTGATCCCGAAAGGCACCTGATGGCGCGGCGCAAGAAAATCTATGAAGGCAAGGCTAAGATCCTTTACGAAGGGCCGGAACCCGGCACCATCGTTCAGTATTTCAAGGACGACGCCACAGCCTTTAACGCCGAAAAGAAAGACGTCATCGAAGGCAAGGGCGTTCTGAACAACCGTCTGTCCGAATTCTTCATGACGGGCCTGAACAATGTCGGCGTGCCCACCCATTTTCTGCGCCGCCTGAACATGCGCGAACAATTGGTCCGGTCCTGCGAGATCATTCCGCTGGAAGTGATCGTGCGCAACTATGCGGCGGGAACGATGTCGAAACGGTTGGGCATCGAGGAGGGGACACAATTGCCCCGCCCGATCATCGAGTATTGCTATAAGGATGACGGGCTGGGCGATCCGCTGGTCACCGAAGAGCATATCGCGGCATTCGGCTGGGCCAGCCAGCAGGATATGGACGATATCCTGAGCCTTGCGCTGAGGGTGAACGATTTCCTGTCGGGCGTGATGTTCGGCGTCGGCATCCGGCTGGTCGACTTCAAGATTGAGATCGGGCGGGTTTACGACGGCGATTTCCAGCGTCTTGTCGTGGCCGACGAGATCAGCCCCGACAGTTGTCGGCTGTGGGATATCGAAACGGGCCAGAAGCTCGACAAGGATGTGTTTCGCCGCGATCTGGGCAGCCTCACGGATGCCTATACAGAGGTGGCAAGGCGGCTTGGGGTGATGCCCAAAGGGGCCACGATGATGACCAAGCCCACATTGATCAACTGATCCAAGCACGGGAGAGCACGGGATTTTCCGTATTTGGATCGAGAAGAAGACAGGACCGCATCAAGGCCGGTCGGGGAGACGATGATGAAAGCGCGCGTTCATGTGATGTTAAAGGCCGGAGTGCTGGACCCGCAGGGCGAGGCGGTCCGCCACGCGCTGGGGGCCATGGGATTTGACGGGGTCGAGGGCGTGCGCCAGGGCAAGGTCATCGACCTCGATCTGGCAGAGGGTACGTCGGAAGAGGCAGTGCGGGAGATGTGCGAAAAGCTCCTCGCCAACACCGTGATCGAAAGCTACCAGATCGAACTGACCGGATAAGGAGATCTTTCCATGCATGCAGCGGTTCTGGTCTTTCCCGGCTCCAATTGCGATCGCGATCTGGCCGTCGCCTTCGAGGCGGCAGGCGCAAAGGTCAGCATGGTCTGGCACAAGGACACAGTCCTGCCCGAAGGCGTGGACATCGTGGGCGTGCCGGGCGGATTTTCCTATGGCGATTATCTGCGCTGCGGGGCCATTGCCGCGCAATCGCCGATCTGCGGCGCGATGGCGGACCATGCGGCGCGCGGCGGCTATGTCATGGGGATCTGCAACGGCTTTCAGGTTCTCACCGAAACGGGCCTTTTGCCTGGTGCCCTGCTGCGGAATGCGGGCCTGAAATACATCTGCAAGACGGTGGGCCTGCGGGTCGAGACCTCGCAAAGCGTTTTCAGCGAAGGCTATAATGCAGGTGATGTGATCGACATCCCCATTGCCCATCACGACGGCAATTACTTTGCCGACGACGCCACGCTTGATGCGCTGGACGTGGACGACCGGGTTGTTTTTCGCTATACCGACACTCCCAATGGCTCGGCCCGCGACATCGCTGGGATCGTGTCGGAAAACCGGCGGGTTCTGGGAATGATGCCGCATCCGGAACGGGCGGCGGATGAAGGGCATGGCGGCACCGATGGTGCGGCCCTTTTTCGCGCATTGACGGGCGTCCTGACCGCAGCGTGACTTGAGTGCAAGCCCGGGGCCGCGTAGCGTGCTGTCATGGCGCGAACAGAAACTCCTGAGACAAGCCCGCTTGAGCGTGTACGCATCGCCACCACCGGATGGCGGATCAGGTTTGCGCTGATCTTCTTGCTGGTTGCGGCCATCGTGACCGTGTCGGTGACGAACTGGTGGCTCACCAACCGATTTACCGAAAGCACCAAGAACCGGGCAGAGCTTCGGCTGGCGCTTTACAGCGGCAATCTGGTGAGCGAGCTGCGCAGCAACGCCATCGTACCGCAGCTTCTGGCGCGGGATCCCACCCTCATCGGTGCCCTGAATTCCAACGATTACAGCCAATCCACCCAGCGTCTGATTTCGTTTGTCGAGGAGATTGGCGCGGCCTCGCTGATGATGCTGAACATCGACGGGCGCACGGTCGCCGCAACGGACCGGAACGTGCTGGGCTCTCTGCACCGGTCCGAGCCCTACTTCATCGAGGCCGTCCGGTCGAACGCCACCGTCTTTTCGGTCATTCCGCGTGAGGCGGGGGGCTATCGTTTCACCTATTCGCGCAGGCTTGAAAGCGGAGCGAACGTGCTGGGCGCGATCGTGGTGGAGGTGGACCTGCAGAAGTTCGAACGCGCCTGGGCCGGGATTTCGGATGCGGTTGCGGTGATGGACAGCCAGGGCCGGATCATCCTGTCGACGGAGCCGCGCTGGCGCGGGCTGAACGAGGACGAGGCCCTGGCCCTTCAGACACCGCAAAGCGCGATCACCCGGGCGATCCGGGCCACAGCCGATTGGACGGCGCTACCGGCGGATGCCTATATCCAGGGCGAGGCGGTGATGCGGCTGGATGCCCGCGTGCCGTTTCGCGGCTGGAAGATCACCTCTTACACGACCTATGCGTCGATCCGGGAACGGGTGAACGGCATTCTGGCCCTGGAAATCATGGGATTCGCCATTCTGCTTGCACTGGCGTTCTATGCGCTCAGCCGGAAGACGGCGTTGCGCATGGCGCTCTTCCAGCGGGAGTCGGCAGAGCTTCGCGCATTGAACCAGAGGCTACAGCGGGAAATCGCCGAACGCGAAAGGGTGCAACAGAACCTTGAAGTGGCTGAACAATCGCTGGCGCAGTCCAGCAAACTGGCCGCCTTGGGAGAGATGTCGGCGGCGGTCAGTCACGAGCTCAACCAGCCATTGGCGGCGATGAAGACCTATCTGGCCGGCGCCCGGCTTTTGCTGAACCGCAACCGCCCGGACGAGGCGCTTTCGTCCTTTGGCCGCATCGACGATCTGATCGAGCGGATGGGCGCCATCACCCGTCAACTCAAATCGTACGCACGAAAAGGTGGGGACGCCTTTTCCCCTGTAAATATGGGGGATGCGCTGGCCTCCAGCCTGTCGATGATGGAACCTCAGCTGCGCCAGCGCCACGTGCAGATCACGCGTATCTTACCGGATCAGCCGGTCTTTGTGATGGGGGACCGGATGCGCATTGAGCAGGTGATGATCAACCTGATCCGCAACGCCCTGGATGCGACCAAGTCAGTGAGCGATCCGGAGGTCGAGATCATTCTGGCGGCGGGGGAAACCGCAACCCTCACGGTGCGGGACAACGGCCATGGCATCGATGATATCGGCGCGCTGTTCGAGCCGTTCTACACGACCAAACAGCCCGGCGATGGCGTGGGCCTCGGTCTTGCCATATCCTCTGGTATCGTGAACGACCTTGGTGGGCGGCTTACTGCGCGAAATGGCCAACAGGGGGGTGCGGTGTTTGAAATGCAACTCCCCATATTGGACGAAGAGATCGAAGCCGCCGAGTGAGTTAAGGATAGGAATTCGTTATGGCCCAAGCCATGAAGATTGCAATTGTCGATGACGAACAGGACATGCGTCAGTCCATCAGCCAATGGCTGGCGCTGTCGGGATATGACACCGAAACATTTGCCAGCGCCGAGGATGCGCTGAAGGTGCTGGGGCCGGAATATCCGGGCATCGTCATTTCAGACATCAAGATGCCGGGCATGGATGGCATGCAGTTCCTCAAGAAGATCATGGGCAACGACAGCGCGCTGCCCGTCATCATGATCACCGGCCACGGCGATGTGCCCATGGCGGTCGAGGCGATGCGCGTCGGTGCGTTCGACTTCCTGGAAAAACCGTTCAACCCGGATCGCATGTCGGAGCTTGCCAAGCGAGCCACCGGCGCACGGCGCCTGACCATGGACAACCGCGTCCTGCGGCGCGAGTTGAGCGATGGAAACCAGCTGATGAAGAAGCTGATCGGCTCGTCCCCGGTCATGGAGCGGCTGCGCGAGGATATCCTGGATCTGGGCCAGGCCGATGGTCACGTCCTGATCGATGGCGAGACGGGCACGGGCAAGACCCTGGTGGCGCACGCTTTGCACGCAGTGGGCAGCCGGGCCGGCAAGAAGTTCGTGCTGGTCAGCTGTGCCGCGCTGGACGAGGAGGTGCTGTCGAAACGCCTGTTCGGGCCGATGAACCCGGACGATGCGCAGCTTCCTGCCATTGAGGAGGCGCGCGGCGGAACGCTGGTTCTGGAAGATGTCGAAGCGCTGAGTGAAAGCCTTCAGGCGCGCCTGCTGAGCGCGATCAACGAGCAGGGCACACCTGCCGAGACGCGCATAATCGCCATCAGCAACATGCAGGAGCAGGATCGCACCTGCGAGGATGCGTTGCGCCCTGATCTCTTCTACCGTCTGGCGGCCTTGCGCATCACCGTGCCACCGCTGCGCCAGCGCGGCGAGGATATCCTGACACTCTTCACCCGCCTGAGCGAGCAGTTTTCGGAAGAATATGGCTGCGATGCGCCGCAGGTGACGGCCCAGGAAGCCGCACAGCTTCTGCAAGCGCCCTGGCCGGGCAATGTCCGCCAGCTGATCAACATCGCGGAGCGGGCCGTGCTGCAGTCACGGCGCGGCTCTGGCACCATCGCGTCTCTTCTGATGTCGGATCACGAAGAGATGCAGCCGGTGATGACGACCGAAGGCAAGCCGCTGAAGGAATATGTCGAAGCGTTCGAGCGGATGCTGATCGACAATACGATGCGGCGTCACAAGGGCTCTATCGCGTCGGTCATGGAAGAGCTGTGCCTGCCACGCCGGACGTTGAACGAAAAGATGGCCAAATACGGATTGCAACGCGCGGACTACCTGTAGCCGCATGGCGGTCCGGCGGATCGTGGCGAATATTGCGGCGCCCGATCCGTCGGTCGCTGCATCCTTCTACACCGATTGCCTGGGGCTTGAGATCGGGATGGATCTTGGCTGGATCCTGACCGTATCGCAGCCTGCGGCTGAGCAGCCCATTCAGCTTTCCTTTGCCCAGCATGGCGGATCCGGCACGCAGGTGCCCGACCTTTCGATCGAGGTCGATGATTTAGATGGCGTGCGAGACAAGCTTGTGGCTGCGGGATTTACCCCGACCTATGGACCGGTTGATGAGCCATGGGGCGTGAGGCGGTTTTACGTGCAGGACCCGTTTGGCCGCTGCATCAACATATTGGAGCATGCCGGGTAAGCCGGGGTCTATGCCCCCATTTTGACCAATTGCCGCGCGCTCCCATTGTCATCGGTATAGCAGAAATAGCTGCCTGATCCGGGCACGTCGATGATGTATTGGTTCACCTCGACCACCGGCAGGGTGGTGTTGGGCCGCGCATTGGAGACGCCTGCCGTTGCATTCACCGCGCGCACGCAGCTTTTGTTGCCGCGCAGGTCCAGCAACGCGTCAGGATCATCCATCACCGCGATCTCGTCGCAGGCCGACAAACCAAAACCAAGTGCCACGAGCATCATTGTTGCGTTGCGCATACGTTACCCCAGATCTTTTCGACAAATTTTCGGGCTTCCGTCGCGCTGTCAAGATGCGGAACGGCCGTTGGATGACTTTGCCCATTGTCTTTTACGTCACGCTCCCCTTATGTTGGTCGAACGGGCGTTGCCGCCGCTTGGCGTCAGCGAAGACCCGTTGAGTGTTTCGCTGCGGCGGCGCCGCGATGGCCGGGACGGGCCCGCACGTTTCCGCAGGCAGAGAGAAGATCCGCGACGCGGGTCATGAGTTTGCTCTGGCACCCACGACGGCGCCAGGGAGAGAATGGGCAGGATCGGGGCCACTCCCCACCTGTCGGAGAAGAACCGCGATGACGCGCGAGAGAGCATTGAGCATCCGTGCAGGGGGCGAAAGAGCCCAGGCCTGCCGCACGTCAGCTATCGCCCAGACAAGACACATCCCTCACCGCGCGCGCCCGCCAGGGTCCACGCGGCGGAGGGCGTGCAACAAGGACATATGGCAAAGAAAATGCTTATCGATGCCACCCACGCGGAAGAGACCCGCGTCGTGGTGGTGGACGGAAACAAGGTCGAGGAGTTCGATTTTGAATCCGAAAACAAACGGCAGCTTGCCGGCAATATCTATCTCGCAAAGGTAACACGGGTCGAACCGTCGCTGCAGGCGGCCTTTGTCGACTATGGCGGAAACCGCCATGGGTTCCTGGCCTTCAGCGAGATTCATCCGGATTACTACCAGATCCCCGTCGCCGACCGAGAGGCGCTGATGGAGGAAGAACGCGCCTATGCCGAAGCGATGAAGGCACGGGACGAGGAAGAAGAGGCAAAGACCCAAAAGCCACGCCGGTCTCGCTCGCGCGCGAAGGCAAAGGCAGAGGAGGTCAAATCCGACGACCCTGTCGAAACCAAGGAGGTCGAGACCGAGATCAATGGAATGGAAACCATTGATCTGGAGGACGAGGCATCCGATCCGCTTGACGTCCCCGAAGGCACCTCGCCGATGGAGATCGTCAAGGAAACCCCGGTCGAGGAACCCCAGGACGGCGACAGCCCGAAAGACACCGAAGATACGGGCGAGGCAGAGGAGGGCTCCTCGGTCGAGGCAGGCGATGCGGACGCTGATGAGGCGGAAGCGGAGGATAGCACATCCGAAGATGACGCGGCCGCAATGGAGGCGGACGCACCAAAAGGTCGGCGCGCCGACGCGACGTCGAAAGACGACAGCATCGAATCCGTTGCCGACGAAGATGACAGCGAGGATATCCGCCCACCGCGCAAGCCGCGCCCGCGCCGGTACAAGATCCAGGAAGTCATCAAGGTTCGTCAGATCCTGCTTGTGCAGGTCGTCAAGGAAGAGCGTGGCAACAAGGGTGCGGCACTCACGACCTATCTCAGCCTTGCTGGCCGCTACTGCGTTCTGATGCCGAACACCGCCCGCGGCGGCGGTATCTCCCGCAAGATCACAAACGCCACCGACCGCAAGAAGCTGAAGGATATCGCCAACGAGATCGACGTCCCCCAGGGGGCGGGCCTGATCGTACGGACCGCCGGAGCCAAACGCACCAAGGCGGAGATCAAGCGCGACTACGAATACCTTCAGAGGCTCTGGGAACAGATCCGCGAGCTGACGCTGAAATCCATCGCACCGGCCAAGAT
This sequence comes from Thalassococcus sp. S3, assembly GCF_004216475.1. GTDB lineage: Bacteria > Pseudomonadota > Alphaproteobacteria > Rhodobacterales > Rhodobacteraceae. The sequence goes on along the minus strand of NZ_CP022303.1, from coordinate 2,572,357 downwards.
CTACGAGGAAGGCGACCTGATCAAACGCTCGATCCGCGATCTTTACAATCGCGAGATCGACGAGGTCTTCGTGGAAGGCGAGCGCGGGTATCGCATCGCCAAGGACTTCATGAAGATGATCATGCCGTCCCATGCCAAGAACGTGAAACGCTACGAAGATGCGCTGCCTCTCTTTGCGCGCTACCAGGTGGAAACGTATCTCGGCGGGATGTTCAACCCGACCGTGCAGCTGAAATCCGGCGGCTATATCGTGATCGGCGTGACCGAGGCGCTGGTGGCGATCGACGTGAACTCCGGTCGCGCGACCAAGGAAGGCTCGATCGAGGAGACCGCGCTCAAGACAAACCTCGAGGCCGCCGACGAGGTGGCGCGCCAGCTGCGTCTGCGCGACCTTGCGGGTCTCATCGTGATCGACTTCATCGACATGGATGAGCGCAAGAACAATTCCGCCGTCGAAAAGCGCATGAAAGAACGGCTCAAGACCGACCGCGCGCGCATCCAGGTGGGCCGCATCTCCGGCTTCGGCCTGATGGAGATGAGCCGCCAGCGCCTGCGCCCTGGCATGATCGAGGCCACCACCCAGGCCTGCCCGGCCTGTCACGGCACCGGTCTGATCCGGTCCGATGACAACATGGCCCTGTCGATCCTGCGCCAGATCGAAGAGGAAGGCACCCGCCGCCGCTCCCGCGAAGTGCTGGTGCGCTGCCCGGTCAATATCGGGAACTTCCTGATGAACCAGAAGCGCGAGCATATCGCCCAGATCGAAGCGCGCTACGGCCTGGCGGTTCGGATCGAAGGGGATCCGCATCTGGTCAGCCCCGATTTCGCGCTGGAGAAGTTCAAGACGGCCACAAGGATCGTCGCGGCCAGCGCGCCCGTTGTGTCGGTCGATACCTCGATCATGGATCAGATCGATGCCGACGAGGACGAGACAGCGTCCGAGGAGGCACCCGCTCCAACAGGCGAAGACGGCGATCAAAAGCCCAAACGCCGCCGCCGTCGGCGCCGCCGCCGGAAATCCGGCAATGGTGAGGACCGGGCAAGCGATGAGGGTATAGACACCCCCTCTGAAACGACAGAGCCGCAATCCGAAAACGCCGACGCCGCCGCAGAGAGCGAAGAGGCCCCGCAAAAGCCCGCCGAAGCGGAGGCCGAGGCGGCAGACCTAGAGGCAGCCGAAGAAAAGCCCAAGCGCACGCGGCGCAGGACCCGCAAGAAAGCGCCCGAGGCCGAGGTGGAGACCACCACCCCCGAAGCGCCCGCCGAAGCTTCTGCCGAGGCGAGTGAAACGGAAGCGGTCGACGCGCCCCAGCCCGAAGAAAAGCCCAAGCGCAAAAGGGCCTCTCGTGCGAAAAAACCGAAGGCGGAGGCCGAGCCGCCCGCCGAGGCCGCGCCTGAAGAGCCCACAGAAGAAGCGCCCGCGTCCAAGGCTGACCCGGCGCCGGAGCCGACGGCAGAGGCAGAAGCAGAGCCGATGTCTGCGGACCCGCAGCCGGCACCCGAAGTTGCGCCCGAACCGGCGGCTGCCGCGCCCGAGCCGGCGCTGGAGCCGGTCGCCGAAACCCCGGCGGAGCCTGAGCCGCAGGAGCCCCCCAAGCCAAAGCGGCGTGGCTGGTGGTCGCTGGGTAAATAAACGGCAAAGCGGGGCCATTGTGCCCCGCTTTTCTTATCCGCCCTTACGGATCATATAGGTCTGGTGCGGCCCATCGTCTCGCTGCTCCACCAAGACGTGCCCCGCCTCAGCACAAAAATGCGGAATGTCCACCAAGGCGGCAGGATCGTCCGCACGCACCTCGAGAAGCGCGCCGTTTTCCATGGATTTCAAGCGCTTGCGTGCCTTGAGAACGGGCAGAGGGCACAGCAGCCCCGTCGTGTCGAGCATGTCTGTCATTTGGGTCATATCTGTCGCATAAGCCGCATATTTCACCCTGTCCACAAGGTTGTGACCGTCCCGGGTGGTGACGCGGGCGGGTCAATCCCATATCCCCGTGAACATGTTCGGAATTGACATCATCGACGCAGCCCTTCTGCCTGCCATGTTCGTGGCACTGACCGCCGGGATCATCAGCTTCCTGTCACCCTGCGTGCTGCCCATCGTGCCGCCTTATCTGGCTTATATGAGCGGCGTCTCGGTAAACGAGATCCAGGATGAAAGCGGCGCGCGGCGCAAGGCCACAATCTCGGCCCTGTTCTTCGTTCTGGGCCTCTCGACCGTCTTTCTGTTTCTAGGCTTCACCGCCTCGGCCTTTGGTACGTTCTTTCTGCAAAACCAAGAGCTTCTGGCTCAGATCGCGGGTGTGGTCGTCATCGTCTTCGGCCTCCATTTCCTGGGCATTTTCCGGATCCCGATCCTTGATCAGGAGGCGCGCTTCGAAGCAGGGGACAAGGGGGGGTCCTCCTTCGGTGCCTATGTGCTTGGCCTTGCTTTCGCCTTTGGCTGGACCCCCTGTATCGGCCCTCAATTGGGTGCGATCCTGTCGCTTGCCGCCTCGGAGGCTTCCGTGACGCGCGGCACTGTCCTTTTGGGGATCTATGCGGCGGGCCTTGGCATCCCCTTCCTTCTGGCCGCGATGTTCCTGACCCGTGCCATGGGCGTGATGAACCGTCTCAAACCGCACATGAAAACCATCGAACGGGTTATGGGTGGCCTTCTGGTGCTTGTCGGCGTGGCCCTCCTGACCGGCGCCTTCACCGCCTTTTCATGGTGGCTGCTGGAGATGTTTCCAGCACTTGCGCTGATCGGCTGACGCCTTACTCTCGCCGCAAAAGCCTTGTATCTTCACCGGAATGGTGAGGCGATGATGGCGCAAGATCTCAACAGACCGGTTCTGCGACGGCGGGTGTTCTACATTCCCGGCTACGATCCTATTCATCCTCGCCGCTACCGCGAACTCTACCGGTCCGAAGGGGCGGCGCAGGCCGGGATCTCTGGCTACGATATCGCCCTGAAACCCAAAACGACCAAGGGTCCTTATGGCTGGCACGTTTCGGCCCGCATGGACGGACAGCAGGTTGAAACGGATGTCGAGGTGCTTGTCTGGTCGGACATCGTGCGCGACAGCATGGACAGCTCTATTCCCGCGACATACGCGCAGCTGGCCCGCACCGCCTGGACCTACATCGCGAGCGGCGCACTCAGCCGGTTGATGCGGTTGCGCAAGGGTCCGGTCATCGCCGCACTCTATCCCGTGGGCATGCTTCTGGGACAGGCCCTGCTGGCACTCCTTGCGGCGCTGGTTTTGGTGCGGCTTCTTGGATGGGCGACCGGGTTTTTGCCCGATCTTTTGTCGGGGGTCCTGAGCTGGTGTGTCGCTATCGTGGCGGCCGTCGCGCTCCTTCGGTGGTTCAAGGCCAAGGATAACAGGCTCTTTGCCTACTACCTGATGCATGACTACGCCTATTCCGCGCGCCGGCGCGGTGCCAACCCGCCGGAGCTGGAAGCGCGCATTTCCGACTTCACCGATCTCATTGCCACTGCTCTGACCGAAGATGTGGATGAGGTGCTGGTTGTCGGCCATTCCTCTGGCGCGCATCTGGGGGTATCGGTTCTGGCCGATTTGATCCGGGCAGGCCGGGTGCCGCCCGATGGTCCGGCCTTGGGCTTTCTGTCGCTGGGCCAGGTGGTTCCGATGGTGTCATTCCTGCCCGACGCACATCGGTTGCGGGCCGATCTGCAATATCTCTCTGCCCGGGATGAGCTGGCCTGGATCGACGTAACCGCTCCCGGAGACGGCTGTGCTTTCGCGCTCTGCGATCCCGTCACCGTGTCCGGCGTGGCACCTGCCGACAAGAAATGGCCGCTCGTCTTCTCTGCCGCGTTCACGCAGACTTTGTCGCCCGCACGCTGGAAAGAGCTGCGCTGGCGGTTTTTCCGACTTCACTTTCAGTATCTTTGTGCCTTCGACCGACCAAGGGATTACGATTATTTCCAGATAACCGCGGGCCCTCGCACACTGGCCGCGCGCTATGACGGGCGCCCGGCCTCGCGGTCGCGCATCGATGTGCCGGTGAGCAAGTATACCTCGGTCCAGGCTGCATGATCCCGCCCAAGCCGCCGTCACGTCCCGATCGTGTGTCGCTCTGGCGGTATGCCAAGCTCTTTCGTCAGGACATCCTATCGGCGCAGCCCGCGCGGCTTTACCGCGCCTGGATGGCTGAGTTCCGCACGCCGTTTTTTCGCTCTTATCTCGTCAACCAGCCGGACCTCGTGCAGACGATCCTCAAGGACCGTCCGGGCGATTTCCCAAAATCGGACCGGGTGGGCGAGGGGCTGCGCCCGCTTCTGGGCAACTCGGTGTTCCTGACCAACGGTCCGGAATGGGAGCGGCAGCGACGCATCATTGATCCCGCCTTCGAAGGGGGACGCCTGAAAGAGATCTTTCCTGCCATTTGGGATGCGGCGGAGGCTGCGGTGCGCCGGCTCGATGTCCATGCAGGTGACGCGGTAGAGATCGAAGCGCAGACCAGCCATGCTGCGGCGGATGTGATCTTTCGCACGCTTTTCTCGATCCCGATCGAGCATGAGATCGCGAGCCAGGTCTTTGATCAGTTCCGCGCCTATCAGCGGACCCAACCGATCCTCAACCTCGCGGCCTTCCTGCCGGTGCCCCGCTGGTTTCCCCGCTTTTTCCGCCGCGAGACGAAAAAGACCGCGGCGCAGATCCGCGCGCTGATCACAGAACTCACCAAGGCAAGGATGGCCGAGATCGAGGCGGGGCGCGCACCGGACGATCTTGCCTCGAAGATCATGACCACCGAGGACCCTGAGACAGGTGAACGCTTCGACACCGAGGAGATGGTGGATCAGGTCGCGATCTTCTTTCTCGCAGGGCACGAGACCAGCGCCTCGGCGCTGGCCTGGACGCTCTACCTCATGGCGCTTTATCCCGACTGGCAGGAGCGGGTGGCAGAGGAGGCGCAGGCCCTGGAGCATCCCGATTTCGCGGTGATGTCGCGTCTGAAGCTGAGCCGCGATGTCTTTCGCGAAGCCCTGCGGCTTTACCCTCCGGTGCCTATGATGGTCCGCCAAACGACTTGCCCTGAGCGTTTCCGTGACAGGTCGATCCCGGTGGCCTCCCAGATGGTGCTGAGCCCCTGGCATCTGCATCGGCACGAACGGCTTTGGGACAATCCCGACGGGTTCGATCCGGGCCGCTGGGCCACGGAGAACGGCAAGACCTGCCAGCGGACGGCTTATATGCCGTTCTCTGCCGGCGCGCGGGTCTGCACCGGCGCGGGCTTTGCGATGGTCGAAGGGGTGCTGATCCTGTCGATGTTGCTGAAACATTTTCGGTTCGAACGGGTCGAATGGCGTGTCCCCGAGCCCGTTGCTCATTTAACGGTCAGATCGCGGGACGGGATCTGGCTGCGGATCGCGCGCCGGGCCGGCTGACAAACTGCGCACTACCCAGCGCAGGTCAATTGGTCTAGAGAGCGGTCAGCTTACACATAAGAGAGATTTGTCATGGCAGAGGATATGTCCGCCACACAGGCGCAGCACGATCAGATCGCAAGCGGAGCGGGCTTTATTGCGGCCCTGGACCAAAGCGGCGGCTCCACGCCCAAGGCCCTGGCGCTTTACGGCGTGACCGAGGATGCCTATTCGAACGACGAAGAAATGTTTGCTGAAATGCAGGCGATGCGCGCGCGCATCATCCTCGCCGACGATTTCGATCAGTCGAAGGTGATCGGTGCCATCCTGTTCGAACGCACGATGCGTGAGAGCATAGATGGCGTGCCGGTGGCCGAGTTTCTCTGGAGCCGGAAAGGGGTCGTGCCGTTTCTCAAGGTCGACAAGGGACTTGAGGATCAGGCCGACGGCGTGCAGGTGATGAAGGAAATCCCCGGTCTGGACGAGACATTGGCAGAGGCGCGGACGCACGGGGTTTTCGGAACCAAAATGCGTTCGGTCATTCACGAGGCGAATGCAGGCGGCATTGCGAACGTGGTGGCGCAGCAATTCGAGATCGGCAAGGCAATCGTGGCGGCGGGCCTCGTTCCGATCATCGAGCCGGAGGTCAACATCCATGCCGAAACCAAGGCCGAGGCAGAAGCGCTCCTGAAAGAGGAGATCCTCAGACATCTCGACGCGCTGCCTGATGGCGACGTGGTGATGCTGAAGCTGACGATCCCAACCGAAGCAAATCTTTACGATGCGCTGGCCGACCATCCCAAGGTTTTGCGCGTGGTGGCGCTGTCGGGTGGATACAAAACGGACGATGCCTGCGCCCGCTTGGCGCAGAACGGCAAAATGATCGCGAGCTTCTCGCGCGCTCTGACGGAGGGGCTTGATAAATCGATGTCGGATGCTGAATTCAATGCGGCCTTGGGGAGCAACATTAACAAGATCCACAGCGCTTCGATCTGATCCGACACTGGCAAGATCCACGTTTTCCGTGGCGGAAAACGTGCGCATTGCAGGCTGGCGTTTCTAATAGCGCCCTGGAATTCGTGACGAATTCCAGGGCGTTTTTCGTGACGAAAAACGCGACTACAGGATCAACCTGATCGGCGCATCATTGCAGAAGATGACAATCTGTCCGCCGTTTTCGACCGCGTGAAATCCGCGTCGCCGCAACTCATCCTCGAACCGCGCGCGACCGACAAATCTGTAGATGTCCCGCCGCTTGCGCCGGATCACGCCGCCTTCGCGCGCCGCCCGGGCGCTGAAGATGTCGCGGAGATAGTTTTCCGGGCTCAATGGAGATGTTGCAAACTCATCCATGCCCGCAACCCTGCCAGATCGAGGTTAACGGTGTCTGAACCAGTTGAGCACATATACCCGGATGGCCGAGGCCAATCCGGCCTCAAGGCCTCTTGACGCATCAATCTCAGCGGCCAATTGATTTATCGGCTTGCCCTGTGCTTTGGCAATTTCCTGAAACGCGTCCCAGAAGGCGTCCTCCAGCGACACGCTGGTGCGGTGCCCTTTCAGGGTCAGTGAACGTTTCGCCGGCCGGGCACTCATTCCTCGGACCGGTGCCCGTCGAGATCGCGGCGTGCTTTCTCAGTCCTCTTCCGTTCGGCCTCTTTTTCCGCCTTGCTGCGGCCGAAGCGCACGGCGTTTTCGTCCGCGCGGGCCTTTGCTTCGGCCCGCGCCTTTGTCTTTCGATACCGGTTCAGATTGACCGGCTTGCCGTTCATTTCGGGCCGATCATGTTCTCGGGGCGCACCACGCGTTCGAATGTGTCTTCATCGACAAAGCCCAGCTTGACCGCTTCTTCTTTCAGCGTCGTGCCGTTCTTGTGTGCCGTCTTGGCCACCGTTGTCGCATTGTCATAACCGATTTCAGGCGCCAGGGCCGTCACCAGCATCAGGCTCTCACGCATCAGCTTGTCGATGCGGCCTTCATCTGCTTGCAGCCCCGCGATCAGGTTGTCGGTGAAGGCGACGGAGGCATCGCCCAGAAGCTGCATGCTCTGCAGCACATTATAGGCCATCATGGGTTTGTAGACATTGAGTTCGAAATGCCCTTGGCTGCCTGCAAAGCCGACCGCCGCGTCATTGCCCATGACATGGGCGCAGACCTGGGTGAGCGCTTCGCACTGGGTCGGGTTCACCTTGCCCGGCATGATGGACGAGCCCGGCTCGTTTTCGGGCAGGACCAGTTCGCCCAGTCCGCAACGGGGGCCTGAGCCCAGGAGGCGGATGTCGTTGGCGATCTTGAAAAGAGAGGCCGCGACGGTCTTCAGGGCGCCTGAGATCTCGACCATCGCGTCATGGGCGGCGAGGGCTTCGAACTTGTTGGGTGCGGTGACGAAGGGCAGGCCTGAGATCTCGGCCATATGCCCGGCAACCGCCTCCGCCCAGCCTTGTCGCGTGTTGAGCCCGGTCCCCACCGCCGTGCCGCCCTGTGCCAGCTCGTAGATGCGGCCCAACGCGTCTTTCACGCGTTGAATGCCCATCGCGACCTGATGGCTGTAGCCGGAAAACTCCTGGCTCAGTGTCAGCGGGGTTGCATCTTGCGTATGGGTCCGGCCGATCTTGATGATACCGTCGAAGGCCTGCACCTTTTCGTCCAGTGCCGCGTGCAGCTTTTCCAGCCCTGGGATCAGAACGTGATGCGCGGTCATCGCCGTGGCGATATGCATCGCTGTCGGGAAGGTGTCGTTGGAAGACTGGCCCATATTGCAATGATCGTTGGGATGGACCGGATCCTTGGAGCCCATCACCCCGCCCAGGATTTCGATCGCGCGGTTGGCGATCACCTCATTGGCGTTCATGTTGGATTGCGTGCCCGATCCCGTTTGCCAGACCACCAGTGGAAAGTTGTCGTCGAGCTTCCCGTCTACCACTTCGCCCGCTGCTTCGATGATGGCGTCCGCCAGCTTGGCATCAAGCGTACCTTGGGCCTTGTTCTGCATCGCACAGGCCTTCTTGATTACGCCCAAAGCGCGGACAATTGCCACCGGCTGCCTTTCCCACCCGATGGGGAAATTCAGGATCGAGCGTTGCGTCTGCGCGCCCCAATACTTGTCGGCGGGCACGTCGAGCGGGCCAAAGCTGTCGGTTTCGGTGCGGGTGTCGGCCATGGGTCAGCTCCGTCTGTATGCAGTTGCATGCCGTTTAGCGCCGCCGACGCGCGGGTACAACTGCGCAGGTGCGCGCAGGGGCCGCGCTACTTGCGGAAACTGTCGAGAGAGACGACCTCGGCATCGGTCTTTTGCGCCTCAGCCCTCTCCGGCTCAGGCGGAGAGGGCTGAGGCGGCTTGGGGTCGTCTCCATCTTCCTCGTCCTCGGCCGTTTCAAAACGCAGTCCGAATTCGACCGACGGATCGACAAACGTCTTTATCGCGTCGTAGGGAATATAAAGAGGCTCGGGCGAGTCACCGAAATTCAGGGTGACGGCAAACCCTTCTTCCCCGACATCAAGGTTGTCATACCAATGCTGCATCACCACCGTCATCTCACCCGGGTAGCGGTCAGACAGCCAGTCGGCCAGCTCAACATCCGGGTGTGAGGTGTCGAAGGTAATGAAAAAATGGTGCGCGCCCGGCAAGCCGTTTTTCGACACATCGCTCAGCACCGTTCTGATCAGACCTCTCATGGCCTGATGCATCAGATTGCCGTAGTCGATATCGCGGGCCATTGGCCTTCCCCAAAACTATCTTGCGGTCAGCATAGGGGATTCGAAGCGAAACGAAAGTGTTGCGCTGTGGTTTTGTGTCTCAGATCAGGCTCAGCCCTATCCCCGCAAGCGCCAAGATGCCCAAGGATTGAGCCAGCCCAAGACGCGCGCCCAGCATCAGGGCAGCGGCCAGGGCCACCAGGAGACCCGCTCCGAATTGCAGGCTGGACCAGACCGGAACGGGCAACCGGATCGGACCGACAGACCACTGCACGACCTCGGCGAAAAGAACATGTAGTGCGAACCAAACCGAAAGGTTCAGGATCACACCAACCACTGCCGCGGTGATCCCCGCAAGAGCGGATGACAGACGCGGCCGGTCGGCGATCAGATCGAGATAAGGGCCAGCCACGAAAATCCACAAAAAGCAGGGCACGAATGTCGCCCATAGTGCCACAAGGCCCGCTGCGATCGCCATGGCCGGGCCGTTTTGCAGATATCCCGTCAGCATGGCGACGAACTGTGTCACAAGGATCAGCGGACCGGGCGTGGTTTCGGCCAGGCCAAGCGCGTCGATCATCTGCTCGGTGCTGATCCAGTTGAAATCAAACGCAACCGTTTGTGTCATATAGGCAAGGACGGCATATGCGCCCCCGAATGTGACCACGGCCAGTTTTGCAAAAAACCACCCGATTTGGGCCAGAAGCGGCGGGCCGGCTACGCTGAGAATCCCCAGAGGAACCAGCCAGGCCGCGGCGCAAAACAAGGCGGTGCGCCATGGCATGGGTGTCGACGTCGACGGGCGGCTTTTGGGATCACGCGTGCCTTTGGCGGTGAGGTAGCCCCAGACGGCCGCTGTCAGAATGATCAGCGGGAAGGGGAGATCAAAGATGAAGATGGCCAAAAAGGCCAAACCGGCCATCGCGATGGCGGTGGCACCTGTCAGGGCTTTGTGTGCAACTCTGTAAAGTGCCTGAAGAACAATGACGATCACGGCAGCCTTGATCCCGACAAAGGCCGCTTGGATCAGGGGCACATCGCCGAACGCGGCATAGAGCGCCACCAGGGCCGCGATCACGATTGCGCCGGGCAGCACGAAGAGCAGCCCCGCAATCAGTCCGCCCCAAACCCCATGAAGCCGCCAGCCTGCATAGGTTGCAAGCTGCATTGCCTCGGGCCCGGGCAGAAGCATACAAAGCGACAGCGCGCGCAGGAAGGTTTTTTCGTCAAGCCAGGGGCGTTCCTCGACCAATTCCCGGTGCATCAGGGCGATTTGCGCGGCGGGGCCACCGAAGGAGAGCAGGCCGATACGGCCGAAAACGTAGAAGAGGTCTGATCGCGTCGGCGTGTTCACAAGATATCCGCCTCTGCCAAGAGCGGGGAGACCGGGGCAAAGAGCCGTTCGCAAAGCAACCGGCCAGAAACCGGGCATGAGAAGAACGCGTGCTTGCTGGCGATAGAGTGCAAGACCGGGCCCGTTTTCCGCGTAGCGTTTGAGCAATCGGGTCTTTCCGACATGTCGGGTGGCAAATCGTCGGGAAGGCAGCTTTGTAGATTCATTGGCATCCTTTCAGGTTAAAACAAAAGGATGCGAAACTTGGGCGACAGCCTTTCGGGGCGTTCGCGGTCAACCCCGTGGTGGCGTTATGCCATGGGCGCTTGAAAAATCAATGGGCTATGCATTCGCATTCATGGATCGGTCTTTCGGGGTCACGAGCGTCTCTCAAGTTCTGTCAAAGACCCTTGCAACACCCTGAAAATGCAAGCTTTCACAGGCGCTGCGGTTCTGCTCAATCAGGTTCTTTATGTGCCGACAACGAGGTCAGAAGCTGAGCACCTTCAGGTCCAGGAAAGGCGCTGGCCTGTCATGCAGATGGCCAGTGTTTCGGGGGGAAACTGGCCAAGCTGTTCGAACAAGGACAGATAATCGAACTGGTTATAGGTCTCTACCATCTTGTCGTCTTCGAAACGCACCATCACCTGCCCCGTGCAGACAATGGGGGCTTGGGTATCCACGCGCACGGCGGTGACTGAAATGATTGCGGCCAGCCAATCGCCGCTTTCAATCCATTGCGGCAGCGAAACGTTCACCTCTTCGACAAGCGTCCGCATCGCGCTGACCAGGTCCCGGAACTCGTCGCGGCCCATTTGCATCTCTGACATGATGCCGGTGGCCACGGTTTCGGCGTTCATATAGCGATCAATCGCATCGATGTTTCCCGCGCACCAAACATCATCATACCACGCTTGTAGCAGCGCGATCTTGGACATTTCCGTCTCCTATTCCGATCTGCTTTTCTTATCGGGAAGAGGTCTGAATAAATCCTGAATTGGGGGGAGAATGCAGGCTTCTGTTGCCAGGTGCCTGCGAACCCCGCCTTACGCGGCTAGGCGCAAGGGCTTAAGTTTCGGTCTTGTTACTGCTTACGCAGCAACGGCAACCGGAGCACGATTGTCATTTGCAATTGTACTGTTTTCGCCGGTAACGGTGGCAGACCGCCGAGACAAAGCTAACCCCTTTAGACGTTCGTCGATCCTATTTCGGCCCCATGATCCCCAAATGAAGGATACTGGTGGAGCCGCCGGGTACCGCCCCCGGGTCCGATCCGCTTATTACGAGCGCGTTTATGTCCATAGTCCCGAAGGACATGGCAGATATAAGCGGGGCAGGCCGCCGTTGCAATCCTTCGCTGCACCGCGCGCGGCGCGTAAAGACATGCCGTTGAGATCGATAATCAGGTTGGGCAGGTGGTGACGAGTAAGAAGTCGACAGAATGGGCTGTTAACAAAGAGCCGATTGGGTCATGTCAGAGGTTCAGACCCAATGCGATCACGGCGACGGCCACTTCGCAGCCAAAGAAAATCCATTTCAGCCGGGTCTTTCCGTCGAGGATCAACGAGGTCAGCCGCCCCACCGCGCCCCCGGCCCAGATGAACCCGATCATTGCATAGGCGTCGGCTGAGCCGAGGATCAGCGCCCCGATCCCGGCCATAACGAACAGCGCTCCGGACACTGCGCGCACCTCCGACTTGCCCATGGTGGAGCCCGTATCGGCCAGATCGACGGTTTCCATCGTGTAACGCGGTGCGAGCCAACCCAGCAGCCCGAAGACGATGCTTAGCCCGGCGAGCGCGAAATTGATCAGGGTGACGATGTCCATCTAGAGCTCCGGTTGATGTGCTGGAGCACAACGTGGCCGCTCCGGATTTGGTTGCGTTAGAAAAGGGATATCACCGGCAGTTGCTATGCCGGGCCGGGCTGCCTCGCCCTTGAGAAGACTTTATCGGTCAAAGAGATCGCGGTTTGCTGCGGTAGTGTCCGCCGCCCTCCGCCGCGCGGGTTACTGCGGGGGAAGAAGCGAAAGCGCCGCTGGTGCCGCGCCGCTGAAGGCCAGCATGGCCCATTGACCCACCGCCACGTCAAGCCGGCATGACGCGTCCGTGTCCCCGCCCAGAACCCCGACAAAGGCGCTCGCATCCGAGCTTTGCTGGCTGCAATATGCCTCGCGGTCTTCTGCCCGCATCTCTGTTGTCAACGTGATCTGATCCGCAAGCGCGCCGATGAGGGCGCCACCCTCGTCAGCATATGTCTGCAGCTTGAGGCGTTCGGCTTCGGAACGGGCGTCGATAGCCTCGGTCACTTGGGCATAGCATTCATCCGGCCTGTCCGAGAGGTGGCAGGCAATGGCCATGGGCATGCCGCATCGACGGCGATGTTGCTGAATGGCGCTTTGAAGATTGTTCCACTCTGTGGATTGCGCATCATGACGCGCGGCCTCTTCGATTGCCTGCGCGACAGGGGCGTCGCAATGAGCGATCATCTCTTCGGCGTCAAATGCATGGGCGGTGGTGCCAATGGTGAGCATCGTGAGGACAAGCATTGATCTGATCATAGAAGCCGACTTTCCGAATGTGACGTGGCGCATAGTCGGCACCAGGCAGCCAATCTACAATGCCTTCCTGGCTGCGGCCGTCCCATGCTCGCGTTTCTGCTGACGCTGGACGCTTGTCGCGGCCTGTTCTGTCACAGATTTGCGAAAAGGAACCACGCGGCCAACGCGGCCTCGATCCCGCCGAAGATCACCACCTTGCGCAAGGGTGGTGCGTCGAAGGCGAGGGAGAGCGCGCGGCCCAGGGCGGCACCTGCGAAGGCGAAGCCGATCATGGCATAGGCCAGCGGTTCGGCCAGCCAGATCGCCGCAGCACCCGCGATGACAAAGAGGCCACCCACCGAGGCGCGCATTTCGCTAAGGCCCATCGTCGTCGCGCCGGGCGTGAGGTCGAGGGCGGATGCGGTGTAGCGCGGGGCGAGAAAGCCAAAGAGGCCAAAGGCGATGGTCAGTAGGGCGGCGGCGATATTGAGGATGTCGATCATGCGCGCAATGCTATGTCATGGATCAGCCGCGACAAGGGGAGGGGCATGACAATCGACATACCCGAGATTGCGCTCTCCGTCCGCCAGCCGTCGGCCTGGGCGATTATCCATGGTGGCAAGGTGATCGAGAACCGGACCCTGGGCGCCATCAAGAGCGGCGGGATGGAGCGTGGTCGCATCGCCATTCATGCGGCGATTGGCATGAAGGAAAAGGAATACCGCTATCTTGTCTGGCGCATGCAGCTACACGGCACGGACTGCCCCCGCCCTGACGCTTTGATCCGCCGGGCCATTATCGGGGTGGTGGATGTCGTCGACATTATCGACCGCAGCGACAGCCCGTGGTTCGGCGGGCCATGGGGGCTGGTGCTGGAAAACCCGGTGGCGGTCGATCCGATCCCGGCGGCGGGAGAGCTGGGTTATTTCCGGTGGGAGCCGAGCGGTGCCTTGGCCGAGCCTGCGCCGTGGATGGTGAAGTTCGACAGGGCGAACGGCGACGCGCAGACGCTGGAATTGTTTCCCGATCAAGCGCCGTCCTTCGAAAGGGCGCCGAAGAAGCCCTTTGGCGCGCCGCGCAAGAGCTGAGCCTATCCGCTCCGCTTGGCGCGAGCCTCGAAGACATTGCGCGCCAGGGTCTGGGTTTCCTCTTCGAGCGCTGTGAGCCCATCAGTGGCGGCGCGGGCATTCTCCGCCTCGACCGCGTCGGCGATCACTGTATGCAGCGCCACGATGGCTTCGCGCGAGCGGGCTGTGAAGGTGATCATGTTCATCAGGGGCTGCATCGCCTCGACAGCGCCGGCAAGCTGGTAGGAGAGAACCGGGTTGCCGGCCCCGTCGACCAGCGCGCGGTGGAAAGCAACGTCGGAAGCGCAGAAGGCTTCATCCGTGAGGCCCGGCTGGGACTGGCGGTGGATTTCGGCGCGCATCGTGGCCAGATGGTCGGCGCTGCGGCGCTCAGCCGAGAGCGGCGCGCAGGCGCGTTCGAGGGCATAGCGCGCCTCGCAGGCGGTCTCGAAACTCACGGCGTTCATCGACAAAAGCAGGGTGGAGGTGGTGACCTGCTGGGGATAGGCATCCTCGAAACTGAGGCGGTTGACGAAGGCGCCGCCGGTGGCACCCCGCTGGGTGCGGATCAGCGATTGTGCCGCCAGCCGCTTCAAAGCCTCGCGCACGGTGGGGCGGGAGACGTCGAATTGATCCGCCAATTCCGCTTCCGACGGCAGGCGTTCGTCGACGATCAACTGCCCCGAAACGATGGCATCGCGGATGGCAGAGGCAATCTGGGCCGACAAATCGGCGGGGCTGGCAGGATCAATTTTCATTTGTCATACATTTTAATGTCTGACATTTACAAGCGCAACACGAGATTCGGGGAGGTTTCCGTGCCGCACCTTCTGCGCTCCACACTCTGGTTGGGCTTTTTCGGGCTGATCCTGTGGGCCTGGTGGGTGATGTATTCCATGAGCATCTCGATGGATCTGGACCTGATCGGGCGTCCGGGAGAGGTGGGCCAGCGCATGGCGGCGATGGATCCGCGGATGGACATGTATATGCCCATGGCCGAATTCGGGCCGCTGTTCGCGATGTGGGCGATCATGATGGCGGCGATGATGCTCCCGACGCTGGTGCCGACCTTGCGCTCCTATGAGGATCTGATGATCAGCGCGGATGGCACACGGGCCGGGTGGCTGGGCGTGGTTCTGGGCTATCTGCTGGTGTGGGTGGCCTTTGCGGCGGTGATCACGGGCGCGCAACTCGCATTGCTTTTCGGCGGCGTGGTGGATATGCTGGGTATTGCCAAGTCGTCTTGGGTGGGGGCCGGTCTGCTGATCGTGGTCGGCCTTTTTCAATTCACCCGAGCGAAGGAAATCTGCCACGGCGTGTGCCACAGCCCAATGAGCTACTTTCTGGGCCATTGGCGCACCGGCTTTCGCGGCGGGCTTCGGATGGGGCTGGGCCTCGGCGCCTTTTGTGTGGGCTGCTGTTGGGGGTTCATGTCCTTGGGGTTCGTCGGCGGGGTGATGAGCCTGCTCTGGATGGGGCTCGCCACGCTTTTCATGGTGATCGAAAAGCTGCCGCAGATTGGGCATTATGTCACAAAACCAATGGGTTTCGCCCTGATCCTCATGGGGATCGGATGGGCCGCATACCCGATGCTATCTGGAGGATAAGATGGCCGTAAAAAGACGCAAGGATGCCGACAAGCTGCCGGTCAGCCAACGTATCGACAGCCGCATGCCGAACCCCAAGCGGCGGGATATGAGCCCGACGGAATGGGCGATCAAGGGAGAGCTGTTCCTGAACTGCTCCTGCACGGTCTTCTGCCCCTGCGTGGTGTCGCTGGGGGCGCACCCGCCGACCGAAGGCCATTGCCACGCCTGGATGGCGATTGCCATCGACGAGGGGCATTACGAGGGAGAGGATCTGAGCGGGCTGAATGTGGGCCTGCTGGTCGATATTCCGGGGCGCATGGGCGAGGGCAACTGGAAGGTCGCGGCCTATGTGGACGAGCGGGCGAGCGGGAAGGCCTATAACGGCATCCTGCAGATCTTCAGCGGGCAGGCAGGCGGCACGACGGGCCTCTTTACCATGCTGGTGAGCGAGATCATCGGAGCCGAACGCGCGCCGGTGGATATCATCCGCGACGGCAAGAAACGCGCGATCATGATCGGGCGCAAGATCCAGGGCGAGATCGAGATGATCGACGGCAAGAGCCCGGATCATCCCGTGATGATCTCCAATTCCAAATACTGGATGGGGCCGGACATCATTGCAGCACAGGGCACCAAGAGCCGGGTACGCGACTATGGCCGGGTCTGGGATTTCGGGGGCAAATCGGCCGAGATCTGCCCCATCGACTGGAAAGGCCCCAAGTGATGATCGGGCGGGATTATTGCGTCACGATGGCGCGGTATAATGCGTGGCAGAACAGTCTGTTGGCGGGCGCTCTTGATGCTCTGGGGGCCGAAGCTCTGAGCCAGGATCGCGGGGCGTTTTTTGGCTCGATCCAGCGCACGGTCAACCACATCCTGTGGGGCGATCATCTGTGGATCTCGCGGTTTGACGGCGGCGCGGGACCGGATATTGGCGGGCTGGACGGGCTGCAGGCCTTCGAGACGCTGGCGGGCTGGCGCGCGGAGCGGGAGCGCATGGATGGACGCATCTCTCTCTGGGCGGCGAGCGTGGAAGAGGCCGACCTGGCCGGAGACCTGACCTGGCATGCGAGCATGTCGGGCATGGACTTGACCAAGCCGATGGCGCTCTGCGTGATGCAGTTTTTCAATCACCAGACGCATCATCGCGGTCAGGTGCACGCCATGCTGACGGCGGCGGGCGGTGAAGGCTATGTGACCGATCTGCCCTACATGCCGGAGGCGGGGTGATGGCGCTGATTTCTCCCTCTCGCCGGTTGCGGCGCACACCGTTTTCGGACGGGGTCGAGGCCGCGGGGGTCAAGGCCTATACGGTCTATAACCGGATGCTCCTGCCCACGGTCTTCGAGAGCGTGGAGGCGGATTACCGGCATCTGAAAACCCACGTGCAGGTCTGGGATGTCGCGGTGGAGCGGCAGGTGGAACTGCGCGGCCCCGATGCGGGGCGGCTGATGCAGATGCTGACGCCCCGCGATCTGAGAGGGATGTTGCCGGGGCAGTGCTATTACGTCCCCATCGTGGATGAGACGGGCGGGATGCTGAACGATCCGGTGGCCCTGAAATTGTCGGAGGAGCGGTGGTGGATTTCCATCGCGGACAGCGATCTGCTGCTCTGGGTCAAGGGGATCGCCAATGGCTACCGGCTGGATGTGCTGGTGGATGAGCCGGATGTGAGCCCGCTGGCGGTACAGGGGCCCAAGGCGGATGATCTGGTGGCCCGCGTTTTTGGAGACGCGGTCCGGGACATCCGGTTTTTCCGCTTTGGCTGGTTCCAGTTCGAGGGACGCGACATCATCGTGGCGCGGTCTGGCTATTCCAAGCAGGGCGGGTTCGAGATCTATGTCGAAGGCAGCGATCTTGGCATGCCGCTTTGGGAGGCGCTGTTCGATCAGGGAGCAGACCTGCAGGTGCGCGCTGGCTGTCCCAACGGGATCGAGCGGATCGAAGGCGGATTGCTGAGCTACGGCAATGACATGACCGACGACAACACGCCCCATGAATGTGGGCTGGGCCGGTTCTGCGACACGCAGACGGCGATTGGCTGTATCGGGCGCGATGCGCTCTTGAGGGTGGCCAAGGAGGGGCCCGTCCAGCAGATCCGGCCGCTTGCGATTGCCGGAGAGGCGGTGCCCGGCTGCGACCGCGCCTGGCCGATCTATGGCGGGGGGGAGCGCGTGGGGCAGGTGACCTCGGCCGCGTGGTCGCCGGACTTTGACACCAACGTGGCCATCGGCATGGTGCGGATGACGCATTGGACGCCGGGCACGATGCTGGAGGTGGAGACGCCGGACGGCATGCGCGCGGCCAAGGTGCAGGCGCAGTTCTGGTTGTAGGTGCGTTCGGGTGAGGGCGGATTGGGGGCCAGCCCCCAAACCCCCGGGATATTTTTGACCCAAAGAAGCAAGGGCGGTTGCGCCCCGAGAAGGAGAGCGAGATGTTCAAGGCATTGGTGGTGGAGAAGGGCGAGGACGGCAAGACCTCGGCCAGCGTGGAGGAGATAGGCGAGGACCGGCTGCCGGAAGGTGATGTGACGGTCGCGGTCGAGTATTCCACGGTGAATTACAAGGATGGTCTGTGCATCGGTCCGGGAGGCGGGCTGGTCCGGACCTATCCGCACGTGCCGGGCATCGACTTTGCCGGGACGGTCGAGGCGTCGGATGACGACCGCTACAAGCCGGGCGACAAGGTGGTGCTAACCGGATGGCGCGTGGGCGAGATGCATTGGGGCGGCTATGCGCAAAAGGCCAGGGTCAAGGCGGATTGGCTCGTGCCGCTGCCCGACGGGCTCGATACACGGACGGCAATGGCGGTGGGGACGGCTGGGTTCACCGCCATGCTGGCGGTGATGGCGCTGGAGGATCACGGCATCAAGGACGGCCCGGTTCTGGTGACGGGGGCCGCAGGCGGCGTGGGGTCCGTCGCGACGGCCATCCTGAGCAAGCTGGGTTACGAGGTGGCCGCGGTCACCGGGCGGCCCGAGACGGAAGACTATCTGCGCGGCCTGGGCGCCAGCCAGATCGTCGCGCGCGAGGAGATCAACGAGACCACCAAGCGGCCGCTCGAAGGCGAGACATGGGGCGGTTGCGTGGATGCCGTGGGTGGTGCGATGCTGGCGCGTGTTTTAGGTCAGATGCAATACGGCGCATCCGTGGCTGCCGTGGGCCTTGCCGGCGGTGCAGGCCTGCCTGCAACGGTCATTCCGTTTCTGCTGCGCGGGGTGAACCTGCTGGGCATCGACAGTGTGATGCAGCCCTATGACAACCGCCTGCGCGCCTGGGAGCGCATTGCCAGCGATCTGCCGATGGAAACGCTGGAAACGATGATCCAGCCCGCCACCCTGACAGACCTTCCGCAATTAGGGGCAGACATTCTGAAAGGTCAGGTCAAGGGCCGGGTAGTCGTGGACGTCAACGCCTGATCCGCGATTCTTTTTATGTTAAGGTCCGCGCCTCGCCCCTGAACCGGCGGGGCGCTTTTTTCATTTTCGTGAAATCGAGACCGCAGGTTTCAGTTTTTCGCTGCATTCAGAGGTTCTCAGCCTCATTTAGGAGGCGTACCCTTTAACCACAACAATAATTTGACAGGGAACATGCCGATGGCGCTCAAACCTCCTCTTCTTGATTTGCCGATCAAGACGGCCGACAGCGGATTTTACAAAGGCTTCAGTCGCGATGTGACCATCGCGTCGAAATTCGCCATTGGCGGTCTGGTGATCTGGGCCATTGCCTTCCCTGAACAGGCCGGTGCGATCCTGAGCACGTTCAATTCATTCATTCTGACCAATTTCGCGACCTGGTACATCTGGGCAGTGGCCCTGTTCGTGGTGATGTGCATCGGGCTTGCGATCTGGCCGACAGCGGGCCGTTTGCTTTTGGGTCAGCCGGGCGACAAGCCCGAATTCGGCAACTTCTCGTGGTTTTCGATGATGTTCGGCGCAGGCATCGGTGTGGGCATGCTCACCTGGGCCGTGGCCGAGCCGGTTTACCATTTCAACAACAACCCTGAAGTCATCCAGGGGCTGACGACCGGCGGAGCGGCGGACAACATCCGGATGGCCTATAAATGGTCGTTCCTGCATTGGGGGATCGGTGCCTGGGCCTGCTATGCGCTGGCCGGGCTGGCGCTGGCCTTTTTCAGCTACAGGCGGGGCCTGCCGCTGACCATGCGGTCCTCTTTGACACCGATCTTCGGCAAGACGCTGTCCGGTCCGGTGGGACATCTTGTCGACATCGTGGCCGTGGTTGCCACGATCCTCGGCGTGGCGCAGACATTGGGCTTCGGTGTAGAGCAGTTCGTATCGGGATTGACCCGCATCGGGATTAACGGCCTGACGAACGAGGCGGGCACCGCGAACACAATGGGTGTTCTTGTGGCGATCTTCGTGATCATGGCGGCCTCGACCCTGTCGGCGCTGTCGGGCGTTGGCAAGGGCATCAAGTGGCTGTCGAACCTCAACATGGGATTGTCGATCTTCCTGCTAACCTTCTTCCTGCTGTTCGGATCAACCTTCTTTGGATTGCAGGCGCTGGTTCTGGGGCTTTGGGATTATCTCATCGCGCTGCCGGACATGATGTTCCGCGTCTGGCGTACCGACGGGACCGAGACGGGGGATGCGCTGGCCAATTGGCAAGGCGCCTGGTCGGTCTTCTACTGGGCCTGGTGGATCGCGTTCGCGCCGTTCGTGGGTCTTTTCCTGGCGCGGATCTCGCGCGGCCGGACGATCCGGGAATTCGTCTTGGGGGCGATGATCGTGCCGTCGCTGATGTGCTTTGTCTGGTTTACCTGGGCGGGCGGCACGGCGATTGATCTGGAGCTGAATGGCGGGGCCAATGGCGTGATCAACAGCGCGCCGGATGGCGACAAGATCTTTGCCATGGTGCAATACATGCTGTCGCCCTTCCTGGGCTGGGCGATGGCGGCCATCATCGTGGTGCTGCTGATGACCTATCTGGTGACCACCGCAGACTCGGCCGTTCTGATCGTGAACACGATCAACGCCGCGGGCGATGAAGGACCAAAGGCGCGTCCGCATATCCTTTTCTGGGGCGTTGCCCTGGGGTCGGTCGTGGCCGCGCTGTTGCTGGTTCCAGGTGGCGGCCTGAAGGCCATTCAGACGGCCATGGTGATCGGAGCGCTTCCCTTCTCGCTGGTGATGATCCTGATGTGCGTTGCGCTGATCAAGGCGATCTATCTCGATGGCAAGCGAGAGGCTGCAGGCATTCCCACCACCTATTCAGAGGCGGGAACGGAGCCTGCGGAATAGGACGGCCCCTGGCACAAACGCAAAAGACGAACGGCGCCCCACGTGGCGCCGTTTTTCACAGGAGGCCTTGAGAGAGGGCTCGGTTCAGCCGGCGCGCCCGCAAAAACCCTCCGGGTCCGACCGCTTGGGGAGAAAGGCAACCTTGCGTAATACCAAGCTTGGTTTGCACCGTTCTTGGCTTGCAGCTTCGCCTGAATTGGCGGCATCTTGCCGGTATGGAGCTGGATCTGACATTCGTCCGGGCGCAATTCCCGGCCTTCGCGCAGCCCTCGCTGCAGGGACAGGCATTTTTTGAAAATGCAGGCGGGTCTTACGCGTGCCAGCCGGTCGTGGACCGGCTGACCCGGTTTTACACCGAGCGCAAGGTGCAGCCCTATGCGCCTTACGCCGCGAGCGAGGCGGCGGGTGCGGAGATGGACGAGGCGCGCAGCCGTCTGGCCGCGATCCTGGGTGTGGAAAGCGATGAGCTGAGCTTCGGTCCCTCGACCACGCAGAACACATATGTTCTGGCGCAGGCCTTTCGGCAGTGGATGTCGCCGGGAGAGGCGATCGTGGTGACCAATCAAGATCACGAGGCCAATTCGGGTCCATGGCGCAGGCTGGCGGATGCGGGGATCGAGGTGCGGGAATGGCGTATCGACCGTGAGAGCGGGCTTCTGGATCCGGCAGATCTGGAGGATCTTCTGGACGAGACGGTCCGGCTGGTCTGTTTTCCGCATTGTTCCAACGTGGTGGGCGCGATCAATCCGGTGATGGAGATCACCGCGCTCGCCCATGCCGCGGGGGCCTTTGTCTGCGTCGACGGCGTCTCTTACGCGCCGCATGGATTACCGGATGTGGGGGATCTTGGACCGGATATCTATCTCTTCTCGGCCTACAAGACCTATGGGCCGCATCAGGGTCTGATGGTGATCCGCCGCGCCTTGGGTGAGATGTTGCCCAACCAGGGCCACGGCTTCAACGGGGGCACGCTTTACAAACGTTTCACGCCCGCAGGTCCGGATCATGCCCAGATCGCCGCGAGTGCGGGCATGGCGGACTACATCGATGCCTTGGCCGCCCATCACGGCGTCGAAGGCGGGCCGGCTGAGCGGGGCAGGGCCGTGCATGATCTGATGCGCGCGCACGAGGTGGCGCTGGCGCAGCCGGTGCTCGATGCGCTGAAAGACCGCAACTCGGTGCGCCTGATCGGCCCGTCAGAGGCAGAGGGGCGTGCGCCCACGATTGCGGTGTCGCTGAACCGTCCGGCAGAGCCGGTCGCGGGGGAACTGGCCCGGCACGGCATCATGGCGGGAGGCGGCGATTTCTACGCGCAGCGTCCGCTTCAGGCGATGGGTGTGGATCCTGACAAGGGTGTTCTGCGTTTGAGTTTCGTGCACTATACGAGCCGCGCGGAAATTGATCAGCTTTTGAACGCCTTGGACGACGTTCTTTAATCCGTCTGCGCGCGCGACCCGTATCAGGGCAAACGCAGATAAGAGGCGGAGCATGGGGAATAGCAAAACACCGGTTCTGGTGTGGGTTCGGCGGGATCTCAGGACATCGGATCATCCGGCACTGAGCGCTGCCTGCAAGAGCGGGCGGCCGGTTATCCCGGTGTTCATCCGTGACAGCCAGGTGGATGGCCTTGGCGCCGCGCCGAAATGGCGACTGGGGCTGGGTCTTGAGGCCTTTGCAGAGCGGCTGGAAGAGAAGGGGAGCCGTCTTGTCCTGCGCGCGGGCGATGCGCTGGACGTATTACAGCACGTGATCGAAGAGACTGGCGCGGACGCGGTCTATTGGTCGCGGCTCTATGATCCCGACGCGGTTAAGCGCGACAGCAAGGTCAAGGCGGCGCTCAAGGACAAGGGGATCGAGGCCAAGTCCTTTGGCGGCCATCTGATGTTCGAACCCTGGACGGTCGAGACCAAGACAGGCACGTTCTACAAGGTCTATACGCCGTTCTGGAAGATGGTGAAGGATCGCGATGTCGACGCACCCTTGCCTGCGCCCAAGGACATCCCGGCGCCCACCATGTGGCCGGAAAGCGAAAATCTTGATGACTGGCAGCTCGACGCGGCGATGGATCGCGGGGCCGGGGTCGTTAGGCCCCATGTGAGGCTTGGAGAGGCCGCGGCGCAAGCCCGGTTGGGGGCCTTCATGGCGCAGATCGTGGATGGATACGACGCCAGCCGGGACCGTCCGGACCAGGACGGCACGTCGGGGCTGAGCGAGAACATGAGCCTGGGTGAGATCAGCCCGCATACCTGCTGGCACGCGGGAATGCGGGCGATGCACGAGGGCAAGAAGGGGGCGGAAACGTTCCTGAAAGAGCTGGTCTGGCGCGAGTTCGCCTATCACCTGATGCACCACACGCCGCGCATCCTCACGGGCAACTGGAAAGAGGATTGGGATGCCTTCCCGTGGAACGATGACGAGCGCAAGGCCGAGGTCAAGGCGTGGAAACAGGGCCGCACCGGCATCCAGTTCGTCGACGCCGCGATGCGGGAGATGTATGTGACAGGCCGGATGCACAATCGCGGGCGGATGATCGTGGCGAGCTATCTGACGAAACATCTCCTCTGCCACTGGAAGATCGGGCTGAAATGGTTCGAGGACTGTCTGATCGACTGGGATCCGGCCTCCAACGCGATGGGGTGGCAATGGTCGGCAGGCTCAGGCCCTGATGCCACGCCTTACTTCCGGGTCTTCAACCCGGTCACGCAGCTCGACAAGTTCGATCCGAACCGGGACTATGTGCGCCACTGGATCGCTGAAGGGCGGTCAAACCCGTCCGACGCGGCGCTGAGCTATTTCGATGCGATCCCGCGCTCGTGGACGATGACGCCAAGCGATCCATATCCGAAGCCCATCGTGGCCGCGGATGAGGGGAGAAAGAAGGCGCTTGCTGCTTATGAAGCGCGAGATTTCTGAGTTTTTTGAACGACATCACTTGTCGGGCTAGGGCTGTCAACCTAACCTGACACGAAACGCAGGATGGGGAGTGCGGATGATCCTGAGGACCACAGAGGGGCAGAGCAATCTGCCGCGATATTTCACGCAGGCCTTTGCCATGGCCCAGAGGATCGAAAACGGGCGATTGGACACCCATCTTCCCGATGGCCGCGTGTTCCGGGCCGAGGGCGCCAAGCCCGGACCAGTTGCAGAGATGCATGTGAACAATCCCGATCTTTTCGCGCGGCTGATCCGCGAGGGCGACCTGGGATTTTCGGATGCCTACCTCGACAATTGGTGGAGCACACCGGACCTGCAGGCTTTCATGGATTTCGTTCACGCCGACAACGATTCCGTTTATGAGGGGTTTCCGGGCATGAACCTCGTCCGCGCCTACGAGCGTCTGCGCTTCTGGCTGCAGCGCAACCACAAGGCGCAGGCGCGAAAAAACATTAGCTATCACTACGATCTGGGCAATGACTTCTACGGTCTGTGGCTGGACGAGACGATGACCTATTCCAGTGCGCTCTTCGCGACGGGGCAGGAGAGCACCGAGAACGCCCAGATCGCCAAATATGCTCAGCTTGTCGATGAGATGGGCGCCAAGCCCGGCGATCATATCCTTGAGATCGGCTGCGGTTGGGGCGGCTTTGCCGAATATGCCGCCAAGGAGCGTGGGCTGAAGGTCACGGGGCTGACGATCAGCGAAGAACAGTTCCGCTTTGCCCGTGAGCGCATTGAACGGGCCGGTCTTGCCGATCAGGTCGACTTCAAGCTGCAGGATTACCGCGACGAGCGCGGCAGCTATGACGGCATCGCCTCCATCGAGATGTTCGAGGCGGTGGGAGAGCGTTATTGGCCGGTCTATTTCGAAACCGTGCGCGAGCGTCTCAGGCCCGGTCGCAACGCGACGCTGCAGATCATCACGGTGGCCGACAAGCGGTTCGAGGCCTACCGCAAAGGTGTGGATTTCATCCAGAAATACATCTTCCCGGGCGGCATGCTGCCCAGCCCCACAGTGCTGAAAAGTCAGGTGGAGAATGCCGGTCTTGGCGTGGTTCGAAGCGTGGAATTCGGGCAAAGTTACGACCTGACGCTGCGCCGCTGGCACGAGACCTTCAACCAGAAATGGGACCAGATCGCCGAAATGGGCTTTGACGAGCGGTTCCGGCGGATGTGGAATTATTATCTTACCTCTTGCGCCTCGACCTTTCAGAGTGCCAATTGTGACGTGACCCAAATCACGATTTCACGACCGTCCTGAGTTCCGAATGCCCGACGCCGCAAGACTGTTCGCCGCCATAAGCCTGGCCCTGCTGGCGTTCATCGTTTCGGTGCTGATCATACCACTGATGCCAGAGGGCACGGATCCGGGCTATTTCACCTGGATCAACGTCGCACTTGGGGCCGTGGTGGGCTGGGTGTCGATGGGCAAACGGGCCGGACGGCACGGTCTGACACCTGCCATCAACAATGGACTGACCGGCATGGCGCTGCTGGTCTTCTGGGGTCTTTTCGTGCAGGCGACCAACGAAATGGTGCGGCTTGCGATGCGCAACCGCTATGACGGCCCGTTCGAGGCGATCGTGGCGATCTTTCAGATCGGGTTTGACTTTAGCAAGATCCTGGTCGATCCGGTCGTCATCGCAACGCTGGTCATAGGCGCCATATTCTGCGGGCTTCTGACTGAATATGCCTGGCGGACATGGCGCTGAGGCCTTGAACCTTTTTGTCTACGGAACCCTGCGCTATCGCCCCTTGCTTGAGGTCGTGCTGGGGCGCGAGGTGACCGCGGCAGAACCCGCGTGCCTGAAGGACCATGCGGTCTATTGGGCAGACGGACAGTCTTTCCCGTTGCTTGTCGCAGAGCCGGGCGGAGAGGTGGAGGGACTGCTTCTTCTGGACCTCAGCGAAACGGATCTGGAGCGGCTGAACTATTACGAAGGCGGATTTGCCTACGCGCTGCACCCCGTGACGGTCACGCTGGGCTCCGGCGGGGGCCATCAAGGGCAGGTCTACTTTCCGACGCCGGGTGTCTGGTCAACCGGTTCGCCCTGGTCTCTGGAGGATTGGGTCAGTCGCTGGGGGGAAATGACGCTCTATGCCGCGCGAGAGGCGATGGCGCATTTCGGCCATTGGAGCGCCGAGGCGCTTGCCCAACGGTTCGGTATCATCCGCGCCCGCGCCTGGGCGCGTCTGGCCGCGCAACGCAGGCCGGGCAGCGGGCGCGCCTTGCCGCATGTTGCGAAGCAAAGGCGGCCCTACACGAATTTCTTCGCGGTCGAGGAATACGATCTGCAGGTTCCGCGTTTTGACGGAACTATGGGGCCAGTGATCAATCGCGCCGCCTTCTTTGTCGGCGAGGCCGCCGTGGTGCTGCCCTATGACCCTGTTCTTGACACCGTGCTGCTGACCGAGCAGTTTCGCGTCCCTCCTTTCGCTACCGGAGATCCGGATCCCTGGCTTCTTGAGCCGGTCTCGGGCTTGATTGATCCCGGTGAAACGCCCCAAGAGGCTGCGCATCGCGAGGCCCTGGAAGAAGCGGGGCTGCGGCTGGATCGGCTTGAGCCTGTTTCGGCCGCCTATTCCAGCACCGGATCCTCGACGGAATTCGTTCATATGTTCGTTGGTCTGGCAGATCTGTCGGAAACGGCCGGCAAAGGGGGCCTGGCATCGGAGGGAGAGGATATCAGGACGCATGTGGTGCCCTTTGAAACCCTGATGACGGACATAGACAGCGGCCGGCACCGGGACATGCCGCTCTTGGTGGTCGCGCTTTGGCTGGCCCGCAACCGGGACCGGCTGAGGGAGAATGCTTGAGGTCGCAACATCACACGGGTAATGCTGCGCGAACACGTCGCAAAGCCAAGGGGGGTATCATGCGTGTTGCACAGGATTTGGCCGAGGCCGTTGGACACACACCCCTGATCCGGCTGCGCCGGGTCAGCGAGGAGACCGGTTGCACGATCCTGGGCAAGGCCGAGTTTCTGAACCCAGGCCAATCGGTCAAGGACCGCGCGGCGCTCTATATCATCCGGGATGCCATGGCGCGGGGCAGCTTGCGCCCCGGCGGGACCATCGTGGAGGGGACAGCCGGAAACACCGGCATCGGCCTTGCGCTGGTGGGCGCCTCGATGGGGTTCAAAACGGTGATCGTGATCCCCGAGACGCAAAGCCAGGAAAAGAAAGACATGCTGCGCCTGGCCGGAGCGGAGTTGGTGCAGGTGCCAGCAGCGCCCTATCGAAATCCGAACAATTATGTGAAGTATTCGGCGCGTTTGGCCGAAGAGCTTAACAAGACCGAACCAAATGGTGCGATCTGGGCCAACCAGTTCGACAATGTCGCCAACCGGCAGGCCCATGTGGAAACAACGGCGCCGGAAATCTGGGAACAGACAGGCGGCAAGGTGGACGGCTTTATCTGCGCCTGCGGCTCTGGCGGCACCTTGGCTGGCGTGGCCGAAGGGCTTCAGCCAAAGGGCGTGAAAATCGGACTGGCCGACCCGATGGGTGCAGCGCTTTATTCGTTCTACACAAGCGGAGAGCTTAAAAGCGAGGGCGGTTCTATCACGGAAGGGATCGGGCAGGGGCGGATCACGGCCAATCTCGAAGGGTTCACACCCGACTTTTCCTACCAGATCCCGGATGCCGAGGCGTTGCCGATCGTCTTCGATCTCTTGCGGGAGGAGGGGCTGGTTCTGGGGGGATCGTCCGGGGTCAACATCGCCGGTGCTGTGCGCATGGCCAAGGATCTGGGGCCGGGGCACACAATCGTAACCATACTCTGCGACTATGGAACCCGATATCAGTCGAAGTTGTTCAACCCGGCGTTCCTGAGGGAAAAAGGATTGCCTGTGCCCGATTGGATGACAGCCGGCCCCATGAGCATTCCTGGAGTGTTTGAAGACGTATGATGACGAGGATTTGGGCAAGGATCGCCCTGGTCGCCACGTTGACGCTGGCCGCCGTGCTGGCGGAGGCGCAGACCAATGGTCGCAATGGCCCCGACTTTGACGCCTGGCAACCCGTAGCGACACGCGCGGAACAGACCATCGACGCAGATCGCGCGTCGGACCGGGCGTTGGAGGCGTTGCGCGCGGAAATCGTGCGATATCGTCAACAGTTTCTTGACGCCAGAGACGTCAATTCGGCCCGGATCGAGACGCTACAGTCACAGTTGAACGCCTTGGGACCGGCCCCCGAAAATGGTGAGGAAGCCCCCAACATCGCCAGCCAGAGGGCTGACCTGAACGAGCAGCTTCAGGCCCTCCGTGCGCCGCGCCAGGCAGCGGAGGCCGCGTTCAATCGCGCAAACGGCCTGGTGTCGGAGATTGACCGCATCCTGCGCGAACGGCAGGCAGAGGAAGTGTTGGCCCTCGGTCCGTCTCCACTCAACCCGGTTCTGTGGCCCGGTGCCATTCTGGATCTGAGCGAAGCAACCGCAAGTCTGGCGCAAGAGACTGCCGCGGGCTGGCGCAATCCCTCTCAGCGCGAGACCTTGCGGACCAATGCGCCGCTTGTCGTTGTCTTGCTCGGCGTCGCCATCGTGCTTCTGGCGCGGGGGCGGGTGTGGTCCGCGATGGCGGGCGATTACCTGCGTCAGCTTGGGGGACAGGGCAGCGGTGTGTGGTCTTTTGCGGTCTCGCTGGGACGCATCGCGCTGCCTGTGCTGGGACTTTATGCGCTTTCCGAAGCCTTGATGGCCACCGGGATGGTGGGGCGTCGCGGCGCCCCGCTGGTGGAGCAGTTGCCGATCTGGGGCGCTGTCCTTTTGGTGCTGCGCTGGCTGTGCGAACGGCTCTTTTCCCGGCAGGACGACGAAGCGCTGATCCTCTTTCCGTTGGAACGACGGGCGGAAATGCGGTTTTACGGCACCTTGCTGGCGCTGCTTTTTGTCTTGCGGGCCGCGCTGGAAGCGCTGCTTGAGATCGCCAATGCAGATCAGGCCACACGCGCCGTTGCCACGTTCCCGCATCTCATCCTCATAGGCATCGTGCTGTTGCGGCTGGGGCAGATCCTGTTCCGCAACGCCCGGCCCGAACCGGTGACCGAGGGCGAGACACCCGCCATCGCGCCGGGCTTTGCACGAGTGCTGCGCACACTGGGCCGGCTTTCGATGCTGGTGGCCGTGATCGGCCCCGTTCTGGCCGCGATCGGCTATGTCGCTTTGGCCGAGGCGATCGCTTATCCGGCAGTGATGTCACTGGCCCTCTTTGGCATCCTTGTCGTGTTGCAACGTTTGTCCGGTGACATCTATGGCTGGCTGTCGGGGCAGGGTGTTGCGGCCCGCGATTCCCTTATTCCCGTCTTGATCGGTTTTGCTCTGACCTTGTTATCGCTGCCCTTGCTGGCGCTGATCTGGGGGGTCAGGATCACCGATCTGATGGAGCTTTGGACCCGCTTTAGCGAAGGCTTCACGCTGGGCGAGACCCGCATCTCGCCGATGGATTTCCTGACATTCATCATCATCTTTCTGATCGGTTACTTCGTCACGCGGCTTCTTCAGGGGGCGCTCAAGACGAACCTTCTGCCCAAGACCCGCATCGATACCGGTGGGCAGGTGGCCATCGTGTCGGGCGTCGGCTACGTCGGGATCTTCCTGGCGGCCATCATCGCGATTTCCGGGGCGGGCATCGATCTCAGCTCCCTTGCCATCGTGGCGGGCGCGCTCTCCGTCGGCATCGGGTTTGGCCTGCAGAACATCGTATCCAACTTCGTCAGCGGCATCATCCTTCTGATCGAGCGTCCCATCTCCGAAGGGGACTGGATCGAAGTGGGCGGTCAGATGGGCTATGTGCGTGACATCTCGGTCCGCTCCACCCGGATCGAGACGTTCGACCGGACGGATGTCATCGTACCCAATGCCGATCTGGTCAGTGGGACGGTCACCAACTACACCCGTGGCAACACCGTCGGACGGGTGATCGTGAAGGTGGGCGTGGCCTATGGCACGGACACCCGGAAAGTCGAGGCGATCCTGCGCGAGATCGCCAATGAACATCCGATGGTACTGGCCCAGCCCGCGCCATTCGTCCTGTTCAGCGGCTTCGGCGCGGATTCGCTGGATTTCGAGATCCGTGCGATCCTGAGGGATGTGAACTTCTCGCTGTCGGTGCGGACCGAGATGAACCACCGCATCGCTCAGCGCTTTATCGAAGAGGGTATCGAGATCCCGTTCGCCCAGCGCGACATCTGGTTGCGCAACCCCGAAGCCTTGCGCCCCCAAGAGGTGCCGGCGATGGAGGCCGCCCCGCCGAAGCAGGTCGAACAGACCGAGACGGAGATGTCGGAAATGGTGCCGGACGCACCGGAGGATCCCGACGGACCGGGCGACGACACAACCTGATTTGTCGCCCATTTCGCCTTGCAAAGGCGCGCGCATTGCGGCAAAAGTCGCGCTCACGGAGAGGTGGCCGAGTGGTCGAAGGCGCACGCCTGGAAAGTGTGTAGGCGGGAAACCGTCTCCAGGGTTCGAATCCCTGTCTCTCCGCCACAGACCCCTCTCTATCTTGCCTGTCTGCGCCTTGGGTCAGTTGTGGTGTGTTTTCAGAGATATGCAGTCGCAGTTGCGCATATTCATCTGCCTCTGACACGCTGCTATGGCCGCATCAAGGGCGTTGCCGGAGAAGCGTATTTGCCTGTTGCCGCCAAGCTGGCCAGCGAGCCTGAGCCTGAGCCTGAGACGCCGGAGGCGGCAGCGTTACTAAGGCATCAACTTCCTGAGCTGGGATCAAGTGCTGCGGTGTGTTCAGCCCGCGGATCTCCGTGCCTCTTCCAATCGAGCGGGCCTATTGCCGGGTCTTGCGATCTGGAGTTGGTCAAGCCGCGTAAGGTCGTCATGGTCCCCAGAGAGCTACACAATGGTTTTTCAGGCCGGTGCGGATTGGTCAAAGGCGACCAAATCTTTCTCCTCACCGAGTAACCCGCACTGGAATTCCTACACGGGTCGAGGCGCCTCAATGCGGGTCGAACCAGCCTTCGTAGAATTGCCGGACTGGCGGGAGGAGATCCCGCGCGAGGCGGCGCATCGCCGCTTCGCTGGGCGTGTCGGGCCGGGACAGTGCTGCCGTGATCGCCGCATGAACCGCCGCCCGGTCGACACCGGGGAAGCGGCCGTCGTGGTACACAATACGTCCGCCGACCAGCACGGTTTCGACCGCTTCGGGTTTGGCGCGCCGAACCAACACGTCGACAATCGGCATCGACGGGTCCTGCCACGGTCGCGTCACTGCGTCCCAATCCAGCAACACGATGTCGGCAAGCATTCCCGGCGCCAAGCGCCCGATCCGGCCTGCGAAGGGTGTCGTGGCCGCGCCGTGCTCTGTCGCCATTCGCAGGATCTGGGCAGCGCTGGGGCTGGGGGCGTCGTGTCCCGGAGGGCGATGCAGCGTCAGCGCGAGCCGCATCTCCTGCAACATATCGCGGTCATCGTTGATCCCCGCCTCGTCGATGCCAAGCGCGACAGGCACGCCAGAAGCGAGGAAGGCATTGAGATCGGCCTTGCCGCTTTTGAGGCGCAGGTTGGAAGAGCAGTTGTGGCAGAGGCAGGCGCCCCGTTCTGTGGCGAGGTTCAAGTCCTCCTCGGTCATCCAAACGCTATGGCCCAATGTCGTCTTGGGGTCGAGCAGTCCATAGCTGTCAAGATGCGCAAGGGCCGAACCGCCCGTGCGCCGGCGCGCATATTCCATCTGATACGGCGTCTCCAGCAGGTGAAGATGCATGGGCGCGCCGGTCTCCTCTGCCATGCGGGCCGCGCTTTCGAGGGCGGCGTCGGACAACCAATGGAGGTTCGAGGGCGCGATCTGGATGGCGGCTAGCGGCTCGGCGGCCCAGGCGTCGCGCAGGGCGTGAAACACCGCGACTTGATCGGCCAGTGGCATCGCGAAGGCGCTTAGGTAGCGGGCCGTGGGCGCGCGGAGCGGTTCTGGCAGGGAAGCGACAAAGGCGTCGTCGTCGCCATAAACCATGCGGTTCTGGTCTCGCAGCGCGAAGGAATAGCTGACCCGCATGCCCAATTCGCGGTAGGCGCCCAGGATAGTATCGGCGCGGGCACACACCGCATCCACATCGCCCGGCGCGCGGCTGTGGAGGTGCTGGACGGTGGTCACCCCCGAGGCAACCATCTCGAAAGCTGAGAAGAGCGTGTCCAGCCTCGGGTCGAGGTCGCGCATGGCGAGGCGCTCGGGGAACCACAGCTCCAGCGGTTGGTCGCGGGCGCCCATCTGGAACGGCGTCAGACCGACATGGTGATGGGCGTTGATCAGGCCCGGGATCGCCACGCGGCCCTTGCCCCCGATGCGCTCGGCATCCGGGTGGGCGCGTGCAAGGTCGGCGGCAGGACCTATAGCGGCGATGGTCTCGCCCTCGATCAGGACGGCAGCGTCGTCTAGGATCACCGGTGTGCCGTCCTCTGCAAAGCCCGTCAAGACGTGATCGGCATGGACGAGACGGGTCATCGCGCGGTTCTCCGGGCAAGGCGCGCGCGGGTCAGGCGCAGCGCGGCGGGGATCGGCTCGATCAGTGGAACCGGGGCATCGCGGGCGATGGCGCGTGCGGCAAGCGCAAGAGGGCCGCCACCGATAACGATAACTTCTGCTCCGCCCTCGGCGGCGCGATGGCAGGCGTCAAGCAGCGCCTTCTGAAGTGCGTGCGGATTGGCATGGAGCTGCGCCGGGACACCCGGTGTGATCCAGGTGCCCGCGAAGTTCGTGAGCCCAAGTGACCTCGCCGTTACTGCGATACGACCGATCAGGTTAGGTGTCGTGGTGACCACGGCGACACGGCCAAGAAGGGCTGCCTCTCGCAAGCTAGCTTCCGCGATACCGGTCACGGGAACCTTCAAGCGTCGACGCAAGGCTACGCGGCCCGGGTCACCGAAGGCGGCGACGATCACGGCCTGGTCGGTTCGGAGGTGCGGGCCGAGGTGCAACACGGCCCGCCCGGCACGGTCGAGCGCGCGCGGCTCGGTGATCAGCGGCACGCCGAAAGGCGCCGTGACACCGCGCAGCGGGAGGTCTGGTGCGGCCGTCCGAGCGATGCGCAACATGGCCGAGGTCGTCGCGCGAGACGTGTTGGGGTTCACCAGGGCGATCATGCGGGGCAGGCGGCATCGAAAGCACGCGCGATCTCGCCGCGCCGCGCGAGCCAGAGCCGGTCGCGCCGCGCGTCGAGCAGGGCCAGGATGCGCTCAAACGCCGGGAAGCGACCCGGGCGACCGACGATCCGCAGGTGAAAGCCGATATTCAGCAGGCGCGGCAGACCGCGCGCGGCCTCAGCCTCCAGCACGTCCAGCGCGTCGGTGACATAAGCCACCATATCCTCGGCGCGTACGAAGCCGTTTGGGTGAAAGAACTTCATATCGTTGGCATCCAGCGCATAGGGCACGACGATGAGCCCCGATTTGCAACGATAGGGCAGGTCGTCGTCGAAGCCGTTTGAGGTGTAGAGATAGCCGCGCTCGGCCAGCAGGGCGCGGGTCCACGGGCTTTCGGCACCGCGACAGAAAAACCCGTGCGGCCTGGCTCCCGTGGCGGCTTCAATGGCGGCGGCGGTGCGGTCGAGGTCGGCAGCCTCCGTTTCGGGGGCGTCATATTCGGCATGAGGCCGCCAGAGCCAGCCGTGGCTGGCCGTCTCATGTCCGTCCTGGGCCAGCATTTTCAGGACAGGCGTCGCGCGCTCGGCGGCGCGGCCGCAGGCAAAGAGCGTGGCGGGAATGCGGTGGCGGCGGAGCGCGTCCGCCATGCGCCAGGCCCCGGCACGGGTGCCGTAGGCGAAGATCTGGGCCTGGCCGGGATCGGGGCGGCCTTCGGGCACGACCGACAGAACTTCGCCGATCCGCTCGCTGATCGGGTCGCCATCGCTCACCTGACGCTCTGCACCCTCCTCAAAATTCAAGACGACCGACACGGCAAGGCGGTGCCCGTCGGGCCAGGTCAGGTCGGGCCAGGCGCCACCATAGCCGATGAGGTCCCGGCTCATGAGGCGAAGTCCGCCGGGGCCGGTCGCGGAGCCCAGTCGGGCAGGCCGGTTCCGCTGCGCCAGGCCCGCGCGATCTCGGCCCGCGTTGCGATCCAGGCATCCGTTCCGGCGATATGGTCCAGAAGCGCCTCCAGCCCTGCGATCCTGGCCGGCCGCCCGATGATCCGCGTGTGTAACCCGATGGAGAGCATCCGCGGCGCGGCGCGCGACTCCGCCAAAAGCCGGTCGAACCCGGCGATGCAGTAGCGCGCGAAATCCTCGGCGAAGACGAAGCCGCCGTTATTGTAAAAGCGCATGTCGTTGGTGTCGAAGGCATAGGGCAAGACGACATGGGGCCCGTGCACCGTTTGGACCGTATAAGGGATGTCGTCGTTATAGGCATTGGAATCGTAAAGAAATCCGCCCTGTTCCATCAGCAAGTCGCGGGTCCGCAGAGACGTCGCAGACCGGGTGTGCCAGCCCAGTGGCGGTGTCCCCGCTGTGCGTGTGATGGTCTCTACGGAGCGGGCGATGGCGCGGCGCTCGGTCGCTTCGTCCATGCCCGCATGTCGCTCCCACCGCCAACCATGGGCGGCAACCTCGTGGCCATCTGTCACGGCCTCTGCGGCAATCCAGGGCGTGGCCTCCAGCGCGCGGCCACAGGCGTTCAATGTTGCGGGAAAGCCGCGTGCCGCCAGTGCCGCGCGGATGCGTGGCCAACCGGCGCGCGGGCCATATTCGAAATGACTTTCCATGCACGGGTCCGGGGCATCATCGACGCGCTCGACCGCCTCGTAGATATGCTCGTTGCGCTCGTCGCCAGCGGTGAGGGCCAGCTCCGCGCCCTCCTCGATGTTCACGACCAGCGACACGGCCAAACTGGCACCATTCGGCCACCTGACCGGGGGCGGCGCACCGCGATAGCCGGCGAAATCACGGCTCATGCAGGGCCCCCTGCGGCGTCCATGAAGCGACGGCAGAGGTCTGAGTCCCAGCGCACAAGGTCGTTAGGATCCAGTTCCGTCCGCATCAGCGCGCTGGAAACGACGGCACCGTCAGCGGTGGCGAGAGCCTGGGCAACGTTTTCTGCCGTCACGCCGCCGCCAATCAAGAGGGGGCGGCGGATGTCTTTCGCGCAGACCGCCTCGATCCGAGCGAGGCTGTCTGCGAAATCAGACCCGGTGATCACCAGCCCGTTGGCGCCCGCTTTTGTGGCCCAGCCTGCGGCCGTCGGTTGATCCTCATCGGACAGAGGACGCACCGTGCGGTCATGGATATCGGCCAGAATGGCGATACCCGTTGCGCGCAAGGCGGCGCGATGCGCGACGGCTTCGGCACCAAGCGCGTGGCGCGTGCCTTCGGCGCCGACGGCGCTGCCGACAAAGACCTTCAGGCGCACGAATGCCGCCCCGGAGGCGTGCGCGACGGTTAGCGCTGCAGTCGGGTCATGCGCTTCGATGATGATCCCGAGGCCGAGCTTTGGAAACTCCGCGCGGATCAGTCGCGCCAGAGCGGCCATGCGCGCAACGGTCTCGGGCGTGGCGGGGCCGTTTGTCCGGGTTTGATCCTGAAGTTTGATCCAGGGAAGCCCGGCTTCTGCGAAGACGCGGGCATTGGCGAGGGCGTAATCCTCGAACCAAGCCTGTGAGCGGTGGCGGTTCAGACGGAAATCCGGCAGGTGCAGCGCGGCGATGATCGGCTTTGGGCCCGCAAAGAGATCGGTCATACGGTCGCTCCGGCACACAGGGTTCCGTCTGCGCCGAAGCACTCGACGACCCGCGCGGCGGCCTGAACGCCCTGCTGCGCGGCCCGCATGGGGTCGCCCGTCCGGGTCAGCCCGGCGAGGAAACCGCCGCAAAACGCATCACCCGCCCCGGTGGGGTCCAGTGTGCGCGCGGTCGCGGCTGGTATCATGACAGACGCCTCCGACGCCCGATCCCAGACAAGCACACCCGCAGGGCCGAGTTTGACAGCGACAGCGCCCGGACAGTTTTCAGCCAGCACCGCAAGCGCGTCGGATGGGGCTGCGCCCGGCACAAGGGCGCGCGCCTCAACCTCTGAGGGCAGGAACGCATCGAGCGCGCGCAGGATGTCGGCAATGGCGTCGAGCGGCAGGCCGGACAGATGCGAGCCGGGATCGGCAGTGATCGTCGCGCCCCTTGGGGCGAAATGCGCGATCATGTCCCGCATCACGTCAGGACCGCTGGGCGCGAGATGGACGCCGCGGGCGTCGCGCCACGCCTTGGGTATCTGGGCGGCGCGCAATGGGTGAAGCTGGCGAAATTCGGAATAGCCCGTTTCGGTTGGACGCGCTGCAAGCGCTGCGCGCCAGCGAGCGACCCGCGCCGGGGTTAGCCGGTCTGTGGGCAAGCCAGTCTCAGCCAAGGCGGCAGCCGGCGCGGTCAGCCCTTCCTGGCGCTGGCCATCCGCGTCGTAGAGAAACCAGGATCCAGCGGTCAGCCGTCCGTCGGAAAAGACCACGCCGCCCAGATCAACGCCCCCCGCCTCTAACCGGCGCAACGTCTCTTGGGGATAGCTCGCCACGGCATGGCTGACCAAGCCGACCCGGTCCACCAGGCTCAGGGCACCCACCGCCGCATAGGCACCGTTTCCTCCAGCCTGGTCCAGCGCGACCGTGCCATCGGCGGCAACGACGTTGTCGACGGTCAATCCACCGACGGTGACAAGTTCTGGTGTCACGCGGGCACGCCCAACCGTGGAGCGCCTAGCCCAAGTGCATCCCGCTCCACCGCCGCATGGTACCCGAAGAGGTGCAGCGGCACCGAATAAACGATCGGCGCTGTCTCTTGCGCGACCTTCGGCAGGTGCCAGGCAACGTCCGCCAGTTCGGCGATCTCGCTCTCTCCCTCGGGGACAATCGCCACGCAGAACCCATCGACGCCGCGCGACATCACCGCCGTCTCGACGGCGCGCGTATGGCTCGCGGCATCTCCCGCGACGATGAACATTGGGTCGCCCGCCTTCTGGCTGCGGTAATGGTGATACTCCTCCAGCGGGAAAGCATAGGCGTGGATCGGGGCCAACTCGCGCAGCTTGGCCGTTCCGAACTCTGCGGGCGCATAGAACGGACCGGCCCCGGTCATCAGGATGAGATCGGCACGGGCGAGCGTCTTCGCAACGGCCCTGGCGCTTTCGTAATGGGCGCGGGCGACGGCATCGACTTGGTCGGGCAGGGCGGCGAGAGCGTCTGTCAGGGCCGTGGCATCGTGCCCCTTGGCCGTGCGGACGGCGGCGGCCATCGCCAGCATCAACGCCATGGCGGCGGTTGAAGACTGCGTTGGCCAGCCGCCACGCGTGGCGCGGATGTGAAGGGCACCGGGGCACTGCTCCATCAGCGGAGAGCCCAGCGTGTTCGACAGCGCGATGGTATAGGCGCCCCGGTCGGCGGCTCCGGTCAGCCCGTCGATCACCGGCTCGGTCTTGCCGGAACTGCTGAGCCCGATCACAACCGTCTCGGCGTCTATGGCGCCCAAACCGTAGGTCGCGAAGTCGAAAGCTTCGATTGGCTCGCAAGGCGCGCCGAGCGCCTCCTCGATAGCGGGGCGGACCCCGTGGCCCGAGATCCAGCTGTCGCCGCAGCCCACGGTGACGATCCGGCGGATCGTTCGGTCGGCGAGGTCTCGTCCAATGGCGGCCAGCGGCGCCGCATTTGCCTCAAGCGTTGCGCGGATCGCCTCGCCCTGGGACATCATCTCGGTCTCGGTCAAAGCCACGCGACGGAACCGCTCTGGATCGCCAGGCGCGTCCGATGACGATTCGCGGCGGATCTGCGTCAGTCTTTGCTCTATGCTCATAGGCGTCTCCAGAAAGGGATCACGGAAAAGTCGTGCATTGGCGCGCTTCTTTCGATATTCGTTATTACCAATAGAAACGCAAGTCAAAGGCAAGAGGCAAGATGGAAGAAACGCTCGACACCCCGCTCCCGGAGCGCCACAGGAAGATCCTGGAGATCGTCGCGCAGCACCGCGCCGCGGATGTGGCAACGCTGTCGGATGCGCTCGGCGTGTCTGCCGTCACCATTCGCTCGGACCTCGATGCATTGGATCGCCGGATGCTGCTGCGTCGCGTGCGCGGTGGGGCTGTGGTCGTTCAATCCGCCCGGTTCGAACGTCCGGTCGACTTGCCGGGGCGCAGCTTTACGGATGAAAAAGCCCGGATCGGTGC
Source organism: Thalassococcus sp. S3 (assembly GCF_004216475.1). Lineage (GTDB taxonomy): Bacteria > Pseudomonadota > Alphaproteobacteria > Rhodobacterales > Rhodobacteraceae. The sequence continues at coordinate 2,534,423 of NZ_CP022303.1, read as the reverse complement.
AGCGGCGGCGGCGAAGGTGCGGGATGGCGAGACGATCATCCTCGATGCAGGGACAACGACGCTCGCCATGGCGATGGCCCTGCCGGACACGTTGGCGGATGTAATGGTCATCACGTCCAGTCTGGATATCGCTATCGAGCTTGAGCAGCATGACGGCATCACGGTTGTTGTGACGGGCGGAACGCTCAAGAAATCCGGCCGCAACAAGCGATCCCGGTCTCTGATCCCGCCGCTGGCGGGGCTGCTGCTTGAAAGTTTGAATGCGGATTGCGCCTATCTTTGTTGCGCTGGCGTCGATGCGGCGCGCGGATTTACCAACGCGCATCTTGAGGAGACTGAGGTCAAACGCGCGATGATCGCGGCGGCGCGTCGGTCCGTGATGCTGGCCGATCACGGCAAGATCGGGCACGTCGCCGGTGCCCGGATCGCACCGACTCGCGACATCGCGGCGCTGATCACCGATCGTGGTGCACCGGCTGCCGATATCGCGGCGCTTGAGGCTGCAGGCGTGTCCGTTACGCGCGCTTGATGACGCGGGTTGTCAAGCCTTGTGCCTTAAATTTGGGCAATTCAACCGGAGATCGGCATACTTTCTAAAATTTGTCTTGCAGTTTTTTTCGAAAGCACTTTGCTCAAAGATACAGGCGAACAAGTGATAACCACGAACGACACAGGGAGTTCTCTATGAGATTGACACGAAGAAGCGTCGTGGGGGGGCTTGCTGCCGCCACCACACTCGCCAGCCCTACCATCCTTCGCGCCGCGACGCGTGAATTGGTCATGACCGGATATGGCAACGATTCCGACGCGCCGCTGATTGCTGCGGGCGAAGAGCTTTCGCGCCGCAATCCCGGCGTCTCGCTCACGATCATCGGCGGTCTGTCAGCAGAGGCGCTGGCGCAGATCAAGGCTGCGCGCGGCAATTCGCCTTACGATCTGGGCGTGATGGGCTCCCCGGCGATTGTCAACGCGATGGCCGAGGAAGTGCTCGTCCCACTCGACTTCTCGCAGATCCCGAATGCGGCCAACGTGATCGAGAAATTTCCGGGCTATGGATACGATGTGGGCCAGCCGATCTGGTTCGAGGGCATTGGGGTCGCCTACGACACCACCCGCATCGACACACCACCCACGACCTGGGAAGAGCTTTGGTCAGGCGACTTCAACGGCCGGATCGGCATGTGCCGTCCGCAGTCGAACCTGGGCCTGGGCGTGTTGGCTGCCACCGCCGAAGCCTTCGGTATGCCACAGGACGACATGACTTTCGCTTTGGAGAAATGGTCAGAGCTGGACCCTCTTATCGGCCGCTCTCCGCCGCTGCTCCAGCAGATGATCGAGCGTGGCGAGGTCGATCTCGCACCACTGTGGCACGTGAACTCTGCCCTTGCCGCCTCGTCCGGTCTGCCGATCGGCTATACCAAGCTGACGGGACCCGGTCCGCTGATGCTGCCGACGAATATCGTGCAGTTTATCAACACGCCCGACGGCACCGCCGATTTGGTACACGAGTTCACAGACATCCTGCTGTCGCCCGAAATCCAGTCCATGGCCAACAGCGCGCCGATCTATTTCGGCACCGTGGTCGAGGGGGTGGAGACACCGGAGGAGGCCGCGCCCTACGTGCCATCCACGCCGGAAGAACTGGCCACGACCACGTCGCTCGAATGGCCGAGTTTTGCACCCTTGCGTGGCGAGACGGTTGAAACCTTCGACCGGATGTTCGCAGCGTAATGATGCATGCACCCCGCCATTCCGTTTCGGGTTCAGACATCACCGCCCCGGTCCTTCGGATTGGGGCGGTGTCGAAACGATTTGGCGACACGACCGTCCTGCGCGACTGCGCGCTGGATATGGCGGAAGGCGAGATTGTCACGCTGCTTGGCGCGTCCGGGTGCGGGAAAACCACGCTTTTGCGCTGTGTGGCCGGGTTCCTTAACCCGGATGCCGGGACCATCGCGATTGACGGGCGCGAGATGGCCGATGTCGCGGTCAACCGCCGCCCGGTGGGTGTCGTCTTTCAAAGCTATGCGCTCTTTCCTCACCTGACCGTCGCAAAGAATGTGGGCTACGGGCTTCGTATGCGCGGGATGCCCAAGGCCGAGATCGCGCAGCGGGTTGCACGGGCCCTTGAGACCGTATCGCTCGGCGATTTCGCCGACCGCTATCCGGCGCAACTCTCGGGTGGGCAGCAACAGCGCGTCGCCGTGGCGCGCGTGCTCGTATTGGAGCCGCGCGTGCTGCTTCTCGATGAGCCATTCAGCGCGCTTGACGCCAAGCTGCGGGCCGGGATGCAGGTGGAGTTGCGGCAGTTGATCAAACGCCTGGGGCTCACCGCTATCTTCGTCACCCACGACCAGGAAGAGGCCCTGACCATGTCGGATCGGATCGCCGTGATGCGCGATGGCCGGATCGAACAGGTCGGCCCCCCGGACACAGTGTTTGACCGCCCGGCCACCGCCTATGTCGCCGATTTTATCGGCTCCTCGAATTTCTGGGACGCGCAGGCCGAAAGCGGTCGTGTTGCGCTTCCCGACGGTCAATCCGTCGCGACCAAGCTGGACGGTCCCGTCCAAGTGATGGCGCGCCCACACAATCTGGCGCTCGGGCCGGAAGAGGCTGGGACCTGGCGCGGTCGCGTGGCCTTCCACCGCACGGTCGGTGCGCTGATCGAATACCATATCGAGACACCCGACGGCGCGACACTGCACGTCGCCGCCATGCGCCAGCAGCGCGCGCGACCGCTGCGCACCGGCGCGGTCGTCAGCCTGTCCGTTGTCGACCCGAGCTATTGTTCGGTCTACCCGGCATGAGCGCTGTCGCAGACATTCCTGCACCCCGATCCGGCCTTTTCGACCAAGTTCTCGATAAGCTGCTCTCGGGCCGGGGCATCTGGCCGGCCGTGCCCGCCATTGTTGTTCTGGTCGTCGTGGCTGTGATCCCTTTCGCGATCCTGCTGTCGCTCGGTTTCTCCGATGTGGAGGTCGCGCGCGGCGCCATCGTCTCGCAGGACTTCACGCTTACCCATCTCGCGGGCGCTCTGACCGACCCACTCTACTGGATCACATTCCAGCGGTCGCTGAGCCTGGCCCTCACCACGACAGCGCTTTGTGTCCTGTTGGGCTACCCGGTTGCGTATATGTTCGTGATCGGCGGCAAGTGGACGCGCCGCGCGATCCTGATCCTCACCATCGCGCCCCTGCTGACCTCAGGTATCGTGCGCACCTATGCCTGGCTGGTGATCCTGGGCGGGCGCGGTGTGGTAAATGCGACACTGATGAACCTTGGCCTCATCGACCAGCCGCTCAGGATCATGAACACCCATTGGGCGGTGCTGATTGGCATGGTCCAGATCCATCTCCCCGTGATGATCCTGCCGCTGATCGCGGTGATGGCCCGCCACGATGGCGGTCTGCTGGAAGCCTCGGCCAATCTTGGTGCCTCGCGGCTTGCCACGCTCCGAACCGTGATCCTGCCGCTCAGCGCACCGGGGATCGGGACGGGCGCCGCGCTGGTTTTTACGCTTAGCTACACAACTTTCGTGGTCCCGCAGCTTCTGGGCGGCGGCAATTACCTGAACGCTGCGACGATGGTGTACGAGCAAGTCGTCTTCTCGCTCGATTGGTCCAAGGGGTCGGTCAGCTCGCTGATCCTGATGGCGACGTGTCTGATCGTGCTGGTCGGTATCGCGCTCCTCACCAATCTTGCCACGCGCTGGACTAAGGGGCGCGCAGCATGAGGGCTATGCGCAAATCGTCTCTCGGCGACATTCTCGGCATCGGTGTCATTCTTGCCGTCGCCGTCTTCTCGCTTCTCCTTCTGGTGGCCCCGTCCATTATCGTGCTCATCATCTCCTTCGATACGCGGGCCTTTGTCAGCTTCCCGCCCGAGGGGTTCACCCTGCGGTGGTACGCCGAAGTGTTCGAGCAGGGCGAGCTGGTCGGCGCGATGTGGACGTCGCTCAAGGTGGGTCTGATGGTGACTTTGCTCTGCGTCGCGCTTGGCGTGCCGACGGCGTTGGCCTGCGTGCGCGGGCGGTTCCGGGGGACGACGGCGCTTTCTGTCTTTGTCCTGTTACCGCATATGGTTCCCGGCATCGTGCTGGGTGTCGCGGTGCTGTTCGCCGGTGCCTTGGTGGGCGTGTCACCGTCGATCTGGCTTCAGGCAATCTCCATCGCGGTTTTTGTGATGGCGGTGATGGTGCGCACGGTTCAAAGCCGCCTGATGCGGCTCGACGCTGCGCTGGAGGAAGCGGCGACCAATCTGGGCGCGACTTCGTTCCAAGCGCTGCGGACGATCACCTTTCCGCTGCTCCTGCCTGCGATCCTGGCAGGGGCTGTCTTCACGTTCGTGGAAGGGTTCGACAATCTGTCGGTTGCGATCTTCACCCATGGCTTTCGGGACCGCCCCCTTCCAGTGGAGCTGTTGGCGCTTGTTCAATACACCAGCACGCCGCTGGTGGCGGCAGTCTCCGGAGTGCAGATCCTGCTGGCGGTTCTGGCCTTGGCCGTCGTGGCCCGGACGATCGGGTTGGATGGCGTGAACGAATAGGCGGTAGGGGCGCTGCGCGGGTCGTGAGTTACGCTCTTCTAATCTGCGTTAGGTCAAAACACGTCAGCATTTCCCACGTCAGCCTCAAGCCCCTACGAAGTGCGCCGACGTAAGAATGAATGACCCGCGTCTTGCGCGAGGCCCTTCGAAACAACCAGGCCGAAAAAGCTGGTGCTTGCTAAAAGGTCACGGCCGCCCTCAATTGCGCTTTCTAGGTCAACTTCGGCGGGGCGGAGATCAGCTCTGACTGAAATCAAAAGCGCAATGAAGCCGACATGCGTTCCTTAACAGCAGTGGTCCGCTTCGTTCGCCACACCCGTCTTCTGTAATGATAGTTTTTAAGATCCGCTGTCGGACCTGCTCGTCAAACATATCCAACCGTCACGCAACGCCGTGGTCGCATTGAAAGTGATGCGCATCGCTGCGCTGACTGACGTGTTGTCCGCACAGGATTTCCCCGCACGGGGCGCCAACCTTATCGATGCGTTTGTCAGTCCTTTCGGTGCAGAGATTGTTTTTGTTTCGAAAGGATCGAAAAAGGGCGGGGACGCAAACGCGCTGGATCAGCCGTTCGTGCCATTCGTCTCCATCGCTCACCACCTTGCGCCGCAGTTCGACAAATACGAACCGCGCTACGTCCAGATGGACTTTGCGATCCCGATGCGGGTGAGGCGACGATGGCTTTCCTGGCCGATCATCTGCCGAACGGGCCGTTCAACGGGCTGATGTTCCTGCAGGGGGCAGGGGCGCTGCAAACGATGGGTGCTGTTCCGGATGACGAACCGGATTTCATCCTGACACCCGACGATGGCGGGGTGGCTTGCGTCGTGGAGGCTTGGGACGGTGCCGCCGTTCATCTGGCCGAAACCCTACGTGTCATGGCGGGAGGGCAGGCGGCGGAAATCCGAGTGGTGGCAGATTAAGGCTGATCCCGGCGACCGCGCTGCTGTCTCGTCGCGGACTGCGAAACACGGATCATCGTTGAGCCGACCGTGAGCCGCGCCCCAAAAGCGGCATCAGATGAACAAAGCGGTGCAAGGCCGGCGAAGTCCCGGACCATTACTAAGCCCGTGGCCAGCTTGGGTGAGGGTGAGACGCTGAACGGCCAGGCGGGTCGGCCTGCGATCAGGATTGCCGGGCCTGATGGAACAGCCAGTCGCGTACCTTGGTCACCGCTGTGCGGGACCCGGAACTGCCGGAGGTGGCTTCGAGCAGCCAATAGGCATCGGGCACGGGCACTGTCAGCTCACGAAACAACGGGACCAGAGCGCCGGACGCCAGATCGTCGGCCGCCAAACGTTGGCGTACGAGGGCCACGCCCTGTCCTTGCCGTGCGGCGCGCAGAAGAAGATCGGATGAATTGAACCGCGCGCCCTTGGACAGATCCAGTGCGGCCGGGCCGTGAAGGTCCACCCAGGCTGTCCAGCTTGCGTTGGGATCCCGGTCATGCAGAAGGCGCAGGTTTCTAAGCTCGGCCACGTCGCGGCCTTCCCGGCGCTGGCCCCAGACCTGTCGCAGAAACGCGGGTGCAGCGACGGCCAGCAACGTGTCATCCATCAGCGGCACGCCCCGTTCGCCCTTGCGGGGCCGTCCCATGCGGATGGATAGGTCGCTGCCCTCGTCACCCGGCTCGCGTCGGCGTTGTTCGGCAAGAACCGAAACCTCAAGAGCGGGATGCACTTGCGACAGGTGGGGAAGACGGGGCAGGAGCCATAACGCCGCCACAGAGGGTGCGGCTGAGATCACCACGTCATTGCGCCCGCGTGTTTCGGAGGCGGCCTGCCATGCCTTCTCGATCTCCGCGAGGGCGTCACCGACCCGGCGCCCCAGCGCCTCACCTGTTTCGGTGAAGCGCAATCTGCGACCGGTGTCTTCGCGTTCCACCAGGGGGTGGCCCAGGGCGGCTTCCAGCTCGCGCACGTGCCGGGCGATGGCCGAATGGGTGACGTCAAGAAGGCGACCGGCTGGGCGGATACCGCCGGTTTCGAAGGTGGCGGCAAACGCACGGAGGGCATTCAGCGGGGCATGCATGGTTCGTAAAAAAGACCATTTTGGATGTTATTTGAGACCACAAAGGTAAGGACCGGACGGCTAATGTCAAAGTGTACCGAGAATGAAAGTTGAGATCATGATCGTGAATGGCCGCCTCACCCAACAGGACAACCGGATCGTAAAAGGGCGGTTCGAGCGTCAGCCCTCGGTCTTTGGAGCGCCGCTGACCGCATATGTCATCCAGTCGCTGACTGCGGAGCCCGGGCGCTTTCACCTGATCGCGTCACTCAGTTGCCCCTGGTCGCACCGCGCGGTGCTGGCCCGGCAGGTGAAAGGCCTTGCCCCGTTCGTGCCTTTGCATATCGCCACGGGCCCGCGCACCGAAGGCTACCGGGTTGGCCAGCCCGACGCGCCGTGGAGCGTGCCCGGCGCGCAGGCCGACATCGTGCATCTGCATGAGCTTTATACCCGGGCCGACCCGGCCTATACGGGGCGCCCGACTGTTCCGGTTCTTTGGGATGCGCGCGCGCAGACCATCGTATCTAACGAATCCGCCAACATTCTTAGGGGCTTCGATGCGGCCCATATTCCAGGCGCGTTGAGCTGGACGCTGCGCCCCAAGCCGCTGGAAGACCCCATCGACGTTCTGAACGAGGCGATGCAAATCAATCTCTCGAATGCGGTCTATCGCGCGGGCAAGGCGCAACGTCAGGATGCCTATGACGAGGCGGTGAACGAGGTGTTCTCCATGCTGGACGTTCTTGAAGAGCGGCTGACCTCGCAGCGTTTCCTGCACGGTGATGTACTGACCGAAAGCGATCTGAGGCTTTGGCCGACGCTTGTCCGGTTCGATGCCGTCTATGTGACGCATTTCAAATGCACCCGGCACCGGCTGACGGAATATCCCGCACTTTGGCGTTATGCGCGTGCGCTTCATGCGTTGCCCGGCTTTGCGGACACGTTCGACGAGGCGGCGATCCGCGCCGCCTATTACGGGGAGGATCGCGACATCAACCCTCATGGCATCGTTGCCACAGCCCCCCGGATCGACTGGTGGGACCCGGATGCGCGGCAACGCGCAATCAAGGTCGCCAATCTGGACGGACGGCCAATGGTTCTTGCCCAGTCGGGGGAGATCTGAGGATGCTTGCCGCCGCCACGGTTCTTTTCGTTGCGACCATCACGCCGGGTCCCAACAATCTGATCGTCAGCCATACCGCCGCGATGACGCGCCCGGGGTTTGTTCTGGCGCCGGCGTCAGGGATCATTGTGGGGACCGTCGGTCTGATCGTGCTGGCCTGGCTGGGCTTTGCCGCGTTTGGTCAGGTCAGCGATTTGGGTCTATTGGCATGGATCCCTGTTGCCATTCTTGCATTTATCGGCGTGAGCATGATCCGGTCTGGCTGGACCCAGGCGCAGGGCGGGGGCACGCCTTCGGTTTTCGAGCAACGCCCGGTTCTCTTTGCGGGGGCAATGGCGGCCTTTCAGATTACCAACCCGAAAAGCTGGCTTCTGGCGCTGGCGGTCACGGGCGCGCATCGCGCGTCGCCTTCGGGCACGCTGTTTGATTTGGTTCTGCTGGCCGTTGCGGTGCTGGTTTTCAGTATCGCGGTCTGGGCGCTGGCAGGCCGGGCGTTGCGCAACGTCATGGACAAGGTGCAGGTGCGGCGGTGGCTGCATACGGTCACGGGCGCGATCATGCTGGCCTTTGCTGCGGGATTGGCGCCGGTCTGGTGAGGGCACTGCCCGGTGCTCCGGTCGCGCTTGGCATGGCGGGCATGCTTTTGCCCACCTCACGCGACAGCCATTCCCGAAACCGGCGCACGTGACTTTTCTTGCAAGCGTTGCGGGATCCACCGACCCAGATGGCATTCTTGATGATCTGACCGCCGGGATGCGCGCGCACGAGCCGTCCGTTGAGCAGATCGTCTTCCACCGTCAGTTCCCGCGCAAGGGCGACACCCAGACCTCGACGCGCGGCATCGATCGTCAATTCGCCGCCATGGGCCCGTAGACCGCGCCGTCCCTTTGGGGGCACGATACCGTTCTCGGCAAGCCAGCGTGACCAGTCTAGGAGGGGATCTAGGTCCTGCAAAAAAACCTCCGCCGGCAAGTCGGAGATTTCGATGCGCTGCTGACATTTGTCCAGAAAACGGGGGCTGCAAACCGGATATATGACATCATCGCATAGCGGCTCCATCTCGTAGAGCGCCCATCCCCCCTGACCCATGCGGATTACTACGTCGATGTCTGATTTGTCGATATCCTCCAGATCCCGCGTGCCTACGATTTCAACCTCGACATCCGGATAGCGTTGAAGAAAGCCGGCCAACCGGGGCAACAACCAGCCCTGCGCAATCGAGGACGTAGTTGAGACACGCAGGTGACTGCGGCGTGCGCATTTTCTTTCCAGTTCGAATGTCTCGGCCAGATCCCGCAATGTTGCGGTAACGCAGGCATGTATCCGGCGCCCGCTTTCCGTCAGGCAAAGCCCGCTGCCTTTGCGTTCGAAAAGGGATACGTTCACCGAGGTTTCAAGCCCCCGGATGCTTCGTGATATTGCGGAGTGTGAGATATTGAGTTCCTGGCTTGCCCGAACGGTACTGCCAAGCCTGCCTGTTGCTTCAAAGGCGATAAGGGCGCGGATGGAGGGAACAGAAGAGTAGGAAAGTGCGTTTTTCAAAGCATTCATAGTCAGTCCCAATTTGATCAAGAGAACTCCGACCGGGGAAATAGAGGTGCCTGGGTTTGGAGCGCCAATTTCAGCTAGACCCCATCCCAAGAGTGGCAAGGCGACTTTTCTGTTGATGCTAAATACATTAATCGTAAGCTCTTTTCCGAAAGAATAGAATTGCAGAAATAGAGCTTCTGAAATAGGCAAAGCGACTAAAATTTGTAAATTTGTGAAACGCGGAAAACAAGCTTTCCAAGCTGTTCCGTTTTTGCACATAATCTTGATTTTTTGATGGCTCGCAAAGGTCCGGGGGATGGGCCAGTCTTTTCTAAACGGGTGCTGACTTTCAGCGGGCCCTTGTTGAGAAAGGTCAAACATGACGCTGACATTTCCCATGCAGGATTGTGTAAGACAGAGCCATTCCAAGGCTGAAGTCCTGGACATCAGCAACTTGATAAAAAACAGGAAAAGCGCGGTACGGTTCGCTGACAGGCGGTTGAAACCAAAAGAGATTGAGACGCTGATTGAAGCGGCCTGCCATGCCCCGTCGAGCCGTAATGAACAACCCTGGCGGTTTGTGATCGCGCGGTCGGGAACAGCGGATTTCGACGCCTTTATTGGGATCATGGCGCCGTCAAACCAGGCTTGGGCTCAAACCGCCGACGTGCTGGTCTTGGCTTGTTACGTCGATGTCTTTTCCAGCGATGGTCTGGCCAATCGTACCGCGATCTATGATCTGGGTGCAGCTGTGGCGTTCCTCGCCTTGCAGGCGGAATTCATGGATCTATCGGCCCATCAGATCGGTGGTTTCGATATAAAAAAGGCGAAACCTCTATTGCCGGAAAATCCGCATCTACAACCTTGCGTTATTGTCGCCATTGGCGAGGCAGAGACAATTGACAGACTGAACGAGGCTGAAATTCAAAAGGCATCGAGAAATCGAATAAGAAATTCTGTCTCGGATGTGTGTCTTTCTCTCCGCGCTTTCAATTAAACGTATTTCCGGGATAAATGAATATGTCGCTTGCATCATTTAATGTGCCAGATCGGCCGGCTAATCCTGATGTCGTTATCGTGGGTGCGGGGCCGGTCGGGCTTTATGCGGCGGCACGGCTGGCGCAGTTCGGAGCATCTGTTTTGATCCTCGAGCGGGCGAGCGAGCCGATGCGGCGCGGATCGAAAGCGCTTTGCGTCCAATCGGATGTCATCGACCTTCTGGACAATGTGGGCTGCGGCCATCCGGTCCGCGAGGCGGGATGCGCCTGGAACCTGTCGCGCACCTATGTGCGCAACACCGAGGTCAGGACAACGCGGTTCGATGCCGGACCGACAGGAACACCCGCCTTCGTCAATCTGCCACAATGGCAGATCGAAGATTTGTTGCGGGCGGCTGGCGAGCGGACGGGGCGGGTCCGCATCGTTTGGGGTGCGGAATTCGACGGGCTGGAGCAGGACGCGGAGGATCCCGATCCGGATCGAAAGGTTGACATCCGCTTTCAACAGGACGGCGCGGTCAGGACGGTCTCGACCACTTTCTTGCTGGGGTGTGACGGTGTGCGCAGCAACGTGCGTGAGACACTGGGCGTGGAGTGGTTGGGCCGGGTGCATGCGGACCGGTTTCTGATCGTTGATGCGGAATTCGATGTCGATTGGCCGAAGGAAAGGCGGTTCTGGTTCGATGCGCCCTCCAATCCGGGGCGGCAGATCGTGGTGCATCCGCAACCGGGGCGTATGTGGCGGCTGGATTGGCAATTGCCAAAGGATTGCGACCCAAAGGCAGAGATCGCACCGCATCGGATCGCCGACCGGATCGAGACGCTGGCGGGCACACGCGAGCATCGGCTTGAATGGGCATCGACCTACCGCTTTCATCAGCGGCATGCGGCGCGGATGCGGCTTGGAAACGTATTCCTGCTGGGTGATGCGGCGCATGCGCTGCCGCCCTTCGGGGCACGCGGCATGAATTCGGGTCTTCAGGATGCCGAGAACCTGTGCTGGAAACTGGCCGCGGTGCTGGAGGGGCAGGCAGCTGCGGACATTCTGACGACCTTCGACAGGGAGCGGTTTAAGGCGGCGCGCGAAAACGTCGCCATCACCGGCAAGACGATCCGGTTCATGGTGCCGCCCACGCGTTTGCATCACTGGTATCGGAATGCATTAGTGCGTGGCGCCGCCAGGTTCCCGGCTCTCAATGGCTTGATCAACAGCGGCAAGATGTCGACACCGACCTCGTATCGGGGGCTCGATACGGTGCAGCGCCGGACACGGGGCAATCTGCGACCGGGCGACATCGTGCCCAACCTGTCGCTGGGCAGCGATGCGCTGCGGGCGCATCTGGCCGGAGGCTTTGGCCTGATCGCGGCCCGGCAGAGCCCGGCGGGCGAGCGGATCGAGGCGGCATTGCCCTTCATCTCGCGTCTCGGGGTCACCCTGATCTGGGCGGACGATGCCGAATATGCCGCTTCGCACAAGCTGACGGACCTGCTGCGGCAGGCCGCCGCCCCGGCGCTCTTGGTGCGCCCAGACGGATATCTGGCCGGTGTGCTGATCCAGGATATCCGGGCAGAGCTGACACAGCTTTTGAAACCTTACGGGATCCGGCCCGCACCCGTCTCCGGCCCGTCGGACCGGACGATACCGGTTGCCGGTATTTCAGGACATCCCACCTCCACAGGAGCGACCCAATGACCCTTGATCTTCCCGTCATCGAAGACCTGACGACCACGCAGATGCCCCCCGCGCAAACCGGTATGGACATCCGGCAGATTGAGCTTGTGGGCGCCGATCTGGAGCCTTTGCGCAGCCTGTTTCTGGATAAGCTCAGCTTTTACGACGCTGGCCCAGCCGGTCCTGGCACGCAGGTTCTGCGCAATGGCGCGGCCAAATTCAAGCTGACGGCCCGTCCAAAGGGTGACGCAACCGCCGAACAGGCCGAACGCCTTTTCGTTGAGCGCCATGGTACGGCAATCCGCGACCTGGGCTTTCGCGTTCCCAACGTGGCCGCGGTGGTCGAGGCCACGCGCCGTGCGGGCGGTCGGGTGATCCGCGACCACGATGTGACGGACACTGCCATTGTCGAGCTTTATCCCGGCCTGACGCATAGCCTATCGGGCGTGATCCCAAGGGTGCCCGCCGGCGAGGCGATCCGTTCGGGCTTTGCGGCGCGCGGCATTGATCACGTGGCGATCTGCCTGCCCGAGGATGATTTCGAGACGGTCGTGAAGCGCTATGCGGACGTGTTCGGTCTGGACGTGGTGCACGAGGAATTCGTGGAAACGAGTACCACGGCGATGAATTCGGTCGTACTGGCTGACGCGCAGAAGCACACCAAGCTGGTCTTTATGCAGCCACGGGATGGCCAGCAGAAAAGCCAGATACAAACCTTCATCGAAAATCACGGCGGTGCCGGTGTGCAGCACGTTGCGTTTGACGTCTTTGATATCGTGGCCGCCGCCCGCTGGTTGACGGCACGAGGGATCGAGATGCTGCATGTGCCGGACAGCTATTACGAGGAGTTATCCGACCGGGTGGCGCATCTGCCTCATCCGGTCGAAGTTCTGCGTGATGCGCAGGTGCTGGTCGACGAGGACGAAAGCGGCCTGCTGCTTCAGGCCTTCACCAGACCGCTCTTCGAGCGCAAGACGGCCTTTCTGGAACTGGTTGAACGCCGCGGCAGCACCGGGTTTGGCAGCGGTAACATCCGCGCCCTGTTCCGCGCCGTCGAACGTGAAATGGCCAGCGCCAAAGCGGACGCGGGATAGGCGACGGGATGGAGGAGTTCGGCGCACTGAACGACCATACGCTGCTTGGGCTGCTGCTCACGGGTTTTGCATTGGGCTGGTCGGTGGCCTGGCCGCCCGGTCCGGTGAATATGGAGATCGTACGGCGCGGCAGTCTGAGCGGGTTCTGGGCAGGCTACAGCCTGTGTCTTGGCGGTGTCACGGGCGACGCGCTCTGGGCGATCGCGGTTTTCGCAGGCACGGCGGTGATCGTCACGCAACTCCTTGATACCGGTATACTGACATTTGCCAGCCTGGCCATCCTGTTGCTTCTGGCGCTGCATTACTTCTGGACCTCCTTTGCCGATTTCCGAGCCTGGTGGCGCGGTTCGATGATTGTCACCGCAGATGGGCTTGCCACGACGCGCGGCGGCTTTGGGTTGGGCCTGTTGCTCACACTGACAAGCCCGTGGAGCATCGCCTTCTGGCTCGGTGTCAGCGGCTTGGTCGATCTGTCGGACGGTCCGGGCCTCAACATCGCGTTGCTGATCGTGTCGATCATGGTTGGGGCTGCGGCCTGGGGCTTGCTGCTGTGCCTGGCGGTCTCTCCGTTCAAGACAGTGCTGCGGCGCCGGTCATGGCATGCCGTGGCCAAGTTGCTCACCGGCCTCTTTCTTGCCTGGATCGTCGCGATGCGTGTGACGTCCCTCTGATACCCAAACACGGAGTTCTTGATATGTTGCATCAAACCTTGCCCGCCCCGATCGAGACCTATCCGTCGGAGCATCCAGAGATTGCCTGGAAGGATGGGCGGATCGTGCCGTGGGCCGATTGCACGTTGCATGTACGGATGCAGGCCGGGTTTTTTGGCGCAAACATCTTCGAAGGGCTGCGCGCCTACTGGAACGCGGATGAAGAGCGGATGTATGTGTTCCGGCTGGATGACCATCTGGTCCGGCTGGAGCAATCCATGCGGATCATGCGCATGACGCCGCCCTTTTCCCGGCACGAGCTGGGTGACGCCGTACTTGAGCTGTTTCAGCGCACGGATTTCCGGGGACACGGGCAAGCCAATCTGGTGACCTATTTCGGGTTTCCGCCGCCGGGCGATCCGGTGTCCCATGCCGCACCCAGCGGGGCCCACATCACCGCTGTTCCGATGGGCCGGTCCCCGGCTGCCAAGACCGGATTGACGGCGGGGGTCAGTTCCTGGCGGCGGCTGTCGGACGACACGATGCCGATCCGCGTCAAGATCGGTTCGAATTATCAAAACAGCCGTCTTGCGCAGAACGAGGTGAGGGCGGGGGGCTATGACATGGCGCTGCTGCTGAACCGCGCCGGCAAGCTGGCCGAGGCGCCGGGCGCATGTCTTTTCATCCTGCGCGACGGGGTCCTGATCACACCGCCCACGAATGCCGACATCCTGGAAAGCATCACCCGCGACACGGTGCTGACCTTTGCGCGGCAGGAGCTTGGATTGACCGTCATCGAGCGGGAGGTCGACCGGTCGGAGGCCTATATCGCGGATGAGGTCTTCATTTGCGGCTCCATCGCGGAAATCCTGCCGCTGACCAGCATTGACGGCATTGAAATCGGCGATGGTCAGCCCGGTGCCGTGACCCGCGATTTGCAAGAGCTTTACTTCCAGACTGTCGAGGCGCGCCTGCCACGTTATGCCGCCTGGTGCACGGCCGTGCCGGCACCTGCGGGCTGAACCAGACATCGATCCAGAGGGAGATATCAAGATGACCATTCTCGACAGAACGCCGCCCGAAGCGTCCGAACGCATATTGCCTGTCCTTGCACCGCTTGATCCGACCCAGGGTCTGAACGCGGGCAGCGGCATCCGGTCCGGTGAGCAATTCCGCGAGGGGCTGCGCGATGGACGGGCCGTCTGGCAAAACGGAAAGCGGATTGACGACGTCACGATGGCTGACGGCTTCCGCGGTGCGGTTGATACGATGGCGCGGCTCTACGATTTGCAGACCTCATCGGAGTGGCGCGACCGGATGACGACGCGCGACGGAAGTGGCGTGCGCATTTCCGCCAGCTATCTGGCCCCACGCGACCGCGCAGATCTGGCGCTCAAACGCAGCAATACCGAGATCTGGTCGGCCGAGACGCTGGGATTTATGGGTCGGTTTCCGGATTTCTGTTCGAACCTGATCGTGGGGTTGCGAAATGCAGCGCATGTCCTGTCGGAGGCCCATCCGCAATTCGGCGACAACGCAAAACGGTATCTGGACTATTGCGCCCGCAACGATCTGGCGCTGACCCACGCGCTGAACGACCAATTTTTTGACCGTACGCGCAAGGCCCCGGACCAGGACGATCCCGATCTGATCCTGAAGGTCGTCGAAGAGCGGGAGGACGGCATTGTCGTCCGAGGGTTGAAGAACCTGGCCACGCTATCGCCCATCTGCGACGAGGCCATCGTTTATCCCAACCGGCCCCGGTCGCCGGGTGAGGAGGATCAGGCGCTGGCCTTTGCGATCCCGATGAATGCGTCGGGGCTCCATATCCTGTGCCGGGATCTTTACGGCAAGGGTGTCAGCGCGAAGCGCAAGCCGCTCTCGACGCGGTTCGACGAGATCGACGCGACACTGATTTTCGATGATGTGCTGGTGCCGTGGGAGCGTGTCTTTGTCTACCGCAACCCGGCATTGGTCAGCCGGTTCATCGGCATGATCAACCCGCCCTGGTCGGGCTACGTGACCCTGATCCGTCTGGTCACGAAGCTGGAGAGCATGGTGGCCACGCTGGAATTGCTGGCACGCTATGACGGGAAGGAGGCGTTCCCGCCGATCCTGACCCGTCTGGGTGAAATCACTGGCGACATCTCGGTGCTCAAGGCCTGCCTGCGTGCGATGGAGGAAGACGCGTTCGTGACCGAGGCCGGGTTCCTCTCGCCGGCGGCCAATGACGCCTACCGGATGTTCGGGGTCGAAGCCTCCGACCGGGCAGAGAGGGTCATGGAGGATGTAGCGGCCAGCGCCCTCATCCCCACCGCCTCGGAAAGCGACTTTGCCATTCCGGAGGCCGGTCCGCTGGTCAAACGGTTCTTCAAAGGGCTCGCGCCGTCGGCGGCCAAGCAGATGCGGGTCATGTCATTGGCCGGGGACATGACGCAAAGCGGGTTCGGTGGGCGCACGCAGCTTTATGAGCGGTTTCACATGGGATCGCCCGACATGATCCGCCAGCGCTTGTATCGAAATACAGACCGAAGCGCCTGGATTTCCCGCGTTGAAGCGTTCGTCGACCAAATGTGAAGACCCGGTGTTCTGTGACCCCGGCAGCTTGCCGGGGCGCGGGACCGTGAGGAGGTGGAAGAGATGACGATGACACCGATCAATGAGCGGTGCGATGCGCAGGGCTTAGGCGATTTTCAAAGAATTGCGGTGATCGGGGGCGGGCTCATGGGCTCGTCTGTCCTGCGCGCGCTGCGTGCCCGGTCTGACCAGCCCGCCATGTTGAGTGTTCACGACATCTGCGCACGGACCCGTGACAGGCTTGGCCAGTTTGGCCTTGCCGATCGCTATTGCGCCACGGCAGCCAGCGCCGTTGCAGGCGCGGATCTAGTGATCCTGGCGATCCCGGTTGGCGCGTTCGGACCGGTGCTTCAGGCGATCCGAGCAGAGCTGCAGCCAGGCGCGACGATTACGGATGTGGGCTCGGTCAAGACGACAGTCTCCGACACGTTCGGCCATATGCTGCCGGCTCATGTACATGCCATTCCGGGGCACCCCATCGCCGGGAAGGAGGCCAGTGGACCGGAAGCGGGATGTGGGCAGCTCTTTCACGGGCGCTGGGTGATCCTGACGCCGGAACAGAATGTGGATGACCGCGCGTTGACCCGTCTTTCGGACTTCTGGATCTCTCTGGGCGCGCGGGTCGCGTCCATGTCTGCCCAAAAGCACGACTCCATTCTCGCAATGACCAGTCACCTACCGCATCTTCTGGCGTTCTCGATGATGAAGACAGTGAGAGATGCCGAAGGTCGGCAGGGCGATTGCACGCGCTTCTCCGCGGGCGGGTTTCGCGACTTTACCCGGATCGCGGGTTCCGATGCGCTCATGTGGCGCGATATCTTCATGGATAACAGGGACAACGTCTTGGCCGCGCTGTCACAATTCCTCGTGCAGCTCTCCGCGCTCAAGTCCCATATCGAAGAGGCCGATAGCGGCCCGCTGCTGGAGATGCTGGAGCATATCCGAGAAAGCCATCGCCAGACATTTACAGCTGCGGTGCGTCAACCTGGTCTTGTCGCGGAGCCGGTGATGACGAATGTGCCCCTGTGCCCGAATGCGCAGGCAGATTGGTCGAGGATCTTGAGTAACGCTGACGACCGCGTGGCCTGATTAGTCAGAGCGGGGGCGGTTTTCGACACGCTTGAGATCGAAGCCGTGGCAGGGCGCGATGCGCGCCTGCGGATCCTAGTTGACTGTCTTCACCGATATCGGTTGGGTGCACTTAATGCAGTCGGTGACAACTGTTATTTTGGCAGCTTCGATACCGATGTTGCAGGAGCCATCCCCTTCATTTGGTTTGAGCCGCTATGGCGAAACTGAAATTGACCAATTTGATAGCCCTCAAGCGATACCGCGCGGCCTTATATACACTCCACCTGCAGCGCTTTTCTGAGGATGGACATCTAGTCTTGATAACTCTCGGTTATCGCCTGATAGAATGCCTGTTTTGAGATCATACGCACGTCGGGATACTGTGGTTGTCCCGCGAATTGTTGAAGCATTCCGACGAAGATGACCTCTTCGACGGGGTCGATCCAGAACCACGTTCCGGTCGCACCGCCCCAGTAGTATTCCCCTTTGGAATAGCCGCCAGCGGGGTTTACGTTGGGGTCTTCCACGATCCCCATGTTGATGCCAAAATTCGCGCCTGGCTGTCCGCCCAACTCAGCCTTGAGATTGTTCGACAGGTGTTCGGGCAGCTGATTGGTCCGAATAAGACGCACCGTCGTGGGCGACAGGATCCGAACGCCGTCCAGTACGCCTCCGTTCAGCAGCATTTGCGAGAACCGCATGTAGTCCATGGCCGTAGAGACCATGCCCCAGCCGCCTGCTTGAAGGATCTGATCTTCACCATACCCGACAAGTCCATCATAGAGCTCCTGCGCGATCAGCGCGCCGGTTTCATCGTAATGATACTGCGTAGCAAAACGGTTGAGCTTGTCTTCCGGTACAGCGAAACCTGTGTCCACCATGCCCAATGGTTCAAAGAGCCGCTCTTGCAGGAAGTCACCGAAGCTTTGTCCAGAGAACTGTTCGACCAGGTAGCCCTGCACATCCATGGCGGCGCTGTAGCTGAACTCAGACCCCGGCTCGAACAAGAGTGGGATTTCAGCGATTTTGGTGATCATCTCTTGCAGGTTTGACCCTTGGTCCCACACACCGCTTTCGCTGAACATCACATGGACCGGCTGTGGTCCCATCATCGTGCCATAGCCAAGACCGCTTGTATGCGTCACCAGGTGGCGCATCGTCATGGTGTTCTTGGCCGGTTCGGTGATCATGTTTCCGTCGTCATCGACACCGGCATAGACCTGCATGTCCGCAAACTCAGGAATGAATTTCGAAACGGGGTCGTTAAGATGAAAGTGACCCTCTTCGTAGAGGATCATCAACGCGACGCCCGTGATGGGCTTCGACATGGAAAATAGGCGAAAGATCGTGTCCTCTGCCATCGGAACGCCGGTGGCGATGTCCTGGACGCCCATCGTCTCAAAGTGAACAAGCTGTCCGTCACGGGCGGCAATGGTGACCATGCCTGCCAAGCGCTCTTGGTCGACCAGTGCCTGCAGTTGGTCGGTCACCCGCTCAATCCTGGTGCGGTCCATACCGACCTCTTCCGGCGCAGTCATCTGCAACTGAACCTGCTCAGCGAAAGACGGGCTTGCCGACAGTACAAGGAACAGCGCTGAAATTGCCGCCGAGCATACGCGTTTGGTCAGTTGTCGCGATATCTTCATCAAAATCGTCCTGTTCTGTGGTCCACAAACGGTGGGTGCCCAATCAGAAGATTGGCGGGCGAAATGGCGGGCAAATGGGGTAGGAGCAGTGGCAAGCGATCTCACCTAACGATTAGTGAGTATCTGCTCATTATCTTGAGGCGAACTTCGTGTCAACGATCGCGCGCGACGCGCTTGGGCGAGTTTCCGCCCCCTCGGTGCCAACTATCCTTGATGAAATTCTGATGCGTTTCTGCGTTTAGATATCGGAGCGATCTCTGGAAATCCCACGCCAGATCAACCTGAAAACCCTCTCAACCTCGTCCTGACGTATCCTTTCGCCGCTGATATATGCCTGGCGCGCAAGCGTGATCGCGGGCGAGGCGAGAACGGTCTCGATTGTAGATGCGTTCGTCTGAACAAACGTCCCATCATCAATACCACTTTGGATTTCGGCCGGAACAGTGGCGTTGATCGACCTGAGCTCTTCATGCTCAAGAAACGGAGGCTTCGTCTCGCTGCTGAGCAATTCCACAAGTAGAAAATCGCCCGGCGCCCGAAACCCATAATCCACGAGCGCGAACCACATCGCCTTAAGTCGCGCCTCCGCGCCCACCTTGTCGCCGGCGGCAGCCATCATCGTCGAATGAAGATCACGCTTAACTTGCAGGAACACATCGAAGAGCAGGTCATCCTTGGTGCGATAGTATCGATAAATCGTCCCAACACTGACGCCCGCACGGTCGGCAACCTTGTTCACCGACACAGCGGTAGATCCGACAGCGCTGACTTCATCCACCGTCGCTTGCCGGATGGCGCCCGGCTTATCTCCGGTTTTCGGTCTGGCCATCTTTCCTTCCCGTTTTTCCTGGAAAGTACGATATCTTGCGTCGATGGCGAATGTCAGCAACGCAGGCTGCACCAGCGAAATGGTATACCCCTAGTGAGCGGCATGAATAGGCCGGCCCGCAACTCTGTAACCGCTTTCCAGGCATCGCTGTCGTTTATGCGATGTAAGGCATTTAGGAGGTGTCGGTTCAGACCCGTCGTGGGCAGCGAGACGCTCGGATCACCCATAGCCTGCGTGGTGCTTCTGGACCTGCTTACCAAGGCGAATCATGCAGCCATGTCGGCGTCGCACGATAGCGGATAAAAGATGTACATGCCCCTTCGTCAGTTTACCCTAGAATGAACCGCTCCCTCTCTTGAAATCGGTTAAATGGCCGATCCCGACGCGTCTGTGCTAGGCTTGCGACATATCAGGCTCGCAGGTCGAGGCGGCTGCGGTGAGAAGGAGATCAAAATGACAGGGCGATGCTTGTGCGGAACGGTTCGTGTCACACTGACCGCAAGGCCGGAGTTCATTCACGATTGCAATTGCAGTCTCTGCCGCAAGTCCGGCGGGGCATGGGGTTATTTCCCCGGGGCTCAGGTCCGGACCGAAGGATCGACGAATGCGTTTCTTCGGAAAGACAAGACGGGAGCCGCGGCTGAGCTCCAATCCTGTCCGACATGCGCCACCACGACGCACTGGGTCTTTGCCGCGGAATTCCAGGACCAGAACCCCGATGTCGATCTTGTGGGTGTGAACATGCGGCTTTTCGATCCCGAGGATCTTGAGGGTATCGAACTGCGCTTTCCCAATGGACGGGACTGGTCCGGCCAGGGCGCATTCGGATATCGACATGCGCCGGTCACTCTTGGCAAAGACGTGTCGTTGTAGGCGCGGCGCCGTTCATCTGCACGATAGTCGGGTGTGCGATGGACCAGTCGCGTCGGCCTCACTAACGATGAACCTGACGGAACTTGATCCCATCAGGCACGTATCAAAGACCCAGAACCCGTTTCACCGATCCTTCGGTACTAAAGGACCAGTCGATAGGCTGGTTTTCCAGCAGGAACATGATGGAGTTGGCCGAGGGAACGCCAATCTTGTCCAGACGTTGCCGCATATCGACGAACAACGCCTCTTTCTGCGCATCGCTGCGCCCGGCGAGCAGCGCGATCTCTATGATGATCGTCTTGGCCGGGTCCCGTGTGCCCAGAAAGGTGGGGTGAAGGATCATATCCTCTGGCTGATACCGGCAGACGAGGCAGAAGAAATCATCCGGGTTGACGCCGCAGGTGTCCACAAGGCTCTCATGGAGTTGGTCATTGATCGCATGGCAGGTTGCGGCCGGCAGATCCTGCGGCACGTGGAGTTTGTTGAAGGGCATCCAAAGGCTCCCGATGCATAAGGAAGATGTTGGCTGTGGTATAGCGGGCGCGCCTAGCGCAAGCCATCCTCTCCCTTCACGTTCCAAGCTTCCAGCCCGCCCATGCGGCTGTGCACCCGCCCGCCGCAGGACATGGCGAGGGCAAAGACGATCTCGTCGGCCTTTGGGCCGTCGGGCAGGCCCACCTCGATCCCGTCAAAATGGCTGCGCACATAGGCGGCGTTGATATGGCCCAACGGAATGTCGAGGCGCGCACCGATGCCGCCGCGTTTCATGCAGGACGGCACGATCGCATTCGATTGCCCCAAAAGCCCGCGCATCGCATAGCCACCGGGCACGTGCCACAGCGCTGCATGCTCCAGCTCCCCGGCCTCACCGACAATGGCCCCCTTGCCATAGCCGTCGATAGCGTCCTTGCCGCCGAGGGCTGCGATAAGGCGCATGCTCATCTCATGCCCCAGAGGTTTGAGATCTTCCATAGCAGGTTGCAGGTCGGGTTCATAACGGCCTGCGAAGGGGTTCGTTACGCAAGCGAGGACTGCCCCCAGACGGCGCGGCGTGTCGGGGGCGGGACCGCCGTCGTGATGCACCTCTTCCACGATAAGCTGCATTTTGCGGATCATGAAGTCAGGCATAGAGGGGCTTTCTGTCTTAAGGGTGTTGTAACAAGGCGCGTGGTACCCTGAAGGTTTAGGGACGCTTCGGCGATCAGGCCCTGGTCCGCAAGCGTTTTTGCAAAGTCCGCGCCACGGGAAAGGGCTGCGGCTATCTCTGCACCTGTCAGAGGGCCGACATCAACGGTCACCGGACGATCCCCCAGATCGCTATCGGGGGACAGGATACGGGCAGGGCGGCGTGAAACGGTCGGGTGCCCGGGCAGGTCGACCGCATTGGCGATCAGCGTCGCGGCAAGGTCGGCCATCGCCGCCGATGGAGCGGCGACGGTCACGGCATCGGCAATGCCCAGAGAATGGCTGCGCCCCTGCCAGCCGGAGGTGGCGAGGCCCCGCACGCCGCTGGAGGCGGTGATGCGGATGGAACCGGCGGCAGAGGCGGCGGTCAGGTCTTCGCCGGGGGCCAGATGAAAGGCGATGTCGCCGCCGTTGTTGGCATAGGCCTTGGGAACGTCATGGCCTTTCAGGGCGGCGGAAAGCACTTCATCCGCCACAGCCCCGGCCACGGCGGCCATGGGGGTGACGAAAACGCTCCGAACGCGGCGCGCGGCCTCCGCCATGCACCTTGCCGTGGCGCCCTGAAACGCGGTGCCATTCAGCGGGCGGCGCAGGCCGGGAAGTTCGGCGACAAGCTCTTCCAGTACGGTTTGGAAGCGCGCCGTGGCCTGAGCGTAGCAGGCGTCGCGCGCAGGACCGAAGACCTCCAAGATGAGGTCGATGGGGCCGTGATGCAAATGCAGCCTCCGGCCATCCGGCAGCAGATGCGCTTGCGGGGACTGCATCAGGAGCCCGATCCCACGACACGGGCCGACGCGCCGTATTCGCCGCCCGTCTCCAGAATATCGTCCAGATCACGGATGGCCGCGCCATGGCCGCCGAGCCGGACATATTCCTCACGTGGCACCGTGAATTCGAGGGGCGCGACAAGGGCAGGCGTCGGCACGTAGCCAAAGGCCCCGTCGGGCAGCAATGTGACATCGGCCATGATCGTGATCCCGCCGCCCGGCCAGATATAGACCGGCGCGCCACCACAGGTGACGCGGGTCATCTCCTCATGAACGGAGCGGGTCAGGTGGATTGGGTTGCGCGTCACACCCGAGCGAAGGGAACCACCGGCCCCGCCCATGAAGAGGACGGTGCAGAGCGCTGGCTCGCAATTCTCGGCGATCAGATCGACGGAAGGTCGCAGCGCCTCGGGCATCGGCTGGGCGACGGGTTCCAGATCGTCATTCAGCACGTAATAGGCGAAATGTTCGCCGGTGGTGGAGACCATCAGAAGCGTCAGCCCCGGTCGTGCGCCCTTGGCCTCTCGCCACGGGCCAAGAATGGTCAGCGGATCGTCGATATCGGTGCCGCCCCAGCCCAGCCCCGGTTCGGCCACCTTGAAATAGCGCCCCGGAGTGGACCGGCGACCCAGGATGCGGATCCCGGTATCGGGCCAGTCGATCACCTTGCCTGCCTGATGTTCGGAGACGACGCCGGTGATGTGGTCGTCCACGACGACGACCTCGTCCACCAGCCCCTGCCACTGCGACGCAAACATCCCGATCGTGGCCGACCCGCAGCCCACGCGCATGCGTTCTTGGCGCTGTCCGTCCACGATGGGCGCAGCCCCCGCCTGAACGATCACGGTCGAGCCGCCGTCGATGCTCAACTCTACCGCTTCCTTGTTGCAGAGCCGCAGCAGCGCGTCGCAGGTGTTGCGACCTTCGGCCTTCGACCCGCCCGTCAGGTGGTCCACGCCACCCAGCGACAGCATCTGCGAGCCGTATTCGGAGGTCATCACGTGACCGATTGCCTCGCCACCCGCACGCACGGTCGCCGCTTCGGTGCCCAGATGCCGGTCGGTGTCGATTTTCACCTTCACACCGCAATAGGAGAAGATGGCCTCGGTCACCACGGTCACGCAATCCACGCCCTCGATCTCGCGGGAGACGATGAAGGGGGCGGGTTTGTAGTCGGGATAGGTGGTGCCGGCCCCGATGGCGGAGACCTGAACGTCGTCACCGCTGGCTTGTTGGCCGTCCCAGTCTGCTGCAAGGAACGGTTTGATTTCATCCCCCGCCGCAATGCGCCGGTCGAGGATCGTCAGAGGATCGCACCGAACGATCTGCCCGCCCTCATTGGCATAGCGGTCGCAGGCGCCGGTGCTGCCCTCGGCGATGTAGCACATGACCGGGCAGGCGTCGCAGCGGATTTTGGCGGGCGCGTTCATTGCGCCTCTCGGATGGCGCGGCGCAGGCGGTGGGGCAGGGCGGGCAAGCGGGTGATCTTGGCTCCCGACGCATGGCGGATGGCGTTCAGGATCGCGGGGGCGGTGGGGATGAGCACATGCTCTCCCAGACCCTTGGCGCCCATCGGTCCTTCGGGGTCGGGCTTTTCGATGAGGATCGAGGTTATGGGGGGCATGTCGCCCACCGTGGGGATCAGGTAATCGTGCAGGTTTTCGGTGCGCCCGGGCACGAACTCCTCCATCAGGGCGAGGCCAAGGCCCTGGGCGATGCCACCTTCGATCTGTCCTTCGGCGAGCATGGGGTTGATGACACGGCCCAGATCATGGGCGGCGGCAATGTGCAGGACGCGGGTCGTGCCGAGCGCCATGTCGACCTCGACCTCGGCCATCTGCGCGCCGTAGCCATAGACCGCATAGGGCGTGCCTTGACCATCGGCATCAAGTGCGGTGGTGGGCGGGTCATAGGACTCCTGCGCCGCGAAAACGTAGCCATTTACATCTGTCGCCAGCGTAGACAAAGCGATGTCGCGGCGTGTGCCGTTTTCCGCAACCGTCAGTGTGTCGGGAGAGAGGGCAACCCTCGCGCCGTCGCCCAGATTGGTGTGGCGCAGGATCGCAGCGCGCAGGGCCCGGCCCGCAGTCTCAGCCGCTTTGCCCGTGATATAGGTCTGGCGGGAGGCGGAGGTTTTACCGCAATCCGGCGTCAGCGCCGTGTCCGGGCCGATCAGATCAAAAGCGTCGAGGGGCAGGCCCAGCGCATCGGCGGCGATCTGCGTGATCACCGTGTTGGCGCCCTGGCCAATATCGGTGGCACCCTGATGCAGGCTGACGCGCCCCGCTGGCGTGATCCCGATGCGGATCGTCGACGGGTTGGGCAGGGCGGTGTTGCCGCAGCCATACCAGCAGGAGGCCACGCCAACTCCGCGCCGCACCTCTGGCGCGGTCGCATTATGGGCTACGGCCTCGGCCAGCGCACGGTCCCAATGCGGTTGCAGCGCTGCGAGGCATTCGGCAATGCCCACGCCCTGCAGAACTTGCCCGCAAGGTGTCGCATCGCCATCCCGCAGCGCGTTGAGGCGGCGAAAGGCGAGGCGGTCGAGCCCGCACGCCTCGGCCAACTCGTCATAGAGCGTTTCCTGACAGATCGCCGCCTGTGGTACGCCAAACCCGCGGAACGCGCCGGAGACGGGGCCGTTGGTGTGGATCGCCCGGCTGGTCGCGCGGTAATGCGGGGTCAGATACGGGCCGGAGGCATGGACCGGGACCCGTGTGGCCACGGTCGGCCCCCAACTGGAATAGGCGCCGGTGTTGAAATCGCCGTGGAAGGTCATCGCGGTGATCCGCCCGGTCTCGTCCGCGCCAATACTGGCAGTCATCGTGCCGGGGTGACGCTTGGTGGTCGACAGCATCGATTCCATCCGCGAATAGGCGATGTAGCAGGGCTTGCTCGTCTTCAGCACCGCAAGCCCCAGCAGCGGCTGGATCGACAGGTCGAGCTTGGAACCGAACCCTCCGCCCGCTGCGGCGGGGATGATGCGCACCTTGTCTGGCGGAAGGCCCAGAACCTTGGCCGTGTCGTCGCGGTCCATCATGGGCGCCTGCGTGCAGGCTTCAATCACCAGCGTGTCGCCTTCCATCCAGGCGGCCCCGGCCTCGGGCTCGATATAGGCGTGTTCGACATAGGCGGTCTCGACGGTGCCGGTGACCGTGTGGGCCGCCGCGGCGAGTGCTGTGTCGGGATTGCCGGTGGTGACACGGCCCCGGATCAGCGTGTTCTCCGGCCGGTCAACATGGAGTTGAGGGGCCTCCGGCCGGCCGCCGGTCTCTTGTGTCAGCGTGTGCTCAAGTGGCGTCCAGGTGACGGGGAAGGTGTCGAGGTCGAGAGGTTCCAGAATGTCGGGGTCGCCCACGATCAGCGCCACGGCCTCTCCCAGAAAACGCGCGGTGCCGGAGGCGAGGGCGGGTTGATCGGCAAGAGGTGGAATGACGGAGAACCGGTTTTCGCCGGTGATGTCCGAAGCTGTGAAAACCGCGTCGATGCCGGGGCGGGCGGCCCGCCAGGCGTCGATGTCGCCAAATGCAAAAGCGGCGTGAAAATGCGGCGCGCGCAGCACCCGGAGAAGCCGCGCACCGGGAGGGCGCCGATCCGCGCCGAACCGCTCGCTGCCATCGACCTTCGGCCCGCCATCGAGCCGGGGCACGGGGGCGCCGACGGACTGGCCTGCCTCAGGCACAGGCGCGGGAGGGGCGGGCGTGTGGGCGTCGCAGACGGCATCGAGGATTTTGCTGTAGCCGGTGCAGCGGCAGAGCACACCGCCCAAAGCATCCTCCGCCTCCTGACGTGTCGGTTGAGGCGTGGTGCGTAGAAGCTGCAAAGCGGCCATCAGCATGCCCGGCGTGCAGATGCCGCATTGCGCGGCGCCGTGGGCCAGAAACGCCGCCTGAAGGCTGCGCAGCATGTCGTCGTCGGTCCGCTCCAGCGTCTCGACCCGTCGCCCTTGCGCTTGCGCCAGCGGGGTCAGACAGGCGCAGTGCTGGGCGCCGTCGATGAGCACCGTGCAAGCCCCGCAATCGCCCGCATCGCATCCGACCTTGACGCTGGTCAGGCCAAGTTCGTCACGCAGCACCTCGGACAAACGACGACCTGGGTTCGACTTGACGCGATGTGGTGTGCCGGCGATGTCGAGCGTCAGTCCCGGTTGCTGAATGTTCATGCGGCCTCCTGTCCCTGCCGGTCGAGGGCGGTCAGGGTGCGGCGCATCAACTCCGCCGCACCGTCGCTGCGATAGGCGGCATCGGCCCGCACATCGTCGATGGGAGAGAGCGCGCCCGCGACAAGCGCATCGGTGATGACGGATGGATCCAAAGGCCGGCCGATCAGGGCGGCCTCCGCCTCCGGCAGTCGGGTCGCGACAGGGCCGCAGGAGCCGATGGCCAGCGCGGCCTCGGTCACGAGGCCATCGGTCATAACGACCCGCGCGGCGGTCATCGCGATGGAGATAACCAGATAGCGCCGCGCGCCGAGTTTCAGGAAATGGCTGGTGCCGGTCAGGGCGGCGTCCGGGATCAGAATGGCGGTGAGCAACTCGCTCGCTTCCCGCGCCGTGTCGCGCGGCCCCCGCAGGAATTCAGCCAGCGGCAGGACCCGGCGGGCTTTGGCAGACTGCAGTTCGACCTGCGCATCCAGCGTCAGAAGCGGGGGCACCCCATCCGCGGCGGGCGAGGCGTTACAGAGATTGCCCGCGATCGTGCCCCGGTTCTGGATCTGGGTGGCGCCCACCTCACGCGCGGCCAGTTTCAGCCCGTCGAAGGCGGGCGGCAGATCGGTGCGCAGAAGGTCGGTCCAGGTGGTCGTGGCGCCGATCCACAGCCCCTCCTGCACACGGGCGATCCCACGCAGTTCGGCCATCCCGGTGATGTCGAGGATATCGCCCGGCAGGCTCTTGCGCTCCGTCGCGGGGAAGAGATCGGTGCATCCGGCGGCAACCGTCAGGCCACCCGCCGCAAGCGCGTCGAGCGCATCGGTCAGGCGGTCGGGGCGGAGATACTGGCCGGCCAAGGGAGGCTCCCGAGATTGCTGGTACACAAGTGGATGTTGCGGGAGCTTGCTTTGCCTGTCAATAACGCGCCATGTCCGAGCGTTTTCCAAAGCCCGAGCTTTATCGTCTCACCGAGCAGGTGGGGTTCAACCTGCGCCGTGCGAACCAGAGGCACGTTGCGATCTTTGCCCGTCATGTGACGGGGCTCACACCCACGCAATTCGCCGCAATCGCAAGGCTTTACGAGCTGGGCGCGCTGTCACAGAACCGACTTGGGCGGCTGACGGCGATGGATTCCGCGACCATCAAGGGCGTCGTGGAACGTCTGGCGGGAAAGGGGCTGGTGCAGTCGCGGGCGGATGCCGAAGATCAAAGATTGCGCATCGTGGCGCTGACAGACGCCGGAAAGGCCGCGTTTCTGGAGGCGCACGATCAGGCCTTGAAGGCCCGGGCAGAGACGTTGCAGACGCTGACCGAAGAGGAAGCGGCGCAGTTGGAGGCGCTTCTGGAGAAACTGGTCTGAGGCTCAGACGCCCACATACTTGTGCAAAAGTGTGTCGTCGGCGCGCAAAGTGTCGGCCGGCACGACCTCCCGCCGATATCCGCTTTCAAGGAAAGCCACCCGGTCGGCGATGGAGAGCACCGCCTCGATCCGTTGCTCCACCAGGATCACGGCCACCCCGGCTTCGCGCATCTTGACCACCGCGTCCCGGATCAGCGCGATCATCGACGGTTGCAGCCCCTCGGTCGGCTCATCCAGCAGCAAGACCGACGGCTCGACACAGAGCGCGCGGGCGGTGGCGAGCATCTGTTGCTCGCCGCCCGACAGGGTCTCGGCCCGCTGGCTCATGCGTTCCCGCAGGCGGGGAAACATGTCGAGCACGCGTTCGCGGGTCTCGGCCCCCTTGCCACGGGTCATCAGGCCGATCTCTATATTTTCGGCCACGGTCAGTTCGGTGAAAAGCCGTCGCCCCTGAGGGATATAGCCGATGCCCCGGCGCGGCGCTTCATGGGCGGGCAGGGCGCTGATTTCCTCGTCGCCTAGCAGGATCCGTCCGGACGACAGCGGGACGAGCCCCATGATCGCCTTCATCAGTGTCGTCTTGCCCGCGCCGTTGCGGCCCAGAAGGCAGAGGATTTCACCCGGTTTCGCTTCCAGATCAACGTCATAGAGCACCCGGACAGGCCCGTATCCCGCGCTGACCCCCTCCAGCCGCAGCATCAGCCCGACCCCAGATAAGCGGCCTGAACGGCGGCGTTGGCGTGGATCTCGTCAGGTGTGCCGGTGGCGAGCGTTGCACCCTGATCCAGCACAGTGATCCGGTCGGCCAGCGCCATCACAACGGCCATGTTGTGTTCGATCAGCAGGATCGTCGTCTCCCCGCGCAACCCGTTGATGATGGTCTTGAACCCGTCGATTTCGCTTTCCGCAAGGCCCTGCGTCGGCTCGTCGAGGATCAGCAGGCGTGGCGATTGCGAGACGCCCATCGCGATCTCCAAAAGCCGCTGGTGGCCGTAGGACAGATCGCCTGCGATCTGATCGGCGCGGTCGGCCAGCCCCACACGGCCAAGCGCGGCCAGCGCAGGTGGCCGGTCGCGGCTGCCGAGCGCGAGGGCCACGTTGTCAAAAAGGCTGAGACGCGCATAGATCGCGGTGATCTGGAACGTATAGGCCATGCCGGCCCGGATGCGCTTGTGAGCGGGCAGGGCAGTGACGTTCTGCCCGTCGAACCAGACCTCCCCCTCGCTGGGCGGCAGGCGGCCTGCGACCATGCCGACGAAGGTGCTTTTGCCCGCGCCATTGGGGCCGATCAGGGCGTGGACTTCTCCGACCGGCAAGGCGAAATCGACGTGATCCACGGCGACGAGACCGGCAAAGCGGCGGGTCAGCGCGCGGGTTTCCAGAAGCGTCACGGCAGCCATGGGAACCACCGTTTGCGCAATTCTCCGGCGATACCTGCACGAGCGAAGAGGGTGAGAAGAACCAGCACCACTCCGACGATCAGCATGTAAGCGCTGGTCAGGCCGCTGGAATAGTCGATCAGGTAGAACATGAAGAGCGTGCCGATCAGCGGTCCAATGGTCGTGCCCGCCCCGCCCAGCAGAACCCAGAGCAGTGGGAAGATCGAGTATTGCACCGTCGCGAAGGTGGCGCCCACATAGCCGAAGAGAAGCGCATAGGCCGCACCCGCCGTGCCGGATATGGTGCCTGAGATCACGACGGCTGCGAATTTATGGGCAAAGACGTTATAGCCCAGCATCCGCGTCCGCTCCTCATTCTCGCGCACGGCGATCAGGACACTGCCAAAGGCCACATGCATCATGCGCGCCGTGATCAGCAGGGCCGCGGAAAAGAGCAGGAGTGCCGCCAGATACCGCGTCATCGGATCGGTGAGGTCGAGACCTCCGATGGTGCGCACGGCTTGCGGCAGCACGAACCCTTCGTCCCCGCGGGTCCATTCGCCGAAATAGAGGATGGTGAGAAACCCGGCCTGTGCGAACATCAGCGTGACGATCATAAAGGCGACCCCGATCGTGCGCAGCGCCAGAAGGGCTACGATGGCCGACAGCAGGGCGGCTGCGAGGATGCCGAGGACGAAGGCTGGTATGGCAGGAACGGACCCGTATTGCATCGCAAGGCCCAGCCCGTACATCCCGGCGGCGAAGAACATCGCGTGGCCAAGGCTCAGAAGCCCAGTATAGCCGAAAAGGACATTGTAGCCGATGGCGTAAGTGGCCAGCACCATGATCCGCGCGAGATTGCCCTGATGGTAGGCGGGCAGCACGAACCCCAGCACGAAGAGAAGCGCGATCAGGCCCAGATGCAGGGTCAGGGATTTGCCGCTATCGCTCACGCCGCTTTCTTTCCGAAGAGGCCCTGCGGGCGGAAGACCAGCACGAGCGCGACAAGAAGCGTGGCGAGGATCTTGGCCAGGGTGGGCGTGTAGAATGCCGAGATGATCCCGTCCGACAGCCCGATCAGAAGGGCGGCCACCACCGTGCCCCGGATGGAGCCGAGCCCGCCGATGATCACCACGATAAAGCTGAGAAGCAGCGGATCGCCCCCCATCAGGTAATGCGCCTGCTGGATCGGCACGATCAGCACGGCGGCCAGCGCGGCCAGCGCCGCGCCGAGGCCGAAGACCAGCGAATAGACCTTGCCCACCGGAATACCGAAGGCCAGCGCGGTGTCGCGGTCAAGCTGGGTGGCCTTCATGATCAGACCCACCTTGGTCCGCGACATCAGCACCCAGAAGGCCAGAAGGATTGCAATCGCCGCTCCGATCACGAAAAGCTTGTAGCTCGTCGTGCTCAGCCCCCAGGGGTAGTAGAGTTCAAGACCGCTCTCGCCAAACTCGAACCAGGGCAGGGCAATGCGGGTGTTGAAGGGGCCTTCGACCGGGCGTGCCTCCGGCCCGTAGAGCATCAGCGCGCTTTGCTGAAGGATGTAAAGAATGCCGATTGTGCCCACGATGGTCGCTTCGGGATCGTAGGAAACGCGTTTGAGCACAAGCTGATCGGCCACCACGGCAACGGCGCCCGCGATCAGCGGGGCCGCGATCAGTGCTGCGGCAAAACCCAGGGCGGGGTGACCGCCGATCTGGGTGGCCACGAACCACGACAGGACCGCGCCCAGCATGAAAAATTCGCCATGGGCCACGTTGACCACTCGCATCACACCGAAAACCAGCGACAGGCCAAGCGCGGTCAGCGCCAGCACCGCCGCGCTGACGGAGCCTTCGATGATGGCCAGCAGAAGGTGAGGTCCGAAATCCATGGAAAGCCTATAGGCCGGGACAGGGCTGCCCCGGCTGGAAAGGGTGAGCGATCAGAACGACATGGTCGTGTAATCGACCTCGTCCGGATAGAGCGTATCCTCGATAGAGGTCGTGTGGGCGAGCACCAGCTTGCCATTTTCCACGCGCGAGATGAATTGCTTGCCAAAGACCTGATGCGTCTTGCCGTTAAACAGCTTCGGCCCCTGCGGATGGGCGTCGCCCTCGGGCATTTCGGTCATCGCTTCGACAGCCTCGATCAGCTTTTGCCGATCCGAGGGGCTTTGATAGCCCGACGCCTCCATCGCGTCCTTGATGATGTGCAAAGTCTCCCAGCAGCCGAACATGTGCGCATAGGTCGACACGTCCTTTGAGTCGTAGACCGACGCACCGTTCGCATCGACGCCAACGGCTTCGCGGTAGCGCTTGTCATGGTCGGTCTGGTTGTCCTGCGCATAGCGCGGGTGACCTTCCCAGAAGTACGTCCCCTCCAGAAACTCCAGGCCCGGAGAGGCCATGTCCACGGCCTCCAGACTGTCGATGAAGCCGAAGATTTCCGGGCGGGAGGGGCCGAAGAACTCTCCCATCTCCTTGACGAAAGTCAGAACGGCCGGGCCGACCATCACGTGATAAATCACCTCCGTCTCGCGCGGGATGCGCGGGAAATACTTGGTGAATGACGTCTCGGTCGGCGGGATGGCGATCTGTTCCAGCACCTCGCCGCCCTGTTCGGCCATCGCTTCGGTAAAGAAATCCCGGTGATCGTGTCCGAAGGCGAAGTCGGGGAAGATCATCGTGACCTTCTTGCCAAGGTTTTGCGACACGAAAGGTGCCATCGCCTTGACCTGGCTTTTCACATCCGTGATGCCGGGCTGCAGCGTATAACGGTTGAGCGCGCCCGAAGCGACGTGATGGCCCTCGGAGACCACGAAGTAGGGGATCTTCAGCTCACCCGCAGCGGGTGCGGAGCCATAGACAACGTGGCTGAAAAGCGTCCCGAACGCCAGATCGCAACCATGCTGATTGGCGAATTTCTCCACCACCTCGGCCCCCCGCTTGGGGTCGGTGCCGTCATCCTCGGCTATGATTTCAACGGGACGTCCGTTGATGCCCCCCATGTCGTTGATGCGGTCCAAAGCGGCTGCGGTCGTGCGCCCGTACCAGCGCCCATAAGCGGCGCCGATCCCGGTGGAGTGCTGTTGAAACCCGATCTTGATCGGGGCAGAGGATTGCGCCTGGGCATAGCGGCCCAGAAGCGGTGAGGCCGTGAGCAGGCCGCCGGCAGCAGCCCCCTTCAGCAACGTACGGCGGGTCGTGTTTGTCTTGGTCATTTCAGTCTCCCTGTTCTTCAAAACAGCCCCGGATGTGCCCCCGAGTTGACAAAAGTTTGTTTGCATACATGCGTTTTGTCCAGAATTTTCGTGGCACATGGGCTCTGGCCCGGCGGCATTGGCTGAATTCTGAGGCGCCGGTCACGCGCCACGCGGGGCTGCCAGCAGCCAAAGGCCGAGGAACGTATAGGCCACCATGAAAGCCGAAAGCGGCGCGGTTGCCAACGCTGCCTTGCGTCCCGACGGAAAAAGATCCGTGGCCATCCGGTGGGCCAGCAGCACGGCCCAGACATGTCCGATCACCACCGCGCCAGCCTGTGTAAGCCAAATGATGCGGACGGTGTCCATATGGTTGAAAAAACCGGTCGTGACGTAGAACGGCGCCAGACCCAGATAGTCGGAGCCATCGGCCCAAGGGTCGCTGAGGGCGGCGAGCAGGTATTGGCCGTTGACCAGAAAGGCGGTGAAGTAATGCGCGATGTGGTAACCGAACGCGATCGGCAGCAGGCTAAGCGCGAGGCGGGAGAAAGCGACGGGGAAGTCCCGCGTGCTCTGCGTGATCCAGAGGCCCAGCCATACGGTCAGCGCGAAGGCAGCGATCAGCAGAACGATGGAGGCAACGAGACCCAGGATCGTCGGGGCCACCACGGCGGAGCGTCCGGGAAACTCCAGAGGGTTCACGCCGATCCTGGCGAGCCACCAGAATGTCTCGTTCAGGCCGTCGAAGCTGCCCGCACCCAGAAGGGTGAGCGCCAGAACGCCCGTGCTCACGGTCGGGGCTATGCCAAGGAGCCGCCAGCCCGGCGCACCAAACCCGCCATCGGGCCGCGCGCGGAACGGGGACAGCGCGCCGTAAAGACGAAAGAGGGCCGAAAAGACCTCCACCTGAGAAAGCCAGGCGGGGCCGAAGAGCACCAGGCCGAACATGGTGAAAAGCCAGTAAATGCCCACGAAATAGGCAAGCCGTGCCGGATCGTCGGGCGCGATATCGGCCAAAAGGAAGGCGCTGAAGAGGATGACAAGGGCCGTCGCAGGCCAGACACCAAGCGCTGCAGGCAGGCGCAGCGGTTGCTGTGGTGCGCCGATCAGGCGGTAAAGCCCGGTCCATGGATTGAGCCAGCGCCAGAGGTCTCCGAAGACACCCGCCAGCGTGACGAGCATGATCCAGAAGAACGTCCAGAAGACCAATGGCATCAGGTTGGACAAGGGATCGCGGGGACCGTTAAAGCCGACATAGATCAGAAAGACCAAGGCGATAAGCGACAGAAGGCTCGTGAAAATGCGCAACCGCTCCACCGTAGGCAAACGCATGCGGCGTGCTGCGAACAGTCGCTGCATCCTCTCCGCAGGGGCCGCGATCAGCACAAAAGCTGTCAGCGCGACCGCCGCGACGCCGGCTGCTGTGTAAACGCCAGTGGGCAGAAGCAACACAAAGCCCTGTTCGGCCACATGCGCGAGGGCCAGACCCGGCCATAGAAGGACCAGTGCCGCCTTGACGCAAATCACGATGTTCCGCACTCTCATGAGGCTTTGTAACGCGGAGCGTGTGGTTTGAAAGCGTCGATTGCGGTTCTTGTGCTGGCAGCCCTCGGCCTTGGCGGAGCCTTCCTGCTGCGCCCTCAAGGCGACGCAGATGATATTTTGCTGAGCGCTGCAACGGCAGCACCTCTGGAAGAGGGCGGGGCGGCGATCTTTCTGACCGTCGAGAACAGGGGCACGCCGGATCGCATTATCTCGGTTTCAAGCCCCCTCGGCGATGTGTCGCTTTACAGCCCCGAAGCGGAGGATGGCATCCCGGCGCCCAGCGGTCTCTCGGCCTCACTGGCGGCGGATGGCGCCCATCTGAGGCTGTCGGGGCTCAGCACCGATCTGCAGTACGGCCAGCTGATCCCGCTGAGCCTCAGGTTCGAAGAGGCTGGCGAGGTGACGACCAAGGCCCGCCTCATCGACCCGCAGAAACAGGGCGGCGCGCAAGAGGTCGGCCTGTTCGGTCTGGGAGATATCTGTCGGGTGGGCGAGGGCGAGCCTGCGCCGAAAATCGCCTTGTCGGTCCATGAGGGGGTGGAGGGCTGGCGGATCCGGGTCGAGGCGGAGGAGTTCGAGTTCTCGAAGGACTTTGCCGGGCTCTATCACGTGCCGGGCATGGGACACGGGCATCTCTACGTTGGTGGCATGAAGTTGGAGCGTCTTTACAGCAACGAGGCCAGCATCGGGGCGCTGCCCAAGGGGCGCCATGTGGTGCGCGTGACGCTGAACACCAACGACCACCGCGCCTATGTCGTGGATGACGCGCCGGTGACCGCGATGGCTGTCATTGAGGTTGACTAGCTCCATAGACCCGCGCTTTTATTTGTATACCAACAAACTGCGCGGGACGACATGGCGACCAAAGGCGGGATGATCGGCGTCGATGTCGGCGGAACCTTCACGGATCTGGTGATGCTCGACCCCGAGACGGGGGCGATGCGGCTGGCCAAGACACCCACAACGCTCGACAATCAGGCATTCGGCGTGATCGCGGCTTTCGATGCGGCCGATGTTGCGATGGAGGAGGTGGGTTTGGTCGTTCACGGCACCACCACGACGACGAATGCGGTGCTGGAACGCAAGCTGGCGCGCACCGGCCTGATCACCACGATGGGGTTCCGCGACGTGCTGGAACTGGGCCGGCGGACCCGGCCTCAGGCTTACGGGATGAAAGGTGTCTTCACCCCGATCATCCCGCGCGATCTGCGTCTCGAAGTGCCCGAGCGCATGGATGCGGCCGGAGAGGTCGTCACCAAGCTGGACGAGGCGGCGGTCGAGGCGGCGGCCCGGCAGCTTTTGCAGGCAGGATGCGAGGCGGTGGTGATCCATTTCCTGCATGCCTATGCCAACCCGGTCCATGAGCGGCGCGCGGCAGAGATCGTAGCCAGCCTCTGGCCCAACGATTACATCACCATGGGCCACGCCCTCTTGTCCGAAACGCGGGAGTTCGAGCGTGGGGTGACGGCGGCGGTGAATGCCTCCGTCCAGCCGCTGCTCGAACGCTACGTCGCGCGGCTGCGCGCGGAACTGGCGGGCCGGGGCTATGGCGGCGACGTGCTGGTGATGAACGGCAATGGCGGGATGGTCTCTTCCCGCCTGGTGGCGCGGGAGGCGGCCAAGACGGTGATGTCCGGCCCCGCGTCTGGCGTGATGGCCGCCGCCTATACCGGGCGCCGGGCGGGGGAGTTGAACCTGCTCACCTACGATATGGGCGGCACCTCCACGGATGTGGCGCTGATCCGGGGCGGGCGGCCTTCGGTCTCGAACGAGATCGAGGTGGAGTATGCGATGCCCATCCATGTCCCGATGGTCGACGTGCGCACGGTGGGCGCGGGCGGAGGGTCCATCGCGCGGGTCAATGCGGCGGGGCTTCTGGAGGTCGGGCCGGAAAGCGCGGGCGCCGATCCGGGGCCGATCTGCTACGGAAAGGGCGGCACGCATCCCACGATTTCGGACGCCAACCTGCTGTTGGGGCGGCTCAACACCGACAAGCTGAACGCGGTCAAAGGGGGCGTGACACGGG
Organism: Thalassococcus sp. S3; assembly: GCF_004216475.1. Taxonomy (GTDB): domain Bacteria; phylum Pseudomonadota; class Alphaproteobacteria; order Rhodobacterales; family Rhodobacteraceae. The sequence goes on along the minus strand of NZ_CP022303.1, from coordinate 2,498,206 downwards.
ACGATATCGCAGAGGTGTTCCGGCGCGACCTTGGGACGCCTCTCGGCCTTGACGCGATCGAAGCGGCGGAGGCCGTGATCCGCGTGGCCAACGCCAAGATGGCGGGGGCCATCCGCATGGTGTCGCTGTCGCTGGGGGCCGATCCACGCGATTTCGCGCTTTTCGCTTTCGGGGGCGCCGGCCCGCTTCACGCGGCCGCTCTGGCGCGCGAATTGGGCGTGCCGCGTGTGCTGGTGCCCGCACGTCCGGGGATCACCAATGCGCTGGGATGCGTGGTGGCCGATCTGCGCCATGACTTCGTGCAGACCGTGACGGTGCCCCTGGATCTGGCCGATATCGACGCGCTCCATGCCGTGTTCGCAGCCCACGTGGCCGAGGGGGAGCGTCTGCTTGCGCTGGAAGAGGTCCAGATGCGGCGCGTCACCCATACGTTCAGCGCGGATATGCAATTCGCCGGGCAAAGCCATGTCGTGCGCGTGCCTCTCGACGATGGCACGCCTTCGCGCGAGGTCCTGCGCGCCCGGTTCGAGACGGTCTATTGGGACCGATTCAAGGTCAACCTGCCCGAGATCCGGCCCGTTGTGGTCAGCCTCAATTGCTCGGTGATCGGTGAGCGGGAGGAGATTGATCTGGGCGGTCTGATCGACCCGTTAGAGCGCCACACAGTCGCCAAGCCCGCATCCCACCGGCCCGTCGTCTTTGACGGGAGGACGCTGGAAACGCCTGTCTATTGGCGCGACCACCTGCCCGAAGACGCGATGATAGAGGGACCCGCACTGATCGAGCAAATGGACACAACCATCCTGATCCCGCCCGGCGACCGGGCCGAAGGCGGTACCGATGGCAACCTGATCCTGCATATCGGAGGTGCGGAATGACCCTCGATCCCATCACCCTGTCGGTCATTCAGGCGGGCCTTCAGCAGGTCTGCGACGAGATGGATCTGAGCTTTTCGCGCGCCGCCTTCTCTCCGGTCATTGCAGAGGCCAACGACCGCTCCGACGGGATCTATGCCGCAGAGGATGGCGCGCTGATCGCGCAAGGGGCAGGCGGTCTTCCGGTCTTCGTGGGCACGATGCAGTACTCTACCCGTACCCTGATCGAGATGATCGCGGCAGGGCAGGTCGCAGCCCCCAGGCCCGGTGACATCTACATCGTGAATGACCCCTATCTGGGCGGCACCCATCTGATGGATGTCCGCTTTGCTCGGCCCTTCCACCGCAACGGAGAGATCTTTTGCTGGCTCTCCAATACCGGCCACTGGCCCGATACCGGCGGGGCGGTTCCGGGCGGTTTCTCGGCCTCCGCCACCTCGGTCGAACAGGAGGGGCTGCGCCTGCCGCCGGTGCGCCTTTTCAAGGAAGGTGTGCTGGATCCGGAAATCTACGCCATCATCTGCTCTAACATCCGCGTGGCCGATCAGCGGATCGGCGATGTGAAGGCACAGGCCGCCGCCTTGCAGGTGGGCGAGGATCGGCTGAATGCGCTTCTGGACCGCTACGGTGACGACACCGTGCACGCGGCCATCGCCGAGTTGCGGGCGAGGGCCTCGCAGCAGATGTCGACGCTGATCGACGAGATCGCGGACGGCACCTATCGCTCCGTTGCCTGGATCGACAGCGATGGTGTGGTGAACGAACCGCTTGCCATCCGGTTGGCCATCGAAAAGACCCCGGGCCACCTGCGGTTCGATTTCGCCGGCAGCAGCGCGCCCTGCGCGGGGCCGATGAACTCGGTTCTGGCAACGACCCTCTCCTCGGTTTACCTCGCCATGCGTCATATCTTTCCCGAAGTGCCCATCAGTGCGGGGGCTTTCGAACCGCTGGAGGTGATCCGGCCCCAAGGCACTTTCCTGGATGCACATTATCCCCGCCCGGTCTCCGGCTGCGCGGCGGAGGTGAGCCAGCGCATCGCCGAGGCGGTCTTTGCCGCCCTGGTCGAGGCGCTGCCTGACCGGGTGACAGCGGCCCCTGCGGGGACGAGCGGCAACTTCGCACTGGGCGGGCATGATCCGGAGCGCGGGCGGGATTTCGTGATGTACCAGCTTTCGGGCGGTGGCTATGGCGGCAATGCCGACCATGACGGGCTGGCCAATGGCTGTTCGACCATCGGCATCTCCAAGGCGCCGCCGGTCGAGATCATGGAGCAGAACTTCCCCGTGCTCTACCACCGCTATGCGCTGCGCGCAGGGTCCGGCGGAGCGGGCAAGCATCGTGGCGGTCTTGGACTGGACTATGAGATCGAGTTGCGGCGGGGCACCGCACGGGCAAGCTTTGTGATGGACCATGGCCGGTTCGGCCCGCAAGGCGCCCTGGGCGGCGCGGATGGCGCGCCCAACGAGGTGGAGGTCTGGCGCGGAGGTGAACGCTTCGTGCCGGAGCATCTGTCGAAAGAACAAGACATCCCGCTGAACGCAGGGGACCGCGTGCGGGTGCGCACTCCGGGTGGCGGAGGTTATGGCAAGCCCGAAGAGCGTGATCCGAAACTGATCGAGGAAGACCGGCGGCTGGGTCGGTCCTAAAGACGGATGGCCTCCGCCTCTTCGGTCAGGCAGAGGGTCTTGACCGACAAGGCCGTGCCGTCCCAGTCGAAATAGCGCAGGCGTATCTCTCCCAAAACGCCGTATCGGGGCGTCCCTTTGGGGTGGTCTGCAAATGCCGCCAGCGTGGTCGGGATCTGCGCGGTCACGGCTTCCGCTGAAGAGACCCGCGTTGTGCCGAATATCCGGGTGACATCGGCATGGACATGGCCGCAATTGATCTGCAGGACGGGATGACCTGCAATGACCTCCTTCAGCGCCTCCCCGCCGGTGAAGGGAAAGCCATCCATGAAGGGCAGGCCCATGGGGCAGGGCGGGTGATGCATGAAGATCAATGTGGGCGGTTCCGTCAGGCGCGCCCGCAGCCAGTCCAACCGGTTCTCGCAGAGCGCGCCCGCCGTCTCCCCTTCGATCACGCTGTCGAGGCCGAGGCAGGTCAACCCGGCGATACGCACCTCCTGCTGCAGAAAAGGCCCGCTCTCCCAACGCTGATCTGGGAAGGCCGCCCGCATCGCCGCGCGCCCGTCGTGATTGCCCGGCAGCAGGCAGAGCGGCGCGGTGAGCCCGGCTAGAACCTCTGCCGCAAGCGCGTATTCCTCGGCACCGTCCGGTCCCAGCCCCAGCTCCACCAGATCTCCGGTATGGATTACCAGATCGGGGGCCAGCGCGTTGACACCCTCGACCACCCGCGCCAGCCGCGCGGCGTTGTCCACCTGGTCCTTCCACAGCGTTCCGGCCCGGGTCACATGGCTGTCGGTGATCTGCACGATGCGTGTCATGGTCTGCTCCGATTTACACATTGCTGTCTTATCCCGCGCCTATGCTGACCCGGATGACCACCACATACCCGGAGCTTTCTGTAATGAATATGACGACCTCCGCCCTGGCGCTGTGCGCGGCCCTGGCCCTGGCCCCCGCCGTGCTGGCTCAAGAGACTGTAACGATCGGAATGCAGCAGGAGCCGACGGTGCTCGACCCGACGGTGGATGCCACGGCCTCCATCGACGGGATCACCGCGCATAACATCTACGAATCGCTCACCACCGTGTCCGAAAGCGGAGAGATCCTGCCCGCGCTCGCCGAAAGCTGGGAAGTGTCCGAGGACGGGCTGACCTACACATTCAATCTGGTGGAGGGCGCGCTGTTCCACGATGGCAGCACCTTTGATGCCGACGATGTGAAATTCACCTTCGACCGGGCCATGGCCGAGGACAGCGTGAACCCGTCCAAGGGTATCTTCGAGCCCATCGCGTCCGTCGAGACGCCGGATGCGGGCACCGTGGTGATCACGCTGTCGCAGCCGGATGCGTTTTTCCTTTTCAACATCGCGCAGGGCGATGCCTCCATCGTGGCGCCGGAGACGGCGGAGACCAACACGACCAACCCCGTGGGCACCGGCCCCTACCGGTTCGACAGCTGGACGCGCGGCGACCGGCTGACGCTGGTGGCCAACCCGGAGCACCGCGATTACTCTGACGCGGTCATCGACACCGTCACCATCCGCTTCGTCGCCGATCCCGCCGCTGCGGTGGCCGCGCTTATGGCCGAAGACATCGACGCCTTCCCCGGCATGCCCGCGCCCGAGGTGCTGGAGCAGTTCAAGGCCGACCCACGCTATGACGTGGTCGTAGGCACCACGGAAGGCGAGGTGATCCTCGCGCTGAACAATTCCCGCCCGCCCTTTGACGACATCCGCGTGCGGCGGGCCGTGAACCACGCGCTTGACCGCGAGGCGATCATTCACGGCGCCTATTTTGGCTATGGGGAGCCCATCGGGTCGTTCTTCCCGCCCCACCATCGTTCTCACGTGGATCTGACGGACATGTACCCGCATGATCCTGCCGCTGCCCGCGCGCTGCTGGAAGAGGCGGGGGCCGTGGGGACGGAAGTCACCCTGCGCCTGCCGCATTTCCCGTACGCCAAACGGTCGGGGGAGATCATCCAAGCCCAGCTTGAGGCTACGGGCTTCGAGGTGAGCATCGAGAATGTCGAATGGGCCTTCTGGATCGGAGAGATCTATTCCAAGCTCAATTACGACATGACCGTGATCGCCCATACCTCGCCCAACGACCTGGGCAATTTCGCGCGCGGGCCGGAGTATTTCTACGGCTACGACAATGCCGAATTCAACGCGCTGTGGGAGGCGATCCGGACTGAACCCGATCCGGAGAGACTGGATGCGCTGCTGAAAGACGGTCAGCGTTTCGTAGCCGAGCAGGCGGTGCATGGCTTTCTCTTCCAGCTTCCGAAACTAGGTGTCTACCGGACGGGTCTGTCGGGCTATTGGCAATCCTCGCCGGTCCTCTTCTCCCCACTGAATGAGCTACGGTGGGAAAGTTAAGGCCTGACGGGGCGGCGCGCGCCGCCCCTATATCTCACATATGACCCTTTTCCTGCTGCGCCGCTGCGCGACGCTTCTCGGCACGCTGCTTCTGGTGTCCCTCGTCGTCTTTGCTGTGATGAACGTGTTGCCCGGAGATCCCGCCTTGGTGATCCTCGGGCTCGACGCCACGCCCGAGGCGGTGGCGGCCCTGCGCGAGGAGCTGGGGCTGAACGATCCGTTGATCCTGCGGTATCTGAGTTGGATCGGTGGGGCGGTGTGGGGCGATTTCGGGGTGAGTTTCAGCTTCGATCTGCCCGTCTCCGTCCTGATTGCCGAGCGGCTTCCGATCACGCTGGCGCTTGCCGGCATGGCGACCGTGCTGACGGTCAGCGTTGCTTTGGCCCTTGGGCTATTCGCCGCCAGCCGGCATGGCCGGCCGGGTGATTGGGGGATCATGGTGCTCAGCCAGTTGGGCATCGCGATCCCTGCCTTCTGGCTGGGCATGCTGCTGATCCTGCTGGTCGCCGTGCAGTGGCGTCTGCTGCCGCCCGGCGGTTTTCCGGGCTGGTCCGATCCGGTTCAGGCGATCCGTGCGCTGATCCTGCCCACAGTGGCATTGGCCCTCGTGCAATCCGCGATCCTGACGCGCGTCGTGCGCTCGTCGGTGCTGGAGGTCATGCGGCTCGATTTCGCACGCACCGCGCGGGCCAAGGGGCTTAGCCGGGCCGCGATCTTCCGTCGGCATATCCTGCCCAACGCGCTGGTGCCGATCATCACCATCGTGGGCATGCAGGTCGCGAACCTCGTCACCGGCACCATCGTGATCGAGAATGTCTTTTCCCTGCCGGGCCTCGGGCGGCTGGTGTTTCAAGCGATCTCCAACCGCGATCTTTACATGGTGCAAGCCCTTGTCCTGCTCTTTGCCGCCGTCGTCGTCATCGCCAACTTCCTCGTCGATGTTGCCTATGCGCTGATCGACCCCCGCCTGCAGGAGCGTCTGTCATGAGACCACCCGTCCTTTTGGGCGGCGCGCTTGTCGCTCTCGTGGCGCTCACAGCCGCGATCTCTCTGGTCTGGACCCCGCATGACTATGCCGCCATCGACGTGTCAAACCGCTTGCATCCCCCTTCTGCCATCCATTGGCTGGGCACCGATCAGTTGGGCCGCGACATCGTTTCGCTGCTGATGGTGGGCGCGCAAAGCTCCGTCCTCGTGGCGTTTCTGTCGGTGGGGCTGGGCGCGCTGATCGGGGTTGGGCTGGGCCTTATCGCTTCGGCGCAGGGCGGCTGGGCCGAAGAGGGTCTGATGCGGCTCACCGACGTTGCCATCGCCTTCCCAGCGCTTTTGTTCGCGGTCATGCTGGCGGCGATCTACGGGCCGTCGCTTGAGATTGCGATCCTCGCCATCGCCTTCGTCACCATGCCTGTCTTTGCCCGTGTCGCCCGGGCCAGCGCCAATCAGGTCTGGTCGCGCGAATACGTGCAGGCCGCGACCGTGGCGGGGCGCACCAAGCTGGGCATCACCTTCGACCACGTCCTGCCGAACATCGCGCCGATCCTTCTGGTGCAGGCCACCATCGAGTTCGCCATCGCTATCCTTGCCGAAGCGGCCCTCAGCTATCTCGGCCTTGGCGTGCAGCCGCCGACACCGTCATGGGGCCGTATGCTGGCCGAGGCGCAGACGTTCCTCTATTTCGCGCCCAGCCTCGCCATCTGGCCCGGTCTTTGCATTGTTATCGCCGTCATTGGCTTCAACGTGCTGGGCGACGGGCTGCGGGATCTGGCCGATCCCCGTCTCAGGGGGCGGCGGCCATGAGCCTGCTTGAGATCAGCGACCTGACCGTCGCCTTCGAGGCCGGGCAGGCCCTGCGCGCGCTGTCGCTGTCCGTCGGGGCTGGAGAGCGGATCGGGCTGGTCGGCGAAAGCGGGTCTGGCAAGACGATGGCGGGGCTGGCCGTCATGGGCATGGTGCCCGAAGCGGCCAATGTGACCGGAGAGATCCGGTATGACGGCACGCCGCTCCACCCCCGGCAGATGGCACCGCTCAGAGGGCGGGAGATCGCGATGATCTTTCAGGAGCCGATGACGGCGCTAAATCCGCTCCAGACCATCGGGCGCCAGATCACCGAGCCGATGATCTGGCACGGCCTCGCCAAGGGCCGCGCCGCACGGGCGCGGGCGCTGGATCTGCTGCGCGAGGTCGACATGCCGGACCCGGAGGCGCGGCTGCGCCAATACCCCCATCAGCTTTCGGGCGGGCAGCGGCAGCGGGCGATGATCGCGCTGGCGCTCGCCTGCGGGCCGCGTCTGGTGATCGCGGATGAGCCGACGACAGCTTTGGATCCGGTCAGGGCCGAACAGATCCTCGACCTGCTCGCCCGCCTGTCGCGGGAGCGGGAGATGGCGCTGATCCTGATCAGTCACGACCTGACGGCGGTGGAGCGGAGCGTGGAAAGGCTTGCCGTGCTTTATGCAGGCGACAAGGTAGAAGAGGGGCCGGTGGGGCAGGTCCTATCCGCGCCTGCGCATCCTTATACGCAAGGTTTGGTCGCCGCACGGCCACGGCTGCGCCTTACGGGTCCGCGACACAAGCTGCCGACGATCCAAGGCGTTGTGCCGCCGCTTGCGGAACTGGGGCAGGGCTGTCGGTTCCACGGGCGCTGCCCCATCGGGACCGATGCCTGCCTGCAAGCGCGCCCCGCGCTGATCGAGGCCGGCCCGAACCAGCGCGCCGCCTGCATCTGCATGGGGGTCGACGCATGAGCGCGGCGCTCGAATTCAGCGCCGTGACCCGCGCTTACAGGCTGCCGCGTCGCAAACTGTTGGAACCTGCGCCGGTGCTGACGGCGGCAGATGCCGTCTCTCTCAAGCTGGAGGCCGGGGCAACGCTGGGGCTGATCGGCGAATCCGGCTCCGGCAAATCCACCCTCGCGCGTCTCGCCGTGGGGCTGGAGCGGCCCGATGCCGGGCAGGTGCTGATCGCGGGGCAGGACATATGGACGCTTTCGCCTGCCGAGCGCCGAAAGGCCCGCGCAGGGTTTCAGATGGTCTTTCAGGACCCCATGGGCTCCCTTGATCCACGCCGGGCGGTAGATGTCTCGGTCGCCGAGCCGCTGATTGCCACAGGTCTGTCACGCGCCGACCGGCTTGACCGGGCTCGCGGCACGCTGGCGCAGGTCGGCCTTCCCGATGCGGCGGGGCGGTTCCCGCATGAATTCTCCGGTGGCCAGCGCCAGCGCATCGCCATCGCCCGCGCCATCGTGACCGAACCCGCGCTGATCATCGCGGATGAGCCTGTCTCCGCCCTCGACACCTCCGTTCAGGCGCAGATCCTGAACCTGTTGATGGAGGTGCAGGACCGCACGGGCGCCGCGATGCTTTTTATCAGCCACGACATGGCGGTCGTATCCTCTATCTGCGATGAGGTGGCGGTCATGGCGCGCGGATCGTTGATCCGGCGCGGCCCTGTGGGCGAGGTGCTGAGCGGCCCGGCAGAGGATATCCTGGCCGGGCGCAGCTAGAGGTTCTCTTTCAAGAGTGTCTGTAACGGACGCAACCGGCGCATCGCTTCCATCACGCGGGCCAGCAATTCGCGGTTTGGATCAGGGTCGATCCCGACGCCAAGAATCAGGCTCTTGCGTTTGAGATGCTCGGCATGGGGATGCTCCTTATCGTAAGGCGAGGGGACCCGTTTCAGCGGGTCGGCCCCCCAGGTGCTGAGCGTGGCGCCCGTCTCTTCGATCACCGCATCCAGATCGTCGCCGTGCTTGTCGACGAACGCACGGAATTTCGTCAGCTCTTCACCTTTCATCGACGGGATACCGCTCAGCAACTCAAACGATGTGGGCGATGAGGCAAAGAAAAAGCCCGGCGTCATCGGCCCGCCATCCGTCGCCTCCCAATAGATGTGCAGATGGGTGTTGTAGGGCGTCTTGTCCTTGGAAAACCGCACGTCACGGTAGATGCGGAAGACCTTGGGCTTGTGCGACAGTCCCGTCTCGCGGGTGATCTCCTCGGCGGCGATGGTGGCGAACAACTCGGCGGGCTTGCGGATACTGTCGGTGAAATGGGCCTTGCGCTCTTCGAACCATTCGCGATTGTTGTTCTCGGCCAATTCTTTGTAGAACACGTTGGCGTCCAAGATCATCTGGCTGAAGCCTTCGGGCTGGGTCATCTCTTGGGTCTCCCGTTTTCAGGGCATGTAGGCCCCGCCGTTGATATGCAAGACCTGACCGGTCATGTACCGCGCCGCATCCGACAGCAGAAAGAGGATCGGGCCGGTGACATCCTCGGCCTCAGCGATGCGGCCCAGCGGGATGGCGCTGGCATAGGCGTCGAGGTCCAGATCCAGCGCGCTGTCATCCACGGGCCGTCCCGTGCCGCCGGTCAGAAACGCAGTGTTCACGGCAGAGGGGGCCACGCAATTCACCCGAAGCTGCGGCGCGCATTCGAGGGCGAGTTGCCGTGTCAGCGCCGCGATCCCCGCCTTGCTGACCGCATAAGGCCCAAAGCCGGGCCGCGCGTAATGGCCAAGGCCGGAGCCTGTGAGCACCATCGCACCACCGGTCTGAATCCGCGGCGCAAAGGCCTGTGCCGCGTGGAAGGCCGACGTGAGGTTGCCGGTCAGCACGTTCTCCCAGACCTGCGCATCCTGTCCCAGGACGGGTCGGGAGGGCGCAGTGAAACCACACAGGTTGACCAAGCCCGCAAGGTCTTCTGGGCAGTCCGCCGCCGCCTCGGCCAGTGAATGCGGATCGGTTGCGTCCACGGGGATGCAGGGGATGTCGGGAAATCCGTGATCGGCGATGCTGTCAGGCAGATCAAAGACCAGCGGCGCATAGCCCGCATCTTGGGCTGCTGAGAACAGCGCACGCCCGATCCCGCCGCAACCGCCCAGAATGGCGAGGGTGCCGCTCATTCCGCGCGCTCCAGCCAGGCGACACTCTCGCGGGCTGCAGCAAGCGCGGCCTCGGCGCTGTCATGAACAAAGGACAGATCCGGCCCCACACCGCCCCAGCCGCGCCCATCCTCCGGATCGCGGCGATATTCGCGGAACGCAAAACGGCCCGCGTCATCGCGCAGGATATCGACGCAGCGCATCTCGCCCTCAGCGTTGATCGAACGAACCACGACCGGTTTCATCCCGTCACGCGCCGGGGTCGTGCCGCGGATTTCGCGGCGGCCAGAACATGGCTCGACATCACGCTGGCCGCCCAGTCGGGCGCGCGGGCGCGGAAGGCGTCGACCAGTTCGCGGTGATGGCGGGCGGAGCGGATCAGGTCGTGTGCGGCATAGCTGTGATAGGTGCGCGAGACGATGCCGACATCGACCGCCATCGACAGAACCGCCATCAGCCGGGGGGACTGCGCGGCCTCGGAAATGATCCGGTGAAAGGCGGCGTTGATCTCGGAAATCCGCGCATAATCCGCATCGGTTTGTGGGGGAGAGAGCGCCTCCATCTCCGTTGTCAGCCGGTCCAGCTCTTCGATCTGCGCCGTGCTGGCCAGCGTGGCGGCACGCTCGGCGGCGTAGCATTCCAGACGGCGGCGGATCTCGAAGATCTGGTCCAGCTCGTCCTCGGGAAAATGCGCCACGCGGGTGGAATAGCCCTCTCCGCGCTCGGCAAAGCCTTCGTGGATCAGCCTTGTGATCGCCGCGCGCACCGGCGTACGCGACAGGCCCATCTCGCTGGCAAGGCTTTGTTCTTTCAACCGGGCGCCATCGCCCAGATCGCCCGACATGATCCGCGCACGGATCGCCTGATAAGCCAGTTCGGCCGCGGGTTGTTTGGTATCGCCGTCCATCATGCCGCCTGCGGGGCCGGGAAGCCCCCGGCTTTCATCACCTGTCCGGGCACGTCATGACCCAGTTGCGCCTCCAGCCATTCGGCGGCGGCGATGGCGGTGTCAAGCGACACATTCGTGCGCACGCCGGAGCGATCGAGCATATAGACCAGATCCTCGGTCGCGATATTGCCCGTCGCGCGCGGGGCGAAGGGGCAGCCACCCACACCGCCGAGGCTTGCATCGAGACTGCGCGCGCCCGCCTCCAACCCCGCCCAGGCATTGGCGATGCCGGTGTTGCGGGTGTTGTGCAGATGCAGACGGATCGGGATATCGGGGAAGGCGCGCCGCACCGCGCCGACACGCTCTGTCACATCCCGGGGGGTGGCCACGCCAATCGTGTCCGCCAGCGCCAATTCAAATGGCTCATGCACCATGCAGGCCTCCACCACCTGCATCAGGCGGGCGAGGGGCACCTCGCCTTCAAACGGGCAGCCAAAGGCGGCGGCCACCGTCACCGCGACCTCGATCACGTCCGCTGCCTTGCGAATATCTGAGAAGGCCGCGATGCTCTCCTGCGTGCTCACGCCCTGGTTCTTGCGATTGAAAGTTTCCGAGGCGACCACGACGAAATTCGCCTCATCAAGTCCCGTGGCAACCGCCCGGTCAAACCCCCTCCGGTTCAGCGTCAGCCCCATATAGCGTGCTCCCCAGTCGCGGGGCAGGCCCGCCACTACGTCCTCCGCATCCGCCATCTGGGGCACGCGCTTGGGATTGACGAAGCTCGTCACCTCCATCCGGCGAATCCCTGCATCCAGCGCCATCCCGATCAGATGCAGTTTCTGTGCCGTCGAAAGCAGCGTTTTTTCGTTTTGTATCCCGTCTCTAGCAGAAACTTCGATAATTTCACAAAAATCGCTGGTCATTCTGTCGCACCTCCTTAATTTTGTATACCAAATAGGATGATCACCGGATCGTCAACAAACGACAGGGAGAGAAGATGGCGGATGTTCCGGCCCGGCAGGGGCCTCTCACCGATTTGCGCGTGATCGAGATGGGCCAGCTTCTGGCCGGGCCCTTCTGCGGACAGATGCTGGCCGATTTCGGGGCCGAGGTCATCAAATGCGAACAGCCCGGCGCGGGTGATCCGATGCGCCAGTGGGGGCGGGAGAAGCCGCATGGCAAATCGCTCTGGTGGCCGGTCGTGGCACGGAACAAGAAGTCGGTGACCCTGAACCTGCGCACGCCCGAGGGTCAGGAGATGGTGCGCGAACTGGTCAAAAGCGCCGACATCCTGATCGAGAACTTCCGCCCCGGCACGATGGAGCGCTGGAACCTCGGCTATGAAGAATTGTCGAAGATCAATCCGCGCATTGTCATGGTCCGCGTCACTGGGTTTGGCCAGACCGGACCCTATTCGTCCCGCGCGGGCTACGGTGCGATTGGCGAGGCGATGGGGGGCTTGCGCTATGTCGTGGGCGATCCGTCGACCCAGCCCAGCCGCATGGGCATTTCCATCGGGGATGAATTGGCTGCCATGCATGCATTCCAGGGCGCGCTGATGGCGATCCATGCGCGCGAGCGCACGGGGCGTGGGCAGGTCGTGGACAGTGCCATCTATGAGGCCGTGCTGAACATGATGGAAAGCCTTGTCACCGAATATGACGTAGCAGGCTATGTGCGCGAGCGGACAGGGGCGATCCTGCCCAATGTCTCGCCATCCAACGTCTTCGACACAGCCGACGGCAAGCTGCTTTTGATCGCGGCCAATCAGGACACCGTCTTCAAGCGTCTGGCCGAGGCGATGGGCCGCCCGGACCTTGCCGAGGACGACCGTTATGCCACCCATTCCGCCCGCGGGCGGCATCAGGCGGAGCTGGACGGCCTGATCAATGACTGGACCAAGACGATCCCGCTCGCCGAGCTGGAGCAGAAGATGAACGACCACGGCGTGCCCTGCGGCCTGATCTACAAGGCCGAGGACATGATGGCCGACCCGCATTTCCAGGCCCGCGAGGCGCTGGTGGAGGTCAACCATCCCGATTTCGGCAAGATGAAGATGCAGAACGTGGCTCCCAAGCTGAGCGAGACGCCGGGGGCCGTGCGCCATGTCGGCCCGGAACTGGGCCAGCACAACGATTATGTGTTCGGCGAATTGCTGGGCCTGAGCGGGGATGCTCAGGCTGATCTGCGCGAGAAGGGGATCATCTGACGTGATGGTCAAGCGGCGGGCGGATGACGGGTTGCACTTCCTGACGGTCGACGAGGCCGCCGAGGTGCTGGGCCAGTCCCGCCTACGCGTGCGCGAAGCCGTGGCGCGCGGCCTCTTGGAGAGCCGCCGCGACAATGAAGGCCGGCTGCGCGTGGATATCCCCGACGCACCGCGCCTGATCTCGGAAGTGGGCGCGCCTGCCAAGGCGGACCTGGCGCCGGACGCGGTGGTGAGCTTTCTTTTCGACGAGGTCGAGGAACTGGAGGCCACGCTGTCGGCCAAGGACGTGCAGATCGCACGATTGTCGGGCCTTGTCGAAGGACAGGGCGCCGCTCTGGAGCAGGCGGAGGCTGCGCTGACCGCGTCCGAGGGCAGCGCCGGGCGATTGGCTGAGGTTCTGGATCGGGCTTTGGCGCATCTCGAAGACGACACGATTGTCATCGGGCGGCTTCAGGATGTCTCTGGCCGGGCGCTGGATCATCTGGAACATGTGAGCGCCGAGCTGGACCAGAGCCTCGCTCAGACCGCCCGGTTCGAGGAGCTGCTGGCCAGGGCCGTAGCCTTGGCTGAAACACGCGAAGACGGGCGTCTTGGTGAAGCGGCGGATCGGGCCTTTGCCCTTCTGGAAGACGCCGTCGCCTGCGCCGAGGCGGCGCAGGCGGCTGAGGCCAAAGGTGCCGACATGCTGGGCCGCGCGCTTGAAGCAGGCGAGCGCATGCAAGTCGAGATCAAAGCGCGCGAGGCGCGTATCGCCGAACAGCAAGAGACCATCGAGACCACGCTTTCGATGTCTGAACGTGCGGTGGCCGTGGCGGCCTTGGCTGCCAAACAACCGCAGAAAAAGGGATTTCTCCGGCGCCTGCTGGGGATCTGAGACGAGGAGAGGGATGGCAATGTCGGTCACCGATGATCTGATTCGGAAATACGAAGAGCGGCTGGCCGCCTTCGAGGAACGCCTGCGTCGGATGGAGGGCGGCAGCCCCGCGCCGCTGCGCAATGCCGGCACCGGCCTTCGGCTGGGCGTCGATGTGGGGGGCACCTTCACCGACCTGCTGCTGCTGGACGAACGCAACGGGCGAACCTACACCGCCAAGGTCCCGTCGACCCCCGCCGACAGCTCCATCGGCGTGCTCAACGGCATCGAGAAGATCTGCCGCACCGCCGGCATCGCGCCCACCGACATCACCGAGGTGATGCATGGCACCACCGTGGCCACCAACACTGTGCTGACCTCATCGGGCGCACTTGTCGGGCTGGTCACGACCAAGGGCTACCGCGACACGCTGCAAATCGCGCGCTCCTTCGTGCCGGGTGGTTTGGGCGGCTGGGTGATCTGGAACAAATCCGACCCGCTGGCGCCCTTGGAATACACGATCGAGGCTGACGAGCGCATGGACGCCAAGGGCGAGATCCTCGTCCCGCTTGATGAAAAGGCCATCCGCAAGGATCTGGAAAAGCTGCTAAAATCCGGGATTGAAGCGCTGACCATCGCCCTTTTCAACGCCTATACGAACGATGCCCATGAGGCCCGCATCGCCGAGATCGCGCAAGAGATCGCACCGAACATTCCGGTCAGCACCTCCGCGAGCGTGATGCCGGAAATGTACGAATATGAGCGCACGGAAACCACCGTGGTGAACTCCTATGTCCGGCCCGTCGTATCGAAATATGTCGACAACCTGCAAGGCGAGTTGAAACGGCGCATGGGGTCCGACGTGATGCTGCAGATCTTGCGTTCCGATGGCGGTCTGTCTTCGGCACAGGCGGCAATGGACCAGCCGGTGAACCTGCTGATGTCCGGGCCTGCGGGTGGCGTGTCGGGCGCGCTCTGGATCGCGAAGCAATCGGGTTTTCAGAACCTTCTGACCTTCGACATGGGCGGCACCTCGACCGACGTGGCGCTGATCGAGGGCGGCGTCGCGCGCACGCGGCGCGAGACACGCGTCGCCGATGTCACCGTCCGTGCGCCGTCCATCGACGTGCGCACGGTGGGCGCGGGTGGCGGCTCCATCGCTTACGTGCCTGAGCTGACGAAAGCCCTTCGTGTTGGTCCTCAATCTGCTGGCGCCGATCCCGGGCCTGCCGCTTACGAGAAAGGCGGGGAGGCGCCTACCGTCACAGACGCCAATGTCGTGCTGGGCTATCTGCCTTCCGACGCCAAGCTGGGCGGCGACATGGATATCTCCCGCGATCTAGCCGCCAAGGCGGTGGCGACCATCGCCGAACCTCTTGGCCTGTCCATCGAGGACGCGGCCGAGGGCGTGATCCGCATCGTGAACGAAAACATGGTCGGCGCGCTGCGGCTCGTGTCGGTCGAGCAGGGCTATGACCCGCGCGACTTTGCCCTTATCGGCTTTGGCGGCGCCGGCCCGCTCCACGCCAACGCTCTGGCGAAACTGGTGAATTCCTGGCCCGCCATCGTGCCCCCCGGGCCGGGCGTGCTCTGTGCCTATGGCGATGCCACCACGCGCCTGCGCAACGAAGCGAGTCAAACATATGTGACCCGTGTCGCCGAAACATCCGATAGCGAAATCAAGAAGATGCTGGAGGATCTTCATGCTCAGGCCGCCCGCGATCTGACCGCCGAAGGTGTCGCCGAACACGAACAGGACGTGCTCTACCAGATCGACATCCGCTATCACGGCCAGGGCATGAAGCTGACCATCGACAGCACGCCGGAGGCCTTCTCAATCTCCGCCGTGACAGCCAGATTCGATGCCGAGCACGAGCAGCTTTTCACCTTCGCGCTCGACGCCGAGCACGAGATCGTGGGCCTGCGTGCCGTCGTGCAGGGCGCCGAAAAGCAGTTCATCAATGCCGAGACCAAACGTGGCGGCCCTGATGCTTCCGCCGCCCGCATACAGCCAACCCGCCTCTATGCCGATGGCGCCTGGCGCGAGGGCTACATCTACGACCGTGCCAAGCTGGCCCCCGGCAATCGTATCGAAGGGCCGGCCATCGTGACCGAGATGGACAGCACCTCCGTCATCCTGCCGGATCACGTGGGCGTGATCGACGACGTCGGAAACATCCTCATCTGGCCTGCCGATCATCCGGAGGCGCGGTCATGAAGCGCGCCTTTCATTCCCAGAACACCCGGTACATGGGAGGCCCATCCTGATGGTCGCTCAAATCATCCAATCCAACGCCACACCCTTTTCCCGTGTCGAGGTCGACCCGATCACCCTCGACATCGTCGAAAACGCCCTGCGCAACGCCCGCAACGAGATGGATGCCGTGCTCTTCCGCACCGCCATGTCCCCGGGCATCCGCGAACAGCATGACGCTTTTCCTCTGATCGCCAATGAGGAGGGCAAGATGGTCGTGGGCCAGTTCGGCTCCTTCCTCTATGGCTTCATGCAGGGCTATGACGGCACGATCGAAGACGGCGACATCTTCATCACCAACGACCCCTATAGCTGCAATGGTGCTGTCAGCCATCTCAATGACTGGCTTCTGATGATGCCCATCTTCCACGACGGGCGCCTCGTCAGCTGGGCCGCCATGTTCGGCCATATGACCGATGTGGGCGGCAAGGTCCCCGGCTCTCTGCCCACCGACGCCAAGATGATCTATGAGGAAGGGTTGATCGTGCCCCCCACCAAGATCTACCGGGGCGGTGCACTGCAGGACGAGCTTCTCAACATCATGCTCGCCAACACCCGCATGCCGGAATGGAACAAGTCCGACTTTTTCGCCATCATCGCCGCCCTGCGCCTGGCTGAGCGCCGCGTGCGGGAAAATATCGAACGCTTCGGCACCGACGCCTACATCTCCGCCATGCAGGACATGCTCGACCGCAATAAGGCGGCGATGGGCGCGATCATCCAGATGATCATCCCTGAGGGCGCGCAGAAAGCCTATTTCGAGGACTGGATCGACGATGACGGCATGGGCAACGGCCCCTACAAGATCGCCTGCACGCTGCACCGTGAAGGGGAGGTCGCGCATTTCGACTTCTCCGGCAGCGATCCGCAAAGCCTCAGTTCGATCAACTTCCTCCTCAACGAGGAGATGTTCAAGATGTTCTTCGGCGCCTTCACCATCAACCTTTTCGATCCGCAGATCCTCTTCAATGACGGCTTTTACGATCTGGTCGAGGTCCACATCCCCGAAGGCTGCATTCTGAAACCGAAGAAACCCGCCGCCCTCAGCTGCCGGACCCACATGCTGGGCCGCATCTTTGATCTGATGGGCGGGCTCCTGGGGCAGGGCGCGCCGGATGCTTTGAACGCCGCCGGCTTCTCCGACAGCCCGCATTTCATGTATTCGGGCTTTGACGGCAACGGCGAATGGTATCAGCTCTTCCAGATCGGCTTTGGCGGCGTCCCGGGACGTCCCGCAGGTGACGGCCCTGACGGCCATTCCATGTGGCCCGCCTTCACCAATGTGCCCAACGAGTTTCTGGAGGCCTATTTCCCCCTCCGCATCCGCCAATACGCGACGATCCCCGACAGCGGCGGCGCGGGCCTCCATCGCGGCGGCAACGGCATCACCATCGGCTACGAGATGCTGGAAGCGGGCGAGATCTCCATCCACGATGACCGCTGGCTGACCTCCCCCTGGGGTGTGAACGGTGGGGAGCCGGGCATGCGCTCCACCAAACGCCTCGTCCGCACGGATGGCAGCGAAGAGAACATCCCATCCAAATGTGACCGCATCCAGGTCCAGCCGGGCGATATGCTTTACTTCAACACCTGGGGCGGCGGCGGCTGGGGCGATCCGCTCACCCGCGACCCCGCTCTGGTTCTGCGCGACGTGAACCGAGGGCTCGTCACCAAGGACGGCGCCCGACGCTACGGCGTGGTGATCGCCAAAGGCGCCGTCGATACCAAAGCCACTGACAAGCTTCGCGCTGACATGGCCAAATCGCGTGGCGAGACCAAGCTCTTCGACCGTGGCTTCACGTCTATCGACGAGCTTAAATCCCGCTGCCTGAAAGAAACCGGCTTTGAACCCCCGATCGCCCCGGTCTTCCGCGGCGCCTATGCCAGAGCCGCCGAATGATCTTCATCTTGCCAGGTAAACTCCGGGGGGGCGCCGCAGGCGCGGGGGGCTGGCCCCCCTCCAGAGGGGGTCACCATGTCTGATCGTCTCGATCAAAACTATGCACGTGCGGGCTATCACGCGGCGCAAAGCTGGGGCACTCGCCCGGCATTGATGCTGATCGACTTCGCCAAAGCCTATTTCGACCCGGGCGCACCTCTCTACGGGGGAGAGGGCTGCCAGATCGCCCTCGACAATGCCGCGCGTCTCGCGCCCGCTGCGCGCGACGTCGGCATCCCGGTCATCCACACCGAGGTCAAATACCAGCCCGGCGGCGCCGATGGCGGCGCCTTCTACGCCAAGGTCCCCGCGCTCTCCTGCTTCGACGCCGGTGCAGAGACGCAGGAGCTTGCCCCACCACTCACGCTCGAACCCTCTGATATTCTTATCACCAAACAATATCCCAGTGCCTTCTTTGGCACGTCTTTGGCCGCGACCTTGCACTGGCTCAAGGTCGACACGCTGCTTCTGGCCGGTGTCACCACCTCCGGCTGCGTGCGGGCCACCTGTATCGACAGCATCTCCCACGGTTTCGTCACGCTCGTCGTCGAAGATGCCGTGGGCGACCGCGCCGAGGGGCCGCATCATGCCAATCTCTACGATATGAGCGCCAAATATGCCGATTTGCTCAGCACGGACGCGGCAATCAATTACATAAAAAACATCAACTCGGAGGTGTAACCCTATGAAATCTCTTATCGCTTCAGCCCTCGCGTTGACGGTTCTCGCCAGCCCTGCGCTGGCGGACATGGACGCCGCGAAGGCCCTGATCGCCAAGCACAGCCAACTGCCCGACTTCACCGCACCCGGCCCCGCCTTTGATGCGCAATCCTGCATGGCCGACAAGAAAATGTTCGTCATCCCGCTCACCAACGCCAACCCGTTCAACGCCGCGATCAGCCAGGGTTTTGTCGACGCGGCCGAGATCGTTGGCTTCGAGCTGCGCGATTGGGAGACGCAGATGGACCCCGCCGGCTGGATCCAGGGCATTAGCACCGCGGTCGCCGAAGGGTACGATCTGATCGATTTGCAGGGCGGGCTGCCGCCCGAATTCCTCGTCCCCCAGATCACCGAGGCGCGCGCGGCGGGGGTGAAGGTCACTGCCACGCACAATTGGGACGCCACGACCCAGGAGGTTCCCGACTTCATGGATGGTGCCGCCAATACCGATTACGTCACTGTGGGCAACATCATCGCCGCTTGGGCCATGGTCCAGACCGAAGGCCAGGTGAACGCACTGGTTCTGGGCCCGGACGAGATCACACCGACTGCTCCGCTGCGCGATGCGATCATCGGCTATCTGGAAGACAACTGCCCCGACTGCACTACAAAATACATCAATGTGCCCGTGACCGACTGGGCCACACAAGGCCAGCCCGCCGTCCAGAACGCACTGCTCGCTGATCCCACGATCAACTACGTGCTGCCGGTCTACGATTCGATGAGCCAGTTCATCGTGCCCGCCATCCAGATCGCGGGCTCCAGCGCCAAGATCGTCAGCTATAACGGCACGCCTTTCGTGCTCGACATGATGCGTGAGGACGACATCGTGGAGATGAATGTGGGCGAAAGCCTCGGCTGGGTCGGCATGGCCGGGACGGATGCCAATATGCGGCTCCTGTGCGGCATGGATCCGGTGGGCACACTGAATACGCCGGCCTTCATCTTCACGGACGAGAATGTTGCGACAGCCGGCAATCCCGCCACCTTCAATGATGGCTATGGCGACGTGCATATCGCGGGCTTCAAGGCGCTTTGGGGGCTCGAATAACCCATGTCCGATCCGGCGCTCAGCATAGACAACCTTTCCAAGCGCTTCGGCGGGGCGGTGGCGCTTGACGGCGTGTCGCTCTGCGTCGCGCGCGGAGAGGTGCATGGCTTGCTGGGTTCCAACGGGTCGGGAAAATCCACGCTCATCAAGGTATTGGCGGGTTTTCATGACCCCGAACCGGGGGCGGAAGTACGGCTCTATGGTCGCAAACTGCCGCTGCCCGTGCCGGGCCATGTCGCGCGCGAGATGGGGCTAGCCTTTGTCCACCAGCATCTGGGGCTGATCCCGTCGCTTTCGGTGACCGAAAACCTGTTTCTGGGGGATTTGGCCACGGGATCCGACTGGGCCATCAACTGGACCCGCGCGCATGGCAAGGCGGCGGAGATTTTCGGTCGCTTCGGTCTCTCCCTCAATCCGCGTGCGGAAGTGGCCAGCCTCTCGCCTGTCGAACAGGCGCTTTTGGCCATCGTGCGCGCCTATGAAGAGCTGCGGCAGGCCAGCGCCGATCACGCGGACCGGCCCGGCGTTCTGGTTCTGGACGAACCCACGCCGTTCCTGCCGCGCAGCGGAGTGGAGCAGCTGTTTCGCCTTGTCCGGCAATGCACCGATCTCGGAGCCAGCGTGATCTTCGTGAGCCACGATGTGGACGAGGTACGTGAGATCACCGACCGCGCCACGATCCTCCGCGACGGGCATCTGATCGACACCGTGGTAACGGCCCAGACCTCGCACGAGGCCTTCGTCGAACGCATCATTGGCCGCAACCTTCAGGATTATGGCGGGCAGGGCAAGACGCTCGCAGCGCCCCGCAAGGTGGCGGTGCGGGGCCTGGCCGCGGATGGCGTCGGCCCGCTGGATTTCGAGATCGGCAAGGGAGAGATCCTGGGCCTGACCGGTCTGATCGGGTCGGGTTTCGACCATGTCCCCGCTTTGCTTTACGGCGCGCGGGGCGGTGTCAGCGGTCGGCTTGAGATCGATGGGCGGGGCATCCCGCTCGGCTTGCTCACACCTGAAGAGGCCATGAGCAAGCGCATCGCCTATCTGCCCGCCGACCGTTTGGGGGCCGCCGGCGTCGGCTCCCTGCCGGTAGCGGACAATGTCTCGATGCCGGTCTATGAGCGCCTGAAAAGGGGGTTGGGGCTGACCGATACCCATGTTGTCGGTCACGCCTACGGGCTGGGGGCAGAGGCAGGGGTGAAGCCGAATGTGCCGGTGCTGCCGCTTGCAGCCCTTTCGGGCGGAAACGCACAAAAAGCGTTGATGGCCAAGTGGTTGCAGATCGAACCTGATTTGCTCTTGCTCGATGAGCCGACGCAGGGCGTCGATGTGGGTGCGCGTCAGCAGATCTGGGATGCGCTCGACCGCGCGGCGGCGTCCGGAACCAGCATCCTGATCGGCTCGACCGATTACGATCAGCTTGCGCAGCTCTGTCACCGGGTCCTGATCTTCGGGCGCGGTCAGATCGTGGCAGAGCTGACGGGCGCCGCGCTCAGCAAGGATACGATTGCCGAACATTGCTATGGCGCGCTGCGCGAGACGGCGTGAGGGACAAGATGACGCCAGACGCCTACGAAGACCGCATCGCAGCACTTGAAGCCAAGATCCAGAGCCTCGAGGCCACGGTGGAAACCCGAGCGGTCGAGGCCGATACCTTTACCTGGAAAGGCTGGCTGGAACGATATGGCCTGATCCTCGCATGGATCGCGATCATTCTGATCCTTGGGTTTTTCAAACCCGCCCAGATGTTTGCGTGGAATTCCTATGCCTCGATGCTCGGCTCGAACGCGATGGTCGTGGTGCTGACGCTGGCGCTGATCATTCCGCTGACCACCGGGGATTTCGATCTGAGCGTGGCTGCGACGATGGGACTGAGTTCGATGATCATCGCGGTGCTGAACGTGCAGATGGGCTATCCCATCGGCGGAGCCATTCTGATTGCGCTCATGGCCGGCGCCGTGGTCGGCGCGGTGAATGCGTTTTTCATTCTCTATTTCGGGGTCTTTTCGCTGATCGTGACTTTGGGTACCGGCTATTTCATCTCGGGCCTGATCCTGTGGCTGTCCAACAGCGGCACCATCGCGGGCGTGTCGATGGATCTGGTGCGCGCGGTGATCCTGACCCGTGTGCTGGGTATTCCCATCGGCTTTTACTACGCGCTGATCCTGACAGGCGTGCTTTGGTACGTATTCCAGCACACCGCCCTTGGCCGTCGGATGCTCTTTGTCGGACGCGGGCGGGAAGTGGCGCGGCTCTCGGGCGTGAATGTGGTGAAGGTGCGGGCGGGGGCGCTGATCGCATCCTCGGTCCTCGCGGCCTTTGCGGGTGTGCTCTACACCGGCATGCGTGGGGCGGCCGATCCGTCCTCGGCGCTGGCCTTTCTACTCCCGGCCTTTGCAGCGGCGTTTCTGGGATCGACGGCGATCTATCCGGGTCGGTTCAATGCGATTGGGGCGTTTGTGGCGGTGTACTTTCTTTCGACGGGGATCATGGGGCTGAACTTTCTGGGCGTCGACAGCTTCGTGCAGAACCTCTTTTACGGGGGCGGATTGGTGGTGGCGGTGGCGATCAGCCAGTTGATCCGGGGGCGGAGGCCGATGGATGGGTAAGCGACATTTGGGGGCCAGCCCCCGTCCGCCAGAGGCGGCCTCCCCCGGGATATTTTTGACCCAAAGAAGCAAGGGGTACGGGTAAGATGCCGGACGCGCTGGGGTGGAGATGCAAGTTTGCGGTGGTGGCACCAAGCACGAACACCATCGTGCAGCCGGATATGGAGGCGTTCCGGCCCGAAGGCGTGACCAACCATTTCGGGCGCATCTACGTGCCGAATATGCCGGTGCATAATGACGATGATTTCGTGGCTTTGGTGGAGGCCATCGGCGCGACGCTGAACGACGCGGTAGAGCGGTGCATGACCTGCGCGCCGGATTACCTGATCATGGGCATGTCGGCCCTGATGTTCTGGGACGGGCGCGCGGCATCCGAGCGGCGGATGGAAGAACTGGCGGATTTTGCGGGCGTGCGTGTCTCGGCAGGCTCCTTTGCTTGCGAGGCGGCGCTGAACCTCACAGGGGCGAAAAGGATCGCGGTGATCTCGCCCTATCAGCCGGTGTCGGACCGGGAGGTGACCCGGTTCTTCCAGGATTGCGGGTTCGAGGTGCGGAAGTTCCACGGTCTGCGCTGCGACAGCCCCGTGGCTATTGCGCAGGTGCAGCCGGAGACGCTGGGTGGGCATCTGCGGGCGCTGGACGATGACAGTATCGACGCCTGGGTACAGGTGGGCACCAACCTGTCGATGGTCGCCCTGGGTCGTGAGGTGGAGGCGGAGCTGGGCAAGCCGGTGATCACGATTAACTCCGCCACCTATTGGCACGCGCTGAGGGCCATGGGGATTGACGATCAATTCGACGGCCACGGCTGGCTTTTCAAGGATCACTGATGGAGCGTGTCGCCCTCATAACCGGCGGCAGTCGCGGGATCGGGCTCAGCTTTGCCGAGGCTTTGCTGGGCGCGGGATACCGGGTGACGATTACAGGCGCGCGGGACCGGGCGCAGTTGCAGGAAGCGGCCGAGCGGCTGGGGCAGGCGGGCCGGGTCCTGCCGGTTCTGGCCGATGCCGGGCGCGCGGAGGATGCAGAGCGGGCCGTTGCCAAGACGCTGGAGCGGTTCGGGCGGCTCGACGTGCTGATCAACAATGCCGGACGCGGGCCAAGGGAAGTGTCGGAAACGTTTCACCAGACCCCTCCGAAATTCTGGGAGACGGCCCCGGAGGCCTGGGCCGAGATCGTGCAGTCGAACGTGAACGGCCCCTTCCTGATGGCGCGGGCGGCGGCCCTGCATATGATCGCACAGGGCTGGGGGCGGATCATCGGGATTTCCACCAGCCGGGTGACGATGGTGCGGCAGGGCTTTGCGCCTTACGGGCCGACCAAGGCGGCTTTGGACGCAATGACCCGGATCTTTGCGCAGGATCTGGAGGGGACGGGCGTGACCTGCAACATCCTGCTGCCGGGTGGGGCGACGGATACCGACTTCATCCCCGAGGGCCGCAGCGGGGCCTATCTGAACCTGTTGCCGGTCGATGTGATGAACGAGGCGTTGCTCTGGCTGGTCTCCGACGCAGCCGACGGGATCACGGCGGCGCGGTTCGTGGGGTCCCGGTGGGATCCGCGCGACATCTCTGCCGCGCGGGAAGATATCGGCGACCCGCCCCTGATCCTATGACACGCGCCACCGGCATATCAGGCAGGGTCCACCGCCATCGACTTCTCGACCGCGTCGAGCATCGCGCCCTTGCGCACATAGGCCAGCAGCGCGTCGGGGGTGGCTGCGACCTCCTTCATCCGCGCCAGATGGGCGGCGCGTTTGTCAGGGTCCTTCTCCTCGATCACTTGCTTGTTCTGGTGCGTGTGGGTCAGCACGTATTCTTCGGCAATCGCCCGGCGCTGCTTGGAATAGTGGTCGAGCATCGCATCCGCGTCGGCACCGTCCTGGATCACCCGCACCAGCTTGTGCGCCAGGTTCACCGCGTCGTGGATGCCGCCATTCATGCCCATCCCGCCCAGGGGGTTGTTGATGTGCGCCGCATCGCCGGCGATGGCCGCGCGGCCCACCCGGTAGGTTTCGGCCACGCGCTGATGCACGCGGTAGATGGTGCGGTGCGCGATCGGGTAGGGGCCGTCATGCGGGGCGATGCCCTGCAGCTTGGCCTCGATAAATGCGTCGGACATGACCTCTTCGGCGTCGGCATCCTCGGCCACGGGGATCAGCACGCGCCAGAGATCCTTGGTGCGCAGCAGAACGAACCATTCCTCTGCATCCGCCGTATAGGTGACTGGGGCGAGGTTGGGGATCGTCTCGGCGAAATCAACGGGGGTGGAGGCGACCACCCATTGCTCGGCATAGGTGAAGCCTTCGAACGGGATATCGAGCGCGCGCCGCACCGCGCTGGAGGCGCCATCGGCGCCAATGAGATAGGCGCCGCGTTCGGTGCGCGTCGTGCCATCCTTGGCCGAGAGGGTCAGTGTGACGCCACCCTCGTCCTGTGTGACGGTGGAAGCCGCCCAGCCGAACTGGAGCGTGGCCAGCGGTTCGGCCTCCAACATCTGCGCCGCCACGCGGGTCAGCTTGAACTGTTCGCATTGCAGGCGGAACGGGTAGGCGGTCTGCCCCTCCAGACAGCCCAGATCGAAGGTCGCGGCATCGCCCGTCATCCGGTCGCGCCACTGGTAGGTCGGCGCCTTCAGCCCGTCGGCGACCAGCAGGTCCGCCACCCCAAGTTCGGCCAGCATGTCCAGGGTCGGCGGATGAAAAGTGGAGGCGCGCAGATCCGTCGGCAGCACTTCCTCGGCCTCGAAAATCCGCACCGGAATGCCGGCGCGGGTCAGGATCAGCCCGGCCACCAGACCCGCCGGGCCCATCCCTGCAATCAGAACCGTTTGCTCGTCAGACATATCTTTCACCCTCTTGCGCGATCTCCTTCTATTCTAGCGCGAAGATGGGCTGAGAAAAGATGTAAAATACTGATAATGAAGGAAAAAACACGCGTTTTCGGGTGGCGGGACGCCCTGCGCGACACACAAAAAAAGGGTCCCGGCATGCAACGAAATGGAGTGTAAAATGAAGATGAAACATATGCTGATCGCAGCCGTCGCGGGTGTTGCGATGACAGGAAGCGCGGTGGCGGAGATCGCCGCCTTGGGCTCGACCTCGCGGGGAGGAACCAGCCAGATCGGGCGTGCCTTGGCCGCTGCCGTGTCCGAAGCGTCCGAAGTGCAGTTACGACCGCAGGAACTGGCCAACACGTCCGATTACATGCCGCTGGTGAATGCGGGTGAGCTGGAGTTTGGCATTTCGAACGTGGTGCAGCTTTACTATGCGGTGAACGGCACCGGCATGTCCGAAGGGCGGCCCAATCCGGACCTCAAGATGGTGGCCACGCTGATGCCGTTTCGCACGGGATATATCGTGCGGAAGGATAGCGGCATCGAAAGCCTGTCGGATCTCAAGGGCAAGCGCGCCCCGGTCTTTGCCGAGGGCGCCTTGGGCGATTTCGTCAGCAAGGCGTATTTGGCGACCGAAGGCATGACGCTCGACGATGTGAACGGCGTGCAGGTGCCCAACTTTCCCCGCATGTGGAACAGCTTTTCCGAAGGGTCCACAGATGTGACCATCGTCGTCGTGGGCGCGGCCAACAGCCGGGAATTCGACGCCACGATGGGCATCAAGTACCTGTCGTTCAACGATTCTCCCGAAGCGTTGGCGGCGATGCAGGAATACCTGCCGCAGAGCTATCTGCAAACGCTGGATGCCGATAGCGGCATTCCCGGCATCATGGGGCCCACCAATATTGCGGTCTATGACTACACGCTCTTCGCCGCCGCCTCTACGCCCGACGACATGGTCTACAAGGTGGTCGAGGCGATTTATAACCAGCAGGCCGATCTGGTGGCCAATGGGCCGTTCTGGCGGGGCTTCACCACGGATGTGATGCCCAAGGATGTGGGGGTCGAATATCACCCCGGCGCCATCCAGTTCTACGAAGAAAAAGGCATTTGGAACCAGTAAGCTAAAAGGCGAAGCTGATGCACCTGATCGTTCCCGCCCTCGCGATCCTGTCCACCTTGGCGGCCATCCTCTGGTCGTCGAGCCTGCCATTGTGGCTGGGCGTGCGGGTCTATTCCGAACAGGTGCTGATCGTGGTGCTGGCCGCGTCTATGGCGATTGCCTTTCTGACGCGGCCCTCCCGTCTTCTCTGGCTCGACCGGACTGCGGCACTCGCTTCTGTCCTTCTGGGCCTCTACCTCGTGATCCGCTTTCCCGTGCTGTCGGAGAACGTCTTTTACCACCCGACCGAGGCGCTTACCGTCGCGCTCATCATGCTTGTTCTGCTGCTAGAGGCGGTCCGGCGCACGATGGGCTGGGCGCTGATCGTGATCCTGGGCACAGTCGCCTTTTATGCGCTGTTTGCTGACCAGCTCACCGGCCCATTGCAAAGCCGTGCGATCCGCTGGGACCGGTTGGCCACTTTCCTCGTCCTCGACAGCGCGGCCCTGGCTGGTGCCGCTCTCTACATCGCCGTCGCGGTGGTTGTTCCATTCCTCATCCTCGCGCAGCTTCTGATCGTGAGCGGTGGATCGGCGTTCTTTTCCGACCTCTCCATCGCGCTCACGGGCCGGTCGCGGGGCGGGGCGGGCAAGATCGCCATCGTCGGCTCCGCGCTTTTCGGCTCGGTTTCGGGCAGTGCGGTGTCGAACGTGGCCTCTACCGGATCCATCACCATCCCCTTGATGAAAGACGGCGGTTACCGCCCCAAAACCGCTGGTGCTCTGGAGGCGTCGGCCTCCACCGGCGGGCAGCTCATGCCCCCGATCATGGGCGCCTCGGCCTTTCTTTTGGCCGAGAACCTTCAGGTCCCTTATTCCGAGGTGATGCTGGCCGCCCTTGTGCCGTCGATCCTTTACTATCTCAGCCTTTTTGTCTTTGCCGACCTCGAAGCGGGCCGCCTGAACATCGCCCAGGTTGATGAGGCGCGCATTCCCCGGCTGGGCCCTGTTCTCAGGCGGGGCTGGTTCGTCATCGCGCCCTTTGTGGTCCTTTTGGGTGGGCTCTTCCTCTTTAATCTGCGTCCGGAAACGGCGGCTCTCTATGCCGTTCTCACGCTCTTCCTTCTGTCCCTCATCCGCACTTACGAAGGCGGGCGGATCGAGGCGCGCGCGCTTATCGACGTGTTGATCCGCACCGGTCGCGCCGCGGTGGAGATCGTGCTGATCTGCGCGATCGCCGGTATGATCATCGGATTGTTCGCCCGGTCCGGCCTGTCGTTCGGCATGGGCTTTTTCCTGGTGCAGCTGGGTCAAAGCAGCCTGATCCTGCTGCTGATCGTCACCGCCTGCGTTTGCATCCTGATGGGTATGGGTCTGCCCACCGTGGGTGTTTACCTGCTTCTTTCGACGCTTGCGGCCCCGCCGCTCGTCGAGCTGGGCCTCAATCCCATGGCCGCGCATCTCTTCGTTCTTTACTTCGGCATGCTCTCCATGCTCACTCCGCCCGTGGCCATCGCCGCCTTTGTTGCGGCCAACATGGCCAAGGCGCCGCCCATGGCCACGGGGTTCGAAGCGGTCCGAATCGCATGGCCCGCTTTTGTGGTTCCATTCCTCTTTGTTGCATCCCCGCCTTTGCTTCTTTCGGGTGACGCTGCGGAAATTCTCGTCGCTGTGATCAGTTGTGGGGTCGGCGTTTTTGCCATCACCGCAGCCGTTGTGGGCTTTCTCGGGGCCCGGCTTTCGGTGGTGCAACGTGTCATCATCGCCGCCGGAGGAATTGCCATGATTTGGCCAGATGGTGCGGACTTCGCGCTTGTCA
Source organism: Thalassococcus sp. S3 (assembly GCF_004216475.1). Classification (GTDB taxonomy): domain Bacteria; phylum Pseudomonadota; class Alphaproteobacteria; order Rhodobacterales; family Rhodobacteraceae. Next base: position 2,470,172 of record NZ_CP022303.1, on the reverse strand, counting down.
TCAAGTTGGTGGGCGCAATCCTTGTATCCATCGTCGTTTTCATGCGCCGCCAAAATACCGTTCGCCTGCCCGAATGAGGCGCTGAGATGGCCAAATTCTGGTAAAACGATTCGCCTCAAACGGCAGAACTGTGACAATTTTTTGCAGGCCCGGGTGTGAAGTTAATGCTTGCGTTTTTAAGCAATTTGCTGCCTATCCTCTCTTACTGCGGCGGATTGGCGCCCAATCCGGAACAATAAAACAGCTGCCTTTCAACTGGTTCCGGTTCGGCGCCCTGAAGTCGAAGACAAATACAGTTTGGTTCGGAAACATTCTGTTTCCTCGAAAAAAGCCAAATTTGAATAAACGACTGCTAAACTTGGAAGTGGCTGAAGTGTGGCGAGTTTGTGATGCCCACGCAGCGCCGGCAAACCGACCATTGGAAGGGGTTCGGTTTACGCCGTTGAAGAGTGAGTGTCCGGCGGAGTGGATGACCCGCCGGATTGGTAACGAGGACTGGCCCGGCGCGCTCAAACTTAAAATTTGAGTCAAGAGCGCCTGATTGATTGCTGTGGGGGGCAATGATGAAGGACTACCTTTATGACGACCGTGAGGTCGCTCTTTTGGGCACTTTCGTGCCAGCGTCCGGTATTCTGTCCGCTGGTACGTTCGCGGGATCCAGCCCGGCGCGGGCCGAGCTGTCCCCGCGTGGGCCGTATCGCCAATGGGGAAAGCGTGCGCTGGACATCCTGCTTGTCCTGCTCACGCTTCCTCTGTCTTTGCCCGTCATCCTTGGCTGCGCGCTGATCCTCTGGGTGCAGGAGGGGCGTCCGTTTTACCGCCAAGATCGTCTTGGCGAAAATGGTGAAACCTTCTCGATCCTGAAACTGCGCACCATGGTTGTCGATGCCGATCGTCGGCTCGAAGCTTATCTGGCCGAAAATCCGGACATGCGCGCGGAATGGGACGCAACTCAAAAGCTGAAGAACGACCCGCGCGTGACGATGACCGGTCGTTTCCTGCGCGCCACATCGCTGGATGAGTTGCCGCAGCTTTGGAACGTGCTGATGGGCGATATGAGCCTGGTCGGTCCGCGGCCGATGATGCCGGATCAGCTTTCGCTTTACGGCGATGCGCGGCCTTACTTTGCCATGAAGCCTGGTATCACGGGTATCTGGCAGGTCTCGGCGCGGAATGAGAACCGCTTCGACTACCGGGCAACGGTCGACGCACGCTACTTCCTCAGCCTGTCGCTGGCCAAGGACGTGGGCATTTTGTTCAAGACGGTCGGCGTGGTGTTGCGCCGGACGGGGTACTGAGACTGGGGGGCAGTGGTGATCATTTTCTAGGGACTTCGGGCGCGGGAACCGACATTCGGTTCATCAAATGGTAACGCGCACAGGACCAATAAGTGAATGTGATCATGTGTAAAAGGTAACGGTGTTATGAAGGACAGTTACGGGCTGAGTGCATTCACGGATGCCGATAAGACACTGCATAATGACGATTTTCTTGCCATGCGCCGGATGAAGCACCAGCGCAATAAGCCATCTCCCAGATCCCAGCTGGTTAACGGAGATGCCGAGAGTGTTCTGGCCGAGACCGGAGAGATCCCCGTGCGCGCGCCACAGCCGGCTCAGCAGCCCGTGCGCCAGCGCCGGTCGATGTCCATCTTCGGCCACGGGATCGGCGCGCCGTCGCTGGCGCGTCAGGTCGTGGATCCGCTGAACGCGGAATGGGACGGCTTGCCGCTGATGACCGGCGGATTGCGCGGACAGGTCCTGTCGGATCTGCCGCTCGTAAGCCTGCATCGCGACAGCGCCGTCGCGAAATCCTTCGATCTGCTGCGCACCCGTCTGATGCAGACGTTGAAGGCAAATGGTTGGAACCGCATCGCCATCGCATCCCCGACACCGGGCTGCGGCGCGACGTTCACGGCCGTCAACCTCGCACTCAGCCTGTCGCGTGTTCCGGCCAGCCGGACCGTTTTGATGGATCTCAACCAACGGGCGCCCGGCGTTGCAAAAGCGCTGGATATCGGCACGTCAGGTCCGATGCACCAATTCTTGTCGGGTGAGGTGGCGATGGAGGATCATCTGATCCGCGCCACCGAGACGCTGGCCCTTGGTCTGAACGGTGCCCCGTCCGAAGATGCCGCAGAAATCCTGCACGACCCGGCGACCGGGGATCTCTTGGGCGATATGATCGCCTCCCTCCGGCCGGATGTCGTGCTTTACGATATGCCGGCGGTTCTGGCACATGATGACCTCGCCGCGTTCCTGCCGCATGTCGACGGTGTTCTCCTCGTCTCCGACGGAGAGCAGACAACCGCCAAGCATTTGGCCGAATGCGAACGGATCCTGGAAGGGCAGACCCAGCTTCTGGGCGTCATCCTGAACCGCGCCCGCGCATCCAGCATCGAACGCTACGACGCTTAACCGCATCCCACCGCTTTGTCATAGTTTCGCCCGGTTGTTATAGTTAAACTGCCGGGCGTCGTCACGTTGACGGCACGCGCAGAGCAGACACAGCGCCAGAACGCGCTCGGGGAGCCGCCAAATGGGGCCAATCTATTCGCTGGATGATTTTCTGGACCTGGTGCGCCGTCGCATCGGGCTGATTGTCTTTGTGACACTTCTGGGATGTATCGCATCGCTTTACAGTGCCTGGTCGCAAGAGCATCGGTATCAATCCTCCGAAGTGATCCAGATCGCGCGTCCGCAGATCGCCAACGAACTGGCCCCATCGACGGTCGCTGGCTCTTCAGCGCGCCGGTTGCAGCTTATCCAGCAGCAATTGATGACGCGGGGGACAATCCTTGAAGTGATCGAGACCTATAACCTCTTTGCCGACCAGCCCGATCTGACCGTGGGCGAAAAGGTGGTGTTGCTGCGTGAGGCCGTCCGGATCGAAGGGGTGGCCGCCGCGCGCGAAGGGTTCACCGATGACGGCACGATCTCGGTTCTGACGATCACCGCTGAAATGGGCACACCGGAAGACGCCCAGGCCATCGCGTCGGAATTCGCGCAACGTACCATCGCGTTGAGCGTGCAATCCCGCATCGACCAGGCCCAGGCCACCCTGGCGTTCTTTCTGCGGCAGGAGCAGAACCTGATCGACGACATCGCAGCGCTGGAAGACGAAATCACCGAGTTTCGCAACAGCAACGAACTCTACATTCCCGGCACGCTCGAACTTCGTCAGACGGAGGTTGCGACCATAAACGAGGCGATCCTCGAGATTGACCGCGAGAAGATCTCGATCCAGCGTCAATTGGACCAGGTGGACCGCAACGCGCGTCAAAGCACCGTGGATCGCCAGGTTGCGGCCTTCAATGCGCAATTGGCCAGCCTGGATGAGCAGCGGATCCTGTTGGCGCAGAAGGTGCGCGAACTGACAGCCGCCATGGAAACCTCGCCCGAGATCGAACGGCAACTGGCCGATTTCGACCGGGACCTCGAGCAGTTGCAGAACCAGCTTGATGTCATTTCCACCCGACGCACCGAAGCGGAGGTCGGGTTCCGCCTGGAACAGCAGCGGCAGGCCGAGACGCTGAACGTGATCGAACCGGCGGCCCTGCCGGACTATCCCATCACGCCAAGCCGCAAGAGAAGCGCCCTGATCGGCGCCTTTGCGAGCGTTGTCGTTGCGTTCGTCATCGCCTTCCTTCTGGATCTGCGTAAACCGGTGATCCGCACGGCAGCACAGATGAAACGGGAAACCGGGCTTCTGCCCGTTGTTTCGGTCCCGTATCTCGACACCTCGCGCAAAAAACGAAGCAGCTTTTTTGCACGCCGCCGCCGTCGCAGTTAGCCGCTAGAGAGCGCCAAGCGCATTCACGCTGTCCCAATGCATCCAAAGAGCGGCTGATCCGAAGAGCATGGCAATCACCGCAAAGATGGCATCATGCGCGCCGTCCCAGGCGCCATGATGGCGCGCCAGCCAGATCAGAACCGGGTGGACCAGGGCCATGGACACACCTAGCGCAATCAAGGCACCAAGCAGGCCGAACGTTGAGATCCCAAGAAGAAGCAGGCCCACCTGAATGACGGCACGGCTTCCTGAAAAGACAAAGAAGCGGCGGGAATCGCCCGCGGCAAGGGCCGCCTGATCATAGGACATGCCAATCACCTGTGGGACGAGCGCCAGGCACAAAACGACGATCATGGCGCCGGCCTGCACGTACCGGTCGTCATAGAGAACCTCGACAAGCCACGGACCGGCAAAGGCCATCACGATCAAAAGGCTCAGAACGCCCGTGGTCAGCGCATATCGCATCTTGCGCAGCTTCGCGGCATTTTCCGACGAGGCCGAGGGCGGCTTCTCGCGGTAGATGGGGATCAGCACCTTCTGGGTGACCGCATGGCCCAGCAGCAAAGGAAAGCTGGCCAGAAAATAGCCGATATTGTAGATGCCCAACGTCTCTAGCGACAGGAACTTGCCCAGGATCGCCTTGTCCCCTTGAGAACTAACGAACCAAAAGGCGGTGCTGAGGAATATCCACTTTCCAAACCGGATCAACTCCCGCGCGGCTGTGCGCTCCCAACGGAACCGGTTCGACGGGCCGGGCAGGAACAGGTGGGTCAAGACCAGCTTGGCCGCCGCCTGCAGGACGCCGCCAATCACAAGCGCCGCAACCGATTGCATCAGCCACGCCAGCACGACCATCGCGGCAATTCCGATTACCTGGCTCAGCAGATCGAGCGCCGTGAGCCTGCCGACGGCCAGATGACGATGTGCGGTTTCGATCCGTGTGGGATTAAAGCCCGCAATAGCCAGCGAAATGCCCGCGATAGGCAGGTAAAGCGCCAGCTGCGGCTCCTCGTAAAAGATCGAAACGGGCCAGGCGAGCAGGGCGGCAAAGCCCCAAAGCGCAAAGCCCCGTACGACCTGAATGGTCCAGGCCGTGTTCAGGAAATCAGGATCATCGCCACGCTTGTTCTGAGAGATGGCCGGCCCGATCCCCACATCCGAAAAAAGGGTCAAACCGACGGTGACCACCATGATCAACGCCATCAGCCCGAACGCCTCGGGAAACAGGAGCCGTGTGAGGATCAGGTTCGATGCCAGGCGCAGGGCCTGTGACGTGCCATAGCCAATGATCAGCCACGATGCGCTGCGCAGCACACGGGCCATCAGCCCGGTCCCCTGAAACATGGCCGTACGGCTCATCGTCCGCGGGCCCAACGATCCGAGGTCCGGAAAAGCGGTGATTTTACCGCAAGGGCGACGGTTGCGTAGACCGCAAATCCCAACGGATCCCGGACCAGCCGTCCGATCAGCCCCGTGGCGGACGGGGCGGGCGTATCATCATGGGCCACGAGCGCCGGATAGGTTCGCGCAATCTGCTCCACACCCGCATTTTGCCGCCGGCGGACCCGAACGAGCGACCGGAACCCTTCGATCATCGGCCAGCTATAGGTGGCGCGCACGCGCACCCGCTCCTCTGGCAAGGCCTGCAGACGGGCGAATGTGTCGTCCGAGATAATGTCGGGCCAATGCCCCCAACGCTGCCGCATCTCGCGGTTCATGGCGAATATCCCGAACCCCGGAACACCCTCCGTGACAAAGGGCAAGGTCGTCCAGAACCCGGCATATCTCCGCGTGACCCAGCTTTGCGCAGCAGAAATACGCGGCGTTCCACTCGCATAGCGCGGGCCGTCGACCCGCAGCGCTGCGCAAAGTTGCGCGACAAGGTCCGGGCTGACGATGACATCGGCATCAAGATAAATGCGCAAAGCATGCTCTGCCTCTGCATCGCCCAGGTTGAGGGCGTTCAGCTTGCCGGCTTCTTCGGTTTCGATCACCGTGACCTTGTTTTGCCCGATATCTGAAAAGCTGCGCGCGATTTTGGCCGTTGCGTCGCTGCAGGCATTGGCCACGACAATCACGTCAAGTCTGACGTGCCGCGAGGCCAGCAAGGCCTCAAGACAGGACCCGATATAGTCGGCCTCGTCATGGGCGGGCAGGATGACGCTTGCCCGGGTTGTGGACTGCGCCCGCAACGGGTCAGGCTGCATCTGCATTTGCATCTACTCCGCCCCGACCAGGGCATCCCAGCGGGGATTGCGGTCCTCCAGGTGGCGCAAACCGCCCCAACTGCCCCATTTCGTCGGCGCATAGACATCGACATAGGCGGTGAACATCTGCCCGCCGATCTCGTCCCAGCCGTCCAGAAGACGCTGGTAAAGCGCGCCCATCTCCGCGCTGTAGTTGAAGGCCGTAAAGAAGGGCGTCAGCGCCGGATCATCCACCAAAGCGCCCAGGCCCACGACATGGGTGCCGCCTTCATACATGATGAGATCCAGATCCTGCGCCGCGGCGACCTTCGCGTGATAGGGCCATGTGGTCGCGATCAGGTCGCTGACCGTGTCCGACACATTGCCTGTCACTTCCCCGTTCATCAACTCCGCACCCGCCAGGCCAAAGGCCTGATCAAAGGCGTGCCGGTCAAGAAAGGCTTGCCGGTCCGCGCCTTCCAACCCTTCGGCGGTGGCCCGGGCCGCGGCTGCCTGGCGACTGTCCTCGATCCAGCCCCGCACCATCGGAGCCCGTTCGTCGGTTCCCAGGATGCCACCGAAATAGCCGGTGATCGCATAGGCGTCGAAATACGCCACCGGTGCCTTTGGCTGATCGACCCAAAGTGGCGCGGTGAAGGCCAGCTCCTCCAACCCCGGCCAGCCGGTCTGGCTGGAAATGACATTGACGAGGCGCGTATCGGCCTCCGCTCCGAAAACGTCGCTCCAGATCTGCGCGACCTGCGCGGCGCGCATCCCGTAAAATTGCATCCCGGCATCCTTGGCTTGCCAAAGCGCATTGGCCTGCGCATCGGCCCAGCGGGTCTGTTCGAACTGCCAGTTCCAGACCTCGTTGGAGTATTCCACATAGGCCGTCCGCCCAGGCTCCAACGCATCGCGCACCAGCGCGGCGAAGGCCCGGATATAGGCGTCATCAGCGCGATGCGGCATGTTGAACCAGGCATCGACATCGGCCTCGTTTGCCAGCTCAACCAGGATTTCCGCCGGCACGCCGGTTCTGGCCCAGGTATAGTCCTGTGGCTTCGGGCGATCTGCCCATGTCTCCTGTTGGGAATTGTTGGTGTCCATCCAGTCCATGAACCGCATGGCTCCGAACGGCTCCAGCCGGGACAGCCATTCGGGATTGAACACAGCGCCCTGATCGAACGCATCAACCTGATCCTCACGCACCACGGTGATGTTGCGCACGTGATCGTTCTGGCGCGCCCGGTCCGTGCGCTGGATGCGGATCTCGACCGGGCCGTCGCCCGGCGTGAAGTCAAATGCGACCCGGTTCCGCCCATACCGCACATTGGCGGCCCGTCCGGTCACTTCCACGATACCGTTGCCTTCGAAGCGAAGCAGATAGCGTCCCTCGAACGCGGTCGCCTCGCTTGGCAGGTCGGTCAGGATCAGCGTTCCGATGGACCCCAGCTCCCGCGGAATGCGGAGGGGCCAGCCGTCGCTGTCAAGATGCCCTCCGGCGGCCAGCGCGGCATGATCGCTTCCGCCCCATTGGCCCGCGACATGGCCGATCCAGGGGCGGGCGGATTTCATGTGATCCAGAAAAGGGGCCTGTGTGCTCCAGTCGGCCACGGTCGAAAGACCGATGGCCATCGGCGCGTGATCACGGGCCTGCGCGGCCAGCCCGATCAGGCTGGCAAAAAGCGCTGCCAAGAGACGCATTTTCATGGTGCCACTCCGGTCTTTGGATAGGTCCTGACCACATCCCAGACAATACGTTGCATCAGCAGCGCCGTTTCGGCCTCGGGCGCATTGGCCGGGGTGCCATCGGCACGCCTCAACTGATGCGGAAGACCAATGGGCGAGCGGTGGTAGAGAACCGCATAATGGGTCAGCGCCACGAGATATGCGCCAAGATCGTTAATATGGATCGGATCCAGCTCGCCCTCGGGCGTGCGGGCGAAAAGGTCCTCGCGGGTTTTGATATTTCCCACGCCGCCGCGCTCTTCGATCCTGCGCACGAAGCGTGCGAAAACCTGACCTGCCGGAATGACGTAGATGGGCCGATCCGGCCCGGCCCGACCCAAATCGGCGAAGAGAAGCTTGCCTTCCCAATAGCGTTTCAGATCCAGATCCAGCCGGTTGAGCCATCCTTCGGGGTCGGTCAGCTCATGCCAGGTTTCATAAAGATAGACGCGTGTGCCGGGGGCGGCATCCCGTGCAAGCTGCGCCCAGCGGTGCAGGTATTCCGCGCTGTCGAAATAGCGGATCGCATCGCGGATCTCGACCATCTCTGTCAGAATGACCGCATCGTAGTCGCCTGACCCAACCGCTTCGCGGGCATCGCGATAGCGGTCATGCGCGTTTTCGACGTCAAAGCCGTTCACGGGAATATCCGGGTCCCAATGCTGTTTGAGCGGGCTGCCCCATCCCAACTGGCTTTCGTATCCGTGCCCGGACCCTGAAAGCTGGGCCAGCATTGCCGGCATGTCGCGCCCGACCAGGCTGTGGCCCAGATGGAACACCCGCAGCGGCCCCTCCGGCGCGGCAAGCGGCGTGCCATAGGCGCGTGCGATGGTGTCGTCGTCCGGCCCGCGCGGCTTTCCCCAGACCCAATAGGCCACACCGCCGATCAGACCGATTGCAACAAGAACGAGGGCCAGCCGGATCATCGTCACATCACGCTTCCAGATGCAGAAGGGTCATGATCAGCCCATCGGCCAGATCATAGCGACCGGACAGGCGGGTCCCGGTCCGAAACGGGGGGATATCGGTCCGAAAGCGGGCAGAGAAATCCTTTGCGTTCAATGCGATATCGACCCGATCAAACCCGAACACGGCCTGGCTGATCGGATACTGGCATTTGTAAACGGCCTCTTTGGCGCTGAAAATGATCTTGGCAAGGTGCCCCTGCTGCGCTTCGGGCTGGCTACGCAGCCAGGTCCGCTCGGTCTCTGTGCAGATCACGGGCCATAATGCCTTTTCAAGGGGGCTGTCTTCCTCGATGTCGATCCCGATGCTGCGGTAATCCGATCTCAGCGCAAGCGCCGCGACGCAGGCCTTTTTCGTGTGGCTGATGCTGCCCACCAAGCCGTCCGGCCAGATCGGCGCGCGATCGGCTCCTTGCGGGATGGGCGTGCTTGCATACCCAAAAGGGGCCATCGCCGCCCGCGCGGCCCGTCGGCCCGCGGCGAATTCGCGTTGACGGGCCTCGACCATGCGGGCGGTGTCACGGTTTTCGGACGGCAGCAGCCCGTCAGCCGGCGCGCGTGGATCCGACATCACCACGCTGATCCGGCTGCCCGCAAGCGCTTTCAGACAGGCCTCCCGATCTGCAATGCTCACATTCATGCGCTGCGGGCTCCGCGATTGGCCCGCATGGCGCGGCGCTTTGACATGGTCTCCGCGCGGGCCGGGGCTGCCACTTCGGGCGCGGGTTCTGCCTGCGCGGCCCCGTTGCCGAGATGCGCAGCCAGACCGCCCAGCGTTGGAAAGCGGAAGATATCCGTGATCGACAACTGGCTCAGCCCCAGATCGGCCTTGATCTCCCGATGGGCCTGAACGGCCAGCAAGGAATGGCCTCCAAGGGCAAAGAAGTTGTCTTCCGCGCGGATATCGCCCACGCCCAGGATCCTTGACCAGATGGCTGCGATGTCCTGCTCCAGCCCTGCCTTCGGCGGCGCCGTCGGAATGGTGCGGGCAGGGGCGCGTTTCAGCTCTGGATCGGGCAGGGCCTTGCGGTCGATCTTCTTGTTGGGTGTCAGCGGGAAGGTGTCGAGCGTGACGATATGTGCTGGCACCATCACTTCCGGCAGGCGGGCGGCCAGCTGGGTGCGCATCGCGTCCTCGTCCACATCAGCGGAGGCTGTCACATACCCGACCAGCCGCGTATCGCCATTCACTTCTTTCGCGATCACAACGGCTTGGGTGACGGTCTTAAAGTCCGCCATGGCGGCCTCGATCTCGCCAAGCTCGATCCTCTGGCCCCGGATCTTGACCTGATGGTCTGTCCGGCCGAGGAAATCCAGCCGTCCCTCCGCGTCCCAGCGAACCAGATCCCCCGTGCCATAGAGGCGCCCCGGACCAAACGGGTTCTCGACAAACCGCTCCGCCGTCAGTTCCGCGCGCTGCCAATAGCCCCGCGTGACACCGTCGCCGCCGATAAAAAGCTCGCCCGGCACGCCGATCGGCACCGGATTGCTTTGCGGATCAAGGACATAGACCTGTGTGTTGGCAATCGGTGTACCGACCGAAACGGTGGCCTCCGGTTCCGCGCCAACCGCCTCGACCGTGGACCAGATCGTCGTTTCCGTCGGCCCGTACATGTTCAGCACCTGCGCGCGGGTGCAGCGTCGCAGATCGGTGACCAGATCCCCCGGCAAAGCCTCTCCGCCCAGAAGAACGTGCTTCACCCCGCTCAAGGCAAGGCGGGCATCGTCGTTCATCGCGATCATGCGGCCCATCGACGGCGTACATTGCAGGTGGCTGACCCTGTGCCGCACCATCTGCGCGGCGATGGAGACATCTTCGTCATCCAGTTCCGCAGGCGCATTCACCGCTTCCAGCACCTTGGCCAGCGGTTCCAGACCCTCCAGCACCACATCCGGCGCGATGCCGTAGTCGATCAGGCAAGCGACCTCGGTCACGCCGATGCGGCGCACCTCTTCGGCGCGGGCCACCGCGTCCTCGACGGTGCCGAAAAGACCGGACTCTTCGAAATAGCGCTCAAAGGCGAAATCGAGGATGGCTTCCATCTCGTCCTCGCCCAGGCTGCCCAGGTCGACATCGAACGGGTTCGTGGCGCCTTCGGGCCGTTTGAAGGCCGGAAAGGCCCAGGCATATTGTTTGATCAGCCCTGCCGCACTGCGCAGGTAATCCTTCATCGGCTCCCGCGCGATGTCGCGAGCGGTCTCTCGCGTTTCGGCGAGATAGGTATGAAGCATCAGCGTGACCTGGAAATCCTCCGGGTCATGACCCGCTTCGCGCAAAGCCTCGTGATAGATGGCGATCTTCTCGCCCACCTCGGCCACGCTCTGGCCCAGCAGGTGGGTCAGGACGTTGGCCCCGATCCGCCCCGCCTCGCGCCAGGTTTCCGGGTTGCCTGCGGTGGTGACCCAAACGGGCAAGTCCTTGGACACCGGACGCGGCTGGGTGATGACCTCGTGCATCTCCCCCGATTGCGTGGGAAAGCCCACCGCCTCACCGCGCCAGAGCTTGCGCAAGGTCTCGATGGCCTCGAACATCGCGGGCTTGTTGGCGGGCGGCGTGTTTTCGGGCCGCAGAATGAAATCATCCGGCTGCCAGCCCGACGCGATGGCCAGCCCCGCGCGTCCGTTGGTGAGGTTGTCGATCACCGACCATTCCTCGGCAATCCGCGCAGGGTGGTGCAGGGGGGCCACGCAACTGCCCGCCCTGACGCTGAGGTTCTGCGTGACCGCAGCCACCGCCGCGCCGGTGACCGACGGGTTGGGGTAGGGGCCGCCGAAGGCGTGGAAATGCCGCTCCGGCGTCCAGACCGCGTTGAACCCATGCGCATCGGCGAATTTCGCGCCTTCCAGCAGCAATTCGTATTTCTTGGGCCCCGCGCCGTCATCGTTACCCCAGTAGAAGAGGTTGAAGTTCAGAGGCTTGCCGCCCATCCTGATCGGCCCGTTCGACACGACGGCGCGGTTCTCGTCCGAACTCAGCACCACCTTGAAGCCGCGTGCGAGCGTGTAGAACAGTTCCAGCACCGAGATATCGAAGGCCAGGCTGGTGACCGCCAGCCATGTATCGCCCGGCCCGTGCGGCACGCGGGCATCCATGCCAGCGAAGAAGTTGGCGACATTGCGATGCTCGACCATCACGCCCTTGGGCAGGCCGGTGGACCCGGACGTATAGATCAGATAGGCAAGATCCTCCGGCCCCGCAGTGCCCCCGTGCGTCGTGGCAGGTGCCGCGTCGAGCCGCGCGTCGCTGTCCAGTACCAACCGCGCGGCGTCCGTCGCGGGCAGCACCGCCTCCTGCGCGCTTGCGGTGACGATGACTTGCGCCGCGCTGTCTTTCACGTAATGCGCCAGACGGTCTGCGGGGTAGGCCGGGTCAAGCGGGACATAAGCGCCGCCGGCCTTGAGGATCCCCAGCGCGCCTGCCACCAGATCGGTGGAGCGGGCCAGACTCAGGCCCACATGCGCGCCCGCGCCCACGCCCATGTCCCGCAACACATGCGCGATGCGATTGGCGCGCGCGTCCAGCTCGGCATAGCTCAGCGTATCATGTTCGCAAACCAGCGCGGTGGCCTCGGGCGTCCGCGCCACTTGCGCTTCGAAAGCGGCGTGTATCGTTTGCGTGGCGTCGTAGGCCGCATCGGTTTGGTTGAAGGCCTCCAGAAGTCGCGTGCGCTCCGTCTCCGGCAGGTGCGGGATCGCGTCAGGCGTCTCTGTCGTGTCCGGCGCCCCGGCAAGATGTCCGGCAATCAGAGAGAGGCGGTCGGCGAGCAGGACGACCGCCTCTCTTGTCAGCCGCGTGCTGTCGTAATGCAGTGTCGCGGTGTCTGTGTCCATCGTTGCCGTGATCGCGGTGCCCCGGATCGGGGCCGGGCCGATGCCAAATCCGGGCGTGGCGCTTTGCGTGATCGCGGGGTCCCGCAAGCCCAGATCCGCCACGAAACCACCCGTCGCCTCGGCCTTCGCGCGCGTTTGTTCCACACGTTCGGCGATCTCGGCCAGCGTGTCGCCTGACCGGGCCAGTTGCAGCGGCACCCAGGGTGACATGTAGCCCGGCAGATCCGCCGCCACCTGCGCCACGGCTTGCGAGGCATAAGCGACGTCGCCGTGCTCCTCTCCGCTGCTCAGCAAGGCCCAAAGGGCCGCGGCCATCATCGCCTGATCTGGTGTGAGCGTGGGGAGCACGGCCGCATGGCTCTCCCAGTGCGGCGCTTCGCCCGCCTTGCGCGCGAGCGGGCAAGGCAGCGGGTGCAGCGTCTGCATGCGTTTGCGCCAGAATGCCTTTCCCGGTGCGGACCGATGGATCGCGTCGTTCAGCGCGGCAGCGGAGGTTTTGCCGGCAAGCACCTGGCCGGACGAGACGAACGTGGCCAAATCGACAGCACCTCCGGCCAGATCGCTCATCCGGTTCAGCGTGATGGGTGCCGTGCCCGTGGCCACCGTCACGCTCTCCTTCGTCACGTTCAGTACCGTGCCCGGTGCTGCATCTGTTGCAGGGGCTTCGATGGTGACGGACCGCGCGCTCAGAATGGCGCCGTCCAACTCGACCTTGGGCAGGCCCAGCGGGTTCCAGTATTCGCCGAAATCCAGCCCCCGGACCAAAGCCGCGATCTCGTCGGCCGATTTGGTAAAGTCGATCCGTCCCGCCGCATCCGGTCGGTCCGCCAGGGCCCGATAGCTGCGCTGGCTCAGATCCTGCTTTTGCCGCCTCAGCGCGCCGCTTTCCAATTGCTCCAGCACCTCGCTGAAGCTTTCCAGACCCGCGCCATAGCACTTCGAATTGAGCGAAAAGGCCGTATCCTCCGGCACGATCTCAAAGAGCCTTTGAGCGAGGATATCCCCCTCGTCGATGCCGCCCTCGATCAGGTGCCAGGTCACACCGTGCTCCGTCTCGCCGGCCATCCGCGCCCAGGCGGGCGTGTTCAGACCCGCATAGCGGGGCAATGGACCATCGTGAAAGTTGATGGCCCCCTTCGTTGCATGCGCCAAAGCCGTTTCCGGGATCACCCGCAGATTGGCGATGCTGAAAAGCCAGTCGACCTGCTCCGGCAGCCCGTCAAAACCGCCGCTCACCGGCAGGCCTTTGGTCTTGGCCCACCGCGTGATCTCGGCGTTGCGGGTGATCACCGTGCGGATGGCGTGCCCACGCTCCAGCATCGTGTCACAGCAGCCGATCAGAAGGGATTCGTCGCCGATCACGGCGCAGGAGAAAGCGGTCATGGTCTGTCCTCGGTCGCGGGGTGCAGCGTTCTGGCGGTCTTTTTCAGGGGCTTGGGCGCGCGCAGCGCATGCGCGATCAGATCGCGCAGAAACCGGTCGGGATCGGCCTGTGGTTTGCCGCTTACCGCGCGGCGCACCTCCCAGATCGCTTGCCCGGCAATCCGGGCCAATGTCGCGGCGGCCGCATAAAAGGCCCCGTGATTTTTAACGAAATAGTAGCGTCGGGAAGCAAACCAGTAGTCCGGCGTGCGCGCCCAGGTTTTCATACCGGTCGAGACCGATCCGATATGCACCACGCGGCTTTGCGGCAGATAGTCGGTCCGCCAGCCTGCCTTTGCGGCCCGTCGGCAGAGATCGGTTTCCTCGTAATAAAGAAAGAATGTCTCATCAAAGAGCCCGATCCGGTCCAGCATCTCCCGCCGCATCATCATCGACGCGCCCGCCAGCCAGTCAACCGCCGTCACCTCGGTCGGGATCGGCAAGGGCACAATCGCATTGGCCAAAAGGCGAGAGATCACGCCGGTGCGGGCCGCCCCTTCGAATTCCCCGGCAATCGAGGGGAAGCGGAAGAGGGTGATATGCGGTGCATCATCCTCGCCGCGCACATGGCTGCCGGCGATGCCTACGCCGGGATTGCGGCGCATATGATCAAGCAGCGCGGGAATGGCGCCCCGATCCGGCCAGGCGTCCGAGTTGAGAATATAGATGAAATCCGGCGCCGCGCCTGAGGAGAGGCCCAGCCGCATGCCCACATTGTTGCCCGCGCCAAAGCCGCCATTGCGCCCCGATTGTACCACGCGCACCCGGCCACCTTCCGTCCAGCCACGCGCCTCAGCCGCCTGCGCCATCGTCTCGAAACTGCCGTCCTGGCTGTCATTGTCGACAAGGACCAGTTCGGCATCTAGGCCCTCCATATCCGCAAGCGCGGCCTCGGCGGCTTTCAGCGACATCTCTGGCGTACGCCAGTTCAGAACGATGGTGAGAAGGGTTGCACTCATCTCCGCTACTCCGCCGCCGTTGCGCGGGGCCAGGCCGCGCTGCGGTCCGCATCGGCGAAGATCGCGTTCAGATGTCCGGCCAGCACGCTCACATTGGGCACCAAGACCATGCTGTCATGATCCCCCGGCACTTCGATGACCGAAACGCCCGGCACGAAGCGCGTCCAGTCATTATCTTCATAGACAAACTCGCGGTCGCGGTTGACCCATTGACCGCTGGACACGCGCCAATGCTTCTCCAGCGGTGGGCGGAAAAGATGCAGGGGGCCGTCCCAGGGCCGCACTTCGTAATGCGCAATCGCGTCATAGAACGCCGCTTCGATCTTGTCGTTGTTGAAGGCGGCATTGTCCGATACGGGCCCAACCTGACCGGCCCGTTTCGCCCGTTCCCAGGCCGCCCGGTTCCGCGCCCATTCGACCAGATAGGCCGGTCCCTTCTGACGCATCTCCTGCGCTTTTATCAGAGCCTTATCGCGTACTCCTAATGTCGGACGCTGGGGCAGGGGCGTGTCGAGCATGATGACCGCGCCAATCTCTTCGCCCGCGTCCTGCAATTGCCGCGCAATTTCAAAGGCCGTGATCCCGCCGCCCGAGAAACCGCCGACCAGATAAGGCCCCTTCGGCTGCACCTGCCGCATCTCCGCGATGTAGTCGCGGGCCGCGTCTTCCATCCGGCGATGTGGCTCATCGTTCCCGATCAGCCCGCGGGCCTGCAGGCCATAGACAGGCCGTTCGCCGCCCGTCAGCAGCGCCAGATGGCGCAGGTTGAGCACATTTCCGAACATGCCGGCCACGATGAAGAACGGCGTTCCGCCGCCGGGTTCGCCCTGATGCAGCGGCACGATATGGGTAAAGCTGGGCTTGGCCTCTGCCGGGGCTGCGTCCCCAGACGGTGCGACATCGCCCACACGTTCCGCAATCAGCGCGGCACAGGTTTCGATCGTGGGGGCTTCGAACAGGACGGAGATCGGGAATTGAACGTCATACGTCTTTTTGATCATTGCAAAAAGACGCACCGCGATCAGCGAATGCCCGCCCAAGTCGAAAAAGCTGTCCTTCACGCCGACCTGATCCACGCCCAACAGGTTCTGCCAGAATCCGGCCAGCGTGTCCTCGATGGCCGTGCGCGGTGCCACATAGTCGCTGTCGAGGTCGGGCCGCTCAAAGCTTTGTCCGCCGTCGGCCTTCGGCGCCGCGCTTGCCGCCGTCTGCGCGATCAGGTCCGGCAGCGGCAGGGAGGAGACCACCATCTGCGGCAGCCCGCTGGCCAGGGCGGCGGTCAGCGCCTTTGGTCCATCCTCCGGTCGGATCCCTTGCGAGATCGTGTGCAGCAATCGCTCCTCATCCGCCGATAGCGGCGCCTGCGGTTGTCCGCTGGCATCCTCCACCCGGATATCGGCCGGGTCTATCGCGCTCTGCGCCGCAAAGCCCGCGCTTGTGTCGAGCCGTTTCATCTGGAAATCGCGGATCTCGACGATTACCTCACCTGCGCGGTCGCAGAGCGTGACATCGAAGGACACAAACCCTTCCGCGCCGGGTGTGATCCGCGCCCAGCTCAGGATATCCGCCGGCAACGCGCGGAACACGCGGATGCTGCGGTAAGAGACAGGCACCCACAGATGCGCGCCCTGATAGCCGTCGATCAGGGGCATCGCCCAGCCGGTGGCGATGTCCAGAAGGCCGGGATGCAGGCGATAGGCTGCGTCGGTGTCGCGATAGGCCTCGGGTAGGGCCAGATGCGCCAACCCTTCGCCATCGCCCAAAGCCGTGGAGTGCAGCACGTGCCAGCGCGCCCCAAAGTTCAGATGCGCCTCCTGCGGAGAGCGCAGACGCTCTGCCGTGGTCCCGCTTGCTGTCTTCGGGCAGCGTTTCGCGATGGCGCCGGGGTCGATATGGCCGGGCTTGAGGCCCAGCGACAGCCGGGCAAGTTGCGCCTGCGCATTCAGAACCGTACCCGTGCGCCCATCGGCAGAGGCATCACTGCGCACGTCCAGCGCGGCGCCGCCCGCCTCGCGCACAAGGCTCAGCGTTACCTCGCGCGTGCCTTTGTCGCTGATATCCAGCGGACGGAAGAAGAAGAGGTCCTTGATCTCAAAGGGTTCTCCGGGATGATCCGCCTCCCACGCCTGCGCGGCCAGCTCAATGAACCCGGTGCCGGGCAACAGCGCATCGCCCGCCTTGGTGCGGTGCTCGTCAAAGACCCAGGCGTTCGGACCGAAGGTCGACTGAAAGCGCCGGTTCCCCTCGGCGTCGAAGCCCGCTTGATCCAGCAAAGGCTGATCGCAAGGCGTCATCGGGTCTGGTTCAATCTCGCCGGTGCGCCGTGCCATGGCGTCGGCAGCCATGCCCACGTCGGACCAGACACCCCAATTCACCGCCATGACCCGCGTTTCGCCGCCTGCGCGGGCCTCCGCATACGCGTTGAGATACGCATTCGCTGCGACATAGTCGATCTGGCCTGCAGGCGTGGTCGCGGTGGAGGAGGACGAGAAAAGCACCATCACATCCAGCGCGCCATCCGGGAACAGGCTGTCGAGCACACGAAGACCGGTGATCTTGGGCGCAAAGACGGCCTCCACCTCCGACGGCGATTTCGCCAGAAGCGGCCCGTCATTGATATGGCCTGCCGCGTGGATCACGCCGGTGATCGGGCCAAAGCGTTTCATGGCCTCGGCGACGGCGCTTTGCATCTGGTCGAGATGGCAGACATCGGCCTCCGCCACCATCACCTCGCCACCCAGGGCCTCCAGCGTTTGAACGGCGCGGATCCGGGCAGAGGTTGCGTCGCTGCGGCTGTGGCGGCGCAGGTGATCGTCCCACTCCGCACGCTCGGGAAGGGCGGAGCGGGAGAGCAGGATGATCCTGGCACCGTGATCGCGGATCAGGTCTGCGGCGACGGTCTGGCCGATCCCGCCAAAGCCACCGGTGATCAGATAGGTCCCGCCGTCGCGCCAGACCGGTTTTTCCGTTTCGTCCGAAATCGCGTACGATTTGTACGTCTTTTCGTACCGTCTGTCCCCGCGGAGCGCAGCGGCGCGGTTGCCGGGCTCCGCCAGCAGATCCTCCAGAAGCGGCGTGGTCAGCGTGTCGGGCGCGACCTCCGTCTTGGCAAAAAGACCGGCCAGACCGCTGGGGCGTTCGGGTGGCTGGGGGAGCTGAATGTCCAGGGTCGCGCAGGTCACGCCCGGCAATTCGCGCGGGATGACGCCGGCAGGTCCGGCGAGGGTGGCCTTCTCGGGGTAAGGCAGCGCTTCGCCGCGCACGCGTGCCGCACCGTTTGTGATGGCGATCAGATGACGCGGTGTCCCGTCTTCTGCATCGGCGAGGGCCTGAGCCAGGTGCATCAGGCTGTAAAATCCATGCTCCATATTGCGGGTGAAAAAGCTGCTGCCGGGGCGGAAGGTTTCTGCGTCAGTGACCAGCCAGAAATGGGCGATCCGGGTGGGCAGGCGGTCCGCCTCGGTCACGGCCGCGATCAGCGCATCATAGCCTGCGCGCCCCTGTTCGGGGGCGATTTGGAACGCGTTTTCACCGAGTTGCGCAAAACTGTCCCCGGCAGTGACGGTAACCACGCTTTGGCCCGCCGCGCGCAGACGGTCGATGACCGGGGCGGCGATGCCGGCCTGATCAGAGAAGATCAGCCATGTTTGCGCGTCCGCCCGCTCCAACTCCGTCTCTACGTCCAGATCGCAGGGCGCAAAGCGGGGTGTCCAGCGGGGCGCGTATCCCCATTCGGCGATATCGTCGTTGCGCATCAATGCAGGCGTAGGGGCCGCCGCGGCCTCGCCCGGTTCGATGAAATAGCGGCTGCGCTGAAAGGCGTAGGTGGGCAAGGGGACGCGGTTGCGGCGCGCTTCACCCCAGATCTGGGCCCAGTCAGCCTCCACCCCCGTTGCCCAAAGCCGCCCGATCACGCTGAGGAAATAGGCGTCGTCGGCCATCTCCTGATCCGGATGACGAAGCGAGCTGAGCACTTGTCCCGGCTCGACCACATCGCTCATTTGTGCCAACGAACTCAATGCTTTACCGGGGCCGACCTCCAGGTAAACGCGCCCCTTCGTCTTGGCGAGGGTTGTGATGCAATCCGCAAAAAGCACCGTCCGGCGGAGTTGCTCGGTCCAGTAATCGGGGCTTGTGGCCTGCGCGTCGGTGATGGGCTGGCCAGTGCGGTTCGACAGGAATGGGATCTGCGGCGATTGCAGATCAAGTTTGGCGAGGAACCCTCTGAATTCATCCAGGATCGGATCGAGCATGCGCGAATGGGCCGCGATGTCGATGGGCACGCGCTGATGCTCGATACCCTTGGCGGTGAGATCCGCCGCCAGACGGTCCAGCGCCTCTTGCGGACCTGAGACCGCGCCAAGCTGTGGGGCATTCACGCTGGCGATATCGAGGTCGGCGCCAATCAGGGGGCGCAGATCATCGATGGCCATGGACACCGACAGCATGCCGCCTGCCGGCACCGTGTCGAAAAGCCGTCCGCGCAGCAGGACAAGGTCGATGCAGTCCTCGAACGTCATCACGCCGGCAAGGCAGGCGGCTGTGTTCTCGCCCATGGAATGACCAACCAGCGCCGCGGGCCGCACGCCCCAGCTTTGCCAAAGCTGGGCCAGCGCGTATTCCACGATCATGATCAGCGGAAGCTGCACCGAAGGCTGTTTCAGCGTCTCGGCGGCAGCCGCCTCGGCCCCCGGTTCGGGCAGCCAGAGGGTGCGGATGTTATAGTCAAGCTGTGGGTCGAGGTGGTCGAGCCCGCGGTCCATCCATTCGGCAAAGACCGGTTCGGTCTCGTAAAGATCGCGCGCCATGTTGGGATATTGCGCGCCGCCGCCGGGGAACATGAACACGACCTCGGGCGCGTCGCCCAGATGGTCGTGGGTAAAAACGCGGCGAGGGTCACCCTGGTCGAGCAGATCGGCGGCTTCCTCGGGGGTCTCGGCCACGACAATGCGCCGTTTTTCAAAGGCTTTTCGCCCGTTCTTCAACGTATATGAGACATCGGCCAGCGATAGATCCGGATGCGCGCGCAGATGCGTGGCCAGCGCCTTGGAGTTGGCGTCCAAAGCCGCTTTGGACCGGCCGGAGAGGCAGAGGACATGGAAGGGCCAGTCGGCTTCCTCAGACGGCTGCGCTTGTGGTGCCTGTTCCAAAATCGCATGCGCGTTGGTGCCGCCCACGCCCAACGCGTTCACGGCGGCGCGACGCGGGCCCTTGTGAGAGGTCCAGTCGCTCAGCGCCGCATTCACGCGGAAAGGGCTTGCGTCAAAGTCGATCGCGGGGTTCGGCGCCTCGTAATTCAGGCTGGGCGGGATCTGCCCGTGTTTCAGTGCCAGCGTCGTCTTGATCAGCCCCGCGACCCCGGCGGCGGTGTCGAGATGGCCGATATTGGTCTTGACCGAGCCGATCTTGCAGAACCCGCTGTCCCCGGTCTGGCTGCGATAGGCATCCGTCAGCGCCGAAACCTCGATAGGATCGCCCAGATAGGTGCCGGTACCATGGCATTCAACGTAGTCAATCGTGTCGGCGGGCGTACCCGCATCCGTCAACGCGGCCCGGATCGCCGCCGATTGACCGTCCACTGACGGTGCCAGATAGCCGGCCTTGGCCGCACCGTCGTTGTTGACGGCAGAGCCTTTGAGCACGGCATAGATGTGGTCGCCATCGGCCAACGCATCCTCCAGCCGCCGCAGCACCACCGTGCCGGAGCCGGAGCCAAAGACGGTACCCTGCGCGCGGTGATCGAAGGCGTGGCAATGTCCGTCGGGCGACAGGATCTCGTTTTCCTTGAACATATAGCCGCGGCCTTGCGGCAACTCGATGGTAACACCTCCGGCGAGGGCCGCGTCGCATTCGCCGTCCCGCAAGGCGCGGGCGGCGTAGTGGATGGCGACCAGTGAGGTGGAGCAGGCGGTCTGCAGGTTGATCGAGGGGCCGTTGAGGTCGAACACATGGCTCACACGGGTGGACAGAAAATCCTTGTCGTTGCCGGTATGGCGCAACAGGAACATGCCCACATCGTCCACCAGATCGGGGTTGGAGCAGATGTTGAAATAGAAATAGCTGCCCATGCCGCAGCCCGCATAAACGCCGATCCGGCCTTTCAGGCTGTCGGGCGTGTGGCCCGCATCTTCAAGCGCGGTCCAGGCTGTTTCCAGAAACTTGCGGTGCTGGGGGTCGAGGATCGCGGCCTCTTTCGGGCTGAAACCGAAAAATTCGGCATCAAAGGTCTCATACCCGTCCAGAAGTGCGGCCGCAGGGACGTAGTTCTTGTGATGGATCAGGTCGGGGCGCTCTCCGGCCTCCAGCAGCGCGGCATCATCCAGGCGCGTGATGGATTCCACGCCCCCCTTGAGGTTGTCCCAGAATTCCGCGGGCGATTGCGCGCCGGGCACGGTCAGCGCCATGCCGACGATGGCGATGTCTGAACGGCTTGTTTCAGTCATTTGGCAAATGCCTCACCCAGATAATCCACACTCGAAACGCGACACAGTACCGATACCAGACAATCCGATCCGCCCACGTGCGCGCAAGGCACATGCCGTCGCGGCAGCAATAGGCCACGGACCCGTCGGATTTGATGTAAAAATCTAATCATTTTCTGGGCCTTTTTGGGGAATGTTTCCCCATTGGAGACAGTCTTTTGGTATTCGGTGCGGCATTTCGGAAACGTGAACAATGCCGCGGAGGGGGTCAGAGGAGCGTGCGTGGCGCCTCGGACCGGTCTTTGCGGCCAATCGCGGGCCCGTCGGGGAACAATTGCGTGCGGGAGAAATCCCGCCGCGCGCCCCGCGCATGCTCGACATAGCCGTAGATCGTGCCAGCCAGAAGCCAGGTAAAGGGCGTCAGGATGGCATTCAGGAGCATATCCACCATGGTGATGGCCAGCATCAAGGCCAAAGGTGCCACATAGGGCGGGATGGACGTAGCGTCAGCTTTCCGCAGGTGCCAGCCCAGCAGGATCAGGGGCAGGGCAAGCAATCCCATCTCGCTGACATAGCCGACCCAGCCAAAGGTGCCGAAGACGATGATCCAGCGTCCATCGGGGATCGACAGGATCTGCCCCGATTCGACGTCGCGGATCAGGTTGCGCCCCCAGCCCCCCCAGCCAAAGAGCCAGCGATCATGGGCACGCGCGAGCAATTGCTCTTCGTTCTCGAAGCGGAAGCCAAGGCTTTGCTGACGGTCGGCGCTGATCTGACCGGCCAGGGCCAGGATATCGTCCAAGGGCACCATGCCGGCATTGCGCAGCACCGGATAGACGACAGCGACGAAGGCAAACGCGATGGCGATGCGGACCTGCCATTTGGGCGGCGTGAAAAGGACCAAAGGCGTCAAAGCCAGGCAATAGGCCAGGGATGCGAGACTTTTGCACAGGATCAGAACCCCGAAAAGGTAGAACATCAGCAGGCCGTAACGGACACGGTCCTTGTATTCGGCCTGCCGCAGCAACGCCGCCGCCGACATGATCGCGGTCATGAAGAAGAACGCGACCCAAAGTGCGTGTTCGAGGAACACGATCGGGCGGAAGCCGCCGTTGCGCATCATCTGTTCGAACGAGTGCTGGAAGAACCCGTAGATCCAGATGTTGATCTGGGGGGAGAAACGGATCTCGATCAGGGCAGGGATCGTGTAGATCAGCCCGCCGATGAACAGCGCATAGATCAGCTCTCGCATCCCGGTTTCGGTATAAAGGAATTGCCGTGCCAGGAAGAAGGGCAAAAGCATGATCACCTGGTTTGAGATGACCGAAAAGAGGTCACGCAGGCTGAGCCCCGGAAGCCAGCCGGTGTGAAAGGTGATCGGATCGGTATTGGCGAGGATCTCAAAGATGATCGGATCGCGGTTGGTCAGAACCGTCGGACCGACGCCAAAGACGAACCCGATCAGCAAAAGGCGCAAGGGCCAGCCGGACGGCCAGAACGACACACGACGGCCCAGAAGGAAGACGCAGATCGCAAAGGCGGCGATATTCGGGATCGCGACCTTGTCCATGTCCGGCACAAGGGGCAGGTTGAATTCGGCAATTTGCGGCAGAACGAGGTATCCGCCCAGAATGCTCCAGATCAGCGCACGCTCGAACGGGAGCTTGCGAAACAGGCCCACGCAGATCAGCGGCCAGATGGCCAGCATCAGATATGCGACGGCATTGGGCATGTTTCTGCTTGCGATCCTGATCTGGGGTTGAAAGACGCGATACGATACCAGTGTTGCACGCATTTGTCCCGCTGTCGTCACGTCATAGCCGCAAATCAGGGCGATATGATGGCGCGGACCAGATCTGCGAATAGGGTTTCGACATGCAGTTCCAGTTTGATCAAACCGTGATCCGGATCAACATCCCGACCCGGGCCGCCCTGATGAAGGCGGTCGAGGCCCGGTTCCAGGCCGGGGAAGGCTTTGCCCTGGCGACCGTCAATCTCGACCATCTGGTAAAAATGCAAGGCGACAGCGATTTCGTTCAGGCCTATGCCGCGCAGGATCTGGTTGTGGCGGATGGACGGCCCATTGTGGCCCTCTCGCAGCTTGCCGGACGACCGGTTGACCTTGTGCCGGGCTCGGACATGGTGCTGCCGTTGGCCCGGCTGGCGGCGCAACAAGGTGTCAAAGTGGCCCTGGTCGGCAGCACGCAGCAGGCGTTGAGCGATGCAGAACGCGTGCTGAAGACCGAAGCGCCGGAGATCGACATCGTCTTGTCCATCGCGCCGTCCGGCATCTTCGATCCCGACGGATCAGAGGCGCGCGAGATCCTTGAAAAGCTGCAGGCCGGCGATGTCGGTCTGTGCTATCTCGCCTTGGGCGCGCCCAAGCAGGAACGCCTCGCCGCTCTGGGCCGGCAGATCGCGCCGCGTGTCGGCTTTGCTTCGATCGGAGCCGGGCTGGATTTTCTGGGCGGCCATCAGGTCCGCGCCCCGCTTTGGATGCGCCGCGCGGCGCTGGAATGGGTGTGGCGGATCCTGGGAGCGCCGGGTCGGATGATCCCGCGCTATGCGCGATGTTTCGCGATCCTGCCGGTTCAGGTCGTGCGCGCCTTACGTCTGCGTGGCGAGAAAGTCTGAATAGAGCGGAGAGCGGACCAGAAAGCCTGCCTCGTAGAGCGGTTCAAGCCCGCTGTAGCGTTGCGCCGTTTCGGAAAAAAGGCTCAGGGCGTCATCCGCGCGGGACAGCCGCTTTTCATCCTCGCCATGCCCTATCCCCGAGGCCGCAACGGTCGCGGCATCCCGGCCGAAGGGGTCGTTGGTGAATTTGTAGTGCTGGAGAAGGGCCGAAAAGTCGGCACAGCGCACATGGCCCGCGCAATGGGGGTGAATACCGGGCTCGGTCAAGCCATCGACAAAGACGAGCGGGTGTTTTGTAAGGCAGCATCCTTCGCCGAATACCTTGCCGCGAATACCCCCAAAGGCAAAGCGCAGCCCGGGATCCGCTACCGTGTTGCGTCTGACGAACCATGCCATCGGCAATTGCGGGTCTTCGTACTCCACCCAGTCCACGTCGGTTATGTCGCAATGATCGAATGCAGCGATTGCCGTGTCATAAGGCGCGTGCGCATAGTCAGAGAGCGGCCCCGTCGGAAACATCTCGAGCATCTGCGCCATCAGGGCGGTATGACCCTGCCGTTCGAGATAGGCGGTCAGACCGGGCAATCCGATCTGCGCCGCGCCCTCGAAGGTAAAGCGTTCGTCCATATCGGCATAAAGACACCAATGACCCCGACAATAGGTCTGTGCCGCATGCGCCCGAAAAGCGGATTCGAAGCGGATCGGCAGTCTGGCCTCAAGGATCGTGACATCAGGCTCCTCCATCAACCGGTTCAAGGTGTCATCGGTCGATCCGGTGTCGCAGAAGATGAAATGAGCGGCCCCAAGCGCGCGGTGATGCGCGAGAAAGGGGGCAAGATAGAAGGCGCCGTTGCGCACCAAGGCGATCACGGTGACATCACGAGGCGTGGCGTTGGTCAGGCCGTGCCCCTTGCGGCACCGAAGCGCGCGCCGAAACGCCATGTCGTCTTTGAGACGCTGCATCTTGTCGCGCAAGCGGGGCAGGACGGAAAAACGGGTCATGATGCCATGCTTAGCGCAGAATTGTGCAATGCGTGAGGCCTGATTCTGACGGCTTTGTTCACGAAAAGACCACAGCGTTGCCGCAACATGCACCAAGACCTATGCGAGTTTGCGCGCCAATCCAGAATCTTCGGAAGGGCGAGCAAATGCGCGATCAATCGACAAGCCGCCACGCGCGTCTTTTTTGCCTCATCCATCAGGACAATGTGCGCCAATCCTGGACAAAGCCATCTGACCAGCAAGGCAGCGACGCGGCAGCAGAGCGCTTCGTCTTGTCCTCGTCCGAACGGGCCTGGCGCCGTCCTCTCGCCACTCAATGTCAGCCCCGGAACCCGGTCGCCACAACGAACTTTTCCGAACTGTCCGAGCGGGAGGCGGGCGGTTTTACATTGGCGACCTTGGTAAACTTCTGTTTGAGAAGTTTCTGCAGATCTCCCTCGGCGCCACCGGCGAGCACCTTGGCAACGAACGTGCCCCCTTCTTCGAGAACATCGAACGCAAAATAGGCGGCGGCTTCACAAAGCGCGATGATGCGCAGGTGGTCTGTCTGCTTGTGACCCGAAGACGCAGCCGCCATGTCCGACATCACTACATCGGCCGCGCCGCCAATCCAATCCTTGACCTTGATGTCAGCGTCATCCGACAAAAAGTCGAGCCGGTGGAGATCCGCTCCGGGAATGGGCTCAACGTCCTGCAGGTCGACACCGATGACCCGGCCTATGGATTTGCCGGGTTTTTCCCCGAGGGCATTGATCCGCTTGACCGCAACCTGGCACCAGCCGCCCGGCGCGCATCCCAGGTCCACAACCCGGGCGCCGGGTACGAGAAATTGGTACTTATCGTCGAGTTCCAGGATCTTGTAGGCCGCACGTCCGCGATATCCCTCGGCTTGCGCCCGCTTGACGTAAGGATCATTCAGCTGGCGCTGAAGCCAACGTGTGGAACTGAGCTTGCGCCCCCGCGCGGTCTTGACCTTTACCTTGAGCTCGCGCTGACCGCGACCGGAAGTGTTTTTTGCCATACTCGACGTCTCTGTCTTGGGGCGCAAAATTCGTCACGAATTTTGGTCGGATTTTGTTTCAAAATCCGCTGCGTTGAAAGCAGCGGTGCGTTTCCAGTTCTTCATGACGGCCAGAGCCAAAATTCGCGACGAATTTTGGCCGGATTTCGGTTCGAAATCCGGCTCCCGACTCAGAACGGCCCATCTTCGAGGACGCCGTCGGCACTCATCTGGGCATAGAGAAGCCCTTCGCGCAGGCCGCGATCGGCCACCGAAAGACGATCGGTCGGCCAGCAGCGCAGCAACGCCTGCAGGATCGCGGCGCCCGACATGATCAGGGCCTGCCGGTCTTCGCCGATACGGGGATCACGTCTGCGCCCCTGAGGTCCAAGGTCAAGATAGCCCTGGATCACCTTGTCGATCTGTTCCGAAGTCATGCGCAGGCCGTCGACCTTTGTCCGATCGTATCGCTTCAGGCCCAGATGACTGGCGGCAACGGTTGTCACGGTTCCGGATGTTCCGACAATCTGGAAATGCTCGCGTGCCTGTTCATCTTTGTAGGGTGCGAATTCCGCAAGGTTTTCTTCGAAAAACCAGCTCATCAGAGCAAATCTTGCCGCGTCGTTTTCGACATCGTTGAACTGGTCTCTCAGGGTCGCGACACCCAGCGGCACGCTGATCCAGTCAACGACTTTGGCCAGCGGGAAGCGACTGTCGTGATTGTGAAACCCGGAGTGTAGACGCATGATGGCGCGCGGGCGATCGCGGGCGGGCACGCGCGATATGTCGATCCAGACCAGTTCTGTCGATCCTCCGCCGATATCGACGACAAGCAATTGCTCGGTCTTTGTCGACACCAGGGGGGCGCAGGAGATAACGGCCAGGCGCGCTTCTTCTTCGGGCTCGATGATCTCCATCGTCAGCCCGGTTTCGCGTTTAACATGTCGCATGAAGTCGCGCGCGTTGCGCGCACGGCGGCATGCCTCGGTCGCCACCAGACGCATGCGTTTGACCTTGTTCTTGCGCAGCTTCTGCTGACACACACGCAAGGCCTGCACGGTCCGTGACATCGACGCTCGCGACAGCCGCCCTGTTTTCTCAAGTCCTGCGCCAAGTTGCACGGACTTCGAAAAGCTGTCGACGACATGAAAACCGCTGCCCTTGGGCTGCGCGATCAGCATCCGGCAACTGTTTGTTCCAAGATCCAAGGCCGCGTAAAGCGCCGCAGGATCCGATCTTTTGGGCGCGGGGGTTTCGACCGCCACCGGGAACGCGCCCGCACCGCTGGGACGCTTGGGCGTCATGACTTACGCCCTCCATTTCGAGTTGGTCCCAAGCTAAGCGCTGGCGCGTTTTGGCGCAAGGGATTGGTTCGGCTCATAATGGAGATGAGGATTTTGACCCTGGCGCGCGGTGGTCACAAGGTCGCAGAGCGGATAGGCAAAGGTCGCGGACAGCGCCCTTTTCGTCGAAAACCGGCGCAACCGCGCAGCGCGCGTGCCCTAAGAGGGTCGAAACAGACGAGGAATCATCCATGCCCGACGTCACCATCGTCTATTGGCGCGACATCCCGGCTCAGGTCATCGTGGGCAAGGGACGGCGCGGCGCCAAGCGGCCGCTGCCGGAACGGTTCGAGCAGGCCATCGACCGCGCGGCGATGAAGGTTGGCGCAGCGGATACGGATGCTTACCTCGCCGAATGGCGCAAGGCCCAGCCTTATGCCGTCGACGGAGATGCAGAGGCCGTAGCGGAGGCAGAGGCCACCCGGCTTGATGCGGAATACGATCAGGAGCGTATCAAGGCCCTGATCGCAAACGATGGTTGGGCGTGACGCGCCGGTCGATATGGGAGGTCGCCATGGCTTTGTTGAACTTCAAAAAACGCGAAGCACCCCGCGCGGAAGGGGTCTCACCCGAGGTTGAGGCCTTCCTGCAGGGCTATTCCATCGAGGTGATGCCACGTACTGCCGCGAAGGTCGAAAATTTCCGCGACCTGCTGCCCGAGGGCACCCGCGTCTACATCGCCCATATCGAAGGCACACCGATCGACGAGATGGTGGCGACGGCGAAACGTCTGGCCGAGGATGGCTATCCGGTCATGCCGCATTTCCCAGCCCGCATCATCAAGGACGAGGCGACATTGGCTGACTGGGTCGCGCGCTACCAGGGCGAGGCGGGTGTCGACCAGGCGCTGCTTCTTGCCGGCGGTGTGGCCGCGCCGCAGGGTGACTTTCACTGCTCCATGCAACTGATGGAGACGGGCGTCTTCGACAAGGCGGGGTTCAAGCGGCTGCACGTGGCAGGCCACCCCGAGGGCAATCGCGACATCGACCCCGATGGCGGCATGAAGAACGTCGAAGACGCGCTTCAATGGAAACAAAAGTTTTCGGAACGGACCGACGCGGAGATGGCCATTGCCACGCAATTCGCGTTCGAGGCCGGGCCGATCATCAAGTGGGCCGATGACCTCAAGGCGGCCGGTGTGACGCTGCCGATCCACATCGGCATCGCGGGCCCCGCAAAGCTGCAAACGCTGATCAAATTCGCGATTGCCTGCGGTGTTGGTCCGTCGCTGAAAGTGCTGCAAAAGCGCGCCAAGGACGTCACCAAGCTGCTTTTGCCGTTCGAGCCGACGGAGGTGATTGGCGAGCTGGCCGCGCACAAAGCGGCCAACCCGGATTTCAACATCACCAACGTGCATTTCTTCCCCCTGGGCGGCATCAAGACCAACGCCACCTGGGCCATCGAAAACGGTGGGGCGGCCACGCGCCCCGCAAACGCTTCCTGAAAGGACGCCCATGACCCGCACCATCGTCGAGAGCAAGACCAAGACCGCAACCATCGGCTTTGACGAGCCGTTTTGCGTGATTGGCGAGCGGATCAACCCCACCGGCCGCAAGAAACTCGCGGCCGAGCTGGAGGCGGGCGATTTCTCGACCGTGGAAAAGGATGCGCTGGCGCAAGTGGCGGCAGGTGCGACGGTGCTCGATGTGAATGCGGGGGTGGTCTATAATTCCAACCCCAATCCGAACGAGACCGAACCGCCCTTGATGGTGGAAATTCTCAAGCTGGTGCAGGGGCTTGTCGATGTGCCTTTATGCATCGACAGCTCCGTGCCCGGTGCGTTGGAGGCGGGGCTTGAGGTCTGCGAGGGCCGTCCGCTGTTGAACTCGGTCACCGGAGAGGAGGAACGGCTGGAGCAGATCCTGCCTCTGGTCAAAAAGTACAACGTTCCGGTCGTGGCGATTTCCAACGATGACACCGGTATCTCGGAAGATCCCGATGTACGCTTTGCCGTCGCCAAAAAGATCGTCGAGCGTGCCGCCGATCACGGCATTCCGGCGCACGATATCGTGGTGGACCCGCTGGTGATGCCGGTGGGGGCGATGGCGACGGCTGGCGTTCAGGTCTTCACGCTGGTGCGCAAGCTGCGGGAGGAGCTGGGGGTGAACACGACCTGCGGGGCCTCCAACATCTCCTTCGGGCTGCCCAACCGGCACGGCATCAACAACGCCTTCCTGCCGATGGCAATGGGGGCGGGCATGACCAGCGCGATCATGAACCCGGTGGCCTTGCCGGTGACGCAAAAACGGATTGCCGAAAAGAAAGCCGAGGTCGCGGCGGCGGGTGTCGTCCTGCCCGATGGCATGGATGACGAGACATTCGTGACGCTGTTTGGCCTGGGCTCCACCCAATCCAAGCCGGGCAAGGAGATGGAAGCCATTCGCGCGGCCAATTTCCTGACCGATAATGACCCCCACGGCGCCGAATGGATCCGGTTCAACAAGCCACCCGCGGCACCCGGCGAAGAAGCCGGAGGCCGTCGCGGCCGGGCCGGAGGGCGCCGCCGCCGCGCCTGAGCGCCACTTTTGCTCAATCGCCATGCTGCGGTGCCGCGCGCGCCGCAGTCTTGACATGTTTCCGTGCTCTGACGCAGGACAAATGGAGCGTTTGAGGCAAACTGGCCTCGACATCTTCGATCCATGGCAAGTTCAGGCGGCGCGACGGGCACGTGACAGATCAGGCGATTTCCATCATCGGATGCGGCTTTGTCGCCGACCTCTACCTGCGCTCCTTCGCGCTTTATCCGGGGGTGCGGATCGCGGGTGTCTATGATGTTGATCGCGCGCGGGC
The DNA here is from genome assembly GCF_004216475.1 of Thalassococcus sp. S3. Taxonomy (GTDB): domain Bacteria; phylum Pseudomonadota; class Alphaproteobacteria; order Rhodobacterales; family Rhodobacteraceae. The sequence continues at coordinate 2,440,098 of NZ_CP022303.1, read as the reverse complement.
AGAGGCGTTTGCCCGGCACTGGTCACTGCCGGTCCATGCGTCGCTAAGTGAGCTTCTGGCAGGGCATCCCAAGGACGGCGTGATCCTCAACCTCACCA